>NZ_PYTZ01000019.1:0-21222 GCF_003028445.1 Kosakonia sp. H7A | reverse complement strand
GGCAAGCGAAGGTAAGTATTACCAACGCATTTCGTGTTGTGGCAAGGCGGCAACTGAGCGCATCCCCGGGAGCTTACATCGGTAAGTGACCGGGGTAAGTGAAGGCAGCCAACACCGCCACGGCGCGGCAAGCGAAGGTAAGTATTACCAACGCATTTCGTGTTGTGGCAAGGCGGCAACTGAGCGCATCCCCGGGAGCTTACATCGGTAAGTGACCGGGGTAAGTGAAGGCAGCCAACACCGCCACGGCGCGAAAGGCGAAGGTAATAGCCAGAAGAGGCGCGTTGCCCAGGTACACGGTGTTCGAAGTGCCAGACTAAAGAAAACACCTGAGGGGGAGTAACGCCGAGATAACAAAGCGCCTGGCAGCGTTCGTTATCGGCTACAGAGGCTGAATCCTCTGGGTTGTCACCAGAAACGTTCGCAGTCGGGCGTTTCGCAAGGTGGAGCGCTTCTGGGGAAAACGTAGTTGTTTTGCTATCTGCGCCACCCCTGTTTTTCGCTCTTCCCTTGTGCCAAGGCTGAATATTGGATCCCCTGACACGAGGTTGTTATGACGAGTTTAGTTGTCGCCAAATTTGGCGGCACCAGTGTTGCCGATTACGATGCCATGAACCGCAGTGCGGACGTGGTGCTTGCCGATGCCAGCGTCCGTCTGGTTGTTCTCTCTGCCTCTGCGGGCGTGACCAATCTGCTGGTTGCCCTGTCTGAAGGGCTGGAAGCCAGCGAGCGCTTCGTAAAACTCGACGCTATCCGCAAAATTCAGTTCGATATCCTGGAACGTATGGCGAATCCTTCCGTGATTCGTGAAGAGATCGAACGCCTGCTGGAAAATATCACCACCCTGGCAGAAGCCGCCTCACTCGCGACCTCGACTGCCCTGAC
The DNA here is from genome assembly GCF_003028445.1 of Kosakonia sp. H7A. Classification (NCBI taxonomy): domain Bacteria; kingdom Pseudomonadati; phylum Pseudomonadota; class Gammaproteobacteria; order Enterobacterales; family Enterobacteriaceae; genus Kosakonia; species Kosakonia sp. H7A. The sequence goes on along the minus strand of NZ_PYTZ01000019.1, from coordinate 20,337 downwards.
CGACGAACTGGTCAGCCACGGCGAATTAATGTCGACTCTGCTGTTTGTTGAAGTGCTGCGTGAACGTAACGTTCAGGCACAGTGGTTTGACGTGCGTAAAGTCATGCGTACCAGCGATCGCTTTGGCCGTGCCGAGCCGGATGTCGCAGCGCTGGCGGAGCTTTCCGCCCAGCAGCTCGCGCCGCGCCTCAGCGAAGGGTTAATCATTACCCAGGGCTTTATCGGTAGCGAAGCCAAAGGCCGTACTACCACGCTGGGCCGTGGCGGCAGCGACTATACGGCAGCCCTGCTGGGTGAAGCGCTGCACGCCTCGCGTGTGGATATCTGGACAGATGTTCCGGGCATCTACACCACCGATCCGCGCGTTGTTCCGGCAGCAAAACGCATTGATGAAATCGCCTTTGAAGAAGCGGCTGAGATGGCCACTTTTGGCGCGAAAGTGCTGCATCCGGCCACCCTGTTACCCGCCGTGCGCAGCGACATTCCGGTGTTTGTCGGCTCCAGCAAAGACCCAAAAGCAGGCGGTACGCTGGTATGCAACAAAACCACTAATCCACCGCTGTTCCGCGCGCTGGCGCTGCGCCGCAGACAAACGCTGCTGACGCTACACAGCCTGAATATGCTGCACTCCCGTGGCTTCCTGGCCGAAGTGTTCGGCATCCTCGCGCGACACAATATCTCTGTCGATCTGATCACCACCTCGGAAGTGAGCGTGGCGCTGACGCTGGATACCACCGGCTCAACGTCAACCGGCGATACGCTGCTGACCCAGTCGCTGCTGACCGAGCTGTCATCGCTGTGCCGCGTGGAAGTAGAAGAGAATCTGGCGCTGGTGGCGCTGATTGGCAATGAGCTGTCGAAAGCCTGCGGTGTGGGGAAAGAGGTGTTTGGCGTGCTCGACCCGTTCAACATCCGCATGATCTGCTACGGCGCGTCCAGCCATAACCTCTGCTTCCTGGTGCCTGGCGCCGAAGCCGAGCAGGTTGTACAGAAGCTGCATCATAATTTGTTTGAATAAAATTCCTTAGCACGATAAACAATAACTATGGCCGGGCACGAACCCGGCCTTTTTATAAAAAACACAACACAACAATCGCAAGGAATTCCTCACATGCTCGCAACACTGACGCGGCTGTTCCCGTTATGGGCGCTGCTGCTTTCCGTCCTCGCTTATTACTTCCCGCCCACGTTCATTGCCATCGGCCCGTGGGTGGCCACGCTGCTGATGCTGATTATGTTCGGCATGGGCGTGCACCTGAAACTCGATGATTTTAAACGCGTGCTCTCTCGCCCGGCGCCGGTCGCCGCAGGGATTTTCCTGCACTATCTGGTGATGCCGCTGGCGGCATGGCTGCTGGCGTTGCTCTTTAAAATGCCGCCGGATTTGTCCGCCGGAATGGTGCTGGTCGGCAGCGTCGCCAGCGGTACGGCGTCGAACGTGATGATCTATCTGGCAAAAGGCGACGTCGCGCTGTCTGTCACCATCTCTTCCGTCTCAACACTGGTCGGTGTGATCGCAACGCCGCTGCTGACGCGCCTGTACGTCGATGCTCATATCCAGGTGGATGTGATGGGTATGCTGCTCAGTATTTTGCAAATTGTGGTGATCCCAATAGCGCTGGGGTTGATTGTGCATCATCTGTTCCCGCGCGTGGTGAAAGCGGTCGAACCTTATCTGCCCGCCTTCTCAATGGTTTGTATTCTGGCGATCATCAGCGCGGTAGTGGCCGGTTCTGCGGCGTATATCGCCTCGGTTGGTCTGGTGGTGATTGTCGCGGTGATCCTGCACAACAGCATCGGTTTACTGGGCGGTTACTGGGGCGGACGCCTGTTCGGTTTTGATGAATCCACCTGCCGCACGCTGGCGATTGAAGTGGGCATGCAAAACTCCGGTCTGGCCGCCGCGCTGGGCAAAATCTACTTCTCCCCGCTCGCCGCGCTGCCTGGCGCGTTGTTCTCCGTCTGGCATAACCTTTCTGGCTCGCTACTGGCGGGTTACTGGTCCGGTAAACCCGTCGACGGGCGTAACGCGGATACGGTGAAAGAGGGTTAACAATTATGGAATGGCTGAGCCTCAGCCATTCCACTTAACCTGCCGTCTGGCTAACGGGCTCAATAAATACATCAGTTGAAACATTAAATCGCTCAGCCAGAGCCCGAATATGATCGACCGTCAGGTTACGTTCGCCATTGAGAATACGGCTCACCAGAGAACGCTGACCAATTTCATGGCCAAAGGAAGATTGATTTAATCCATACTGATCCATCAAAACGCGCAGGGCGGCGACACCTCGTGGCAGTGACGCCACGCGTGTATTAAATGCCACAAGTTCCGGATCATTATCCTCATAGCGTTCTATTTTCGCCGCAAGTAGTTCGACCAGTGGACTATCCGGAGCCTGCTCAAGCAATTGTTCAACCATCGCCAGCGCGTGTTCGTAGTCCTCTCTGCTGGGGCGATTCCCCAGAAAAGGGACCTGTTTCACCAGTTGATCGGCTGCCTTTATTGCATCATCAATCATTCTTTAGTCTCCCGGTAACGCTTCACCAGTTTGTCATACTCAGCATGCGTCACAATGTGCTTCACGAAAATTTTTCCCGCCCCGAAATCCGCAAAAAACAGCATTCTCAGATGATTGCCCGCGATATTGATAACCCACCATTTATCCCGGTATTTCATTCTGTCCAGGCTGGGGAACTCTTCTCTCAATTCATCAGGATTGCGGTAAGATGTACTTTTCAGCACCTTGTAAACAGCATCCAGCACAAGGGCATGGTTTGGAAAATCGTTGGCCGCACTATCAAACGGCCTCCTTGATATGACGTGCATTGATCCCTCACACGTTCCATTATGGAAACATCATAATCTCCAGTCTCATTGTTGACAAGATGGAAACATTTCTAATATGGGTCAATTCCCAAACTGACGAGTTTGGTTTAGCACGCTACCCTGCGAAATCAGAATGTCACCCGCGCTCTGACAAATATGCGAGGCGCTTTCCAGCGTTTATATACCATCAAACATGCTTTACCTGGCCGCATCGCGTACACTCGTTGCACTTCCCGAGGAGAGACCCCCATGGCCCTGACCAGACTGACGCAAAAAGAGATGACGGAGAGCGAACAACGGGAGCTAAAAACCCTGCTCGATCGCGCCCGTATCGCGCACGGACGCCCGCTCAGCAATTCTGAAGCGAATCATGTGAAAAAAGAGTACATCGATAAGCTGATGGAACAGCGTGAAGCGGAAGTGAAGAAAGCCCGCAAGGTTAAAAAACAGCGGGCTTATAAACCAGATGAGAGCACGACCTTTTCCTGGTCGGCGAATACTTCAACGCGCGGCAGACGCTAATCAGCGCCCTTTCTTCTTCCTGCCCGGCTGGGTAAAGCGTTTACCTGCCGGCTTGCCCCGATTTTTCTCTTCGGGCTTCGCGACATTGACGGCAGGTTTTCTCGCCGCCTGCGGTTTTGCTTTGGCTTTCGGCTTCGCTTCTGAGGATGAGTTCTCAATCAGTTTGAACAGCGCGATCAGTTCGTCGTCGGTTAAATCGCGCCACTCGCCCGGCGGCAGCCCGGTGAGGCTGACGTTCATAATACGTGTGCGCTCCAGCTTCGTGACTTCATAGCCGAAATGCTCGCACATGCGGCGGATCTGGCGGTTCAGCCCCTGCACCAGCGTGATGCGGAAGGTGAAAGGCGCTTCTTTCTTAACCTTGCATTTTTTGGTTACCGTACCGAGGATCGGCACGCCCGCGCCCATACCCCGAATAAACTCATCGGTCACCGGTTTGTTGACGGTTACCAGATACTCTTTTTCGTGGTCGTTACCTGCACGCAGGATTTTATTCACTAAGTCGCCGTGATTAGTGAGAAAAATCAGCCCCTGCGAATCTTTGTCCAGACGGCCAATGGGGAAGATGCGGCTGCTATGATTAACAAAATCAACAATATTGTCTTTTTCGCCGTCTTCAGTGGTACTGACAATGCCAACCGGTTTATTCAACGCGATAAATACCAGATCTTCTGCATTTCGCGGCTCGATAAGTTGACCGTTCACTTTGACAACGTCTCCGGCGACAACCTGATCGCCAATCCCGGCACGCTTGCCGTTGATAAAAACATTGCCCTGCTCGATATAACGATCGGCCTCACGACGCGAGCAAATCCCGCTTTCGCTGATATATTTGTTTAAACGTGTTGATTGGGTTGGCAGCATAAACTCTCCTGTAAAAGCGGAATATAACTGTCTTTAAGAGGAGAAAAAATGGATTTTTATCGTGCGTAAATTAATTTGTGCACTAACCCGATAAAACCCGGGGTTTAAGAGCCGCGCCTGGTGGCACGGCGGGATTAATAATCGTCGCGATCGTCATCTTCATCAGGTTGTTCCAGAACGCCGTAAGCCACCGAGCAGAACAATGAGTTGAGTCGTTTCATGTCTCCCAGCAGGCCAAGGTGCAACGAACTGGTTTCAATGCTCTGAACGTTTTGCTGATGCAGTCGATCAACGTGCGCATGCGCGTAGCGCCGGTTCATAATACGGAAGCGGTGCTTGCTGCGCCGCAGTCGGCGGGCGCTGGTGACATCGCTGGAGAAAAACACCGACATCGCCAGTTTCAGATTCCCCACCAGCCGTTCATGCAGCGCATCCAGCTCTTTCAGCCCTTCCCCTGAAAAAGCACGTCGTGCGGCTAACGATTTGTCGGCGATTTCGCTACCCATCCGCTCGACAATATCGGAAGCCTGCTCCAGGTTAAGCGACATCTCGATAATTTCCGCCCAGCGTTTTGACTCCTCTTCCGCCAGTTCCTCTTTCGGCATACGCGCCAGATAGAGCTTTATCGCGGTATAAAGTACGTTGACGTCATCCGCCAGCTTGCGCAGCTCTTTCTCCTGCCGCGGCTCGCCATGCATCACTTTATGCAACCCTTCCAGCATCAGTTCCATGGCATCGCCCATGCGCAGCGTTTCGCGCGCGGCATTCGCCAGCGCCAGCGTCGGCGTATCCAGCGCAGAGCTGTCGAGATGTTTGGGTTTCAGACGCGCATCCAGCTCCTGTTCATCGCTAATGATGCGTTTACAAAATTGCGCCATCGGCCCGGCAAACGGCACCATCGCCAGACAGCGGATCAGGTTGTAGAAAACGTGGAAGTAAATCACCAGTTCCGCTTCCGGCAGCGGCAGTTTTTGCATCGAACTGGCGAGCACATGGACAAACGGCAGAATAATCAGGCTGCCTACCAGCTTAAACAGCAGGCTGCCGAGCGCCACCCGGCGGGCTGCGGCATTCGCCGCACTGTTATTCAGCATCGCCAGCAAACCGGAACCAAGGTTAGCGCCAATCACCAGGCACAGTGCCACCGGAAACGAAATAATACTGGCGGCGGCCAGCGTTGCCGTCAGCAGTACGGCGGCCAGGCTTGAATAACTGATAATCGCAAAGACCGCGCCAATCAGCGCATCCAGCAGGATATCACCTGTCAGCGAGGCAAAAATCACCTGAACCCCACTTGCCTGGGTGATTGGCGTCACCGCCTGCACGATGAGTTCCAGCGCCAGCAGGATCAGCCCGAGGCCAATACTGACGCGACCCAGTTGTCCTTCACGGGTTTGTTTGCGGCCGAGGAAGAAAATCACGCCGATAAAGATCAGCAGCGGCGACAGCCAGGAGAGATCGAAGGTCAGCACGCGCGCCATCAGCGCGGTGCCGACATCGGCACCAAGCACAATCACCAGTGCCGGGGTCAGCGCCACTAAATCCTGCGCCACGAAGGATGTCACCAGCATGGTCGTCGCGTTGCTGCTCTGCACCAGCGCGGTCACGCCGATACCCGCGCAGAAGGCGAGCGGTTTTTTCTCCACGCTGCGGCTGAGCACCGTCCGTAAACGGGCGCCAAAGACGCGCATCACGCCGGTACGGACAATATGGGTACCCCATACCAGCAAGGCAACGGCAGATAACAGATGAAGCAAAGTCAGCACTGAGTGGGATCCTCCTTATTGTTATGCGTTGTCGGCTATCAGCGGATAGATAACCACAACATTATGGTTTAAGTATAAGGTGTTAAACCCAGGAATAGCGCAGAACACCGCTTAAGCATCCTGCGAGTTGTAAGGAAAAATGACGGTTTTGTGACAATGATGAAGGTTTAGCGCTTAACGGCTGGCGGCATCCATGGCCTGCGACTCATCATTTCGTTTAATCCACATAATAGAGCCAATTTTGACCACCTCCGACAGGACAAACAGCAGGATGGCGATCCACGGAGAACGCACATCGGAGAAATGCATAATCAGCGGGATTAGCGCAATGGAGCATTTCAACGAAAATACCCGGCCAATTTCCTGCACGATTAAAAAGATATTATTGATGTCCTTTTTGGCTATCATCCACCAGCCAGAAAATGCTAATGAAACGATCAGCGCAATATTAATAAAGAACAGCAACTGGATCAGTCCACCGGTTAAACCACTTACACCTAATTGTGCGTAGTTAGAATAAAACCCGTGGATGTCGGAATAAAAAGGAATACTGCCACCCTGTATTGAAAAAAATAAATATCCGGCTAATGCCAGTACATCCATAATCCCCCAGAACAGGTATATCTTATTTTTTAAACTCATAATCTTCATCCCTTACCCCTGGAATCCATTGCCATGATTTACCCGATTGCGTCCAGGCATCATCACCTTCGAGATATTTTTGACTTATCGATCGCTTGTCGCCGTAGCGCCTGATTACCGAACGATTATAGAGGATTTCCCGGGTATCTGACGTCACGCTGTCCGGAATGGGCGTCCATAGCTGGATTTTATCCCGGGAGGTATTCATATAATCCTTGCCATCCGAGCCAAATACACGCCCCTGGTCGCCCATACTGGTCGCGCGGTTCAGTAACATCACCGCCGCATTTTTAACACCATGGAAGTCCGTCTCGCTGGTTTTCCAGTAGCCGGGGCCGTACTCCGCCGTCACCGGCACAAAGCTGCTGCGGGTTGGCGCAGGCGTGCCGTGAATCGCCACGCTGTCTTTAAAACCGTTCAGTATGGTCCTGATATAGACGGCATTAAACGACATCTCCTGTACGCAAAACAGCGCACCGTTTTCCGCAATAAAAAACGGATAGTAGAAGCGATTGCGGGCACTGACATTTGGCCGCATCACCACCACCACGCCCCGGTCCACCAGACTATCAATATATTTTTCTTTTTGATGACCTAATGGATCGTGCGGTAAACCATATTTAAAACCGTGGTGTTTTTTAATGCTATAGCCATCGATACTTCCAAGGACATTATTAGGACTACTTTCGATGAAATATTCCTTTCTGATAATATTTTTCGCGATGTCCGGCGCAAGGATGTTTTCATAATCCTTCGGCAATAGATTTCTTTTTCTTATATCATAAATATCCATTTTATAATACCTAAGTTAAATTTATGACAAACGAATGAACTGCAAAAAAAGGAAGCAATCTTGCCTATGAGCCAACGCCCATCATACGCATGAAGAGGAACAGTGGTCTAAGAAAATATCCACTTTTAAGAATGTTCTTAGTTTCAATTTGTATTATGTTTGCTTAGTGGAGATTTTATGAAAAGTGATGAAAAAAACGGGGCATTAAATAATGCCCCGTTGCTCTGCATTGTATTGCGGTTAGTCTGCGTCGTAACCTAAATTCGAGGACAACCAGCGCTCAACCTCTGACACGGACATACCTTTACGCCGCGCATAATCTTCCACCTGATCGCGCTGAATTTGCGCGACGGCGAAATACTTGCTGTCCGGATGGCTGAAATACCAGCCGGAAACCGAGGCGCCCGGCCACATGGCGTAAGATTCTGTCAGCTTCATACCGGTATGTTTTTCTACATCCAGTAACTGCCAGATGGTGCCTTTTTCGGTGTGCTCCGGGCACGCAGGGTAGCCCGGCGCGGGGCGAATTCCCTGGTAGTTCTCGCGGATCAGCTCTTCGTTGCTGAGGTTTTCGTTTGGCGCATAGCCCCAGTACACTTTACGCACCCGCTCATGCAGGTATTCGGCAAACGCCTCTGCAAGACGGTCAGCCACCGCTTTCACCATGATTTTGTTGTAATCATCGTGTGCAGCATCGTAAGCCTCCGCCAGCGCATCTTCTTCCAGCCCGCCGGTCACGGCAAAAGCGCCGATGTAGTCCGCTTTTCCGCTCTGTTTTGGCGCGACAAAATCGGCCAGACAGTAGTTGGCGAAACCGGTTTTTTCGGTCTGCTGACGCAGATGGCAACCGACCGTCAGCATCTGCGTGCGGGTTTCGTCACGGTAGATTTCGATGTCATCGCCGACGCGGTTTGCCGGAAACAGCCCAACCACACCGCGCGGATTAAGCCGTTTTTGCGCGCCCAGCATATCGAGCATCTCGTTCGCATCCTTAAACAGACGCTTCGCCTCTTCGCCCACCACTTCATCTTCCAGAATGCGCGGATACTTGCCTGCCAGCGACCAGGTCATAAAGAACGGCGTCCAGTCGATATAGTTGCGCAGCGTCTCGATGCTGGCCGTGACTTCCTGTACTCCAAGGCGATGCGCCACCGGCGGTGTGTAACTGGCCCAATCGAAAGCCAGATCGTTTTCCCGTGCGACCTGCAAGGTCACTGGCGGCGTGCGCGGTTTTTTGCGCGCGTGCTGAATGCGCACCGTTTCATACTCTTTGCGGGTACGGGCGACAAACGCATCGTGCTGCGTGTCCGACAGCAGCGACGACACGACGCCGACGGTACGCGAGGCGTTCTGCACATAGACCGTCGGCCCGCTGTAGTTCTGCTCGATTTTCACCGCCGTGTGCGCTTTCGAGGTAGTCGCGCCGCCAATCAGCAGCGGAATGGTAAACCCCTGGCGCTCCATCTCTTTAGCCACGTTGACCATCTCATCGAGCGACGGCGTAATCAGCCCGGAAAGGCCAATCAGGTCAGCATTCACTTCACGCGCAGTTTTCAGGATTTTGTCGGCTGGCACCATCACGCCGAGATCGATGATTTCGTAGTTATTGCACTGCAACACCACGCCCACGATGTTTTTGCCGATATCGTGTACATCGCCTTTCACGGTGGCGATCACCATCTTGCCGTTGCTTTTGCCCTGTTCTTTGCTGGCTTCGATATACGGCTCCAGGTAAGCAACCGCCTGTTTCATTACGCGGGCAGATTTCACGACCTGCGGCAGGAACATCTTACCTTCGCCGAACAGATCGCCGACCACGTTCATACCGTCCATCAGCGGCCCTTCGATCACCTCGATCGGGCGAGCGGCTTGCTGGCGGGCTTCTTCGGTGTCCTGCTCAATAAATTCGGTAATACCTTTCACCAGCGAATATTCGAGGCGCTTTTTCACATCCCAGCTACGCCATTCGGCCAGTTGCGCCTGCGCACCATCATCCGCGCCTTTACTGCCGCGATATTTCTCAGCCAGATCCAGCATGCGCTCCGTGGCATCATCACGACGGTTAAGAATCACATCCTCAACGCCATCGCGCAGCTCGGCGGGCAGATCGTCATAAATCGCCAACTGACCGGCGTTTACGATCCCCATGTCCATGCCGTTGCGAATAGCGTAATAAAGGAAGACGGCGTGAATCGCCTCACGCACCGGATCGTTACCGCGGAAGGAGAAGGAGACGTTCGACACGCCGCCGGAGATCAGCGCATGCGGCAGCTCGCGTTTGATATCCTCACAGGCGCCGATAAAGTCCTGCGCATAGTTGTTATGCTCTTCAATCCCGGTCGCCACCGCGAAGATATTCGGGTCGAAAATAATGTCTTCCGGCGGGAATCCTACCTCTTCGGTGAGAATTTTATAGGCACGGCGGCAAATCTCGATTTTGCGCGCGCGGGTATCCGCCTGGCCCACTTCATCAAAGGCCATCACCACCACCGCCGCACCGTAGCGGCGCACGCGTTTCGCATGATGGATAAACGGCTCAACCCCCTCTTTCATGGAGATGGAGTTAACAATGCCTTTGCCCTGGATACATTTCAGCCCTTTTTCAATCACCTCCCACTTCGAGGAGTCGATCATGATCGGCACACGGGCGATGTCTGGTTCACCGGCGATCAGATTGAGGAAACGCACCATCGCCGCTTCGGCGTCGAGCATCCCCTCATCCATGTTGATATCGATGATCTGCGCGCCGCTTTCCACCTGCTGGCGCGCCACGTCCAGCGCTTCGCTGTACTTCTCTTCTTTGATCAGGCGCTTGAATTTGGCGGAGCCGGTAACGTTAGTCCGTTCGCCGACGTTCACAAACAGGCTGTCGTCACCGATATTCAGCGGCTCAAGCCCGGAGAGACGGCAGGCCACCGGGATTTCCGGCAGTTTACGCGGCGGCAGCCCGGCAACAGCGTTGCTCATGGCAGCGATATGTTCCGGCGTGGTGCCGCAACAACCGCCGACGATATTCAGGAACCCGGCCTCCGCCCACTCGCGGATCTGCGTCGCCATGGTGGCGGCATCGAGGTCGTACTCGCCAAAGGCGTTCGGCAGACCGGCGTTCGGGTGCGCGGTAACGTAGCATTCGGCAATACGCGACAGTTCCTGCACGTACTGGCGCAGCTCGTCCGGCCCCAGCGCGCAGTTAAGGCCGAAAGTGAGCGCATCGGCATGGCGCAGCGAATTGTAAAATGCCTCGGTCGTCTGGCCGGAGAGCGTACGCCCGGACGCATCGGTAATGGTGCCGGAAATCATGATCGGCAGCTCAATACCCAGCGCATCAAACTCTTCTTTAACGGCAAAGATCGCCGCTTTGGCGTTGAGCGTATCGAACACCGTTTCGATCAGGATCAGATCAGCACCGCCTTCCACCAGCGCTTTGGTTGATTCGCGGTAGGCCTCCACCAGTTGATCGAAGGAGATATTACGAAACGCCGGATCGTTGACATCCGGGGAAATGGAGGCGGTTCGGTTAGTCGGGCCAAGCACCCCGGCCACGTAACGCGGTTTTTCCGGCGTTTGCGCGGTCCATTTATCGGCGCAGGCGCGGGCCAGTTTCGCTGCGGCAAAGTTGATTTCCGCCGACAGGGACTCCATCTGGTAATCCGCCATCGCGATGGTCGTCGAGTTAAAGGTGTTGGTTTCGATGATATCCGCGCCCGCCGCAAAATAGGCGTCATGGATGGCGGTTATCACGTCCGGCTTGCTGAGCACCAGCAAGTCATTGTTTCCTTTCAGATCGCAGGGCCAGTCGGCAAAGCGCTCACCGCGAAAATCCTGCTCACTCAGACGGTAGCTCTGGATCATGGTACCCATACCACCGTCCAGAACCAGAATGCGTTCATTTAACTGCTGTTGCAGTTGTTCAACTTTGCTGCTCACACGTGCTCCCGACAAGGCTCAATGAGGCCAAAAGGCCAGCAAAACATACTGGCACAAAGTGGCAGAACGGAAAAGCGGCAGCGGATTAACATGAGAGATGTTCAGCTTCACTCATCCGATCAGTCTGCCACGGAGTTACGTTATACTCAGGAAAAACGAAAATGATTTCCACGATACAGAAAAAGGAGCCAGCCGATGGTCGCTTCCATTCCCGCAAAACGTGGCAGAAAAGCCACCGCGCCAGCCGCTCCGGCCGGCGGACAAGTCCAGTCATTGACCCGTGGCCTGAAACTGCTGGAATGGATCGCTGAATCCCACGGCAGCGTCGCGCTGACGGAGCTGGCGCAACAGGCCGGTTTGCCCAATTCCACCACCCATCGACTGCTTACTACCATGCAGCAACTGGGCTTTGTCCGTCAGGTTGGCGAGCTGGGCCACTGGGCGGTCGGCGCGCATGCTTTTATTGTCGGCAGTAGCTTTCTGCAAAGCCGTAACCTGATGGCGATTGTGCATCCTATCCTGCGTAAACTGATGGAAGAATCCGGTGAGACGGTCAATCTTGCCGTGCTGGATAAAAGCGATCATCAGGCCATTATTATCGATCAGGTGCAGTGTACCCAGTTAATGCGGATGTCCGCGCCCATCGGCGGCAAGCTACCGATGCACGCCTCCGGCGCAGGTAAGGCCTTTTTAGCACGGCTGGATGATGAGCAGGTCGGTGATCTGCTGCACCGCCAGGGGCTGCACGCGTATACTCACGCGACGCTGGTTTCGCCAGTGCATCTGAAAGAGGATCTCGCCCAGACGCGCAAGCGCGGCTACTCTTTTGACGATGAAGAACATGCGCTGGGTCTGCGCTGCGTTGCCGCCTGTATTTATGATGAACACGGCGAGCCATTCGCGGCGATCTCTATCTCCGGGCCAATATCGCGGATGACTGACGACCGCGTGACCGAACTGGGCGCCATGGTCATTCGCGGCGCAAAAGAGGTAACGCTGGCCTACGGCGGAATGCGTTAATTACTTTCACTCTTACCTCTTTATCCACCAAATAAACGCTGCAACTTATTTATCTCCCCTGCGACAAGAATCGTCTCAACTCACGGGGGAGATTATCTCCAGTCATAAAAGGGCTATCTCATTGTCGTCACACCAGCGCGATGGCACCGTGTCGGCACGTTTTTTCATGAGATTATGATGATGAAGAGTAAAGCCCGCATTCTGGCCTCTATCATTATGTGCCTGCCCTTTTCCGCAATGGCGCATGTGAAGTGGTTCGTTAATTATGGCGTTGAGCAAACGCCGCTATCGATGACATCATTGACCGGTGCGATGAGCTTCTGGTTATTACTGGCATTTTCAACGGCAGTGATATTTGCAACGTCGGTACTCGACAGAAAACTGCCTTCGTTTATCGATTGTCACCGCTGCCAGCCATTTTTAAATCATGCACATAATTACGTCCCGCAGATTGTTCGCTGGGGCACGGCACTCTTTTTCCTGGTGCTGGGTGCGTTCTTCCCGCAGGTTATTCTGACACCGGAACTGGTCGTTGCTAATCCGTGGCTTAGATACATTCATCTTATTATTGCGCTTACCGCATTTTCGAGAAAAACGAGCTTTTTCTCCGGCTTCTTAATTATTCTGCTCTATCTCTATGCCGTGCAGCTTTATGGTGCGAACCATATGCTGGACTATTTTATCTTCATTGGTATCGCAGTTTATTTAATTACCCAGAGCACCCTGAAACAGCAAGCGTACGGCAAGGAACTGGAATTTCTGCGTCTGATTCTTTGCTACTCATTCCTGTGGGGAGCGATTGAGAAATTCCTGCATCCTGGTTTGTATTACCAGTTGCTGACAACGCATAGCTATCTGGCCATGGGCCTGAACTGGGAGTTCTTTGTCCGCGCCTGTGGTTTCGTGGAATTATGTCTGATTTGGCATATCTTCAGCGGCAGACTGGCGGGTTACGCCTGTATCGGTCTGTTTGCCATCATCGTGGTGCTGGCCTTTATTCCATTTGGCATTACTGACTTTGTTGGCCATCTGGTGTTTATTTTCCCGCTGGTCGCGCTCTTACTGACGCCGCGCAAAACGCACCTGTTCCGCACCGCCACCGCGAGTACGCTCGCCTTTTTACTGACGCTCGCGATTTTACTGTTCTTTAGCTACACCGCTTACAACGTGCTGCAATTCAACCTGCACGTCCACTAAGCGCTCAGCCCGCCTGCCGTAAGGCGCCAGTGCCGAAGCGTATGCTAAAGCGCTGGCGCTTACGGTAGGCATAGACATCTTCCACATGTCCCTGTCGGATGCGTTCCTGTAACCCTCGCCAGTAGTCGGCACGCAATAAATCGGCGTGCATCTCCTCAAACAATGGGCCGATTTCTGGATCGGCGCACAGCCAGTGGCGAAACTCCTGCGGAAAAACATCGCCGGGCGCCACGCTGTACCAGGGTTCAGCGCTCAACTCATCTTCCGGGTAACGCGGCAGCGGAATATCGCGGAAATTCACCTCGGTCATATAGCAAATTTCATCGTAGTCATAGAACACGACGCGGCCATGACGGGTGACGCCAAAGTTCTTGAACAACATATCGCCGGGGAAAATATTAGCGGCGGCAAGCTGACGGATTGCGTTGCCGTACTCTTCCACCGCATCACGCAACTGCTGGCCTTTGACCTGCTCAAACCAGATGTTCAGCGGCACCATGCGCCGCTCAATGTAGAGATGGCTGATGGCGATACTGTCGCCAAGATCGGTAATTTTGCCCGGCGCCTGTTCCAGCAGTAACGCCATCAGCGCTGGTGAAATTTGCCTTTTTTCCAGCACGAAGTTTTCAAATTCCTGCGTATCGGCCATGCGCCCGACGCGATCGTGCTCTTTGACCAACTGGTAACAAGCGCGAACATGCGCCGCGCTCATCTCTTTTTGCGGAGGAAAGACGTCTTTGATCACTTTAAATACCCGGTCAAACCCCGGCAGCGTAAAGACCAGCATCACCATGCCGCGAATGCCCGGCGCTTCAATAAACTGCTCATTGCTGGCGCGGATGTAGTTCAGGTATTCGCGATAACTTTCGGTTTTGCCGTGCTTCTGGCAGCCAATCGCCATATACAGCTCGGCGGTGGTTTTGCCCGGCAGGATCTCCCGCAGCCACTCCACCGTCGCGGCGGGCAGCGGCGCATAAACCATAAAATAGGAGCGGGCAAAGCCAAACACGATGCTGGCTTCAGCAGGTGTGGTCAGACAGGTATCGACGAACAGCTCGCCTTCATCCGTGCGGTGGATCGGCAGTAAAAAGGGCAACGTTGCCTGCGGCGTAACGAGCTTGCCAACCAGCCAGGCTGCCTTATTGCGATAAAACAGTTCATTTGCCACTTGCAGATGCGATTTCGCCAGCACTTCGTGGCCGAAAGCCTCCTGCAAATGCGCTGTGATATAACCGATGTCGCGCGTTTTATCCTGCCACGGCAGACGCAGCGGTAAATCCGTCAGCACTTTACTGAGTAACGCCTCCCAGCCGCGTTCCGGCCAAAAATCTTTCGCCAGCGGGCGCGGGATGGTGCGAAAGCGGCGCTCCGGCTGCGAGCTAAAGATAAATAAGCGTTCCGGCGTTAATGAGCGATGATCAAACAGGCGGCAGTAGACCGAATTGAAAAAACTTTCGGCAATCTCAAAGCGAGGGTAATCCGGCAGCAGTCGGGTGTAATGCTCTTTAACCCGCAGCAGAAACGCCGCGTCGGGCCTTTGGCTGTCGGTGATGCAGCGTAACTGCTCCACCACCAGGCCAACATGATGGTCGTAAAGATGAATGCGCTGCTTCATCGCCTGCTGCACAGCCTGCCAGTCCGCCTGTTCAAAACGCTGCTGGGCGCCGGATGTGACCTCCAGGAAGCGCCCATATTGCGCATCGAAGCCCTGCAGAATGGTTTGTGCAATCAGTAGTTCCAGGCCACGCGACATCTTTTGTCCTCATGTCGGGCAGAGAGTTGCCGAAGAGCGTTATCCGGCAGGCGAGGTGCCGCAAACCCGGCAGCTTTTGCCTGCCGGGTATCGACAATCAGAACTGCGCTTCTTCGGTCGAGCCTGTCAGCGCGGTCACCGATGAGGTCCCGCCCTGAATAATGGTGGTGACCCTGTCGAAGTAGCCCGTACCAACTTCCTGCTGATGAGAAACGAAGGTGTAACCCTCTTTGCCTGCGGCGAATTCCGGCTGCTGCACCTTCTCGACGTAGTGTTTCATCCCTTCGCCCTGCGCATAGGCATGCGCCAGGTCGAACATGTTGAACCACATGCTGTGAATACCGGCGAGGGTAATGAACTGGAATTTGTACCCCATGTCCGACAGCTCCTGCTGGAAGCGGGCGATGGTGTTGTCGTCGAGATTCTTTTTCCAGTTGAACGACGGCGAGCAGTTGTAGGCCAGCAGTTTGCCGGGGTATTTTGCATGGATCGCATCGGCAAACCGGCGCGCCAGCTTGAGATCTGGCGTTGAGGTTTCACACCACACCAAATCGGCATACGGCGCGTAAGCCAGCCCGCGGCTGATAGCCTGCTCAACCCCGGCATTTGTGCGGTAGAAACCTTCGCTGGTGCGCTCACCGGTAATAAAGGCGCTGTCATAGGGATCGCAATCGGAGGTGATCAGATCGGCTGCATCCGCATCGGTACGCGCCACCAACAGCGTCGGAACGCCCAGCACATCCGCCGCCAGACGCGCAGCCACCAGTTTCTGCACCGCTTCCTGCGTCGGTACCAGCACTTTGCCACCCATATGGCCGCATTTTTTCACCGACGCTAGCTGATCTTCAAAGTGCACGGCAGCAGCACCGGCTTCAATCATCGATTTCATCAGTTCAAAAGCATTCAGCACGCCGCCAAAACCGGCTTCGGCATCCGCCACGATTGGCAGGAAATAGTCCACAAAACGCGGATCGCCCGGTTCAATACCGGAAGCCCACTGGATCTGATCGGCGCGGCGGAAGGTATTGTTAATCCGCTCGACCACCGATGGCACCGAGTTCGCCGGATAGAGCGACTGATCCGGATACATGCTGGATGCCAGGTTAGCATCTGCGGCGACTTGCCAGCCAGAGAGATAAATAGCCTCGATCCCCGCTTTCGCCTGTTGTAAGGCCTGGCCACCGGTCAGCGCGCCAAGGCTATTGATATAACCCTTTTTCGATTCGCCATGCAGCAGCCGCCACATTTTGGCCGCGCCCAGTTGCGCCAGCGTACATTCCGGGTTGACCGAACCGCGTAATTTCACCACCTCTTCCGCGCTGTATGGGCGGCGGATGCCTTCCCAGCGCGGTTGCGTCCACTCTTTTTGTAATTCTTCGATTTGTTGGGTACGGGTTTTCATATGCAGATGCTCCATAGGGTGTAGGGTGGGTGAATTAAGCCAGTAAGCGATAGCCGGGCAACGTCAGGAAGTCGATCAGCTCGTCAGAGGTGGTGATCTGCTCCATCAGGCGCGCGGCGTCGTCAAAACGACCGCTGCTGAATCGGTGCTCGCCCAGCTCGTCCTGAATAACTCGCATCTCTTCGGCCAGCATCTGGCGGAACAGCGTTTTGGTTACCGGTTTGCCGTTGCTGAGCGTCTTTTCGTGGTGGATCCACTGCCAGATAGAGGTGCGGGAGATTTCGGCGGTAGCGGCATCTTCCATCAGCCCGTAAATCGGCACACAGCCATTGCCGGAGATCCACGCTTCGATGTATTGCACCGCCACGCGAATATTGGCGCGCATTCCCTCTTCGGTGCGTTCGCCTTCACACGGCACCAGCAGTTGCTCTGCGGTGATTGGAGCGTCGTCTTCACGGCTGACAAACAACTGGTTTTTATTATCGCCGAGGGCGGCGTTGAACACGTCCATCACCGTATCGCCAAGGCCCGGGTGAGCAATCCAGGTGCCGTCGTGGCCGTTACGCGCTTCGAGTTCTTTGTCGGCTTTCACTTTGTTCAGCACCCAGTTGTTGCGTTCGGTATCTTTACTGGGAATAAATGCCGCCATGCCGCCCATCGCGAACGCGCCGCGACGATGACAGGTTTTGATCAACAGACGGGAATAGGCGCTGAGGAAAGGCTTATCCATGGTGACCACCTGGCGATCCGGCAAAACCCGATCCGGATAGTTTTTCAGGGTTTTGATATAGCTAAAGATGTAATCCCAGCGTCCGCAGTTCAGCCCGACAATATGGTCGCGCAGCGCGTGCAGGATTTCGTCCATCTGAAACACCGCAGGCAGCGTTTCAATCAGCAGCGTTGCTTTGATGGTGCCGCGCGGCAAATTGAACCGGTCTTCGGTATAACTGAATACCTCACTCCACCAGGCCGCTTCGTGCCAGGACTGGGTTTTCGGCAGATAAAAATAGGGGCCGCTGCCTTTGGCGAGCAGGTTTTTATGGTTATGGAAGAAGTAGAGTGCAAAGTCGAACAGACTGCCGGGGATCGCTTCACCGCGCCAAGTAACATGTTTTTCTGGCAGATGTAAGCCGCGCACACGACAAACCAGAACCGCCGGATTGGGCTTTAACTGATAAATCTTGCCAGCTTCATTGGTGTAGCTGATGGTGCCATTGACCGCATCGCGCAAGTTGATCTGCCCATCGATCACTTTGTCCCAGTTCGGCGCCAGCGAATCTTCAAAATCCGCCATGAAAACTTTGACGTTGGCATTCAGCGCATTGATGACCATTTTGCGCTCCACCGGCCCGGTGATTTCCACGCGGCGATCGAGCAGATCTTCCGGTATTCCGCGAATCGTCCAGTCGGATTCACGAATGGAAGCTGTTTCCGAAATAAACCCAGGCAACGTACCGGCATCAATTTGTTGCTGCTGGCGCTGACGCGCTGCCAGTAGCTGATTACGTTTTGGCGTAAAGCGCGTTACCAGCTCGCTCAGAAACTCCACCGCTGCCGGAGTAAGGATCTGCTTCTCCTGCTCGCCGTACGGCTGTGTAAAGGCCAGTTCATCGGTTGTTGTTGCCTGTTGTGTCATGGTGCGATTCCTCTTTTTTGCAGCAAAGACATTTCCCAATGCTGACGAAGATCGTTTGTGCAGTTTTCGTTCAGCAGGATCAATCCTGGCTAATAAATTTTCCAAAATCAAAAACAATTTCCATTTTTAAATTAAAAAGACAATAACTAACTGATAACAATGAAGTTATAGTTTTATTATGTTGAGAAGTGATTTTCGGAAACAAAAAAGGCGCCCGAAGGCGCCTGGTATAGGGGGCTGAAACGCTTAATCCAGCGTCGGATTCATGTGACGCAGATCGTATGGCGTGATCTGGTAGACGTAGTAGTTGAGCCAGTTGATGAACAGCAGATTGCCGTGGCTGCGCCAGGAGGCGCGCGGTTTATTCTGCGGGTCATCTTTCGGGAAGTAGTTATGCGGCAGCTCAGGACTGAGGCCCGCTTCCACATCGCGAAAATATTCATTCGCCAGCGTGTTGGCGTCGTACTCCGGGTGGCCGGTCACGAAAGCAATGCGTTTATCTTTGCTGGCAAACAGGTAGGCATCGCCCTCTTCTGTTTCGGCCAGGATCTCCAGATCGGTGTAATCGCGGATCAGTGCCGCCGGGAAATCTGCATAGCGGGAGTGCGGAGCAAGGAATACATCGTCAAAACCGCGCGTCAACAGCGCATGGGGATGAAGGATGTGGTGTTCATAAACGCCGGAGAGCTTTTCACTGCGGGTCTGCTTGGGAATGCCATAAAGAATATTGAGGGCGGCCTGTACCGCCCAACAGACAAACAGCGTTGAGGTAACGTGATCTTTCGCCCACTCCAGTACCTGCTCGATCTGCGGCCAGTAGGCAACATCGTTAAACTCAACCAGGCCCAGTGGCGCGCCGGTAACAATCAGGCCATCGTAGTTTTCGTGGCAGATTTCATCAAAATTACAGTAAAAGGTATTCAGGTGCTCAGCTGGCGTATTACGCGACTCGCGGGAATCGATGCGCAGCAGGCGCACATCGACCTGTAGCGGTGAGTTCGACAGCAGACGCAGGAACTGGTTTTCCGTCTCAATCTTCTTTGGCATCAGGTTCAGGATCAACACCTTCAGAGGGCGGATCTCCTGAACTGTCGCGCGCGAAGTCGTCATCACAAAGACGTTCTCGTCACGCAAGAAATTGACGGCTGGCAGCTCGTCCTGCACCCGAATCGGCATAACTTATATCCTCACTGCATACGTTTAAACGTTTAGACATCCAGATAGCCGAAGATACCCAGGAATCAGCAAAATGTCGAGTCCGCAAGTGAAAGGTGAGAAAGTTTCACGTCACGGTCCGGCTATGAAATGATTTTAGATTTTTTGTCGTGCTGTGAAGGGGAATTTTTGGGCTGGCTCAGTACAGCCAGCACCTGCTGATCGCTCAGAGGAACCTGGCTGGCGATGACCTGTGGGGCATGGCATTTTCGCTGTGCGGCGACAAAAGTCAGTTCGAGGATCGCTCGCTCTTCGACCGGTGACAGTCCGCCTTCATTCATTTCCAGCGCATGAGCGAGGATTTTAAGGCGCCCTTTTCCAGGAATTAGTGCGTGCCAGAACGAACGGGGCGCAACCTGTTGGATCAGCGAGCGCAGCAGTTTCTCAGCGGCTAAGAAATCCGCAACCAGTATCCGCTGGTTACTGAAAGTTTGGCTGCCGGGAACCTGCTGCTGAGTATTGAGGTTGCGTACAACTATGCGATTTTTATAAAGCTGAACGTACAGCACGATCATAGCTATATCCTTTAGCAATTAAATTCTGCTGAAACAATAGCAAAAAAGCCCCGTGCCGGGGCACGGGGCTTCCTGTCTCTTCCGCCCGGACGCAAAAAGGCCATCCTTCCGGATGGCCTCTTCACTGGTTTGATGCCTGGCAGTTCCCTACTCTCGCATGGGGAGACCCCACACTACCATCGGCGCTACGGCGTTTCACTTCTGAGTTCGGCATGGGGTCAGGTGGGACCACCGCGCTAGTGCCGCCAGGCAAAT
>NZ_PYTZ01000018.1:0-26390 GCF_003028445.1 Kosakonia sp. H7A | reverse complement strand
GGCGACAACATCAAAATGGTTGTTACCCTGATTCACCCGATTGCGATGGACGATGGTCTGCGTTTCGCAATCCGTGAAGGCGGCCGTACCGTTGGCGCGGGCGTTGTGGCAAAAGTTCTCAGCTAATTATCTGGCTTTGAATGAAAAAGGGCGCTCCGGCGCCCTTTTTGCTGTCTGCTAAAAATTAATTGCGGACATATTTCTATGTAATTCTCCCTGCGCTTCTGACGAGGGCTTTACAGTTGTGCTATTGTAATCGTAACTATTCTCATTTACACTTTTGTGCATAAATTGAACGGGAGTGATCATGTACGTTTGTTTGTGTAATGGTGTGAGTGATAAAAAAATTCGTCAGGCAGTTCGCCAGTTTCACCCCCAATCATTTCAGCAGCTTCGCAAATTTGTTCCGGTGGGAAATCAATGCGGTAAGTGTGTTCGCGCGGCAAGAGAGATTATGCAGAACGAACTTACACAGATGCCGGAATATAAAGAGATCGCTTAAGGCGCTATCTTTTTTTGACATCCTTGTAGGCGCATCTACGCTTCAATAAGTGGAAGCGGAGGGACTACATAATGAAAGGTGATGTTAAAATCATAAATTATCTCAATAAATTATTGGGAAATGAGCTTGTCGCAATAAACCAATACTTTCTCCATGCGAGAATGTTCAAAAACTGGGGGCTGACGCGCCTCAACGACGTTGAATACCACGAATCCATTGATGAAATGAAACACGCTGATCAGTACATTGAGCGTATTTTGTTTCTTGAAGGATTACCGAACCTGCAGGACTTGGGCAAGCTCGGAATAGGTGAAGATGTCGAAGAGATGCTGCAATCTGACCTCAGGCTGGAACTGGAAGGCGCAAAAGATCTGCGCGAAGCCATTGCCTATGCTGATAGTGTTCATGATTATGTCAGCCGCGATATGATGATCAATATTCTCGCCGAAGAAGAGCACCATATTGACTGGCTCGAAACAGAGCTCGATCTGATTGCGAAAATTGGAATTCAAAACTACCTGCAATCGCAAATCAAAGTTGAAGATTAAAACGATATCAGTGTTGGGTATCCAGCCAGCAGACCCGCAGCCGCCAGAAATGGACCTAACGGCAGCGGGTTTTTTAATGACTGCCAGTTATGAGCGCAGATGCATCTGATTCCTGCGACGCAACAGGCCAACAAAGATGCAATGACAATCAGCGTGGGCAAACTTTCCCAACCATGCCAGGCCCCCAGCGCAGAAAGGTATTTTACATCGCCATATCCCATTCCTTCCCGACCACGCCACAAGCGATAACCCCAATAGACAGCAGCAAAAACAGAATAGCCGGCGATTGCTCCCCATACGGCATATGGCAAAAAAGACACATGGAAAAGACTGTGCCAGCAAAGTCCTGTCCACAATAAAGGGCAGGTAAAACGGTCAGGGAGGAGTCCACTACGAATGTCATGCCAGACGAGTAGCAAGTTCAGGAATAAGTAAATAAAGAGCATTTCGCCTCAAGTAAAGAATGATGTCGTACCTGGAGAGTGGCGAAGGAGGGGCTGATTGCATAATGTATTTCTGCAAAATTACGAGAAGACTCTTAGAAATATCACCTGATTGATTGCAATGACATTCCTGCTGTGGACTTGCGCGCAATGTTGCTTATTTTCTAAACGGCACTTGCGTCCAGCCCAGATTTACGTATAATGCGCGGGCTTGTCGTAATTGACGGCGGGTTCAATCTGAACCCCAGCAGTGTTTTTTAGCTGCTAACAATGCTCCCAATCGGGGGGCTATGTTATGAACGATTACACTCCCCCATCAATCGTAATGGGTGTGAGGAGTAATTATTTTCGTCTATAAATAATTGGAGCTCTGGTCTCATGCAGAACCAAAGAATCCGTATCCGCCTGAAAGCGTTTGATCATCGTCTGATCGATCAATCAACCGCGGAAATCGTCGAGACTGCCAAGCGCACTGGTGCGCAAGTCCGTGGTCCGATCCCGCTGCCGACCCGCAAAGAGCGCTTTACCGTTCTGATCTCCCCGCACGTTAACAAAGACGCGCGCGATCAGTACGAAATTCGCACTCACAAGCGTCTGGTTGACATCGTTGAGCCAACCGAGAAAACCGTTGATGCTCTGATGCGTCTGGACCTGGCTGCCGGTGTAGACGTGCAGATCAGCCTGGGTTAATCAGGTCATCGAGCGATTGAGAGGTTGAAACAATGATTGGTTTAGTCGGTAAAAAAGTGGGCATGACCCGCATCTTCACTGAAGATGGCGTATCTATCCCAGTAACCGTAATCGAAGTTGAAGCAAACCGCGTTACTCAGGTTAAAGATCTGGCTAACGACGGCTACCGCGCTATCCAGGTTACCACCGGTGCTAAAAAAGCTAACCGTGTAACCAAGCCGGAAGCTGGCCATTTTGCTAAAGCTGGCGTAGAAGCTGGCCGCGGCCTGTGGGAATTCCGTCTTGCTGATGGCGAAGAGTTCACCGTAGGTCAGGCAATTAGCGTTGAGCTGTTTGCTGAAGTTAAAAAAGTTGACGTAACTGGCACCTCTAAAGGTAAAGGTTTCGCAGGTACCGTTAAGCGCTGGAACTTCCGTACCCAGGACGCTACCCACGGTAACTCCCTGTCTCACCGCGTTCCGGGTTCTATCGGTCAGAACCAGACTCCGGGCAAAGTGTTCAAGGGCAAGAAAATGGCAGGTCAGCTGGGTAATGAGCGTGTAACCGTTCAGAGCCTGGACGTAGTACGTGTTGACGCTGAGCGCAACCTGCTGCTGGTTAAAGGTGCTGTCCCGGGTGCAACCGGTAGCGACCTGATCGTTAAACCAGCTGTGAAGGCGTGAGGAGATAGCAATGGAATTAGTATTGAAAGACGCGCAGAGCGCGCTGACTGTTTCCGAAACTACCTTCGGTCGTGACTTCAACGAAGCGCTGGTACACCAGGTTGTTGTGGCTTATGCAGCCGGTGCTCGTCAGGGTACTCGTGCTCAGAAGACCCGTGCTGAAGTAACTGGTTCCGGTAAAAAACCGTGGCGCCAGAAAGGCACCGGCCGCGCTCGTTCCGGTTCTATCAAGAGCCCGATCTGGCGTTCTGGTGGCGTGACCTTCGCTGCGCGTCCGCAGGACCACAGTCAAAAAGTTAACAAAAAGATGTACCGCGGCGCGCTGAAAAGCATCCTGTCCGAACTGGTACGTCAGGATCGTCTGATCGTTGTCGAGCAGTTCTCTGTTGAAGCACCGAAAACCAAGCTGCTGGCTCAGAAACTGAAAGACATGGCTCTGGAAGATGTGCTGATCATCACCGGTGAGCTGGACGAGAACCTGTTCCTGGCCGCGCGCAACCTGCACAAGGTTGACGTTCGCGACGCGACTGGTATCGACCCGGTTAGCCTGATCGCCTTCGACAAAGTCGTAATGACTGCTGATGCTGTTAAGCAAGTTGAGGAGATGCTGGCATGATTCGTGAAGAACGTCTGCTGAAGGTGCTGCGTGCACCGCACGTTTCTGAAAAAGCGTCTACTGCGATGGAAAAAACTAACACCATCGTTCTCAAAGTTGCTAAAGACGCGACCAAAGCAGAAATTAAAGCTGCTGTGCAGAAACTGTTTGAAGTCGAAGTCGAAGTCGTTAACACCCTGGTAGTTAAAGGGAAAGTTAAACGTCACGGACAGCGTATCGGTCGTCGTAGCGACTGGAAAAAAGCTTACGTCACCCTGAAAGAAGGCCAGAATCTGGACTTCGTTGGCGGCGCTGAGTAAGTCGGAGGAGTAATACAATGGCAGTTGTTAAATGTAAACCGACATCTCCGGGTCGTCGCCACGTAGTTAAAGTGGTTAACCCTGAGCTGCACAAGGGCAAACCTTTTGCTCCGTTGCTGGAAAAAAACAGCAAATCCGGTGGTCGTAACAACAATGGCCGTATCACCACTCGTCATATCGGTGGTGGCCACAAGCAGGCTTACCGTATTGTTGACTTCAAACGCAACAAAGATGGTATCCCGGCAGTTGTTGAACGTCTTGAGTACGATCCGAACCGTTCCGCGAACATCGCGCTGGTTCTGTACAAAGATGGCGAACGCCGTTACATCCTGGCCCCTAAAGGCCTGAAAGCTGGCGACCAGATTCAGTCTGGCGTTGATGCTGCAATCAAAGCGGGTAACACCCTGCCGATGCGCAATATCCCGGTTGGTTCTACCGTTCATAACGTAGAAATGAAACCAGGTAAAGGCGGTCAGCTGGCACGTTCTGCTGGTACTTACGTTCAGATCGTTGCACGTGATGGTGCTTATGTCACCCTGCGTCTGCGTTCTGGTGAAATGCGTAAAGTTGAAGCTGAGTGCCGCGCTACTCTGGGCGAAGTTGGCAATGCTGAGCATATGCTGCGCGTTCTGGGTAAAGCAGGTGCTGCACGCTGGCGTGGTGTTCGTCCGACCGTTCGCGGTACTGCGATGAACCCAGTAGACCACCCACATGGTGGTGGTGAAGGTCGTAACTTTGGTAAGCACCCGGTAACTCCGTGGGGCGTTCAGACCAAAGGTAAGAAGACCCGCAGCAACAAGCGTACTGATAAATTCATCGTACGTCGCCGTAGCAAATAATTTTAGAGGATAAGCCATGCCACGTTCTCTCAAGAAAGGTCCTTTTATTGACCTGCACTTGCTGAAGAAGGTAGAGAAAGCGGTGGAAAGCGGAGACAAGAAGCCCCTGCGCACTTGGTCCCGTCGTTCAACGATCTTTCCTAACATGATCGGTTTGACCATCGCTGTCCATAATGGTCGTCAGCACGTTCCGGTATTTGTTTCCGACGAAATGGTCGGTCACAAACTGGGTGAATTCGCACCGACTCGTACTTATCGCGGCCATGCTGCTGATAAAAAAGCGAAGAAGAAATAAGGTAGGAGGAAGAGATGGAAACTTTAGCTCAACATCGCCATGCTCGTTCTTCTGCTCAGAAGGTTCGCCTTGTTGCTGACCTGATTCGCGGTAAGAAAGTGTCGCAGGCCCTGGATATTCTGACCTACACCAACAAGAAAGCGGCTGTACTGGTCAAGAAGGTTCTGGAATCTGCCATTGCTAACGCTGAACACAACGATGGCGCTGACATTGACGATCTGAAAGTTGCGAAAATTTTCGTAGACGAAGGCCCGAGCATGAAGCGTGTTATGCCGCGTGCAAAAGGTCGTGCAGATCGCATCCTGAAGCGCACCAGCCACATTACTGTGGTTGTGTCCGATCGCTGAGACTCTGGAGACTAGCAATGGGTCAGAAAGTACATCCTAATGGTATTCGCCTGGGTATTGTAAAACCATGGAACTCTACCTGGTTTGCGAACACCAAAGAATTCGCTGACAACCTGGACAGCGATTTTAAAGTACGTCAGTACCTGACTAAGGAACTGGCTAAAGCGTCTGTATCTCGTATCGTTATCGAGCGTCCGGCTAAGAGCATCCGTGTAACCATTCACACTGCTCGCCCGGGTATCGTTATCGGTAAAAAAGGTGAAGACGTTGAAAAACTGCGCAAGGTCGTAGCGGATATCGCTGGCGTTCCTGCTCAGATCAATATCGCCGAAGTTCGTAAGCCTGAACTGGACGCAAAATTGGTTGCTGACAGCATCACTTCTCAGCTGGAACGTCGTGTTATGTTCCGTCGTGCTATGAAGCGTGCTGTACAGAACGCAATGCGTCTGGGCGCTAAAGGTATCAAAGTTGAAGTTAGCGGCCGTCTGGGCGGCGCTGAGATCGCACGTACCGAATGGTATCGTGAAGGTCGCGTTCCGCTGCACACTCTGCGTGCTGACATCGACTACAACACCTCCGAAGCGCACACCACTTACGGTGTAATCGGCGTAAAAGTGTGGATCTTCAAAGGTGAGATCCTTGGTGGTATGGCTGCAGTTGAACAACCGGAAAAACCGGCTGCTCAACCTAAAAAGCAGCAGCGTAAAGGCCGTAAATAAGGAGCGTCGCTGATGTTACAACCAAAGCGTACAAAATTCCGTAAAGTGCACAAAGGCCGCAACCGTGGTCTCGCGCAGGGCACGGATGTGAGCTTCGGCACTTACGGTCTGAAAGCTGTTGGCCGTGGTCGTCTGACCGCTCGTCAGATCGAAGCAGCACGTCGTGCTATGACTCGTGCTGTTAAGCGTCAGGGTAAGATCTGGATCCGTGTATTCCCGGACAAACCGATCACCGAGAAGCCGCTGGAAGTTCGTATGGGTAAAGGTAAAGGTAACGTGGAGTATTGGGTTGCCTTGATTCAGCCGGGTAAAGTCCTGTATGAAATGGACGGCGTTCCGGAAGAGCTGGCCCGTGAAGCCTTCGAGCTGGCAGCAGCAAAACTGCCGATTAAAACCACCTTTGTAACTAAGACGGTGATGTAATGAAAGCAAAAGAGCTGCGTGAAAAGAGCGTTGAAGAGCTGAACACCGAGCTGCTTAACCTGCTGCGCGAGCAGTTCAACCTGCGTATGCAGGCTGCAAGTGGCCAGCTGCAACAGACTCACCTGTTGAAGCAAGTGCGTCGTGATGTCGCACGCGTTAAGACTTTACTGACTGAGAAGGCGGGTGCGTAATGACCGATAAAATCCGTACTCTGCAAGGTCGTGTTGTTAGCGACAAAATGGAGAAATCCATTGTTGTAGCTATCGAGCGTTTCGTGAAACACCCGATCTACGGTAAATTCATCAAACGTACGACTAAACTGCACGTACATGACGAGAACAACGAATGCGACACTGGCGACGTGGTTGAAATCCGCGAATGCCGTCCGCTGTCCAAGACCAAGTCCTGGACGCTGGTTCGCGTTGTAGAGAAAGCGGTTCTGTAATACAGTACGCGTTCTCAAACGAATAAACGGCTCAGCGATGAGCCGTTTATTTTTTCTACCCATATCCGAGATCCGGTGTTATAATGCTGCGCCCTCGATATGGGGCTTTTTAACGACCCTGATTTTAGGGTCTTCAGTAGTAGTTGACATTAGCGGAGCACTGAAATGATCCAAGAACAGACTATGCTGAACGTCGCCGACAACTCCGGTGCACGTCGCGTAATGTGTATCAAGGTTCTGGGTGGCTCGCACCGTCGCTACGCAGGCGTAGGCGACATCATCAAGATCACCATTAAGGAAGCAATTCCGCGTGGTAAGGTCAAAAAAGGTGATGTGCTGAAGGCGGTAGTGGTGCGCACCAAGAAGGGTGTTCGTCGCCCTGACGGTTCTGTCGTTCGCTTCGATGGCAATGCTTGTGTTCTTCTGAACAACAACAGCGAGCAGCCTATCGGTACGCGTATTTTTGGGCCGGTTACTCGTGAACTTCGTTCTGAGAAGTTTATGAAAATCATCTCTCTGGCACCAGAAGTACTCTAAGGAGCGAATCATGGCAGCTAAAATCCGTCGTGATGACGAAGTTATCGTGTTAACCGGTAAAGATAAAGGTAAGCGCGGTAAAGTAAAAAATGTCCTGTCTTCCGGCAAGATCATTGTTGAAGGTATCAACCTGGTTAAGAAACATCAGAAGCCGGTTCCGGCCCTGAATCAACCGGGTGGCATCGTTGAAAAAGAAGCTGCAATTCAGGTTTCTAACGTTGCAATCTTCAATGCGGCAACCGGCAAGGCTGACCGTGTAGGCTTTAGATTCGAAGACGGTAAAAAAGTCCGTTTCTTCAAGTCTAACAGCGAAACTATCAAGTAATTTGGAGTAGTACGATGGCGAAACTGCATGATTACTACAAAGACGAAGTAGTTAAGAAACTCATGACTGAGTTTAACTACAATTCTGTCATGCAAGTCCCTCGGGTCGAGAAGATCACCCTGAATATGGGTGTTGGTGAAGCGATCGCTGACAAGAAACTGCTGGATAACGCAGCAGCTGATCTGGCAGCTATCTCCGGTCAAAAACCGTTGATCACCAAAGCGCGCAAATCTGTTGCGGGCTTCAAAATCCGTCAGGGCTATCCGATCGGCTGTAAAGTGACTCTGCGTGGCGAACGCATGTGGGAGTTCTTTGAGCGCCTGATCACTATTGCTGTACCGCGTATCCGTGACTTCCGTGGCTTGTCCGCTAAGTCTTTTGACGGTCGTGGTAATTACAGCATGGGTGTCCGTGAGCAGATCATCTTCCCAGAGATCGACTACGATAAAGTCGACCGCGTGCGTGGTTTGGATATTACCATTACCACTACTGCGAAATCTGATGAAGAAGGCCGTGCTCTGCTGGCTGCCTTTGACTTCCCGTTCCGCAAGTAAGGTAGGGTTACTTCATGGCTAAGCAATCAATGAAAGCACGCGAAGTTAAACGCGTAGCTTTAGCTGAAAAATACTTCGCGAAACGCGCTGAACTGAAAGCGATCATTTCTGATGTGAACGCTTCCGACGAAGATCGTTGGAATGCTGTTCTCAAGCTGCAGAGTCTGCCGCGTGATTCCAGCCCGTCTCGTCAGCGTAACCGCTGCCGTCAAACTGGTCGTCCGCATGGTTTCCTGCGGAAGTTCGGGTTGAGCCGTATTAAGGTCCGTGAATCCGCTATGCGCGGTGAAATCCCGGGTCTGAAAAAGGCTAGCTGGTAATTGTCACCAATTGAATCACGGGAGTAAAGACAGATGAGCATGCAAGATCCGATCGCGGATATGCTGACCCGTATCCGTAACGGTCAGGCCGCGAACAAAGCTGCGGTCACCATGCCTTCCTCCAGGCTGAAAGTGGCAATTGCCAACGTGCTGAAGGAAGAAGGTTTTATTGAAGATTTTAAAATTGAAGGCGACATCAAGCCGGAACTGGAACTGACTCTCAAGTACTTCCAGGGTAAAGCTGTGGTAGAAAGCATTCAGCGTATCAGCCGCCCAGGTCTGCGCATCTATAAGAAAAAAGATGAGCTGCCGAAAGTTATGGGTGGTATGGGTATCGCAGTTGTTTCTACCTCTAAAGGTGTTATGACTGATCGTGCAGCGCGCCAGGCTGGTCTTGGTGGCGAAATTATCTGCTACGTAGCCTAATCGGAGGAAAAAATGTCTCGTGTTGCTAAAGCACCGGTCGTTATTCCTGCCGGCGTTGATGTAAAAATCAACGGTCAGGTTATCACGATCAAAGGTAAAAACGGCGAGCTGACTCGTACCCTGAACGATGCTGTTGAAGTTAATCATGCAGACAATGCTCTGACCTTCGGTCCGCGTGCTGGTTACGTGGATGGTTGGGCTCAGGCTGGTACCGCGCGTGCCCTGCTGAACGCAATGGTTATCGGTGTTACCGAAGGCTTCACTAAGAAGCTGCAGCTGGTTGGTGTAGGTTATCGTGCAGCGGTCAAAGGGAACGTAGTAAACCTGGCACTGGGTTTCTCTCATCCTGTAGACCATCAGTTGCCGGCCGGTATCACTGCTGAATGTCCGACTCAGACTGAAATCGTGCTGAAAGGCGCTGATAAGCAGATGATCGGCCAGGTAGCAGCAGATCTGCGCGCCTACCGTCGTCCTGAGCCTTATAAAGGCAAGGGTGTTCGTTACGCCGACGAAGTCGTGCGTACCAAAGAGGCTAAGAAGAAGTAAGGTAACACTATGGATAAGAAATCTGCTCGTATCCGTCGTGCGACCCGCGCACGCCGCAAGCTCAAAGAGCTTGGTGCGACCCGCCTGGTGGTACATCGTACCCCGCGTCATATTTACGCCCAGGTAATCGCATCGAATGGTTCTGAAGTTCTGGTAGCTGCTTCTACTGTAGAAAAAGCTATCGCTGAACAACTGAAGTACACCGGTAACAAAGACGCGGCCGCAGCTGTGGGTAAAGCTGTAGCTGAACGCGCTCTGGAAAAAGGCATTAAAGATGTGTCCTTTGACCGTTCCGGGTTCCAATATCATGGTCGCGTCCAGGCACTGGCAGATGCTGCCCGTGAAGCTGGCCTTCAGTTCTAAGGTAGAGGTGTAAGATGGCTCACATCGAAAAACAAGCTGGCGAACTGCAGGAAAAGCTGATCGCGGTAAACCGCGTATCTAAAACCGTTAAAGGTGGTCGTATTTTCTCCTTCACAGCTCTGACTGTTGTTGGTGATGGTAACGGTCGCGTTGGTTTTGGTTACGGTAAAGCCCGCGAAGTTCCGGCAGCGATCCAGAAAGCGATGGAAAAAGCCCGTCGCAATATGATTAACGTCGCGCTGAACCACGGCACCCTGCAGCACCCGGTTAAGGGTACTCACACGGGTTCTCGTGTATTCATGCAGCCGGCTTCCGAAGGTACCGGTATTATTGCCGGTGGTGCAATGCGCGCCGTTCTGGAAGTCGCTGGGGTTCATAACGTTCTGGCTAAAGCATATGGTTCCACCAACCCGATCAACGTGGTTCGTGCAACTATTGATGGCCTGGAAAATATGAAATCTCCGGAAATGGTCGCTGCCAAGCGTGGTAAATCCGTTGAAGAAATTCTGGGGTAATTGACCATGGCAAAGACTATTAAAATCACTCAAACCCGCAGTGCAATCGGTCGTCTGCCGAAACACAAGGCAACGCTGCTTGGCCTGGGTCTGCGTCGTATTGGTCATACTGTAGAACGTGAGGATACTCCTGCGGTTCGTGGTATGGTCAACGCGGTTTCCTTCATGGTTAAAGTTGAGGAGTAAGAGATGCGTTTAAATACTCTGTCTCCGGCCGAAGGCTCCAAAAAGGCGGGTAAACGCCTGGGTCGTGGTATCGGTTCTGGCCTCGGTAAAACCGGTGGTCGTGGTCACAAAGGTCAGAAATCTCGTTCTGGCGGTGGCGTACGTCGCGGTTTCGAGGGTGGCCAGATGCCACTGTATCGTCGTCTGCCGAAATTCGGTTTCACTTCTCGTAAAGCAATGATCACGGCAGAGATTCGTCTGTCCGATCTGGCGAAAGTAGAAGGCGACGTAGTAGACCTGAACACGCTGAAAGCAGCTAACATTATCGGCATCCAGATCGAGTTCGCGAAAGTGATCCTGGCTGGTGAAGTAGCTCGTCCGGTAACTGTTCGTGGCCTGCGTGTTACTAAAGGCGCTCGTGCTGCTATCGAAGCTGCTGGCGGTAAAATTGAGGAATAAGTAGCAGATGGCTAAACAACCGGGGTTAGATTTCCAAAGTGCCAAAGGTGGAATTGGCGAACTGAAACGCAGACTGCTGTTTGTTATCGGTGCGCTGATTGTGTTCCGTATTGGCTCTTTTATTCCGATCCCTGGTATTGATGCCGCTGTACTTGCCAAACTGCTTGAACAACAGCGAGGCACCATCATTGAAATGTTTAACATGTTCTCTGGTGGTGCTCTCAGTCGTGCTTCTATCTTTGCTCTGGGTATTATGCCGTATATTTCGGCGTCCATTATTATCCAACTGCTAACGGTCGTTCACCCGGCCCTGGCGGAGTTAAAGAAAGAAGGGGAATCTGGTCGTCGTAAGATTAGCCAGTACACCCGCTACGGTACCCTGGTGTTGGCTATATTCCAATCGATCGGTATTGCTACCGGTTTGCCGAATATGCCCGGAATGCAGGGCCTGGTAATGAATCCGGGCTTTGCATTCTACTTCACCGCTGTTGTAAGTCTGGTTACAGGAACTATGTTCCTGATGTGGCTCGGCGAACAAATTACTGAACGTGGTATCGGTAACGGTATCTCGATCATTATTTTCGCCGGTATTGTGGCGGGTCTTCCGCCAGCCATTGCCCATACTATCGAGCAAGCGCGTCAAGGCGACCTGCACTTCCTTCTGTTGCTGTTGGTTGCAGTATTAGTATTCGCAGTGACGTTCTTTGTTGTTTTCGTTGAGCGTGGTCAACGCCGCATTGTGGTAAACTACGCGAAACGTCAGCAAGGTCGTCGTGTCTATGCTGCTCAGAGCACACATTTGCCGCTGAAAGTAAATATGGCAGGGGTAATCCCGGCTATTTTTGCTTCCAG
This sequence comes from Kosakonia sp. H7A, assembly GCF_003028445.1. Classification (NCBI taxonomy): domain Bacteria; kingdom Pseudomonadati; phylum Pseudomonadota; class Gammaproteobacteria; order Enterobacterales; family Enterobacteriaceae; genus Kosakonia; species Kosakonia sp. H7A. The sequence goes on along the minus strand of NZ_PYTZ01000018.1, from coordinate 14,500 downwards.
TATTATTCTGTTCCCTGCGACTATTGCATCATGGTTCGGGGGCGGTACTGGTTGGAACTGGCTGACAACAATTTCGCTGTATTTGCAGCCTGGACAACCGCTTTATGTGTTACTCTATGCGTCTGCAATCATCTTCTTCTGTTTCTTCTACACGGCGTTGGTTTTCAACCCGCGTGAAACAGCAGATAACCTGAAGAAGTCTGGTGCATTCGTACCAGGAATTCGTCCGGGAGAGCAAACGGCGAAGTATATCGATAAAGTAATGACTCGTCTGACTCTGGTTGGTGCGTTGTATATTACTTTTATCTGCCTGATCCCGGAGTTCATGCGTGATGCAATGAAAGTGCCGTTCTACTTCGGTGGGACTTCTCTGCTTATCGTTGTTGTCGTGATTATGGACTTTATGGCTCAAGTGCAAACTCTGATGATGTCCAGTCAATATGAGTCTGCATTGAAGAAGGCGAACCTGAAAGGCTACGGTCGTTAATGGTCGCCCGAGAAGTTACGGAGAGTAAAAATGAAAGTTCGTGCTTCCGTCAAGAAATTATGCCGTAACTGCAAAATCGTTAAACGTGATGGCGTCATCCGTGTGATTTGCAGTGCCGAGCCGAAGCATAAACAGCGCCAAGGCTGATTATTTCGCATATTTTTCTTGCAAAGTTGGGTTGAGCTGGCTAGATTAGCCAGCCAATCTTTTGTATGTCTGTACGTTTCCATTTGAGTATCCTGAAAACGGGCTTTTCAGCATGGTACGTACAAGTAAAATTATAGGAGTGCATAGTGGCCCGTATAGCAGGCATTAACATTCCTGATCAGAAACATGCTGTGATCGCATTAACTTCGATCTATGGCGTCGGTAAAACCCGCTCCCAGGCCATTCTGGCGGCTGCGGGCATCGCTGAAAATGTTAAGATCAGTGAGCTGTCTGAAGAACAAATCGACACGCTGCGTGACGAAGTTGCCAAATTTGTCGTTGAAGGTGATCTGCGCCGTGAAATTAGCATGAGCATCAAGCGCCTGATGGATCTTGGTTGCTATCGCGGTTTGCGTCATCGTCGTGGTCTCCCGGTTCGCGGTCAGCGTACCAAGACCAACGCACGTACCCGTAAGGGTCCGCGCAAACCGATCAAGAAATAATCGGGGTGATTGAATAATGGCAAAGGCACCAATTCGTGCACGTAAACGTGTAAGAAAACAAGTCTCTGACGGCGTGGCTCATATCCATGCTTCTTTCAACAACACCATCGTTACTATTACTGATCGTCAGGGTAACGCGCTGGGTTGGGCAACAGCCGGTGGTTCCGGTTTCCGTGGTTCTCGCAAATCCACTCCGTTTGCAGCTCAGGTTGCAGCAGAGCGTTGCGCTGAAGCCGTAAAAGAATACGGCATCAAGAATCTGGAAGTTATGGTTAAGGGACCGGGTCCGGGTCGCGAATCTACTATTCGTGCTCTGAACGCCGCTGGTTTCCGCATCACTAATATTACTGATGTGACTCCGATCCCTCACAACGGTTGTCGTCCGCCGAAAAAACGTCGCGTATAACGCGCTCGTTTTCTAGGATTGTTGGAGAAAGAAAATGGCAAGATATTTGGGTCCTAAGCTCAAGCTGAGCCGTCGTGAGGGCACAGACCTGTTCCTTAAGTCTGGCGTTCGCGCGATCGATACCAAGTGTAAAATTGAACAAGCTCCTGGCCAGCACGGTGCGCGTAAACCGCGTCTGTCTGACTATGGTGTGCAGTTGCGTGAAAAGCAAAAAGTTCGCCGTATCTACGGTGTGCTGGAGCGTCAGTTCCGTAACTACTACAAAGAAGCAGCACGTCTGAAAGGCAACACTGGTGAAAACCTGCTGGGTCTGCTGGAAGGTCGTCTGGACAACGTTGTATACCGTATGGGCTTTGGCGCCACTCGTGCAGAAGCACGTCAGCTGGTTAGCCACAAAGCAATCATGGTAAACGGTCGTGTTGTTAACATCGCTTCTTATCAGGTTAGTCCGAATGACGTGGTTAGCATTCGTGAGAAAGCGAAAAAGCAGTCTCGCGTGAAAGCCGCTCTGGAGCTGGCTGAGCAGCGTGAAAAGCCAACCTGGCTGGAAGTTGATGCTGGCAAGATGGAAGGTACGTTCAAGCGTAAGCCGGAGCGTTCTGATCTGTCTGCGGACATTAACGAACACCTGATCGTCGAGCTTTACTCCAAGTAAAGCTTAGTACCAAAGAGAGGACACAATGCAGGGTTCTGTGACAGAGTTTCTAAAACCGCGCCTGGTAGATATCGAGCAAGTGAGTTCGACGCACGCCAAGGTGACCCTTGAGCCTTTAGAGCGTGGCTTTGGCCATACTCTGGGTAACGCACTGCGCCGTATTCTGCTCTCATCGATGCCGGGTTGCGCGGTGACTGAGGTTGAGATTGATGGTGTACTTCATGAGTACAGCACCAAAGAAGGCGTTCAGGAAGATATCCTTGAAATCCTGCTCAACCTGAAAGGGCTGGCGGTGAGAGTTCAGGGTAAAGATGATGTTATTCTTACTCTGAATAAATCTGGCATTGGCCCTGTGACCGCAGCCGACATTACCCACGACGGTGATGTCGAAATCGTCAAGCCGCAGCATGTGATCTGCCACCTGACCGATGAAAACGCATCTATCAATATGCGTATCAAAGTTCAGCGCGGTCGTGGTTATGTGCCGGCGTCTGCCCGAATTCATTCGGAAGAAGATGAGCGCCCGATCGGCCGTTTACTGGTTGATGCGTGCTACAGCCCTGTAGAGCGAATTGCCTACAATGTTGAAGCAGCACGTGTTGAACAGCGCACCGACCTGGACAAGCTGGTCATCGAAATGGAAACCAATGGCACAATCGATCCTGAAGAGGCGATTCGTCGTGCGGCAACCATCCTGGCAGAACAACTGGAAGCTTTCGTTGATTTACGTGATGTACGTCAGCCGGAAGTTAAAGAAGAGAAACCAGAATTCGATCCGATCCTGCTGCGCCCTGTTGACGATCTGGAATTGACTGTCCGCTCTGCTAACTGCCTCAAGGCAGAAGCTATCCACTATATCGGTGATCTGGTACAGCGTACCGAGGTTGAGTTGCTGAAAACGCCGAACCTGGGTAAAAAATCTCTTACTGAGATTAAAGACGTGCTGGCCTCACGTGGTCTGTCTCTGGGCATGCGCCTGGAAAACTGGCCGCCGGCAAGCATTGCTGACGAGTAACCGGATCACAGGTTAAGGTTTTACTGAGAAGGATAAGGTCATGCGCCATCGTAAGAGTGGTCGTCAACTGAACCGCAACAGCAGCCATCGCCAGGCCATGTTCCGTAACATGGCAGGTTCTCTGGTTCGTCATGAGATCATCAAGACGACTCTGCCGAAAGCGAAAGAGCTGCGTCGCGTAGTTGAGCCGCTGATTACTCTTGCCAAGACTGATAGCGTTGCTAATCGTCGTCTGGCATTCGCCCGTACTCGTGATAACGAGATCGTGGCAAAACTGTTTAACGAGCTGGGCCCGCGTTTCGCGAGCCGTGCCGGGGGTTACACTCGCATTCTGAAGTGTGGCTTCCGTGCTGGTGACAATGCTCCGATGGCTTACATCGAGCTGGTTGATCGCGCCGAGCCGAAAGCAGAAGCTGCTGCAGAGTAATCTGTAGTAACGTAAAAAGACCCGCTTCGGCGGGTTTTTTTATATCCTGAGCATTATCACTTTCCTACAATGTTCTTATCTTTCTTGCTCATCCCTGGAGACCCATTATGTGGTTGCTTGATCAGTGGGCAGAACGGCATATTCTTGACGCCCAAAATAAAGGTGAATTCGACAGCCTTCCCGGTAGCGGCGAGCCGCTCACTCTGGATAATGATTCTCATGTTCCTCCGGAGCTTCGAGCTGGATACCGTTTATTGAAGAATGCCGGCTGTCTACCGCCAGAGCTTGAATATCGTAGAGAAGCGATCGCGCTGGCTGATTTGTTAAATGGCGTGCAGGAAAATCATCCACAGCATCGAGAGTTGCAACGTCGCTTATCTTTACTTGAGCTCAAATTGCGCCAGGCAGGTTTAAGTACTGATTTTCTGCGTGGTGATTACGCCACAAAACTGCTGCAAAAGTTGAATGAGGAGTAGCCTATGTACCGCATTGGTGAAATTGCAAAACTAGCTGAAGTGACGCCAGATACCATCCGCTACTACGAAAAACAACAAATGATGGATCATGAAATACGGACGGAAGGCGGTTTTCGTCTTTATTCGGATCGGGATTTGCAACGTCTAAAATTTATCCGCCATGCGCGCCAGTTAGGATTTACGTTAGAAGCGATACGCGAATTACTGTCGATTCGAATTGATCCTGAACATCATACATGCCAGGAGTCGAAGAGTATTGTGCAGACCCGTCTGGCTGAAGTGGAGGCACGTATTGATGAACTCCAGACGATGCGGCGTTCCCTGCAGAAACTGAACGATGCCTGTTGTGGTACCGCGCACAGCAGCGTCTATTGTTCCATTCTGGAAGAGCTGGAACAGGGCGCGAGTGGTAAGACTGATTCGTCGACATGTTGATCTTCTCTGCGCAGAGATCTACACTTCGGCCGTTTTAATATACAAACTGGAGAAGTTATGAGCCGCTATCAACATACCAAAGGGCAGATTAATGATAATGCCATCGAGGCATTGTTGCATGATCCACTGTTCAGACAGCGTATTGAGAAAAATAAGAAAGGGAAAGGGAGTTATCTGCGAAAAGAAAAACATGCAAACCGGGGCTATAAGGAGGCCAGTGGCAAGCAAGCATATCGCTTATTTACCACTGGCCTTCTGGTTTCTGCTTAATTAATTACGGTTATTCTGCTCTTTCAGCAGGTCGCGGATTTCGCTCAGCAAGACTTCTTCTTTGCTTGGTGCCGGCGGGGCTTTAGGCTCTTCTTCCTGATTGCGTTTCAGTTTATTAATTACCTTGATCGCAAGGAAGATGGCAAAAGCAACGATGATAAAATCAAATACATTCTGGATAAACACGCCGTAATGCATTACAACAGCGGGCACATCGCCCTGTGCATCTCGCAACGTTAATGCAAACTGTTTGAAATCAATTCCGCCAATTAATAATCCAAGTGGCGGCATAATGATATCGGCTACCAGTGAAGATACGATTTTACCGAATGCTGCACCGATGATCACACCAACGGCCAAATCCACTACATTGCCGCGCATTGCGAACTCGCGGAACTCTTTCAAAATACTCATATCCTTCTCCATGTGCAGGCTGTCTGGATAAGTTTAACAAATTACTGTTCAATTTCCATTTGCAGAGAAAACTAACCAGACTTTTTAATCCCTTGTTAATACAGGGATTAAAAAAGGATGCGGATATTCGCATCCTTTGATGATTAAAGGAAGAAAGGGCTTGGCTGGAAGAGTCTTTCAACATCCGTAATATATTTTTTATCGGTTAAGAACATAATTACATGGTCGCCCTGCTCAATACGCAAATTATCATTAGCAATCATCACATCGTTGCCACGTACTACCGCGCCAATAATCGTTCCGGGTGGGAGTTTAATCTCATCAATAACACGACCCACCACGCGAGAAGTCGTTTCATCACCGTGCGCGACAGCTTCGATCGCCTCGGCAACGCCACGACGCAATGAAGATACACCGACAATATCGGCTTTGCGTACGTGGCTAAGCAGTGCGGAGATAGTTGCCTGCTGCGGTGAAATCGCAATATCAATTACGCTGCCCTGTACCAGATCGACGTAAGCGCGGCGCTGGATCAGCACCATGACCTTTTTCGCTCCCATACGTTTGGCCAGCATTGCCGACATAATATTCGCTTCGTCATCATTGGTGACGGCAATAAACAGATCAACTTGATCGATGTGTTCTTCGGCCAGCAATTCTTGATCCGACGCATCCCCATAGAAAACGATGGTGTTTTGTAGTTTTTCTGCCAGTTCTGCGGCACGCTGCTGATCGCGTTCGATCAATTTGACGCTGTAATCTTTCTCCAGTTGGCGTGCCAGACCTGCGCCTATATTCCCGCCGCCAACCAGCATGATGCGTTTGTACGGTTTTTCCAGGCGCTGCAGTTCGCTCATTACTGCGCGAATATGCTGCGATGCGGCAATAAAGAACACCTCGTCTCCGGCCTCTACAATGGTGGAACCTTGCGGTCGAATAGGGCGGTCGTGGCGAAATATGGCCGCAACGCGGGTATCAATATGCGGCATATGTTCTCGCATCGTCGATAATGCATTACCAACGAGCGGCCCACCGTAATAGGCTTTAACTACGGCAAGACTGACTTTCCCCTCGGCGAAATTCACTACTTGCAGTGCTCCCGGATACTCGATTAGTCGATAAATACTATCGATAACCAACTGTTCCGGTGCAATTAAATGGTCGATCGGTACAGCTTCTGAGTGGAACAGTTTATCGGCATCGCGCACATAGTCTGGCGAACGAATACGTGCAATGCGGTTCGGCGTATTAAACAGCGAGTAAGCAACCTGACAGGCAACCATATTGGTTTCATCTGAACTTGTCACAGCGACCAGCATATCGGCATCATCTGCGCCAGCTTCACGTAATACTCGTGGATGCGATCCATGCCCCTGCACAACGCGCAGATCAAACTTGTCCTGCAGGCTGCGCAGACGGTCTCCATTGGTATCGACAACGGTAATGTCGTTATTCTCACCGACCAGGTTTTCCGCCAGCGTGCCGCCAACCTGCCCTGCACCCAGAATAATTATTTTCATCTGCTGTGACCCGTTGTTCTCATCACTGTTTGATTATCTTAGCGTAAAAGAAACCGTCGCCTTCTTCCGCTCCCGGTAATTTCTGCAACCCTGGCTGTTCCGGCGTACCGGTCAAGCTAAGCTGCGCATCTGGCGTACGCTTAAGGAAAGCTGCAACCTGCTGGCTGTTCTCTTCCGGCAGGATCGAACAGGTTGCGTATACCAGTGTGCCGCCAGATTTTAGATGAGGCCAGATAGCATCCAGAATTTCTGACTGTAACTGTACCAGCTCAGGGATATCGCGATCGCGACGCAGCCACTTGATGTCCGGGTGTCGACGAATAACCCCAGTCGCAGAACAAGGAGCATCTACCAGAATACGGTCAAAGACTTCATCGCCACACCACTGTGACGGGAAACGCCCGTCTCCCTGTTTGACCTGCGCTTTCATACCCAGACGTTTCAGGTTGTCGTAAACGCGGGATAAGCGTTGTTCGTCAACATCCACGGCCAGAACGCTGGCTTCCGGCGCCGCCTCAAGAATATGTGTTGTTTTGCCGCCTGGTGCAGCACAAAGATCGAGAATGCGTTCGCCATTTTGCGGAGCGAGGAAGTTAACACAACCCTGGGCTGACGCATCCTGCACCGTGACCCAGCCTTCTGCAAATCCAGGAAGCGCAGTAACGGGAGCTGCCGCTACCAGACGCACGGCATCCGGGTAATCCGCATGAGTCAATCCTTGCAAACCATGTTCTTCCAGTAATGCCAGCCAGGCGTCACGGGTATGGTGTTGGCGGTTCACGCGCAGCCACATTGGTGGGCGTTGATTACTGGCCTCGATAACCTGCTGCCATTGCTGCGGATAAGCTTTTTGTACTCGTTTTAGCAGCCATGCCGGAAACAGATAGCGGTTATCGCTGCTGGCGAATTCCGCCAGTAACTCCTCTTGCTGACGCTGAAACTGACGCAACACGCCATTAATCAGCCCCTTAAGTTGCGGTCGTTTGATAGCAACCGCACCTTCTACCGTTTCTGCCAGCGCTGCATGCGCAGGAATTCGGGTATGTAGAAGCTGATAAAACCCGACCATGATCAGATAGTGTACCGTGCGTTGCTTCCCGGTCATCGGACGCGACATTAGCTTATTGATCAGCCAGTCGAGTTGCGGCAGCACACGTAAAACACCGAAGCACAACTCCTGGAGCAGTGCCTTATCTTTGTCAGAGACTTTCTGTTGAAGCGGCGGCAGGATATTGCTGAGCGATTGCCCTTGTTCTATCACCTGCTCGATGGCCTGCGCAGCCATACTGCGTAAATTATTCTGTTTTTTCATAACCACAAACATAAAAATGCCCGGCAAAACCGGGCTAGGAAATGCGCATCACGCCAGGCGGTTGCCGGGGACAAACCACTCACGCCGCGAGTTCAGGAGGTCCTGCGCGCTCATGGCTTTTTTACCTGCCGGCTGTAGCGACTCAAGATTCAGTATTCCATCAACGGTGGCAACCTGAATACCCGCTTTTGAAGCATCCAGAACCGTACCCGGCTCAGCACGGGTAGCAGAAGGAATCACCGAGGCTTGCCATATTTTCACCGGCTGCTCATCAATCATGAACCAGCTCATTGGCCACGGGTTGAAAGCACGGATGCAGCGTTCCAACTGCGCGGCGCTGAGCGACCAGTCAATACGCGCCTCTTCTTTGCTCAGTTTCTCTGCGTAAGTGACCAGCGCTTCGTCCTGCACCTGTGGTTGCGCGTTGCCCTGAGCAAGCTGTTGCAGTGTCGCAAGCAGCCCCTGCGGGCCAAGTTCCGCTAATTTCGCATACAGCGTGGCACTGGTGTCTTGTGCGGTAATAGGGCATGAAAGCTTATATAGCATATCGCCAGTATCGAGCCCCACATCCATTTGCATAATAGTGACGCCGGTTTCCTCATCGCCAGCCCATAATGAGCGCTGGATCGGCGCCGCGCCGCGCCAGCGCGGCAGCAGAGAACCATGCACGTTTATGCAGCCCTTGCGCGGCATATCCAGAACGGCTTTAGGAAGAATCAAACCATATGCCACTACGACCATGACATCGGCGTTAAGGTCGGCAATCAGTTCCTGATTTTCCTGTTGGCGCAGAGATGCTGGCTGAAACACCGGCAAGCCTTTTTCTTCTGCCAGCACTTTCACCGGGCTGGGCATTAGTTTTTTACCGCGGCCGGCGGGACGATCGGGCTGGGTGAAAACCCCAACGACCTTATGCTCAGAAGACAACAGCGCGTCAAGATGACGCGCTGCGAAGTCAGGTGTGCCGGCGAAAATAATACGTAGAGAATCTGACACGTTTATCCCTTTTTGCCTGCGCTTAAGCGCGAGCGTTCATGCGATCCAGTTTTTCAACTTTCTGGCGAATGCGCTGACGTTTCATCGGCGACAGGTAATCAATGAACAGTTTACCTACCAGATGATCCATCTCGTGCTGAATACAGATAGCCAGTAGCCCATCAGCTTCCAGTTCGAATGTTTTTCCGTCACGATCCAGCGCCCGGATTTTCACTTTTTCAGCGCGCGGTACTAATGCACGTTGTTCCGGAATTGACAGACAGCCTTCTTCGATGCCTGTTTCACCGCTTTTTTCCAGCAGTTCCGGGTTAATCAGTACCAGTTGTTCATCGCGATTTTCAGAAACGTCAATCACGATAATGCGCTGATGGATATCAACCTGCGTTGCCGCAAGACCAATACCTTCTTCTGCGTACATGGTTTCAAACATATCATCCACAATACGTTGAATGTCCGCATTTACTTCTTTTACCGGCTCGGCGACTTTGCGAAGACGCTCGTCCGGAATATGTAACACATGCAAAACTGCCATAAATATCCAGAGTCGTGTTCAGGAGTTAGTGAGAATATTATCTCTATTCTAGACAAAACCCCCACTGATTGACAGCATCGGTGACCAATCGCAAGGATTGCCAGGACGGCTTGTGGCAGGGGAAACGGATGACACCCACAGAGATAGAATTACGTTTACTACAGGTCGGAGACCTGTGCGGCGATAAATGGTTACGTACAGCGCAATGGCTGGAGCAAAGCAAGGGAGCAACGCCTGAAGAACTAGAGCATTTCGGGCTGACAGCAGCGCAGGTCAGGCGTTTTTTCTCTTTGTCGGCGCAGGAACTGGAGAGGAGCCTGGACTGGCTGAGTCAGGCAAACCATCATCTCATCAGCGCCAGTGATGAGGCGTATCCCGAACCTCTGCGCGCTATTGCTGATTATCCGGGTGCCATTTTGGTGAAAGGCGAAGTCTCAGCGCTAAAAACTCAACAACTGGCAGTTGTTGGCAGCCGTGCCCATTCCTGGTATGGAGAGCGCTGGGGACGTCTGTTTTGCGAAGCGCTTGCCCGAAGTGGTTTCACCATTACCAGCGGTATGGCTCTGGGGATCGACAGTGTTGCTCACCGGGCCGCGTTGAATGTTGGAGGCAAAAGCGTGGCTGTGTTGGGAAATGGCCTGTTTAGCCTCTATCCCCGGCGACACTCAGCGCTTGCCAGCCAGCTTATTGATTGCGGTGGTGCACTGGTTTCCGAATTTCCCCTTGCGGCGCATCCCAAACGGGAACATTTTCCTCGACGAAATCGCGTTATCAGCGGCCTTAGTCGTGGTGTGCTGGTTGTTGAAGCCGCGTTACGCAGCGGATCGCTCGTTACCGCCCGAAGTGCGCTTGAACAAGGCCGTGAGGTTTTTGCGCTGCCCGGCCCAATTGGTAGTCCCGGTAGCGAGGGGCCGCATTGGTTGATCAAACAAGGGGCAACTTTGGTGACATCTGCCGATGAGATCCTCGAAAGTTTGCAATATGGGCTAAGCTGGCTACCTGAACCAGGTGGAAATTCATTTTATTCTTCAGATCAAGAAGAGGTGGCATTGCCATTTCCTGAGCTCCTGGCTAACGTAGGAGATGAGGTAACACCTGTTGACGTCGTCGCTGAACGTGCCGGCCAACCTGTGCCAGTCACAGCTGCTCAATTGCTTGAACTGGAGTTAGCAGGATGGATCGCAGCTGTACCCGGCGGCTATGTCCGATTGAGGAGGGCAAGCCATGTTCGACGTACTAATGTACTTGTTTGAGACTTACATCCATAACGAAGCTGAAATGCGTGTGGATCAAGACAAACTGGAACGGGATCTTACCGACGCCGGATTTGATCGTGAAGATATCTACAACGCTCTTTTGTGGCTGGAAAAGCTGGCTGATTATCAGGAAGGCCTCGCCGAACCGATGCAGCTTGCTTCTGATCCACTCTCCGTGCGTATCTATACGGCTGAAGAGTGCGAAAGGCTGGATGCCAGTTGCCGGGGATTTTTGTTGTTCCTTGAGCAGATTCAGGTGCTAAACCTCGAAACCCGAGAAATGGTGATAGAACGTGTGCTGGCGCTGGATACGGCAGAGTTCGACCTGGAAGACCTTAAATGGGTCATCCTGATGGTACTCTTCAATATTCCAGGGTGTGAAAACGCATACCAGCAAATGGAAGAATTACTCTTTGAAGTGAATGAAGGTATGCTGCACTAATCATTTTTGCAGCTTCAAGAGTCGTTATGGCCAAATCAGCACTGTTTTCGGTGCGCAACAACGAGCCCTGCCCACAATGCGGGGCTGAACTTGTTATCCGTTCCGGGAAACACGGCCCGTTTCTCGGATGTTCCCATTATCCGGAATGCGATTATGTTCGTCCCCTGAAGAGCCAGGCGGATGGACATATTGTTAAAGTTCTGGATGGGCATCTGTGTCCGGATTGTGGTGCGCCAATGGTATTACGGCAAGGGCGTTTTGGTATGTTTATCGGTTGTAGTCAGTATCCGGAGTGTGAACATACCGAGCTGATTGATAAGCCTGACGATACCGCCATTACCTGCCCGCAGTGTCAGAGCGGCCATCTGGTGCAGCGCCGTTCCCGATACGGCAAAACCTTCTATTCCTGCGATCGCTACCCTGATTGTCAGTTCGTTATCAATTTCAAGCCGGTGGCGGGTGAATGTCCTGCATGCCACTACCCGCTGCTTATCGAAAAGAAAACCGCGCAAGGTGTAAAACGCTTCTGCGCCAGTAAACAATGTGGACAGCCGGTAACGGCGGAACAAACTCGTGAAGAATAACCTGCCAACAGATCCTGTCGCTTCGGCGATCGGGGTTCTGAATAAAGAAGAAGTCATCGCTTATCCAACTGAAGCTGTTTTTGGTGTCGGTTGCGACCCGGACAGTGAAACTGCCGTCTATCGCCTGCTTGAACTGAAGCAGCGTCCGGTTGATAAAGGCTTAATCCTGATTGCTGCCAACTTTGATCAACTGAAACCCTATATTGATGACAGCATGCTGACGGACGAACAACGCAAGGCCGTCTTCAAATGCTGGCCTGGCCCGGTAACCTTTGTGTTTCCGGCAAAACCAACCACACCGCGCTGGTTAACCGGGCGTTTTGACTCGCTGGCTGTACGTGTCACCGATCATCCTATGGTCATTGCACTTTGCACGGCTTACGGTAAACCGCTGGTTTCAACAAGTGCCAATTTATCCGGGCTGCCGCCTTGCAGAACAGCGCAAGAGGTTATCGAACAATTTGGTGCCGACTTTCCGGTGATTGATGCGCCAACGGGTGGCCGGCAGAACCCTTCGGAAATTCGTGATGCCCTCACCGGCGAACTTTTTCGCCAGGGATAATAGTATGGAATCCTACGCAGTCTTCGGTAACCCTATTGCTCATAGTAAGTCGCCCTTTATCCATCAACAGTTTGCTCTTCAGCTTGGCATCGACCATCCCTATGGGCGCGTGCTTGCGCCAATAAATGACTTTGTGAATACGCTGGATGCCTTCTTTGCTGCTGGTGGTAAAGGCGCAAACGTTACGGTTCCCTTTAAAGAAGAGGCATTTGCCCGAGCCGATGAACTGACAGAACGTGCAGCGCTGGCTGGTGCAGTAAATACATTAAAGCGCCTTGATGATGGGCGTTTGGTGGGAGATAACACCGATGGCATAGGTCTGCTCAGCGATTTACAACGGCTGGGCTTTATCCGCCCGGGATTTCGTATCCTGTTGGTTGGCGCGGGAGGTGCGGCGCGCGGCGTATTACTTCCTCTATTATCACTGGATTGTGCGATAACGATTACTAACAGAACATTTTCACGGGCGGAAGAGCTGGCGAAGCTTTTTGCTCATACCGGTAGCGTCGTTGCCGTGCAAATGGATGATCTTCAGGGGCATGAATTCGATCTGATCATCAATGCAACTTCCAGCGGGATTGGTGGGGATATCCCGGCATTACCGTCGTCGCTCGTTCATGCCAGGCTTTACTGCTACGACATGTTCTACCAAAAAGGGAACACACCGTTTCTGGACTGGAGTATAAACTTGGGTGCAAAACAGTGCGCAGATGGTTTGGGTATGCTGGTGGGGCAGGCTGCACATGCGGTATTGCTGTGGCACGGCGTGTTGCCGGATGTTGAACCAGTCATTCAGACGCTGAAGCAGGAGCTGGCGAAATGAATCAGGCTATCCAGTTTCCGGATCGCGAAGAGTGGGATCCCTCAATGCAGGCTGTCTGCTTTCCGGCACTGGTTAATGGAATGCAGATGATATGCGCCATTAAAGGTGATGCCCTAAAGCAACGTTTCGGCGTTGAAACGCCGGAGCAGTTTCTGGCGACGTTTCGTGACTATCGCTGGGATCTGGAGGAAGAGGCGGAACAATTGATCCGCCAACAGAAGGAAGATGATCAGGGTATTGTCTGGTTATCCTGATCCAGATACTCATCTTTCCATTTCACATAGTTGTTCGCCGAGTACTTTAATCCTTCTATTTCCGCTTTCTTCAGGGGGCGGATCTGTTTTACCGGGCTTCCCAGATACAAGTATCCGCTCTCCAGCCGCTTGTTTTGCGGCACCAGGCTGCCGGCGCCGATCATGACGTCGTCTTCAATAACCGCGCCATCCAGCAAAATAGAGCCCATTCCAACCAGCACGCGATCGCCAATGGAGCAGCCGTGTAGCATCACTTTATGCCCAATGGTGACATCCTCGCCGATGATGAGTGGGTTTCCCTCGGGGTTATAAGAAGATTTATGCGTAACATGCAGAACGCTACCGTCCTGAATATTGCTGCGGGCACCGATCTCTACATAGTTCACATCACCGCGAATGACGACCAGCGGCCAGATGCCTACATCATCGGCAATTCTGACATCACCAATTACCACGCTGCTGCTATCAACCATGACCCGCAAGCCGATTTTAGGGAAGAGATCCTTATAAGGACGTAAAACAATTGACATAGCTACCTCATCAAAAACGGGCTGAGATAGAGACTTTGATCGTTAGAAAGGCCTTCTGCAAGCCTTTTACGCGTCATTAAGTGCGCAGATCGTACGGGATCGCAGCAAAAAGAATGAAAAAACAGCAGTCAGAAAAAAAGATCGCAAAAAGGCTTGTGCTTAAAATTGGGATCCCTATAATGCGCCTCCGTTGACACGACAACGTGAATCACTTCACGAGATAGTCGGGTAACGAAAGAGAAAAAATCCTGAAATTCAGGGTTGACTCTGAAAGAGGAAAGCGTAATATACGCCACCTCGCGACGAAGCGCTGAAAGCCGCGTCGCAACTGCTCTTTAACAATTTATCAGACAATCTGTGTGGGCACTCAGGTGACTGGATTCTTGATGTCTTCGGACAAAAAATGAATACCAAGTCTCACGGGTGAACACGTAATTCATTACGAAGTTTAATT
>NZ_PYTZ01000017.1:0-29398 GCF_003028445.1 Kosakonia sp. H7A | reverse complement strand
GGCGACAACATCAAAATGGTTGTTACCCTGATTCACCCGATTGCGATGGACGATGGTCTGCGTTTCGCAATCCGTGAAGGCGGCCGTACCGTTGGCGCGGGCGTTGTGGCAAAAGTTCTCAGCTAATCGCTGATAACATTTGACGCAATGCGCAATAAGAGGGCATCATTTGATGCCCTTTTTGTACGCTTTCGAACCAGAACCTGGCTCATCAGTGATTTTTTTTGTCATAATCATTGCTGAGACAGGCTCTGTTGAGGGCGTTAGTCCGAATCTCGCCAGAGCATTTCGGTTTGGTTGCCTCGCTTATGCGGGGCAAAAATGTTTGTCTGAATTCTTGTGACAGGTTGGTTTATGAGTGCGAATACCGAAGCTCAAGGGAGCGGGCGCGGCCTGGAAGCGATGAAGTGGGTTGTTGTTGCTGTACTGCTGCTCGTGGCTATCGTTGGCAACTATCTTTATCGTGACATGATGCTGCCACTCCGCGCGCTGGCAGTTGTTATTCTGATTGCTGCAGCAGGTGGTGTCGCGCTGTTGACGACGAAGGGTAAAGCGACCGTTGCATTTGCCCGTGAAGCGAGAACCGAAGTACGTAAAGTGATTTGGCCTACTCGTCAGGAAACGTTGCACACCACATTGATCGTGGCTGCGGTAACCGCAGTCATGTCACTGATCCTGTGGGGACTGGATGGTATTCTGGTTCGCCTGGTTTCCTTTATCACTGGCCTGAGGTTCTGAGATGTCTGAAGCTCCTAAAAAGCGCTGGTACGTCGTTCAGGCGTTTTCCGGTTTTGAAGGCCGCGTAGCAACATCGCTGCGTGAGCATATCAAATTACACAACATGGAAGAGTTGTTTGGCGAAGTTATGGTTCCAACCGAAGAAGTGGTTGAAATCCGTGGCGGCCAACGTCGCAAAAGCGAACGTAAATTCTTCCCCGGCTACGTGCTTGTCCAGATGGTAATGAATGATGCCAGTTGGCACCTGGTACGCAGCGTTCCGCGCGTTATGGGCTTCATCGGTGGTACGTCCGATCGTCCCGCGCCGATTAGCGATAAAGAAGTCGATGCGATTATGAACCGCCTCCAGCAGGTCGGTGATAAGCCGCGTCCGAAAACGCTGTTTGAGCCAGGCGAAATGGTTCGCGTTAGCGACGGTCCGTTCGCTGACTTTAACGGCGTGGTTGAAGAAGTGGACTACGAGAAGTCCCGTCTGAAGGTTTCCGTTTCTATCTTTGGTCGTGCGACTCCGGTAGAACTGGATTTCAGCCAGGTAGAAAAAGCTTAATTCTTCGGCGATCAAACGTTGCACAAGGCGTGAAATTGACATACAATTTCGCGCCTTTTGTTTTTACGGGCGATATGCACGTAAAACATCTTTAACACGGGGAGCCTTTAGGGGCGCTATACCCAAACGAGGAAATTTCAATGGCTAAGAAAGTCCAGGCCTACGTCAAGCTGCAGGTTGCAGCTGGCATGGCAAACCCGAGCCCGCCAGTCGGTCCGGCTCTGGGTCAGCAGGGTGTTAACATCATGGAATTCTGTAAAGCGTTCAACGCCAAAACAGAATCCCTGGAAAAAGGTCTGCCAATTCCGGTAGTTATTACCGTTTACGCTGACCGTTCCTTCACTTTCGTTACCAAAACGCCTCCGGCAGCAGTTCTGCTGAAGAAAGCGGCTGGTATCAAGTCTGGTTCCGGCAAGCCGAACAAAGACAAAGTGGGCAAAATCTCCCGCGCTCAGCTGCAGGAAATCGCTCAGACTAAAGCCGCGGACATGACCGGTGCTGACATTGAAGCGATGACTCGCTCAATCGAAGGTACTGCACGTTCCATGGGCCTGGTAGTGGAGGATTAAGAAATGGCTAAACTGACCAAGCGCATGCGCGTGATCCGTGACAAGGTTGATGCGACTAAACAGTACGACATCAACGAAGCCATTGCTCTGCTGAAAGAGCTGGCCACTGCTAAATTCGTAGAAAGCGTAGACGTTGCCGTTAACCTCGGCATCGACGCGCGTAAATCTGACCAGAACGTACGTGGTGCGACTGTACTGCCGCACGGTACTGGCCGTTCAGTTCGCGTTGCCGTATTTACCCAGGGCCCGAACGCTGAAGCTGCTAAAGCGGCTGGCGCAGAGCTGGTAGGTATGGAAGATCTGGCTGACCAGATCAAAAAAGGCGAAATGAACTTTGACGTTGTTATTGCTTCCCCGGATGCAATGCGCGTTGTTGGTCAACTGGGCCAGGTTCTGGGTCCGCGTGGCCTGATGCCGAACCCGAAAGTTGGTACTGTAACTCCGAACGTTGCTGAAGCAGTTAAAAACGCTAAAGCCGGTCAGATTCGTTACCGTAACGACAAAAACGGCATCATCCACACCACCATCGGTAAAGTGAACTTTGACGCTGACAAACTGAAAGAAAACCTGGAAGCTCTGCTGGTTGCGCTGAAAAAAGCCAAACCGACTCAGGCGAAAGGCGTGTACATCAAGAAAGTTAGCATCTCCACCACCATGGGTGCTGGTGTTGCGGTAGACCAGGCTGGTCTGAGCGCAGTAGCGAACTAAGATTCGCCTTTACGTGGGTGGTGAATTTGTCTACAATCTTACCCCCACGATTTGCTAGCGTAAGTTAGCAAGAAAAGATTTGTTCGTTGGAGCCTGGCCTATCCAGGCCTCCGTCGAAGACCGCAGGTGTTTCGTAAGAAGCTTAATTCCCTGCGTAGACGGTGACAGAACCTAAAGATTATTTTTAAAGTACTCTTTGGCTTGTTTCTGCTCACCGTATTAAGACGCTCTTTTCTTTGAAAAGAGTGAAGTGAGTTCCAGGGCATGAGCCCTGGCAAACATCCAGGAGCAAAGCTAATGGCTTTAAATCTTCAAGACAAACAAGCGATTGTTGCTGAAGTCAGCGAAGTAGCCAAAGGCGCGCTGTCTGCGGTTGTTGCGGATTCCCGTGGCGTGACCGTAGATAAAATGACCGAACTGCGTAAAGCAGGTCGCGAAGCTGGCGTTTACATGCGTGTTGTTCGTAACACCCTGCTGCGCCGTGCTGTTGAAGGTACTTCTTTTGAGTGCCTGAAAGACGCGTTTGTTGGTCCGACCCTGATTGCATACTCTATGGAACACCCGGGCGCTGCTGCTCGTCTGTTCAAAGAGTTCGCGAAAGCGAATGCAAAATTTGAGGTCAAAGCCGCTGCCTTTGAAGGTGAGTTGATCCCGGCGTCCCAGATCGATCGCCTGGCAACCCTGCCGACCTACGAAGAAGCAATTGCACGCCTGATGGCAACCATGAAAGAAGCCTCTGCTGGCAAACTGGTTCGTACTCTGGCTGCTGTACGCGATGCGAAAGAAGCTGCTTAATCGCAGTTTTCTTTATAAAGCATTTGCTTACGTATAAACTTATTCTGATATTCAGGAACAATTTAAATGTCTATCACTAAAGATCAAATCATTGAAGCAGTTGCCGCTATGTCCGTAATGGACGTTGTAGAACTGATTTCTGCAATGGAAGAAAAATTCGGTGTTTCTGCTGCTGCTGCTGTAGCTGTTGCTGCTGGCCCGGCTGCTGAAGCTGCTGAAGAGAAAACTGAATTCGACGTTATTCTGAAAGCCGCTGGCGCTAACAAAGTTGCTGTTATCAAAGCAGTACGTGGCGCAACTGGCCTGGGTCTGAAAGAAGCTAAAGACCTGGTAGAATCTGCTCCGGCCGCTCTGAAAGAAGGCGTGAGCAAAGATGACGCTGAAGCTCTGAAAAAATCTCTGGAAGAAGCTGGCGCTGAAGTTGAAGTTAAATAAGCCAACCCTTCCGGTTGCAGCCTGAGTAATCAGGCTGATGGCTGGTGACTTTTTGGTCACCAGCCTTTTTGCGCTGTAGAAGGTGCCGGTAGCGTTTCACACTGTTTGACTACCAGTAGCCTTTACAATGCTTGTTTCTATCGACGACTTAATATACTGCGACAGGAGCTCGCTTCTGTGTAAATCGCAATGAAATGATTTAAGCGTGATAGCAACAAGCATTGCGGAAAGTGCTCCACTTTCCGGTCAAAAAAATAGTGTTGCATAAACTGTCCTTTCGACGGGCAGAGTGGGTCGACTTGTCAGCGAGCTGAGGAACCCTATGGTTTACTCCTATACCGAGAAAAAACGTATTCGTAAGGATTTTGGTAAACGTCCACAAGTTCTGGATGTTCCATATCTCCTTTCTATCCAGCTTGACTCGTTCCAGAAGTTTATCGAGCAAGATCCTGAAGGGCAGTACGGTCTGGAAGCGGCATTCCGCTCCGTGTTCCCGATTAAGAGCTACAGCGGCAATTCGGAACTGCAATACGTCAGCTACCGTCTTGGCGAACCTGTTTTTGACGTTAAAGAGTGTCAGATCCGTGGCGTAACTTACTCCGCTCCGTTGCGCGTAAAACTGCGTCTGGTGATCTACGAGCGCGAAGCGCCGGAAGGCACTGTTAAAGATATTAAAGAACAAGAAGTCTACATGGGCGAAATTCCGCTCATGACCGACAACGGTACCTTTGTTATCAACGGTACTGAGCGTGTTATCGTTTCTCAGCTCCACCGTAGCCCAGGTGTCTTCTTTGACAGCGATAAGGGTAAAACCCACTCATCTGGTAAGGTGCTTTATAACGCACGTATTATTCCTTACCGTGGGTCCTGGCTGGACTTCGAATTCGATCCGAAAGATAACCTGTTCGTTCGTATCGACCGTCGTCGTAAGCTGCCGGCTACCATTATCCTGCGCGCATTGAACTACACCACTGAGCAGATCCTTGACCTGTTCTTTGAAAAAGTGGTCTTTGAGATTCGCGACAACAAGCTGCAAATGGAACTGGTGCCGGAACGTCTGCGCGGCGAAACTGCGTCCTTCGACATCGAAGCGAACGGCAAAATGTATGTTGAGAAAGGCCGCCGTATTACCGCGCGCCATATCCGTCAGCTGGAAAAAGACGAAATTCAACATATCGAAGTTCCGGTTGAGTACATCGCGGGTAAAGTGGCGTCTAAAGACTACATCGACGAATCCACTGGCGAACTGATCTGCCCGGCGAACATGGAACTGTCGCTCGATCTGCTGGCCAAGCTGAGCCAGGCGGGCCACAAACGTATCGAAACGCTGTTTACCAACGATCTGGACCACGGTCCGTACATCTCTGAGACTGTACGCGTCGACCCGACCAACGATCGACTGAGCGCGCTGGTAGAGATCTACCGTATGATGCGTCCGGGTGAACCGCCGACTCGTGAAGCGGCTGAAAGCCTGTTCGAGAACCTGTTCTTCTCTGAAGACCGCTACGATCTGTCTGCGGTTGGTCGTATGAAGTTCAACCGTTCTCTGCTGCGCGACACCATCGAAGGTTCCGGTATCCTGAGCAAAGAAGACATCATCGAAGTGATGAAAAAGCTCATCGGTATCCGTAACGGTATTGGTGAAGTGGATGATATCGACCACCTCGGCAACCGTCGTATCCGTTCCGTTGGTGAAATGGCGGAAAACCAGTTCCGTGTTGGCCTGGTGCGTGTAGAGCGTGCGGTGAAAGAGCGTCTGTCTCTGGGCGATCTGGATACCCTGATGCCGCAGGATATGATCAACGCCAAGCCGATCTCCGCAGCCGTGAAAGAGTTCTTCGGTTCCAGCCAACTGTCTCAGTTTATGGACCAGAACAACCCGCTGTCCGAGATTACGCATAAACGTCGTATCTCTGCACTCGGCCCAGGCGGTCTGACCCGTGAGCGTGCAGGCTTCGAAGTTCGAGACGTTCACCCGACCCACTACGGTCGCGTATGTCCGATCGAAACGCCTGAAGGTCCGAACATCGGTCTGATCAACTCCCTGTCCGTGTATGCACAGACTAACGAATACGGCTTCCTCGAAACGCCGTACCGTAAAGTGACTGACGGCGTGGTAACTGACGAGATCCATTACCTTTCTGCAATTGAAGAAGGTAACTATGTTATCGCTCAGGCGAACACCAACCTGACGGAAGAAGGTCGTTTTGTAGACGATCTGGTGACCTGCCGCAGCAAAGGCGAATCCAGCCTCTTCAGCGCAGACCAGGTTGACTACATGGACGTTTCTACCCAGCAGGTGGTTTCCGTCGGTGCGTCCCTGATCCCGTTCCTGGAACACGATGACGCCAACCGTGCATTGATGGGTGCGAACATGCAACGTCAGGCGGTTCCGACTCTGCGCGCTGATAAGCCGCTGGTTGGTACCGGTATGGAACGTGCTGTTGCCGTTGACTCCGGTGTAACCGCAGTTGCGAAACGTGGCGGTACCGTTCAGTACGTGGATGCTTCCCGTATCGTTATCAAAGTTAACGAAGACGAGATGTACCCGGGTGAAGCAGGTATCGACATCTATAACCTGACCAAATACACCCGTTCTAACCAGAACACCTGCATCAACCAGATGCCGTGTGTTTATCTGGGTGAGCCAATTGAGCGCGGCGACGTGCTGGCAGACGGCCCGTCCACCGACCTCGGTGAACTGGCACTCGGCCAGAACATGCGCGTAGCGTTCATGCCGTGGAACGGTTACAACTTCGAAGACTCCATCCTCGTCTCCGAACGTGTTGTTCAGGAAGATCGTTTTACAACGATCCACATTCAGGAACTGGCGTGTGTGTCCCGTGACACCAAGCTGGGGCCGGAAGAGATCACCGCTGACATTCCGAACGTGGGTGAAGCTGCGCTCTCCAAACTGGATGAATCCGGTATCGTTTACATCGGTGCGGAAGTGACCGGCGGCGACATTCTGGTTGGTAAAGTAACGCCGAAAGGCGAAACTCAGCTGACGCCAGAAGAGAAACTGCTGCGCGCGATCTTCGGTGAGAAAGCGTCTGACGTTAAAGACTCTTCTCTGCGTGTGCCGAACGGTGTCTCCGGTACTGTTATCGACGTTCAGGTCTTTACCCGCGATGGCGTGGAAAAAGACAAACGTGCGCTGGAAATCGAAGAGATGCAGTTGAAGCAGGCGAAGAAAGATCTGTCTGAAGAACTGCAAATCCTCGAAGCTGGCCTGTTCAGCCGTATCCATACCGTGCTGGTTTCCGGCGGCGTTGAAGCTGAGAAGCTCGACAAACTGCCGCGCGACCGCTGGCTGGAACTCGGCCTGACCGACGAAGCGAAACAAAATCAGCTGGAGCAACTGGCTGAGCAGTACGACGAACTGAAACACGAGTTCGAGAAAAAACTTGAAGCGAAACGCCGCAAAATCACTCAGGGCGACGATCTGGCACCGGGCGTGCTGAAGATTGTTAAGGTTTATCTGGCTGTTAAACGTCAGATCCAGCCTGGTGATAAGATGGCAGGTCGTCACGGTAACAAAGGTGTTATTTCTAAGATCAACCCGATCGAAGATATGCCTTACGATGAAAACGGCACGCCGGTAGACATCGTACTGAACCCGCTGGGCGTACCGTCTCGTATGAACATCGGTCAGATCCTCGAGACCCACCTGGGGATGGCTGCTAAAGGTATCGGCGACAAGATCAACGCCATGCTGAAACAGCAGCAGGAAGTCGCGAAACTGCGCGAATTCATCCAGCGTGCATACGATCTGGGCGCTGACGTTCGTCAGAAAGTTGACCTGAATACCTTCAGTGATGAAGAAGTTCTGCGTCTGGCTGAAAACCTGCGCAAAGGCATGCCGATCGCAACGCCGGTATTCGACGGTGCGAAAGAGTCCGAAATCAAGGAACTGTTACAGCTGGGTGGCCTGCCGACTTCCGGTCAGATCACTCTGTTCGATGGTCGTACCGGTGAGCAATTCGAGCGCCAGGTTACCGTCGGCTACATGTACATGCTGAAACTGAACCACCTGGTTGATGACAAGATGCATGCGCGTTCCACCGGTTCTTACAGCCTGGTTACTCAGCAGCCGCTGGGTGGTAAGGCACAGTTCGGTGGTCAGCGCTTCGGTGAGATGGAAGTATGGGCACTGGAAGCTTATGGTGCCGCTTACACCCTGCAAGAAATGCTTACCGTTAAGTCTGATGACGTGAACGGTCGTACCAAGATGTATAAAAACATCGTGGACGGCAACCATCAGATGGAACCAGGTATGCCGGAATCCTTCAACGTACTGTTGAAAGAGATCCGTTCTCTGGGTATCAACATCGAACTGGAAGACGAGTAATTCTCGCTCAAACAGGTCACCGCTGTCGGGGTAATACCCGGCAGCGGAATGTGCTAACTCCGACGGGAGCCAATCCGTGAAAGACTTATTAAAGTTTCTGAAAGCGCAAACTAAAACCGAAGAGTTTGATGCGATCAAAATTGCTCTGGCTTCGCCAGACATGATCCGTTCCTGGTCTTTCGGTGAAGTGAAAAAGCCGGAAACCATTAACTACCGTACGTTCAAGCCTGAGCGTGACGGTCTTTTCTGCGCCCGTATCTTTGGGCCGGTAAAAGACTACGAGTGCCTGTGCGGTAAGTACAAGCGCCTGAAACACCGTGGTGTGATCTGTGAGAAGTGCGGCGTTGAAGTGACCCAGACTAAAGTACGCCGTGAGCGTATGGGCCACATCGAGCTGGCGTCTCCGACTGCGCACATCTGGTTCCTGAAATCTCTGCCGTCCCGTATCGGCCTGCTGCTGGATATGCCGCTGCGTGATATCGAACGTGTTCTGTACTTCGAATCCTATGTGGTTATCGAAGGCGGTATGACCAATCTGGAACGCAACCAGATCCTGACCGAAGAACAGTACCTGGACGCGCTGGAAGAGTTCGGTGACGAATTCGACGCAAAAATGGGCGCCGAAGCTATTCAGGCTCTGCTGAAAAGCATGGATCTGGAGCAAGAGTGCGAACAGCTGCGCGAAGAACTGAACGAAACTAACTCCGAAACCAAACGTAAGAAGCTGACCAAGCGTATCAAGCTGCTGGAAGCCTTCGTACAGTCTGGTAACAAACCGGAATGGATGATTCTGACCGTTCTGCCAGTGCTGCCGCCGGACCTGCGTCCGCTGGTTCCGCTGGATGGTGGTCGTTTCGCTACGTCGGATCTGAACGATCTGTACCGTCGCGTGATCAACCGTAACAACCGTCTGAAACGTCTGCTGGATCTGGCGGCGCCGGACATCATCGTACGCAACGAAAAACGTATGCTGCAGGAAGCGGTAGATGCCCTGCTGGATAACGGTCGTCGCGGTCGTGCGATCACCGGTTCCAACAAACGTCCGCTGAAATCTTTGGCCGATATGATCAAAGGTAAACAGGGTCGTTTCCGTCAGAACCTGCTCGGTAAACGTGTTGACTACTCCGGTCGTTCTGTAATCACCGTAGGTCCATACCTGCGTCTGCATCAGTGCGGTCTGCCGAAGAAAATGGCGCTGGAACTGTTCAAACCGTTCATCTACGGCAAGCTGGAACTGCGTGGCCTCGCCACCACCATTAAAGCCGCGAAGAAAATGGTTGAGCGTGAAGAAGCTGTCGTTTGGGATATCCTGGACGAAGTTATCCGCGAACACCCGGTACTGCTGAACCGTGCGCCGACTCTGCACCGTCTGGGTATCCAGGCATTTGAGCCGGTACTGATCGAAGGTAAAGCTATCCAGTTGCACCCGCTGGTTTGTGCGGCATACAACGCCGACTTCGATGGTGACCAGATGGCTGTTCACGTACCGCTGACGCTGGAAGCCCAGTTGGAAGCGCGTGCGCTGATGATGTCTACCAACAACATTCTGTCTCCGGCGAACGGCGAACCTATCATCGTTCCGTCTCAGGACGTTGTACTGGGTCTGTACTACATGACCCGTGACTGTGTTAACGCCAAAGGCGAAGGCATGGTGCTGACTGGCCCGAAAGAAGCTGAGCGTATTTACCGCGCTGGCCTGGCCTCTCTGCATGCGCGTGTTAAAGTGCGTATCACCGAATATGAAAAAGATGCTAACGGCGAATTCGTTGCGAAAACCAGCCTGAAAGACACGACCGTTGGTCGCGCCATTCTGTGGATGATCGTACCGAAAGGTCTGCCTTTCTCCATCGTCAACCAGGCGCTGGGCAAGAAAGCGATCTCCAAAATGCTGAACACCTGTTACCGCATTCTGGGCCTGAAACCGACCGTTATTTTTGCTGACCAGACGATGTACACCGGCTTTGCTTATGCAGCGCGTTCAGGTGCATCCGTTGGTATTGATGACATGGTCATCCCGGCGAAAAAACACGAGATCATCAGCGAAGCGGAAGCCGAAGTTGCTGAGATTCAGGAGCAGTTCCAGTCTGGTCTGGTAACCGCTGGCGAACGCTACAACAAAGTTATCGATATTTGGGCTGCGGCGAACGATCGCGTATCCAAAGCGATGATGGACAACCTGCAAACCGAAACCGTAATTAACCGTGACGGTCAGGAAGAGCAGCAGGTTTCCTTTAACAGCATCTACATGATGGCCGACTCCGGTGCGCGTGGTTCTGCAGCCCAGATTCGTCAGCTTGCTGGTATGCGTGGTCTGATGGCGAAGCCGGATGGCTCCATCATCGAAACGCCAATCACCGCGAACTTCCGTGAAGGTCTGAACGTACTGCAGTACTTCATCTCCACGCACGGTGCGCGTAAAGGTCTGGCGGATACCGCACTGAAAACAGCGAACTCCGGTTACCTGACTCGTCGTCTGGTTGATGTGGCGCAGGACCTGGTGGTCACCGAAGACGATTGTGGCACCCTCGAAGGGATCGTCATGACGCCGGTTATCGAAGGTGGCGACGTTAAAGAGCCGCTGCGCGATCGCGTTCTGGGTCGTGTGACTGCGGAAGACGTTCTGAAGCCGGGTACTGCTGATATCCTGGTTCCGCGTAACACGCTGCTGAACGAACAGTGGTGTGACCTGCTGGAAGTCAACTCCGTTGACAGCGTCAAAGTACGCTCCGTTGTATCCTGTGACACCGACTTTGGTGTATGTGCGCACTGCTACGGTCGTGACCTGGCGCGTGGCCACATCATCAACAAAGGTGAAGCTATCGGCGTTATCGCGGCACAGTCCATCGGTGAGCCGGGTACACAGCTGACGATGCGTACGTTCCACATCGGTGGTGCGGCATCTCGTGCGGCTGCTGAATCCAGTATCCAGGTGAAAAACAAAGGTAGCATCCGCCTGAGCAACGCGAAGACGGTTGTTAACTCCAGCGGCAAACTGGTTATCACCTCCCGTAACACTGAGCTGAAACTGATCGACGAATTCGGTCGTACCAAAGAAAGCTATAAAGTGCCTTACGGTGCGGTAATGGCGAAGGGTGATGGCGAGCAGGTTGCTGGCGGTGAAACCGTTGCAAACTGGGATCCGCACACCATGCCGGTTATCACCGAAGTGAGCGGTTTCATTCGCTTCACCGACATGATCGATGGCCAGACGATTACCCGTCAGACCGACGAACTGACCGGTCTCTCCTCGCTGGTGGTTCTGGATTCTGCAGAACGTACTACTGGTGGTAAAGACCTGCGTCCGGCGCTGAAAATTGTTGATGCGCAGGGCAACGACGTTCTGATCCCGGGTACCGACATGCCTGCGCAGTACTTCCTGCCGGGTAAAGCGATCGTTCAGCTCGAAGATGGCGTACAGATCAGCTCTGGTGACACCCTGGCGCGTATTCCGCAGGAATCCGGCGGTACCAAGGATATTACCGGTGGTCTGCCGCGCGTTGCGGACCTGTTCGAAGCACGTCGTCCGAAAGAGCCGGCAATTCTGGCTGAAATCAGCGGTATTATTTCCTTCGGTAAAGAAACCAAAGGTAAACGCCGTCTGGTGATCACGCCGGTTGACGGTAGCGATCCGTACGAAGAGATGATTCCGAAATGGCGTCAGCTCAACGTGTTTGAAGGTGAACGCGTAGAACGTGGTGACGTGGTTTCCGACGGTCCGGAAGCGCCGCACGACATTCTGCGTCTGCGTGGCGTTCACGCGGTAACCCGTTATATCGTGAACGAAGTACAGGACGTTTACCGTCTTCAGGGCGTTAAGATCAACGATAAGCACATCGAAGTTATCGTTCGTCAGATGCTGCGTAAAGCCACCATCGTTAACGCAGGAAGTTCCGACTTCCTGGAAGGTGAGCAGGTTGAATACTCTCGCGTTAAGATCGCCAACCGCGATCTGGAAGCGAACGGCAAAATCGCTGCGACCTATGCACGCGATCTGCTGGGTATCACCAAAGCGTCTCTGGCAACCGAGTCCTTCATCTCCGCGGCATCGTTCCAGGAGACAACTCGTGTGCTTACCGAAGCAGCCGTTGCGGGCAAACGCGACGAACTGCGCGGTCTGAAAGAGAACGTCATCGTGGGTCGTCTGATCCCGGCCGGTACCGGTTATGCGTACCACCAGGATCGTATGCGCCGTCGCGCCGCTGGCGAACTGCCGGCAGCTCCGCAGGTCACTGCAGAAGATGCGACTGCGAGCCTGGCAGAACTGCTGAACGCAGGTCTGGGTGGTTCCGACAACGAGTAATCGTTATGCCTAATAAAAAACCCGCTTCGGCGGGTTTTTTTATGCCTGCAATACAGGCCGTGTTTGCGGTATTTGTCGCGTCAATTACGCAGTGGCAGACGACGGTACAGCTCAATCATGTCACCTGCCAGATCCTGAATCACCATCGCGTTCATCAGATGATCCTGCGAATGGACGGTAATCAGATTGACCGGCAGTTTGCCTGTCCCTTCATCCAGACCGATTAACTGAGTCTGAATTTTGTGCGCGGCTTTAACGAATTCCCGCGACTCTTCCATCGCCTGTTCCGCCGCGTCAAAATCGCCTTTACGTGCCTGTTGCAGTGCGGTCAACGCCTGGCTGCGCGCGGCGCCCGCGTTAACCAACAGTTCCATAATGATGGTTTCTAAATCTTCCATGCGCTCACTCCAGAAGCTTAAGGGCTTTTTCAAGTACGACATCGCCTTTCATCATGCCGTAATCCATCATGTCGATAACCGCCACCTTTTTCCCCAGCGGCTCCGCCTGCGCCTGCAATTTTGCCTGCTCGTATTTCACTTGTGGCCCCAGCAACACGATATCCGCCGTTGCAATCTCGTCCTTAAATTCCGCAACGGGAACCGCTTTGATAGAAACTTCGACCCCTTTCTTCTGCGCTGCATCTTTCATCCGCTGCACCAGCATGCTGGTGGACATACCCGCAGCACAACATAAAACGATGTTTTTCATAGTCAGCCTCGTGTTGATGGGATAGTTGATAATTATCCAGCGCAGTTGAGATCAACAACCGCTTTACCGTGATTGTGTGTATGGCATCACAAAGAAACCCTGCTTCACCTGAAACCGGTTACAATTGGTGCAACGATGCGCGCACTAATTAGCATTCGTCAGTAGAATCCGGTTCTTACCCTGCTGCTTGGCTTGATACAACGCTTCATCAACGCCGGTGACGAGTTGCTCCAGCGACTCCATGTGCCACTCGCCGAGCCCGGCGCTGAAGGTAACAATCAGGCCGTCTTCACGCCAGCCACGATTTGCTACGTTGCTTCGCCACTCTTCAAGGTAATCCTGTGAATTTTCAATATGCGTCTCAGGGAAGATCACTGCAAACTCTTCTCCGCCGTAGCGATAAAGCGAAATGCCATGCGGCTGCATCACTTTCAGCCCTTCACGCGCGACATTGCGCAGGACAATATCACCACTTAAATGACCCCACGTATCGTTGATGGACTTGAAGTTGTCGATATCCACCAGTGCCAGTGAAAACGGTTGGTGATCGTTCATCAGGGAGGCAATATCGGCATCAAAAGCGCGCCGGTTTTTGCAGTTGGTCAACGCATCAATAGTGGCCTGGCGCACCCATGATTGTTCGCGCTCTTTGTTACTTTTGATCGCTTTGCTCAGCATAGCTTCCAGCTTCGGCGCCCGTTTTACATCGCCCGTGTTGATGGCATTGATGATATTGATTAGTACGGTCCTTGAGGCATGACGAAGGTAAAGCCCGAACAGAATAATCACGACGGCTGCCGTACCAAAACCCCAGCCGACGATCATGGTCGCGTGGCGGGTAAGGTTATTCAGCGTGCTGTCGTGAACCTTGTAGATGGCAAGCCAGTCCGGGTTGGTAAAGGCATAGTAGTAATACCAGGTTGCGCTTTTTTCATCGTAAACAGAGCCTTCTCCGCCGGTCATTGCCGCCAGCAGTAACGGGCTGATAAATGCTTTAAACAGCGAACTGGTATCCGGATGCAGCATCGCTTTGCCTTCACGGTCGACCACGAAAAACTCCCCCTGCATCGGTGCCTGCATCGTACGCAGTGTGAAACTCATCGAAACCAGATCGAGATGGAATGCCAGCGTTCCCTTCAGCTTGCCGTCAAGGGAAATCACCGGTTTATAGAGGCTCACTGTCGGGTTATGAGTGAAGTAATCCGTATACGTGTCGGTGTAGTGGTTAAACATGCTGGACTCGGCCTGATGCATAAACCACGGGCGTGTGCTGGCATCGAAACTATCGCTTACGCTGCCTGCTATCACCTGCGGAGCGCGCAGATACCTTCCCTGTGAGTCCGCAAGCGAAATAGAAGAAACCGTCGGCATTAGCGCCAGCAGCTTCATCATTAATTGCAGACCCTGCTCGCGATCGCCGTTGACGGTTTCATCTAAATTATTGCCTTGCGCTAAAAATAGCGCGGCGCGATTAAGGATGTAGTCATTTTCCCGCAGGATCGACTGGGCATGGTTCACAGCCAGGTTATGGGTGAAGTTACGGTTAATGTCCTGATATTGTTCCAGCATCTCTTTGCGCTGACTGAAGATAACCAGGATGGCGATCATCACAAATCCCGCGAAGATCCCGATAAAGCTCACCAGAATGGGGGCGGTGAAAGAGAGTTGTCGACTATGAATTTTCATATCCTTGAGCATTCATCATAAAAGTGGCAGATAAAGTATAGGGGGCTGGAAGAAAGATGCAGGCAGCCGAACGGTATGTTGTCAGTCCGTTGTATGGAAAATTATATCGCCAGCAGATGTTGCTATGGCTAAGTATCGTTCGCTATAGTTGTAATGGGTGATGTATGTCAATGTGCATGGTTTTTTATTCCGTTGGAGGGAAAACGGAGCGATATGAGGGGAGAGTAAAGCGATCGCTCCGGTCAGACAGTGAAGCTGACACAGACACCATGCAGGATCGGCTGCCTGTGTGCGACAGTCCGATCCTGTTTTTACGCGGCGCACCGCAAGGTTTTAACCCGTTATCAGCGTATTGCTGTTTTTTTGCGGCGAACGTCCCAGCCAGCTATCCCAGTCTTTCCATACGGGTTGCAACCCGCTTGCGACTAATGCGTCGGCAACTTCTTGCGGGCGGCGTCCGTCGTGCGGGGAAAACTGCTCCAGTTCCGGATGGTCATCGGCATAACCCCCTGGCTGCGTTTTAGAAAACGCGCTGACATTGTTGATGGCCAGTGGGATCACGTGATCGCGGAAGTGCGGCGATTCGCGCGTTGAGAGCGACAGTTCCACATCCGGCGCCAGCAGACGGAAAGCGCAAATGGTTTGCACCAGCTGGCGCTCATCCATCAGTGACGCGGGTTCAATGCCGCCAGCACAGGGGCGCAGGCGCGGAAAAGAGACGGAAAAGCGGCTTTGCCAGTAGTGCTGTTGCAACCATAGCAGGTGTTCCGCCACCATATAGCAATCTATGCGCCAGTTGTCGGAAAGCCCCATCAGCGCGCCGAGGCCGATTTTGTCGATCCCGGCGCGGCCAAGCCTGTCCGGCGTTTCCAGACGCCAGAAGAAATCCTGCTTTTTGCCCCGCAGGTGGTGACGGGCGTATTGAGCTTCGTGATAAGTTTCCTGGTAGACCATTACGCCATCCAGCCCAAGGGTTTTCAGCTCGGCGTACTCCTCCTCTGAGAGCGGCTGTACTTCCATCTGTAGTGAGGCGAACTGGCGGCGAATGTCCGGTAAATGGCGGCGAAAATAGTCCATTCCCACTTTGCCCTGATGCTCGCCGGTTACCAGTAACAGATGCTCAAAGCCCAGATCGCGCAAGGCTGCACATTCACGCGCAATCTCCTGTTCATCCAGTGTCTTGCGCTTCAGATGGTTACTCATCGAAAAGCCGCAGTAGGTACAGTCATTGGCGCAGAGATTCGACAAATAGAGCGGAACATAAAAGCTGACTGTGTTACCAAACCGCTGGCGGGTCAGCCGCTGCGCACGCTGCGCCATGGCTTCAAGAAAACCGCTGGCAGCGGGGGAGAGCAGCGCCATCATATCGTCGCGCGTCGGTTGCCGGGCATTCAGCGCGCGTTCAACATCGGCTGCGGTTTTACTGTGAATGCGCAGACCAATATCGTCCCAGTCGAGTTGCCGCCAGTAATCGCTAAAGGTGCTCATAAGGTGGCCTCCAGAAAACCGGTCAGCGGGCTGGTGGCCGCCGCAAAACGCTGGCGCGCACCCGGTACGGCCTGACGCGCCAGCGTGCCGGCTTCTACCGCCAGACGAAAAGCGCGCGCCATGGTGACCGGATCGTCGGCGACGGCAATGGCGGTATTCACCAGCACGGCATCTGCGCCCATCTCCAGCGCCTGTGTGGCATGGCTGGGCGTACCAATCCCGGCGTCAACCACCACCGGGACATTCGCCTGCTCAATGATGATCTCCAGCATGGCGCGGGTTTCCAGCCCCTGGTTTGAACCAATCGGCGCACCCAGCGGCATGACTGCCGCGCAGCCGACTTCTTCCAGCCGTTTGCACAGCACCGGATCGGCGCCGCAGTAGGGCAGTACTACAAAACCCTGTTGCACCAGCTTTTCTGCCGCGCGCAGGGTTTCGATCGGATCTGGTAACAGCCAGCGGGCATCCGGGTGGATTTCCAGCTTTAACCAGTGAGTTCCCAGCGCTTCACGCGCTAGCTGCGCGGCAAAAATGGCATCCTCAGCATTCTTCGCCCCGGATGTATTCGGCAGCAACGTGACACCTGCATCGCGCAGCGGTTGCAGGATGCCATCGCTTTGTTTGCGAAGATCCACGCGCTTCATGGCCAGTGTGACCAGTTCGCTGCCGGAGGCGCGGATCGCGTCGATCATCAGTTGCGGCGTGGAAAATTTACCGGTGCCGGTAAACAGCCGCGAGGTAAACGTTTTATCTGCAATACGTAACATCTCAACCCCCTGCGATAACCTGAAAAAGCAGGATTTCGTCGCCGTCCTGCACAAGATGCTCATCCCAGCGCTCGCGCGGCAGGATCTGTTGATTCACCGCAAGCGCGGCACCAGGTTTTAGCTGATTGATGTGCTGCAATAGCGCAGCAACGGAAAGCCCGGACGCGCACTGCATCGGCTCATCATTGAAGCGTATTTGCATGCCGCCCTCCGCATACCGGGCATCCCTGGGCGCGATGCAGCGCCAGCGTGCGCCAGAGATTGGTTCGGGCATCAAATAGCCGTAACTCGCCGCTGGTGGTGCTGATGCCGCTTAACAATTTGATGGCTTCCAGCGCCTGCATGGCACCCATGACGCCGACCACCGGGCCAACAATGCCCGCCGTACGGCAGTTGCGCTCCGGTTCGCTTTCATCGGGCCACAAGCAGCGATAACAACCCTGTTGCCAGGGCGGCGTCAGCACCATCATCTGTCCGCCAAAGCCAACCGCACTGGCGCTGATCAACGGTGTTTCCTGCGCCACGCAGGCGGCATTAATCGCCTGGCGAGTGGCCATATTGTCACTGCAATCGAGCACCACATCAGCCTGTGCAACCTGCTGCTGTAGTGCTTCACCACTGAGCCGCTGCTCAAGAGTAATCAGTTCGATATCCGGATTAAGCTGGTGTAAGCGTTGCGCGGTGACGCCCGCTTTCGGTTGGTTGATATCGTCTGTGGTGAACAGGATCTGCCGTTGCAGGTTACTCAGGTGTACCGCGTCGTCATCGGCCAGCGCCAGCGTGCCGATACCCGCGCCAGCAAGGTAAACTGCCGCGGGCGCGCCAAGACCGCCGAGACCAACAATCAGCACCCGGCTGGTAAGCAGCTTTTGCTGGCCGACAACAGCGATATCTTCCAGCAGGATCTGGCGGCTGTAGCGCATAAAATCGCGATCATTCATCACCCACCCCCGCAAGCGCCAGTAATTGACCGGTAGCCAGCCGCCAGTCAGTGGCCTGGGTGATTGCACTGACCACCGCGATGCTGCCAACGCCCGTCGCCAGTACCTCTGGTGCGCGCGCCAGACTGATACCGCCGATGGCTACGGTCGGGTAATCGGCCAGCCGCGCAATATGTCGCGCCAGTTGTTCCAGCCCCTGCGGCGCGGAAGGCATCTGTTTGGTTTGTGTGGGGAAAACATGGCCCAGCGCGATATAAGACGGGCGCGCCGCCAGCGCCACGTCGATCTCCATATCGTCATGGGTCGAAACGCCAAGACGCAAACCTGCCGTGCGAATCGCGCTAAGATCCGTGGTTTCCAGATCTTCCTGGCCGAGATGAACGCCGTAAGCCTGGTGTTTGATCGCCAGCCGCCAATAGTCATTGATAAACAGGCGCGCGTGGTAGCGGCGGCCAAGCGCAATGGCGGCAATGACATCCTCTTCGACCTCGTCATCACGTTTATCTTTGATGCGTAATTGCAGGGTGCGCACTCCGGCATCCAGCAGGCGGGCTACCCACTCGACGCTATCGACCACCGGATAAAGCCCCAGACGGAAAGGCACCGGCGGGAAATCAGGTTGGTACATCAGGCTTCCTCCCGTTTCAGGTAGATCTCGCCGCCGCGGGCGCGGAAGTCGTTCGACTTGTCTGCCATGCCAACTTCAATAGCCTGGGAAGCAGCATAATCGCGTACTTCCTGGGAGATTTTCATTGAGCAGAATTTCGGCCCGCACATCGAGCAGAAGTGGGCGACTTTGCCGGATTCCTGCGGCAGGGTTTCATCGTGATACGCGCGGGCGGTGAAGGGGTCGAGCGCCAGATTAAACTGGTCTTCCCAGCGGAACTCAAAGCGCGCTTTCGACATAGCATTATCGCGGATCTGCGCGCCGGGATGGCCTTTGGCGAGGTCAGCCGCGTGGGCGGCGATCTTATAGGTAATAAGCCCCTGTTTCACATCCTCTTTGTTCGGCAGGCCAAGATGCTCTTTTGGCGTGACATAACACAGCATCGCGCAGCCAAACCAGCCAATCATCGCCGCGCCAATGCCGGAGGTGAAGTGGTCGTAACCCGGTGCGATATCAGTGGTGAGCGGTCCAAGCGTGTAGAACGGCGCTTCGTGGCAGTGCTCCAGTTCTTCGGTCATATTGCGGCGGATCATCTGCATCGGCACATGCCCCGGACCTTCAATCATCACCTGTACGTCGTACTCCCAGGCGATTTTGGTTAGCTCGCCCAACGTGTGTAGCTCCGCGAATTGCGCTTCGTCGTTGGCGTCCTGAATGGAACCCGGACGCAGACCATCGCCCAGCGACAATGCAACGTCGTAAGCGGCGCAGATCTCGCAGATTTCGCGGAAGTGGGTGTAAAGGAAGTTCTCCTGATGATGGGAAAGGCACCATTTCGCCATAATCGAACCGCCGCGCGAAACAATGCCGGTCAGACGGCGGGCGGTCATCGGGACGTAACGCAGCAGCACACCTGCGTGAATGGTGAAGTAATCCACCCCTTGTTCCGCCTGCTCCAGCAGTGTGTCGCGGAACGCCTGCCAGTTCAGATCTTCGGCGATCCCGTTGACCTTCTCCAGCGCCTGATAGATCGGCACGGTACCGATCGGCACCGGGCTGTTACGCAGGATCCATTCGCGGGTTTCATGGATATAACGTCCGGTGGAGAGATCCATCACCGTGTCCGCGCCCCAGCGAGTTGCCCAGACCAGTTTTTCCACCTCTTCTTCGATGGAAGAGGTTACCGCCGAGTTGCCGATATTGGCGTTCACTTTAACCAGGAAGTTGCGGCCGATAATCATCGGTTCCGACTCCGGGTGGTTAATATTGGCGGGAATAATGGCGCGACCGGCCGCCACTTCATCGCGGACAAATTCCGGCGTGATATTTTCCGGCAGGCGTGCGCCAAAACCTTCGCCCGGATGCTGCCTGCGCAGCACTTCGCTGCGGATGCGCTCGCGGCCCATGTTTTCACGGATAGCGATAAATTCCATTTCCGGCGTCACGATCCCCTGGCGAGCATAGTGCAACTGCGTCACGCAGCGGCCCGCTTTGGCGCGTTGCGGCGTCAGCAAACCGCCAAAACGCAGCTCATCGAGGCCGTCATCGGCCAGCCGCTCTTTGGTGTACGCAGAGCTGCGTTCATCGAGCGTTTCAGTGTCGTTACGGGCGGTTATCCACGGCGCACGCAGCTTTGCCAGCCCCTGTTGCACATTAATGGCGATAGCCGGATCGCCATACGGGCCGGAGGTGTCATACACCGGTACGGCTTCGTTTTCTTCATATTGCGGCTGTGCTTTGGTGCCGCCGATAAGCGTCGGGCTAAGCTGGATTTCACGCATGGGCACGCGAATATCCGGCTGCGAACCGGTGATGTAAATGCGTTGCGAATTGGGGAAAGCGGTGCCTTCCAGCGTATCAATGAAGTGTTGCGCCTGGGCGCGTTGTTCACGGCGTGTAACAGTTTTTGCAGACATAGCTCATTCCATAATTATGAGATGGCTTGTCAGACGACGGATGGAGTAATGGCAGCAAACCGCCCGTGAGGGTGGTCGTTGTGAATGGATTACTCTTGTTCCCTTCGCAGGTCTTAACCCGATCAGGTTCCGCGGATCCCGAATTAACGGTCTCAGCCTTTTCCCCTTCATCCTTCACGCTGCCTCTTTGTTGGCTGCGTTCGCTCACCCCAGTCACTTACTTGATGTAAGCTCCTGGGGATTCACGAACTTGCCGCCTCGACGCATCGCGAATGATTTTGTGGAAATATAGGCACTCCGACAAGAAAAACCCCGTCCGAAAACGGGGGACTGCTTTTTAAACTACGCGTTAATGCTTAAGAACTCAAGCGGGGCGCGCCATTCCACTTTCGTCGTTGGCGCTCACATTGAGGTCGTTATCATAGGCCAGCACAATCAACTTATCTTCCAGCATAAAGCGGGCGGCAAGCGCTTCGCCGATATCCGATAGCGCCTGTTGGAACTCCAGACAGTTGTCGTCATCGATGGCGTTTTCCAGGCTGGAGTCATAGTAATTCATGAGCTCCACGGTGTTGGCTTCAAGTTGTGGATAAAGTTGCGTGGCGGCTAAAAGTGGGCTGGCGCCTTCCATTTCGCTGATGATACGTTCATAAATATTGAAATGGCCGGCGGAGAGGTATTCCACCAGGTTGTGACAAAAATCGTCCAGCGCTTTTTCATTGAGCTGCATGTACGATCCTTTGCCAGGTTTAATGCCAACCAGATTGTAGTAAGAAACAAGAAGTTGCTTACGAACAAGTAGCCAGTGGTCGACAAGTTTGTTACTTCCTCCAACGCGCTCTGTCAGGCTTTCTAACTGGTTTAGCATAAATGGCTCCGCAAATATGTAAGTTCAGAAAAAATGTAATAATAATGTTAATAACATGCCAGTGAAGCTAAGGTAGTGCAATGGTACGTATTATTGAAGCATCCGATCGTGGCTGGTGGATCGTGAGCCATGAACAAAAATTATGGTTGCCCGGTGGAGAATTACCACATGGTAAGCCAGGAAATTTCGAACTTGTGGGCCAAAGCGCGCTTCACATTGGGGAATGGCAGGGCGAACCGGTGTGGATGGTTCGTCAGAATCGTCGACATGATATGGGCTCCGTGCGACTGCTGATCGATCAGGATGTCGGTCTTTTCCAGTTAGCCGGGCGCGGCGTGCAACTGGCCGAGTTTTACCGCTCGCATCAGTTTTGCGGTTATTGCGGGCACACTATGCACCCCAGCAAAACCGAGTGGGCGATGCTCTGCGACCACTGTCGGGAACGTTATTATCCGCAAATTGCCCCCTGCATTATTGTCGCGATTCGCCGTGACGACAGCATCCTGCTCGCGCAACATACCCGTCATCGCAATGGCATCTACACTGTGCTTGCCGGGTTTGTTGAAGTTGGCGAAACGCTGGAGCAGGCGGTAGCACGTGAAGTGATGGAAGAGAGCGGCATTAAGGTGAAGAACCTGCGTTATGTCACCTCACAGCCATGGCCCTTCCCGCAATCGCTGATGACGGCCTTTATGGCGGAGTATGACAGCGGTGAAATTCATATCGATCCGAAAGAGCTGTTAGATGCGGGCTGGTATCGCTATGACGCCTTGCCGCTACTGCCGCCGCCGGGCACAGTGGCGCGTCGCCTGATCGAAGACACCGTGGCGATGTGTCGGGCAGACGATCAATGACGTGATACAATAACGGTCTGACGCTTAAGGAACTGACAATGACCGAACTGAAAAACGATCGTTACCTGCGCGCGCTCCAGCGCCAGCCCGTAGACATGACGCCAGTATGGATGATGCGCCAGGCTGGCCGCTATTTGCCGGAGTACAAAGCAACGCGTGCGCAAGCAGGCGACTTTATGTCGTTGTGCAAAAACGCTGAGCTGGCCTGTGAAGTGACGCTTCAACCGCTGCGCCGCTACAAGCTTGATGCGGCGATCCTTTTCTCGGACATTCTTACCGTACCGGACGCGATGGGGCTGGGCCTCTATTTTGAAGCTGGCGAAGGGCCGCGCTTCACGTCGCCCATCACCAGCAAAGCGGATGTGGATAAGCTGCCGATTCCGGACCCGGAAAACGAACTGGGCTACGTGATGAACGCGGTGCGCACTATTCGCCGTGAATTGAAAGGCGAAGTGCCGTTGATCGGCTTCTCCGGCAGCCCATGGACGCTGGCGACCTATATGGTGGAAGGCGGCAGCAGCAAAGCGTTTACCGTGATCAAAAAAATGATGTACGCCGAGCCGCATACGCTGCACGCACTGCTCGATAAGCTGGCGCAGAGCGTCACGCTGTACCTGAACGCGCAGATCCGCGCTGGCGCGCAATCTGTGATGATTTTTGATACCTGGGGCGGCGTGCTGACCGGGCGCGATTATCAGCAGTTCTCGCTCTATTACATGCATAAAATCGTTGATGGCCTGCTGCGTGAAAACGAAGGGCGCCGCGTGCCGGTAACACTGTTTACCAAAGGCGGTGGGCAGTGGCTGGAAGCGATGGCGGAAACCGGCTGTGATGCGCTGGGCCTGGACTGGACCACCGATATCGCCGATGCGCGTCGTCGCGTGGGCCATAAAGTCGCTCTGCAAGGCAATATGGACCCTTCCATGCTGTATGCGCCGCCCGCGCGTATCGAAGAGGAAGTGGCTACCATTCTGGCGGGCTTTGGCAAAGGTGAAGGCCACGTGTTTAACCTCGGTCACGGCATTCATCAGGATGTTGCACCGGAACATGCAGGAGTCTTTGTCGAGGCGGTACACCGTCTGTCGGCCGCCTGGCATCAGTAAGGAGGAGGTATGGATCTCGCGTCATTACGCGCGCAACAACTTGAACTGGCGTCTTCGGTGATCCATGAGGATCGCCTGGATACGGATCCTCCCCGATTGATCGGCGGTGCCGATGTCGGGTTTGAGCAAGGCGGCGAAGTGACGCGGGCGGCGATGGTGCTTCTCGCCTGGCCATCGCTGGAGCTTGTCGAATATCAGGTGGCGCGCATCGCCACCACCATGCCCTATATTCCGGGCTTTCTCTCCTTTCGCGAATACCCTGCGCTGCTGGCGGCGTGGCAACAACTGTCGCAAAAGCCGGATCTGCTGTTTGTTGACGGGCACGGCATTTCGCATCCGCGCCGTCTGGGGGTCGCCAGCCACTTTGGGCTGCTGGTGGATGTACCGACCATTGGCGTGGCGAAAAAACGGCTGTGCGGCAAGTTTGAGCCGCTTGCCGATGAGCCTGGCGCGCTGGCGCCGCTGCTGGATAAAGGCGAGAAGCTGGCATGGGTATGGCGCAGTAAAGCGCGCTGCAATCCGCTGTTTATCACGACCGGGCATCGTGTCAGTCAGGATAGCGCTTTGGCGTGGGTGCAGCGTTGCATGAAGGGTTACCGGCTGCCGGAGCCGACGCGCTGGGCGGATGCGGTGGCGTCCGGGCGGCCCGCGTTTTCGCGTTGGCAGGAAATCCAGCGCAATATCAGGTAAACTGCCGCCATTACTGATATTGAGAAACAACCATGTTACAAAACCCAATTCACCTGCGTCTGGAACGGCTGGAAAGCTGGCAGCACGTTGTCTTTATGGCGTGTCTGTGCGAGCGCATGTATCCCAATTACGCCATGTTCTGCCAGCAGACGGAGTTTGGCGACGCGCAACTTTATCGCCGTATCCTCGACCTGATTTGGGAAACGCAGATCGTTAAAGATGCGAAAGTGAACTTCGACAGCCAGCTTGAGAAGCTGGAAGAGGCGATTCCGGCTGCCGATGATTACGATCTGTACGGCGTTTACCCGGCGATTGATGCCTGCGTAGCATTGAGCGAACTGGTTCATTCTCGCCTGAGTGGTGAAACGCTGGAGCATGCGGTTGAAGTCAGCAAGACGTCGATCACTACCGTTGCGATGCTGGAAATGACCCAGGCGGGTCGTGAAATGACCGACGAAGAGCTGCGACTGAACCCCGCCGTTGAGCAGGAATGGGATATTCAGTGGGAAATTTTCCGTCTTTTGGCGGCCTGTGAAGAACGTGATATTGAACTGATTAAAGGGCTACGCGCAGACCTGCGTGAGGCCGGCGACAGCAATATTGGTATAAATTTGCAGCAATGAGGCAATAAAACGTGATTTAGGGCCAGTTTTGTCGCGCCGGAAGGCTTCCCTTCCTACCCCCGTCTGGTCTACATTTGGGGGGCGAAAAAAAGTGGCTATCGGTGCGTGTATGCAGGAGAGTGCTTTTGAGGCATTTCCGTCGCACTCGATGCTTAGCAAGCGATAAACACATTGAAAGGATAACTTATGAATAAGACTCAACTGATTGATGTAATTGCAGACAAGGCTGATCTGTCTAAAGCGCAGGCAAAAGCTGCACTGGAATCCACCCTGGCTGCTATTACTGAGTCTCTGAAAGAAGGCGATGCGGTACAACTGGTTGGTTTCGGTACCTTCAAAGTGAACCACCGCGCTGAGCGTACTGGCCGCAACCCGCAGACCGGTAAAGAAATCAAAATCGCTGCCGCTAACGTGCCGGCATTTGTTTCTGGTAAAGCACTGAAAGACTCTGTTAAGTAAGACAGCGTGCCAGTGAACGGTTTTATCGAAGGGGCGGTTTCGCCCCTTTTGTTATTCTGGCGTCGTTCATTGACGTTGGCTGGCGCACTGTTGCTGACGGCCTGTAGCCACGATACTTCCTTGCCCCCGTTCACCGCCAGCGGCTATGCGGACGATCAGGGCGCGGTGCGGATCTGGCGTAAAGATTCCGGCGGTGAGACGCATCTGCTTTCCGCTTTTAGTCCGTGGCATCACGGCAACACTTCCCTCAGCGAATACCGCTGGCAAGGCGATACCTTAACCCTTGTCGAACTCAATATTTATAGCCAGCCGCCTGAGCATGTACGCGTGCGTTTTGACGATCGCGGTGAGCTGAGCTTTATGCAGCGTGAGGTCAATGGGCAGAAGCAGCAGCTCTCCAGCGACCAGATTGCGTTGTATCGTTACCGTGCTGAACAGATCCGCCAGACCAGCGATGCGCTGCGTCAGGGGCGTGTGGTGCTGCGTCAGGGGCGCTGGCAGGCCAATCGCACGGTTCAGACCTGTGAAGGCAAGACGGTGAAGCCGGATCTCGACAGCTTTGCGCTGAACCGCATTGAGCAGCGTCAGACGCACTCGTCGGCGGCAGTAAGTGTGGCATGGCTGGAAGCGCCGGAAGGGGCGCAGTTGCTGTTGGTCGCGAATAGCGATTTTTGTCGCTGGCAGCCGACAGAGAAGAGTTTCTGAAGGTTTAAGTAGGCCGGGTAAGCATAGCGCCACCTGGGGAACGGCCCGATGGCGGCTACGCCTTATCGGGCCTGGGGCAAAATAACGTTATTCGCCCTGTTCGCGAGCGATCGCGCGGTAGCCGATATCACGGCGGCTGAAGCTGCCATTCCAGTGAATATTGGTCATCAACTGATAGGCGCGTTGCTGTGCTTCGGCAACGGTGTTACCCAACGCAGTAACACAGAGTACGCGGCCGCCGTTGGTCAGCACCTGGTCGTCGCTGGAGAGTTTAGTGCCCGCGTGGAATACTTTACCGTCCGGCACTTCTTCCAGCGGCAGGCCGTGGATCACATCGTCCTTGCTGTAATCGCCCGGATAACCACCGGCAGCCATTACCACACCCAGAGACGCGCGTTCATCCCACTCAGAGGTTTTCTCGTCCAGCTTGCCTTCGCAGGCGGCCAGGCACAGCTCAACCAGGTCTGACTGCATGCGCAGCATGATCGGTTGCGTTTCCGGATCGCCAAAGCGGCAGTTGAACTCAATCACTTTCGGATTGCCCTGTTTGTCGATCATCAGACCGGCATACAGGAAACCGGTATAAACATTGCCTTCCGCCGCCATACCGCGCACGGTCGGCCATATAATGCGTTCCATCGTTCGTTGATGCACTTCATCGGTGACGACTGGCGCAGGCGAGTAGGCACCCATACCGCCGGTGTTCGGCCCGGTATCACCATCACCCACGCGTTTGTGGTCCTGGCTGGTGGCCATCGGCAGAACATGTTCGCCATCGACTATTACGATAAAGCTGGCTTCTTCGCCGTCGAGGAACTCTTCAATAACGATACGGTGGCCTGCGTCGCCAAAAGCATTACCCGCCAGCATATCGTTCACCGCCGCTTCCGCTTCTTCCAGCGTCATGGCGACAATCACGCCTTTGCCCGCTGCCAGACCGTCCGCTTTAATGACGATTGGCGCGCCTTTCTCACGCAGATACGCCAGAGCCGGTTCAATCTCGGTGAAGTTCTGGTATTCCGCCGTCGGGATCTTGTGGCGCGCCAGGAAGTCTTTGGTGAAGGCTTTCGAGCCCTCGAGTTGCGCGGCGCCCTGCGTTGGGCCAAAAATTTTCAGACCAGCGGCGCGAAAGGCGTCTACTACGCCAATGACCAGCGGCGCTTCCGGGCCAACGATGGTCAGATCGATTTTCTCGTTCTGCGCAAAGCTGACCAGCGCCGGAATATCGGTGACGCCAATTGCCACGTTTTGCAGCGCCGGTTCCAGCGCGGTACCGGCATTGCCCGGTGCAACAAAAACGGTATCGACCAGCGGCGATTGCGCCGCTTTCCAGGCCAGCGCGTGTTCGCGCCCGCCGTTACCAATCACTAATACTTTCATTGTCTGCTCCGTGGATTAATGGCGGAAGTGACGCATATCGGTAAAGATCATAGCGATGCCGTGTTCATCGGCAGCAGCAATCACTTCGTCATCGCGGATGGAACCACCCGGTTGGATCACGCAGGTCACGCCAACAGCGGCAGCGGCATCAATACCATCGCGGAACGGGAAGAATGCGTCAGACGCCATCGCAGAACCTTTCACTTCCAGCCCTTCGTCACCGGCTTTGATCCCGGCGATCTTCGCCGAGTAGACGCGGCTCATCTGGCCAGCGCCAATGCCGATGGTCATATTCTCTTTCGCATAAACGATAGCGTTGGATTTCACGAATTTCGCTACTTTCCAGCAGAACAGCGCATCACGCAGCTCTTGCTCCGTCGGTTGGCGCTTGCTGACAACGCGCAGTTCGTTGTTGCTGACCATGCCCAGATCGCGATCCTGAACCAGCAGCCCGCCGTTGACGCGTTTAAAGTCGAGCCCCGGCACGCGTTGCGACCACTCGCCGCAGACCAGTACGCGGACATTCTGTTTGGCTGCCGTGATTTTCAGCGCTTCCTCTGTAGCAGATGGCGCGATGATCACTTCCACAAACTGGCGGGAGATGATCGCCTGCGCGGTGGCAGCATCCAGCTCGCGGTTAAAAGCGATAATGCCGCCGAATGCGGAGGTCGGATCGGTTTTGTAGGCGCGATCGTAAGCCGCAAGAATGGAGTCGCTCACAGCCACGCCGCAAGGGTTTGCATGCTTAACGATAACGCAGGCAGGCTCGCTGAACTCTTTCACACATTCCAGCGCTGCATCAGTATCGGCGATGTTGTTATAAGAAAGCGCTTTACCCTGCAACTGCTGGGCGGTAGCCACAGAAGCCTCTTTCACTTCTTCTTCTATATAGAAGGCGGCCTGCTGGTGGCTGTTCTCACCGTAGCGCATATCCTGCTTCTTGATGAAGTTCAGGTTCAGGGTGCGCGGGAAGCGGCCTGATGGCTCTTTACTTTCGCCGTGATAGGCCGGGACCAGGCTACCGAAGTAGTTGGCGATCATGCTGTCGTAAGCGGCAGTGTGTTCAAAAGCTTTAATGGCCAGATCGAAACGGGTTTCGAGCGTCAGCGATCCTTCGTGCGCATCCATCTCATTAATGATGGCGCTGTAGTCGCTGCTTTTTACTACGATGGCAACATCTTTATGGTTCTTCGCCGCAGAGCGCACCATCGTCGGGCCGCCGATATCGATGTTTTCTACTGCATCTTCCAGCGAGCAACCTTCGCGGGCGACGGTCTGGGCAAACGGATAAAGGTTAACAACCACCATATCGATCGGCGCGATCGCGTGCTCTGCCATGATCGCGTCATCCTGGCCGCGACGACCGAGGATCCCGCCGTGGACTTTCGGGTGCAGGGTTTTTACGCGTCCATCCATCATTTCCGGGAAACCGGTGTAGTCGGAGACTTCAGTCACCGGCAGACCTTTATCTGCCAGCAGACGTGCGGTTCCGCCAGTAGAGAGCAGTTCTACGCCACGCTGAGAGAGCGCCTGTGCGAATTCGACAATACCGGCCTTGTCAGAAACACTGAGCAGTGCGCGGCGGACTGGACGACGTTGTTGCATGGTAAATCCCCTGGATTTGACTTGAACAGAGAGTATTAGATGAATTTGGGGATCCTTAACGATCCCAAAACTTAGCTAACGCCCCATGTGAGGCTCACGATTTTTGCGCGGGCATTGTAACGAAAACGTTTGCGTAGCGCTCGCGAATTTTTAGCCTTTTGCCGGATTGTGGATAAGTCTGTGTGTAAATGGGTATAAAGCCGTGTTTTGCTGTGGAATGCAGCAGTCAGTCATTTTTATGTCATTTTTCTATTGCGGGGGGCGGATAACTCCCTATAATGCGCCTCCATCGACACGGCAGATGTGAATCACTTCACACAAATAGCCGGGTCGGTTGAAGAGAAAAATCCTGAAATTCAGGGTTGACTCTGAAAGAGGAAAGCGTAATATACGCCACCTCGCGACGAAGCGCTGAAAGCCGCGTCGCAACTGCTCTTTAACAATTTATCAGACAATCTGTGTGGGCACTCAGGTGACTGGATTCTTGATGTCTTCGGACAAAAAATGAATACCAAGTCTCACGGGTGAACACGTAATTCATTACGAAGTTTAATT
>NZ_PYTZ01000016.1:0-44426 GCF_003028445.1 Kosakonia sp. H7A | reverse complement strand
CCCAGGTGACACCTTCTTCACCGGTGGCCTTCTGCAGTTGCTGGTCGCTGGAGACGGCATCCCCGCCGCTCGAAGCCACGACGTCTTTATACTCTTCGGCTACAGCAGCCTGCTGCCATTTGCTGCCAAGTGTGTAATCGGCGAGTTTTTTCGACATATTCTGGCAGTTCAGCAGGGCTTTATCGTAACTGAGCCCCGCCTGCAGCACGCCGTTGGTCAGCATTTCGTACAGCCCCGGATTGGCACGCTGGATGGCCATCGCCGGCATGCTCATGA
Source organism: Kosakonia sp. H7A (assembly GCF_003028445.1). NCBI lineage: Bacteria > Pseudomonadati > Pseudomonadota > Gammaproteobacteria > Enterobacterales > Enterobacteriaceae > Kosakonia > Kosakonia sp. H7A. Next base: position 44,150 of record NZ_PYTZ01000016.1, on the reverse strand, counting down.
CCGCACCGGTGGCACCCTGAATCACATTGCCCATCAGGTCCTTAAACCCACTGGTGATACCATTAAGCTGATTTCCCACGGTCGTTTTCAGGTCGAAGTTGCCGCACATGAGATCGCTGCTCCAGCCTCCGTTCAGCCCGAGTCGCGACATATTGCTGCGGCTCGGCGGCGGAGAAATCACTGAGCCACCACCGATGGAATAAAAAAGGCCGTCATTGATGGCGCCGCTGACCGAGGCACCGTCGGACGAAAGCGATGTATTCACGGCCAGTGCCGGCAGGGAAAGAGCGGCAAAAAGCGCCAGTGTCGCCAGGGGGCGGCGCAGCCGCTGCGGATACTGCTGTTTCATCTGCATAATCCTCATGAGAAATCGGTGCTGTAAAGGAAGGTCTGGCCACGTCGTTTGCAGCAGCTGTAGGGCTGCCACAGTGCCCAGGCATAGTTGCCGTCTTCAGCCGTCTGTCCGCCGGTGTCGGGGAACACCGCGCAGTTCTGCGACAACTGCGGAGAGAGGCGCTGCCACTTGTGATTTTTCGTGCCGGTATTCTCCTGCACCGGCTCAGGTGGCCAGTATCCCGGCGATCGCTGGCCAGTGAGAGGACTGTAAACATGCAGCTGTCCCTGCCGGGTGATAATGTCGGCCACGCGCTGTACCACAACGGCCGCCGATTTGTAGCTGTCGGTCTGGGTGACAAAGCCACTGCGGGGGTAGACATTGCCCCACATATTGCCGCTGGTCGTGCTGCCGATTTCACGCTGCCCAGGGATTAACGCCTCCGGATAGAGCGATTCCGGCACGCCGGTGCGCCAGGCCAGCGCATCGAGGCTGCTCGTAAAGTACGGCATAAACGGCGTGGCGGCACTGTCACAGGAATACCCCGGGACCATCCCGCCGATGAGTTTCGTGGCCGGGTGACCCCAGGCGTCACCGTAGTAAAAGTGCAGGTTCTGTTTACGCTCGCCGGGGGCTTTCATCTCCTGACGTCCGCCGCCGGTGGCCACACCGGCCGCACCACCCAGCAGCGTACTTTCGGCACCGTCAGCCAGGCTGCTGACGGCCGACATTTCTGTCCAGGGATTGGCGCCGGGGCTGAGATAGGCCGAGACCACGGCCTGCGGGATGAAATGCGTGACCTTCACGGAGGTTTTGACCGAGCAGCCGAACGGCGTACAGAGAAGCCAGTAACAGATACCGCTGATACGCCAGCTGATACAGTCCGGACTGGCCGCACTGGAGAGCAGCCCCGCGGTGTTGACGCTGGCCAGCGTCCCCGTGCAGGTCAGCAACGTGGCCAGCGCCAGCCGGCGCGGACGGGAGAGCATCATGTTCATTGTCCCCTCGCCTTCCAGGCAGTCAGTTGCTGCGTGGCCACACCGACGTCGGTGGTACCGTAGACCACCCATTTATCGTCAAACACCACGGCGGGATATTTCTCAACCCCCAGTGACCAGGCGCGCGTGAGACCGGCCCAGGTTCCGGCAAGGTCCTGCTGACGCTGCTGAAAAGCGGACGAGCTGATGACAGCGCGGGCCTGCTGTTCAGCCTGCGCCGGGTCTGCCGGCAGCGGGCCGAACAGTCCGGACTGTAGCCGGTCAGGGGCATCCAGCAGAATGACGGTCACGTCAGGGCCCGGGTTGCCCGTTACCGGGTGGGCGCTGTCGGTATAAATGACGGTGCCGGCACGGGCGCCGGCGGTAAGGAACAGTGCTGCGAGGCAGCAGACGGGTAATTTCATGGAGAACACTCCCTGAGTGAGTAACCCGCTCAGGGTGCGTTCAGTTGATGGACAGGTCAGTATTTAACTCATACCCGGAAAATGAAAATTAAACCGGATGTCAGGCTTCGTTCTCCTTACGCCAGTGAAGGTAATCCATTTCCCACATGAAACCCGCTGCGGCGGTATTACGTTCAACCATCCAGCGGGTCTCCCCCTCCCGCACAAAGGGCAGCCAGTCCGCCGGGATCGCTCTTTCACTTTCAGGTGACTGATCGAAGTCCTGGTCATACAGGTCTTCACTCTCAGGGTATGAAGGGGTATTTCTGGCGTACCACTGGTCACTGTTTTCCCAAGCCCGCATGGCCCAGGCGGCCAGTTCTTCCTCTTCTGAAACGGTCATATAAGCCAGAAACTTCAGGGCACTGTCATTCAGATTTTCCTCAGTCGCCCCGGGTAAAATGGACAGGTAATGCAGTTTTCGGGACTCCAGCCACATCTGCTCTTCATCTTCCCCTCCCCATTGCTCATCCGTCAGTATCCCGGCCGCGCCCTCATCTGAAGCGTACCATTCCTCCAGTAGTTTCTTTTGTTGGCCACGTATGTCCTGATTTACCCGGGTCTGCTCAATACCCGCGGCCACCACGCTGTTCCAGTCGATCTCCGCCGGTACTGCCGTGCCCGCACCGTTCAGCTGCAGGTTGAGAAAGCTGAGCCGGGCAACATCCTCCGGCTCAGACGGCGCGTTCACAGCGACCTCAATGCCTTCATGGCTGATGACACCGGGAAGCCCCTTTTTCTCCCGGCCGGTACTGGCGCGCTCCGACAGGTAACGCTCCCGCCATGCCGTGCCTTTGGCACGCCTGCCCTCCGCTTCCAGACTGGTGGTGTACTTCATCAGCCAGATGTGCATGTAGTGCTGACGATCGGGCGCACAAAGGGTACTGATGTCATGAAAGCGCTGGTAAAAGGCCTCATCGTGGCCACAGTCCAGGCTGTCGCCCTGGTGTGCCACCTCGTGCTCCGTCAGGCTGAACAGCAGACTGGCGGTACGCAGCGCATCAGGCTTCAGCCGGCGGACGATATCGATGTTGTACGCGATGTAGGTTTCGCCGTCCGTCCAGGCATCGGACGACGTCGACTCACCCAGCAGAATCTGGAAGCGTTTGCCGCCATACGCCCGCGACTGATAACCGGCTTCGCCGCCCGAGCAGACAGCAGCGTATTCGGCCAGACACCAGCGCAGCGCCGTCCACGCCCGCCGGGTCTCCTTATCCAGTTGCTTTTCGCTGACCATCTGCGTGCAGTCGATAAAGTTTGCACTGAGCGTCTCAAAGTCAACGAGCGCCAGTTCTGACTGCCAGCCGGAACCCCATCGCTGCTCACGGGGTAGGGGTTCCCGGTACGCCATCAGGTTTTCCCGGACACGGCTCAGGCACTCCATGAACTCTTCAGGTTCATAACAGCCAAAGCGGGAAAGCGTGACCGGATGCACCACCGGCGCGATCCCCGCACGGGCAATGAGTTCTCCCCGGGGCACCTCACCGGCATAGCGGATAAGAGTGAAAAAGTTTTTATCCACCGCAGAGGGGTAATGGCAGCATTTGCGGATGAAGTGCTCCAGCGTGACGTGCTGCTTTCCCGGCAGCAGGGTTATCGCCTCTTCACCATTGAAAAGACTCTGCATGTCTCCCTCGCCGGACAGCAGCGAACGCGCCGTTTTCTCCCGCCGGGCTTCCGTTTTACGGTGCTTACCCTGATGGTCAGAAAAAGTGGCGGCAAGCCGGCCAAACCGGGCCGCAATCGATTTCCACACCGGGCAGGTCTTGCGCAGGATTTCGGTGCGGGAGACGTTCAGTGCGAGCGGCTTTTTACTGACGATAAGGCCACCCACGCCCCAGACATGAGCCGGGTCATGTCGCACCAGGACGCCCTGATTGTATACCGACACGGCACCGTCTTCGCGCAGGCGATACCAGGCCTCATCGTCCTCCAAATCCCACTTTTCCAGCGCTGGCAGGCGGGTAATGACGGTGCCGTTCAAGTGCACGGTGACGGGCGTATAGCGCACCAGGTCCCGAATTTCCTGAAGACACGACATCCGTTCCTGACTGGTCAGCGGATCATACCATTCACCGCTGATGACACAGCCCGGCACCGGAGCGGTCAGCTCTTCCAGGTCATAGTGATACCCCATCTCACGCGTATCAACGGACATCTGCCATGCCTGCGAACGCCAGAGAGTCCGGGCATGTGCCATAATCTGACCACGACCGAGCCGGAAACGGCCATAAGTGGCATCGCCCTCCTGGTGCGGGGTACCGAACCGGCCAAAGTAGCGCTTAACATCATCGTATGACGCAAAACCCCGGCCATCGTCTCGGCAGGAGAACCCCTCTGGGGTAATGTCGATAATCACCGCGCCAGCGCCGGCATCGACGCTGTTCATAATAAGTTCAATCACGGCCTTGCCGATCGAACCAGCCTGACTGTAGATGATGTGGTGGATAATCTGCGGATCGAGTTCAAAGGGATAGCGCATCGGAAGACTCCGTTATGTGGGTTCAGGTGTCATTTTCCGGAAGCGCGCGGAGGGTTAAATAAAGAACTGTGATTGCGTCTGTGGAAGAATAGTCGGCAATGTCATGACAGCCTGCCAGTGGAGAGACAGGAAACCGGTCTGTAAAGGAAAGGCCACCTCTATGGAGACGATAATGAACGGGAAGCCATTGTGACTGCCGGGAACTCTACATTGATATAGAGGTGAACACACGCCGAATGGGCAACGGACTGAAACACGACGCCTTTATAAAATGCAGAGCCGATAAAATGAAGGGTACTGATAGCTGAGCGAGGAAATGAATGAAGGGTTTATTGAAGTATCAGACTCAATCGCTGTACAGAATGAAAACGTACATTAACGCGGGCTCTTTGCCGCCCGCACCCGCAGCCTGCGTATTTGTCAGACAGCAGAAAGCGCTGTCCGACAAACACGCAGGTCCTGTTAACTGCAGATTTCCCCGCCCGTAACTCTGTCAATCTCCTTCAGTACCCACAGCAGGTCTGTGGCGTCGGGTACGCAGACATTCCATCGCAAGCCATTTCTGAACTCCGCTTCACCGGGCCACAGCGTATTGCCGGTCACGGTGATCAGAATATCCAGTTTTTTTTCATTCTCATCCGTCAGGTGTACCGCCACGCAGCTGCGACGGCCCACACGGTGCGGGTAAACCGACAGCAAAAACGGTGTTTCCAGGCGTTTCAGTATTTCCCGCAGCAGCGTATCAAGCGACGCGCTGTCAGACTGCCCTATCGAGGCCATACCCTGCGGCGGTACGGTAAAAATGACAGAAGCAATCAGCGCTTTGTCCGCAACGACCATCGGCGGTGCCATAGTCAGTTTCTTCATGAATTCCCCTGTCAGATATGTAAACCACGGCTGGCATCAAGACGACGTGCAACCTGGAATGCGGCCTCAAGTTCACTGCACTGTAATTTATTCATAATGAGCCGTCTTTCAGCTTTTTCTTCTTTTTCTGTCATACCCAGAGCAAGGTAGAGGCTCGGGGGTACGGCACGGAACAGGGCCTGCACCTTACGTGACAAAATTACGCCTTCCGTATATTTTTTAGGAAGTTTGGTGGCAGACAACAGCATCGCCTTCTGTTCACTGTTCAGCGTTTTAAAGCGCGCTATCTGCTCCACTTCATCAGGGGGCATCACCAGACAAATCCACCACTCCGCCATATTGAGCATCTTTTTGGCCGTATCCGGAAAGTCGGCCAGGTTCTGCGTGAACAGCCAGAGCCAGGCACCCAGCTTACGCCACATTTTCACAATCTTGGTGGCATAAGGCCCCATCAGGGGATTTGCGGTCACGATATGCGCCTCATCGATAGAGACGATAATATCCCTGTCACTGTACTGCTCGCGCTCAGCAATGTTGTTGATGGTGTTGAGCAGGGAAATCACCGCAACGGCCATCTGCGCCTCATAGCCTTCGCGCGCCAGCGTACCAAGGTCAACGATGGTCACGTCAGCCTCCGGCCACGGCGTACCCGGACGGTTAAACAGCTCGCCTTCAAAGCCTTCGGTAAACATCCGCAGCGCTTCCGACATTTCCTCGGCGCGGGCCCGGCGCGCGGCCGTGCGCTTTTCACGCCCGTCCTCACCCATACCCGTATCGCGGGCGATGCCCTGCAGCGCAAACATCAGGTCTTCAGGCAACATCTGCCGTCCGGCCTCAAACGTGCTCCGCGCGGCGATCATGATGGCCTCACGGATCATCCCGCGATCGGCGCGCGTCATTCTCTGCTCCTCCGCTGGCTCGCCGCCAGTGATCATCAAGCGGGCGGCAATCTCCATCTCTCCCAGCACATCACGTTTTTCATCCTTGTCCTCATCGTCATCAATATCCGGAAGCGCCTCTTCACTGATAATGAGTTCATCCGGTTTTTCCTGCATCAGCAGATGCGAATCCCCGAACGGCGCCAGAGAGATGGCCTTACCGGGCTTGATACTGACACGATGAACGGTGAGCCCCAGGGACTCAAAATAGTCTCCGGCCAGCCCGAAACTGTTACCCGCTTCCAGTAAAAAGATACGTGAACGGTAAATGGCTATCATCTGGGCCAGCTTATCAAGTGCTGTAGCCGATTTACCCGCACCGGTCGGCCCAAAAAGCAGGAGGTGGGCGTTCTGCGTACGGTCATTTTTGTTGAGGGGATCGACGGACAGTGGACCACCGCCCCGGTTAAAGAAGGTAAATCCGGGATTCCCTGTGCCGGTATCGCGCCCGTACACCGGCGCCAGGCAGGCAAAATGCTGCACGAACATCAGCCGCGTATACCAGTTGTGCCGGTCCTGTGCCGGACTGAAGCACATGGGTAATGCACGCATATAGGTGCTGAGCGGCCCGATATCATGCTCCGGGTTTACCGGCTCCAGCCCGCAGTTCAGCAGCTTACTGCTGAGGTCAAGGTAGCGTTTGTCGAGCGAAGACAGATCCCGTGCTTTAATCAGCAGGGTAATGGCCGCGCGATACAGTTTATGCTTATTACCCAGGTAAGTGCGGGCTGTGGCCGCATCCTCCCGGGCACGCAGCGAATCCACGTTCTCCCCCATCGAGTCGCGACTCAGGCGGGCAAAGTTCTCCTCGAGCTTGTCCTGGGGCTGAATAACCAGCGTCATGGTGAGCACCGTGCCTTCCGGCAGCAGGTCCATAATGGCGTTGATGTTATCGCCGCGCCGGACCTCACCGGTCAGGTGCCCCGTGGACGGTGGTGTGCGCAGGCGGGCCACCGGCACCGCCCTGTGCGCCACGTCGTCAAACCACCACACCCCTTTCTCCGCGTCGCTGCGGGGGCGGGTGAACCACAGACTTTCACTGAAATCATTCAGCAACGGCAGTTCGCCAGGAGCGTCGTCAGTATGTCTGGCGCAACGATACAGTGTGGCTTTATCAACCCATTTGGGATCGGGATTGAACCAGCGCAGCAGCCAGCTGTGGATCTGTTCACCGTTCTGGCGCAGGCACTGAATACCGGCACCGCTCATCGCGGCCGTCAGGCGATCGCAGACCTGCTTCAGCAGCACCTCGGGGGCCATGGGGTCGCGATACGGTGATTCCACCCAGCGGTAGATGACCATACGAGTACGACGGATCTGACCGCGCCACGGCGCACCGGTGACGGCCTCATCGACAAACAGGCCTTTTTCAGTGGCCACATTCTGCAGGTGACGGGCCTGCTCCTTCAGCCAGGCGTTCGTGAAAGCGGTGCCCTGCGCCCGGGGCTTCACATATCCCCGGATCTTATCCATATACGCCATCAGGTCAGACTCATCCTGACAGTAGAACTGCACCACCCACTGATGTGTATCCAGCTCCGGCAGGCTGTCCTGCAGCGCGTTTTCCACCACGTCGCGGATTTCCTCCAGGCGGGAATCCGGACGCCCCTCGGTGCCCACCGGAATGATTTCGTAGACCGCCCCTACGGACATGCCGTCATCAAGCAGGATGCACTGATGTTCAGGGAGATATTCACCCCAGGGAATGTGATCGATGATGGACGGGGCCGTCTCATACAGCTTCGCTTCATCGCTGCGGGTCAGACGCCCCTCGCGCGTCAGGGGCTCATGGCCGTTAACGGAAAACGGCCCGTCACCGTACTGGTGCGCCTCCTGCGCTTCAGCCCTGCGACGGAAAAGTGAAAATGCCATTACAAATCCTCCGTGCGCTCGCCAGGCAGCGCGTACTGCACCTGACTGTAGAAAGGAAATACCGTGCTGTAGCCAGGCACTGGCGTGTTGCCGTCGGCCAGATGCGGGAAGACATACATCACCATGTCGGGATTAGGCAGACGCGGAAACGTCTGCTGGATTTCATTCTCCTGAGTGCGGCTGTAGCTTTCGCGCGTCTGCTGTGAAATAACGCGCTCACTGTCGGTGACCGGGCGGCGCAGGGTGGTGCGGCCCTCGCCGGTTGCATGGGTTGCGGAGGCACCGTCGTTCCAGAGTTCCAGCATGGTGCTGTCGCCGGGCGGCAGCATCTCATCTTTCGACGTACTGCAGCCGGTCAGCAGAAGCGTCAGAGCGACTGCTGTAGAGAGTAAACTGAGATTGGTGTTTTGCATCGGAACTCCCGTCAGTCCATACCCGTGCCGTTACCGGCCAGGCTGAAGTCATATTTCACTTTACGGCCTTTTTCTTCGTAATTGATGGCCAGCTGGCGTGTAATATGCAGGGCCACGGTCTTCCCCGGTGGCACATAGATGGCATCAAACGTCTGGCCATAGCGGGCCTTCACCCAGTCAACGGTCTCACGCATTCCGCCTGAAAGCGCTTTACCCAGCACAGCCTGACCGGCATCACCGGTGAGCGTTGAGGTCACGCCACCGTACGCGTTGGTCTGGCCGGTACTCTGGTTTTCCGCCACGGCATCACCCGCCGCACTGGCGGCCGCAAGTGTGACCATGGTCGGCAGATAGGTCGAGGCGTTGCTTTTACGCGTGCCGGAGATGCAGGGAATACCGTTATCGTCGGACAGCCAGCCAATACTGCTGTTATTACCGCCCTGACTGTTCTGATTACCACTGTTTGCGTTCTGTCCCTGCCCGTCAGGCGAAGGCAGCGTCCTGACCGTGCCGTCGCTGAAGACAAAGGTGATGCTGGTAATGGCGCCACGTACGCATGACAGCGTCCAGTCGCCCGTCGCCGTACCGGAGACAATGGCCCCCTGCACGTCAGGCAACTCGATGCCGTTTGCCGTCAGGTTGTCCTTGCCAATCATCACCTTAAAGGGATAGGGGTCCGTCACCTTGCCATCGATGGGGATACGCCCCAGCAGCGCGGTCATTGCGCGGCTGCCCACAAGAGTCGAGTTTTCCGGCAGCGTATACACCGGGTCGGTGGCCTTCTGTGCATCAGTAAGCTGCGTCTGGACCGCTGTGGCCGTTTTCCCGGCAACCTGTTTACCTGCCTCACCCGCTTCGCTGAATGAGGAAGCGAAGGAGAAGCCCGTAGCATTATTTTTATTGCTGTCGGTCACCGGTCGACCGCTGGCATCAACGGGGACACCGTCTTTTGGCTCCACCCACTGAAGGCCATCAGCGGAAGACGATACGCCGGCAGCGCCGCTGTTCAGTCCGCTGTCATAACCCAGCCCGATCGGAATATCGCTACCGGAGCCGCCGTTTTTTCCGGATTCCGTGCCGGCACCGCCATTGCGCAACTGATCCATCAACTGTTTGACCTGGGTACTGAGATCGGTGACCTCAGCACTGAGCTGCTGGCGTTTCTGCGCCTCCTCGGCACGGACATTACTGACCGCCTGATTAATCTGCGTGTCCACGTTGCTGTTGGTGGTTTTCAGGGCTTTGTTTTCATCACTCAGCTTTTTGTTATCATCCGCGAGCGCATCAAGACGATCCTGGACCTTGCGGAAGTTCCCCACCACCGTGCGCAGCGTGTCCTGCGGCGTGTCACCTTCAATACCCAGCGCCTTAAGGTCCTCCGGAGACAGGTCTTTCAGCGCGGCATTGTTAGCCGTGTGTGGCGCCACCGTCTTATCCCCGCCTCCTGAGCAGGATTTCACACCCACCACGACGGCACCGGCCAGCACCAGTGGAACGGCGACTTTCACAAGAAGATTTGAGGATGGCGCCTTCATTTTTTCGCTCTCCGTTTATGCCCGTCAGCAGGCTGAAGCACCGGTGGCTCCGCAATAAAGGCCCCCTCCGGGCGACCTGCCGTCACCAGATAGAGGACAGTTGTATCCTCCGGCGTGCCCGCACGGCCCAGCCAGCGGTGCTGAAACGTCGCCGTCACAAACTGGCCTTCCAGCGCGCGAGGATCGAGAACGACTTTTCCGGCAGAACGGTTACGCACCTGCAGCGCAATCACGCTGCTGCCCTGCAGGCTCCATGCCGCCATCGGGGTAACGATGACAGGTTCTGACGGCATCAGAGTGGTAATAGCAGAGGGCAGCTTCAGCGACACCGGGCTGATACCCGGCACCGGCTCAACCGTACGCAGCGGGCCATACATGTTCTGTGCCGCATAGCGTGTCAGCACGACAGGCAGTGGCGCATTCAGTTTTGCGGGCTTATGGTCCGGCACGCCGTTTTTTGCATCCGTCTGTTCAGGCTGACGGCCGGTGCTGTCACCGTCACTGCTGACGGACTGCCTGTCACTGGCAGTCGCGGTGGCCACCTCGCCATCGTAGACAATTTTCACCGGCTCCCGCGTGGTTTTACCCTGCACAGCAGAGACATCCAGCAGGATAATTTCCCCGTTCTCCTTGTTCTGCAGCTCAAGGCGCGACACAGGAAACGCCTCGCTGGCATCGAGATAAACCACGCCGCCGGTGCTCTGAATACGCAGCTTATTGTTCAGCGCGGGTGGAAAGCCGACACGCACGTTTTTATTCACAAAAACGATACGCTCCTGGCCCACCGTCAGGGGGACCTGCAGCGGGATACGCTCCCACTTCATCAGCTCAACCGCGTCTGCCGCCCCCGACAGGGTCAGTCCGGCGAGCAGCACCAGACAGCCTTTTTTCAGCTGAATAATCATTATTTTTTCTCCGGCTCAGACAGCGTGGCAGCCTCCAGACGCTGCGGCGTGGCCGCATAGCAGTCCAGCGCAAGTCCGAAAGGATTGCGTTCAGGATCTCCCTCCCAGCGCACCACTTTCAGGGGATAACGGACCAGCGCACGTTTTACCGGCTCGGTGTGGTAATACTCATCCGCCACCAGATCGAGCTGCGCAATCCAGTGGTCCTGATCAAGAATGGTGACACTGTGACTGCTGTAACCCCGGCGCGGGATCTCGTACACCACACGCACGCGGTCACGCAGCTCATCGCTGTTTTTGCGCATCTCAGCGTCTTTATTGAGAAAGTCCTGGCAGGACGGCGTCAGATAGGGGCTCATCTGGGCAATTTTCGCCGGATAATCCACCTCACCATTTTTTGGCCATGAGTTCAGCTGCTGGAAAATATAAAAAGCAAAGCTGTAAACGGTTGAGGGGGGCACCTCCCACCATTTTCGGGTGCTGCCGGAACGCAGATCCGGCGGATTATGGATGGTGAGTTCGGAGGGCGCACGCATCCAGCCAATACCGCAGATCAGCATGCCGGCAAACAACAGCCCACAGGCAATGCGCAGGGAGAAAATGTGGTTATCACGCGCGGTCATACCGTTACGAAAACGACTCATGACTGCCCCCACGTTTTATCGCTGTGGTACGTTTCATCTCCCATGCCCGGCTGGTAAGGATCAAGGCGCGGGACAGACCGGTACGACAGCGGATTTCCTCCAGGCGCTGCCAGATGTAATTCTCCGGTTTACCGCGTTTGTAGCTGGCGATCCATCCACCGCCAAAGAAGATAACGAGTAGTGGCGTCAGCAGCATACAGGTGGGAAAGGCCAGCCAGCCGATAAAAGGCACCAGTACCAGCGGTACTGCCAGTGGAACACCGGCAATAATGCCAATGATGGCCGCCAGCAGGAACTCACCGGAGGTGAATCCTTTCCATACCACAGGCGGATTATTCAGTCGGTCAGGAAGAAAATCGATGACGGCCATATGCACTCCTCAAATAATATCCGCGGCCTTCGTGGCCAGAAAGATAACGAGCAGGATGAGGCAGATACCAACCACCAGATAAATCAGGAACTGGGTCCATTCGCCCTTGCCCCGGCGAATGTCATGAAAGGAGGTGATGACCGCATGCGCCACGGCCAGGAACGCCCCCACGCTTACCAGGAGGCCCAGCGCCAGCCCGCCCATCTTGATGTAGCCCATGGCGGTGTTATAAGTCCCGCCACCACCGCCAGTGGTTGGCTGCTCAACCGGAGGCAGGTCTGCCAGCGCCTGGCAAGCGATCGTCATTAATGTCGTGAGCAGCAGTCCTGAACGCAAAAAAGCAGAATGATAAAGCCTGAGAAACATGGATTTCATGGAGTTGTCCTTTCAGTGGAAAAACAGAAACAGCATCAGCAGGTACAGCACCACAAGACGTACGACCAGCTCATTGAACTGACGGAATGTCACTGACTTTGTGGTAAGCCCCCGGTAGGCCTGAACCAGTGCCCAGGCGCTGAAAAGCAGAATGGCAATGGCAAGCGAGCCGAGAATGAGGGTGTTCAGTTGTGAAGGTGTCAGGCTGCTGCCGGTGCCGGCACTCCAGCCGTTGAGCTGCGCGCCGTTCATCGCCATGCCGGCTCCTCAGAACGGTACTGACCTGTGACAGAAGAAGGGCGTGATACCGGCTGAGCACGTGAGGGTTCCAGATAGGAGGAGATACCCAGCTTCATGGTGGTGATATCGCGTGTCGCCTGCTGGTAATCAAAGTAAAAGCGGGCATCCTGGGTCTGATTGGCGGCCACGCGGGCGCGGTCAAGTCCGGCCTGTACCTGGTCGAGCTGACGCATAACCAGTGCCAGCTCGTCTTTCTCTGAGGCCTGGCACTGCAGCACGGGCAGCGTGACGAACAGCAGTGCTGTGAGGATTCGGGTGTGAGGCATTCTGCGGCTCTCCGGTTAACTGGTCGTCGGGAGAGTGACGCAAAGCCGCGTGTCTTACAGCAGGAAATTCTTTATGTGTCAGCGAAAATTAATGCCGGAATTCTCTGAATCCGGCATCGACTGTGACGTTGAAAACCCCGGGGTCTGCGCGAAATAGCAGCAATACTGGTACACTTCCTCCAGGATAATAAAAGGGAGTGTGGCTGTATGGACAATGAATACGGACTGAGAGTAGCCATGTCGCCGGTGCAGATGGCTGCGGTATTGTCGGACCGGAGTATCAGCGAAGGAGAGACCCTGAGCAATCGACTTTACGGCGGACTGGGACTGGCCGGCGGTGTCGTTGAAATGCTTGGCGCCGGAGCCCTGTGCATTGTGCCTGAACCCACAATGATTACAAAAGCAGGCTGCGTGATTGTCGGCACACACAGTCTGGACGCCATACAGGCCTCTGTCCGGCAGATATGGACAGGCCGCCAGACAACAACGGATACCTACAACTCTGCCGTGGCACTGGCTGAATCACTGGGCGCCGATAAAGATACCGCTATGAAAGTCGGTATGACGGTTGACCTGGCGATACCAGTGGGATTTGCCATTGCTGCCGGTGCAGTACGTGTTGCTGCGATCCGCGGAGGGCGAATACGTCTTGCTGAGCATGAATCCCTGTCCGGCCGGACTCCGGGTGGCCACACGCTGGAGCGACACATAGGTAAAACGCCGGAAGAACTGTTTGAGAGGCTGGAGAGGAGACCAACATTAACGGCGACAAGCAGTTTCAGGAATGTGCGAGAAGCAGAACAGCTTATATCAAAGGTTATTGCAGATAACCGGAACCAGATACAGATGTGGGTAAAGCACCTCCCGCCTGGAATGAATGCAAAAATGGAACTGGAAAGCCTCTTCTCTGGTCAGACAGGTATTCTTGTATCAAGAGGATCTGCACAGGTCACAGCCTGCTACAGAGTGAGGGTTATCTTACGCTTTGAGTACTGGCATGATAAGCCGTACTTCGTTCTGACAGCGTTTCCAAAGGCCTGATATGAAAAAATTAAACCTTAACGAGCTTGGCTGCTTCATTACTATTTACTTTGGTCAGGATTACGACCTTATTGATGAAAGCGATGAAATAGAACCAAAGATTGACGCCTTTATAAAGGATTCACGCAGAGCCAATCTATATGGTCTGCTTGCTGATATCGATTTGCTGACAGATGAAAGTGATAATCTGGCCGTTGAGTTCATGGAACGATATGGCGATGAATTTGATCCTGAACTGTGGGGTACTACACCTGAGAAATTCCTTCAGCAGGTCAGGGATAAACTCAGCAAAGCACTCCAGGCCGAAAGTCATTAACCTTCCTGAATCATCAACGTTTTTGAGAAAAAGAATAAAAAAAGCCCGCATCAGCTGCGGGCTGCCGGGCATCATCCCGAAACCGGTACTTCAGGCGATATCGCGCTACAGATATTTTTTAAAGGACCCCGTCACTACGGCGAGCACACCACCAACCAGCAATGCGGATGGCAGCAACAGCAGGTTTGGCCACACCGCCGTGGGCCATGCCAGATAGAGCATGCAGGGGCCATAGAGAGCGGGTTTGATAAAACGCTTGGCGTGGTGATACACAAAACTCGATTCATACCCCGCTCCGTAGCGACGCAGGTCGCGTCTGACCAGACCGTCCACCACGCCCATGATGACGACCAGCGCAAACAGCGGCAGACTGAGAAACAGGATCATAACCCGGATAAAGAAAATCAGCGTGACCCAGACCGTGGCCTGAAGGTACACACCCAGCCAGCTCACAAGTGAAGCCCCCACCCCATTCAGCGCCGGAATAAGCCCGCTGCCTTTTTCACTCAGGGATTTAAATGACTGCAGCCAGCCGCTGAATCCGCTGTCCACGAACAGCCACTGCCAGGCAACATGCACCCAGCGGCTGACTGTCTCAACCGGCGCGGACATCAGAAGGCTGCGCGTATACCCCTCCGACAACCAGTGGCTTTCCGCCACCATCACCTGGTAGCTGTGAGCGGCGCCTTCCTCAGGCCACAGCAGCGCGATGCAGGCATACTCAATCAGCAGGCTGACCAGCAGCGATCCGAGCAGAATACCGAGAAGGCCCACCGGAAAATCCCACAGGAGCAGCCCAATCGGCCCGGACTGTCGCTGACGCGCAGGTACACTGCGCTGCCCGTTTTCACTGTCCTGCCGTGACATCCGCGCCTCCTGCAAATGTCATGTCCCCACCGGTCCACCAGGTTTCACCGGTGTGGTAGTTTTTCTCCATACTGTCGGCCAGGTGTTTCAGGCTGGCCGGCATATGCGGATCGTTGTTTTCCGCCGGCAGCGGCATGCGGATTTTCCACAGTCTTCCCCCTTCCAGCAGCGCAAAGGCCTGGCCTTTCGGCAGATTGATGATATCTGCGGGTCTGATCATCGGTACTTTTACCAGACTCACCTGGTCGTTGACGTTGCTGTTAAAGTCCGTGCCTTCCCCGGGACGTGAGACGTCAGTGACACCCGATGTCAGTGTCTTCTGGTAGACGTCCACCTCAGGCAACTGATCGGTAAGCAGCATGGCGGTATTTTTCTCGCGCACGCGCAGCATCACCAGGGTGTTGAAGTTCCCCACCACCTGGTTCGCTTTCGCCGTACTGCCAATACGGGCCTCGATGTCGGAGAGTGTCTGCGTGTAGGCCGTAACCTGAAAACCAGCACCGCCGCCCTTGTTGATGAGCGGGATAAATTCATCCCCCATCAGTTCATTGAACTCGTCGCAGTGCAGGTTGATGGCCACCTTTGCGGATTTCCCTTCCTCCTCGTCACCGAGGCCGAACTTGTAGATATGACCGCCTTCTGATACCAGGTCGGCGAACATGCTGTTGCCGACTGCTGCTGCCACCACCGGATCGGAGAGCGCATCGAGGCCGACATACACCACGCCGCGCGACTTGATGATATTGTGCCAGTCGAGGATCGGGCGCGGATCGTCCAGGTCGGCGTAGTCGGGGGCGAGAAGTGCGGCCGTTTTACCGGTGGTGAGCTTTTCCAGCAGCGGCAGCAGCGATGCGACAATTTTATCAAAGTAGGTGCGATCATACTGTACTGCGCTGCGCAGACCATCAAGCACCGGGTCCCAGAGTTTTTTCCCTTCCGGACTACCGAGTACCTGCTCCGACACCCAGATTTTCACGCCGTTGGGCCTGCCCTGGAGATGACGCGGCAGATCCTTATCGCTGATCCCGCTCTGCATCAGAGCTTCCGCCACACTCATCAGTTGCGGCGCCTTTTCGCTCAGCAGGTTATCCACGTAAGTCTCATACAGCTCACCAATATTGGTGACATAACGCAGAATGAGGCCGTAGTCCGGTCGTTGTCCGAGTGCGACCAGCGCGCGCGTGATGATATTGACGAAACGCCAGGCAAATTCCCGGAAAGCGGCAGAATTACCTTCGCCGGAGAGCTGTCCGGCCACGCGGGAGGCCACCTCGGAGATACGGCTGAACCGTCCGACGGCGTTATACCTGGCGCTGATATCGGGCCAGCCAAGGTGGAACACCCAGAAATTATCCTGACGCCCCGCGCGGTGCGATTCCGCGTACATCCGCCGGAGTAAATCTGCGTCCCCTTTGGGATCAAACACAATAACAACCTCGTGTTCACCGGCGGCGTTTGTACGGCGGATATCCTGGGTGATAAGCAGCTCCGCCAGTCGGGTCTTGCCCACGCGGGTGGTGCCAATAACGAGCATATGCCCGACGCGTTCGCCGAGATCGTAAGTCACCGTAGTCTCATCAGGCTCCACGCCGTGATACACAGGGCTGCCGCCGACCGGCGGTAAAGGGCGAAACGGGTTGAGCGCCGAATCCGTGCGGGTCAGCCGGCACAGCCAGGGGAGGCTGTACTCCATCTTCTTTTCCATCTCACGCGCCATGCGGTACAGCACGGAGGGCTGCACATAGATTTCACACTCCGGTCGACGTGCTTCCATCAGCCGCTGGGTATGGCGAGCCGACCACTGAAACCCCTTACCGAGAAAAAGATGGCGCCGGCTGACCGGTATCTGTTCACTGGTCAGCACGTAACGGGACAAACGGCGGATATTCTGCCGGTAACGCAGGATTTTCATGCCCTCGCGGGTGCGCTTCAGGGCCAGAACGCCGAATCCGGCGGCCGTCACCCAGCTGACAGAAGGCGCGAGGGCCACTGCCCACGGGGCGGTCAGGCAGATACAGGTCGCACTGGCCGCAACCGTCGCGGAATACAGCTCCACCGCAGGGCGCAGCAGGGACTCCATGACATAGCGATCGCTCATCTGCGCCCCCAGCCGGTCAGTCGTCTGAAAAATCCGGATCGTTTTGTGGCTGTACGCTTATCGCGCCATTCCCTGAGAGAATACAGCAATTCCCATCCCTGCATCGGGTCGGTAATGGCGCGGGCCGCAGTGATCACACTGACGGCAGGATTATCCTGATATTCCCGTCGCCATTCCCCCGCACCGAAAAACAGCGAGGTGGTGAAGATATCAATTTTCCAGCCAGCGGTATCCTCCCGGCTGTGATGGAAGCGGTCCACACTCAGGTCCATATGAAAACCCTGTGCGGCATGCTGACTCAGTTCTTCATGAAGCGCCAGATACACGGTCAGCAAGGGCTCATCGAACTCATAATGGTTCAGATGCACGCCGTGCAGATACGCCATTTCCCGCTCATGAAACAGAAACCGCGCCAGACCGCTGCGGTGATTGCCGTCAGCACCGATATACCAGTCAATGCCGTCATAGCTGTTGTAATACATGGAAGGTTTTTTGCGGTCAGTCTCCAGGTAGTAACCCGGATTACGCTCCAGCATCGGAATGTTCCGATCCATGCGCTTACCCCGGTGCAGAAACTCATGCCAGGTCAGTCCCTGATAGTCAGGATGGTCGGTGCCTTTTATGCAGAACACATTAATACTGCCCTGGTCGGTCCAGTAATGCCGACGTAAAAAACCACCGTACAGGCGCAACTTATGGTCATCCCATTTACCGATGACCTCCCCCGCCCAGTGTGGCGGATTAGCGTCCGTTCTCGCCAGAAAATCACTCATCGCTTATCTCCCTTTTCGCTGAGCCGCATTATCCGGCCAGAAAGCAGGCAGAACCGTAAAACGGCGAATCAGGTAAACCAGTTCAGACAGTGCACCGGCAACGAACAGCGGGGTATACGCCCCGGGGAGCAGGTGAATCACCCGTAAGAGGCCCTGAGCCAGCACATCCTGGGTGAACGACGGACTGATAAAAACCGCAACAGGCACGGCGGTCAGAACCGCGAGTACCATGCAGCAAAAGATAATGAGGGGACGCAGAATAAATACTCTGAGCGCACACTGCACGAAGACGAAAAAGACCATCGAGGCCGTTTTTGCCGCCTGAGAGGCATGAGAGGTAACCAGGTCGAAGATGCGGTCTGTCAGGGAATACAATATTTTAGGCATGGCAATGTTCCTTCTTAATCACGGATGACGGGAGATGGTGCCGGTTCTTTACGTTGACTTTGTGGGATGAGGGAGCTGTGTGACGGTCTGGTCAGTGTGTTCATCCAGCGCCGGTCACCGGACAGCAGCCAGAGCAGTCGCTGTCCGCTGATAAGGGTGATGCTGCTGTAGTGACGAAAGGCTTCCCGGCTCACCTCGCCGGTACGGCCGGTATGCACAAACAGGCCAGGACAGCCCTCCTGCTCTGTCAGCTGTCCGAATGCAGAAACATGGGCGGCGCTGATGGTGGCGCTGTACCGTTTGGCCTGAATCAGCCAGCGATGACCGTTGATCCAGACCTGACCGTCTGCACCGTTATCACCGCTGTAACGGGGGTTACGCTGTATGCGCAGCCCCTGCCGGGAAAGTGCCGTCAGCAGCATCTCCTCGAACACATACGGGTTCATTTTTCGCAGCCAGGTTATGCGGGCAGCCTCATCGCGCAGCTGTGGCAGCCTGCTCAGCGCCCGCGCGGCCTGTTTCTGATAGCGACGGTGGCGACGCTGACTGGCGGTGTGCCGGATGCGACCCATCAGGGTCAGCAGCACCACGCAGGCCAGAACCAGCGTAAACATCCAGCGATGCTGGCTCAGCAGCTCAGCGATGAGTGAAGCCGGCATCATTGTGAAATACCCGTGGCGGTGATGAGCGCCGGATAATGTTCGAGGGCAAGCCGGCGCGACAGATCGCCGCCGCGGACAGGCACCATCGCCACCCCGGGAGCCATCTGACGCAGTGCGGTAAGTCCGCTTTCATCCTTCACGCTGATAACCAGGCCGGTTGCCTGAATCCGGCTCAGCTCCTGGGCACGCTGCTGAAGCCACTGGCGGGAGAGAGGATCGTCGCCCAGCACAAACACCGGCGGCATAGCCGGCAGATCCAGCGGACGGGCGGCAACAGCCCCCGGAGACATTTCCGGCGTGCTGACCGGCAACATATCGGAAATGGACAGGGACGCCGGAGGAGGAGGAAGTGTGGCACCCTCCACCGCGTTACCGGGAGCGGCGTTGATCGCATCAAAAAACGGCGCAGTGGACTCCCCGCCCAGGTCTCCCGCTACCGTGAGCGCGGCATATGCGCTGAAAGAGGCAACCAGAAAGACAGGAATCAACGTGGCTGACAGCACGTTAAAGCGTTTCTTTTTCATTGAGGTTCAATCCAGGTAAGAGAATTCCGGGCAAGGGAGACGGCCTGTTCAGGACGGGCTGAAATATCAGCAACGTCTATCTGGCTCAGCTTGCGGCGAACAATGGCCATATAGACCGCAGCATGACGCCCGCCTGCAGGATGGTGGTAACAGCCGGCCGCCTGCAGCCAGCTGCCGGGCCGGGCGTCATAGCAGGCGCGCAGGATACGCGCCGCCGCGCGAAGGTTGGTATACGGGTCAAACGCGTCCCGGTAGGTGGGAAAGAAATGTCCGTTCCAGCCCAGGTTCACCTGTGCCACACCGACATCAATGTTCTTCAGCGGCCAGCGCTGCATAAAACCGAGTAGCGCCGTGAACGCCGCATCGCGCGTCTCATAGTGGTATCCCTTCCCCGCCACGTTAATCGTCCAGGGCCACGGCTTCGCGCCCCATTCGGTTTTGCGGGTACTTTCAGCCATCGCCAGCGAATACAGCGACTCGGCTGGTACCCGTTCTGCGGCAGCAATCTGCCGGTACGCATCAGGAATAACCTGCAGGTTTGTGGTGCCGGACGCCGCAGCCGCGAACAGCAGCCCGGCAACCAGCATCAGAACGCGGCGAGTTGCCATCCGTTTTCCCCCTGCTGCAGAATGACCGGCATCTGGCCCTGCCCGTAACGCAGCCACAGACCACCGTCGTGGTTGAGTGTTATCTGACGGTTGCGGACTTTTTCCACCGGGATGTTGTGACGGATGGCCCAGGTGCGGATGGCTTCATCGCTGTTCCCGCCGACCAGATAAATATCGACCGGGCGGTCATCGGCCAGTACGGCAGCAAGACGCGCATCGCAGCGGGAGCAGTTATCCTTTACAAACAGGGCCAGACGTCCCTGCGTGTCGTGCGCAATGCCCGCCGCATTGCTGCCCATATTGACGGCAAGCGTCTCGGGATACAGGCGCAGCCAGGCGGCATTGATTTCACGCTGGAAGGCCAGTTCCTTCTCGCTGCGCTGGTATTCATGGCGGACCCAGAGTTCAGCCAGACGACGGCGCTCGGCGCTGTTATCGGTCTCCACACCCAGCGCCGTCAGCGGGTCAAGGCCCGGTGACATAATGCCGCGCTCCCCCTTCATCAGCATCTGATAACGGCTCCAGTCACTGTCGGACAACCCCCACTGTTGTGCCTGCTGCTGCGAACTCAGCCAGGCGGTGGAAGATGTCTGCTGTTCAGACGCCGTACTTTGTGCTGACGGGGTCTGAACAGTGGCCGCACAGGTCAGAAGCGGTGTCAGTAAGAGTGAAGCCAGGAATTTCTTTTTCATCACGGGTGGTTCTCCGTTTATTCAACCAGCAGCCGGTGCTCGATGCCATTCACGACAAAGAGGGCCGCATGCTCCCCCTCTGTCGACTGCAGCCGCCAGCCCAGCATGGCATCCCCCGGTGAGAGCAGGCGCATGGCGGATATCTGCGAGGCACCACGGGGAATAACAATGGCGAAGGTCTGACCGCCACGGCGTTCAATGCCGGTCAGCACAAACGGTGCAGCCAGCGTCACCACGCGCCTAGCTGACCGGTTACTCTTTTTTGTTGTGATCACCGCCCGGGGTTTAACCGTCCCGGTAGCAGTCCGGGGCTTTGCAGGCTCTGCAGGTTTCTGCGCCAGTTGTCGGGTAATCTCGCCCAGCGAGGCAGAAGACTGCTGTACTTCGTGCTCAAGTGCACTGATACGCGTCTGCATCTCAGTCACCGCCTGATTACTGCTGTTGCCGGCCTCCTGAAGCTGCCTGACGGATATCTTCAGAGCGCTCTGCTGCTCACCGACCGACTGCATGGCAGCAGGCAGTGAGGCAAGCGTGGCCGCCTGCTGTTCGAGTGTTTTCAGGCGCGCTTCCATCTCAGAGACGTTTGAAGTGAGCTGACCTATCTGACCACTGCGAAACGCAGCATCGAGGGTGTTGACGCGGATGGTCAGCGCTGACATCGCGTTCCCCATCACGACCAGCGCGGCAAGAGAACCGGCAAGGCTCAGGGTGAGAAAAACGATGCCGCCGGTACGGAGAAGTTTTCGGACGTTAAAAGGGAACCGCTGACGCGGGCCCCCCGCCGCATCGGGCAAAGCCTCCCGGGGTGTTTCCTGAGGTTCAGGCGTTTCCGGGAGCAGCTCGTCGGGCGAGGCATGACTGAGTGACATACTGGGATTCCTTATGGCTGCACAGCAGAACGGCCATAAGGTGCAAAAACACGCGGCGAATAACGATGATTAACTCTTCAGCCGGTTATGAAGATTTCTGTTTTCGTAATCGGGGATGTCTTTTGATGACGATAAATAACGCCAGCACCCTTAGCTGAAGAGATTAGCTATCTGGTCTTTCCCTTATACTCAGAGGTCGGGGGTTGCAGACAATAACATTGTCAGGAATGTTTTTATTAACAAATGATCCAGCGCCAATCACCACATTATGTCCGATGGTCACATCGCCAATGATACATGTGCTGGCGCCTATATCCACATAATCGCCAATGACAGTTTTCCCTTCCGTATCACCATTTGACTTACGACCAATCGTTACACCATGTCGGATATTTAATCGCTTCCCGATGACACACTCTGGCCTGATAACAATGCCATAGCCATGATTGATTTTCATTCCAGGACCTATTTCAGCATCCAGTGCAATATCGATTGAATATTTACTGCGCAACCGGCTGTTGATCTTACGGCTATACCTTTTCAGCCTCGCTTTTTTGGTTCTGTGCAAAAAAGAAGCTATACGCCACCAGAAATAAAATCGTCTCCCCGGATTCGTTAATACGCGGTGGAATACCTTCAGCCAGCTAAACTCCTTATTTCCGGAGCGATTAATAACTTCAAGTCGCAGACATTCCTTAAGAAAGTTCAGCTGGCTGGAAAAATCATTCTCGTCACACCTGTTCTCACTATTGTCAGAGTAAGTCGTTTTCATCATTGAAACCAGAATATAAAAATTGAATATATACAAACAGTTAAATTACTACATGTCCTGTTATTTCGGACATAACCAGGACAAATTAAAAATCAACAAACAAAGATTTGTGTTATGTCGCTCTATTGTTTTGTCAAGAGTGAAATAAGCTATAGTTAATAATCAAGGATAACTTTGATACAGCTACAATATCCCTGCGGAGACTGACCTGGGTAAATCACAGGACAATTATCATCGGTTCTGGGAGTATACCCAACGTAGTCATCTGAACGTCCCTTATCAAAAGATGTCCGCCGACAATAATATCCCGGAACACCAGATGCATTTTTCTTCCACTTCAGGTCCTGACAGGAAAGTGACGCGCCGCTTGAATCATGGCTAAGAGCGCCAATAATAGTGCAGTCTGAACCTATCGTGTTGATCTGATCCTGATACAGAAGCCCTCCAGCGGACATATTTCCGTCTGCCCGCACGCTCCCCCCGCGGACCTGCCCTGCGGTATAAATATTTTTGTTATTAACTGCCCGTACCCAGTCGTTGTCGGACATGTAAAATCCGCCCTGGTATGTTTCATTGAGCCAGCCCTTATTGCCCCTGGTGATAAGCCAGCCGTTATTACTGCGAATATCATTACTGGCGGTCACTCCACCATTAGCGGTGACATTACCGCCAGCCGCCATATTCCCCCCGGCAGAAACATTGCCACCGGCCGTAACATCCCCGCTGAAATTCCCGGTCTGCCCGTTCACCGCTGCCGCGTTATTAAGATTATTCCCGCCCATATCGATACTGGTATGCATCCGGTTCAGGTCGGGTTTACCCGTTACAGCGAAACGGTACAGGCGATCGGAGTCCTGGCGGGCCTCGTTCAGGGCATCCGTCGTGAGCAACGTCGCCACATGTCCGGTCGCGGAGGTGATACCAAATGCCGACAGCGGAACGGTCCAGCTCTTATTCGCCCCCGTCACGGTCGTATTACTGTCCCAGAGATAGGCCCCCAGCCCTGCATTTATCGACACCGAGATATCCCGGACGCCCATATAGGGGAGCGGTGAGCCTCCCTGACTGACAACCAGCCCCTGCAGTTGATCGGTATTAGTGGTATTTCGGACCAGCGCCGCACGCAGCGTCTGCCCGGATGAAATAGTTTCACTGAACCCGGGTTCGAGAAAGCCGGTATTTTTCAGCATATCCGCGGTAATAATGACGGGTTGTGTCGTTGTCGCCGAATTCAGGAGCGTATCGTAGAACTTACCCGTATAGGCCCGGACGGCCTGGGTAAAGCGCGTGACCTGCCGGGCACTCACCTGCCAGTCCTGACGGGCAAAATATTCATCCCATCGCTGTGCCCCCCAGATAACGACGCTTATCAGGATAACAAGGGCCGCGCCGGTCGATGCAATGGCCCAGCCACGATCGTGGCGGGGTGCCGGTATTTCAGTTTCTGGAGTCATGGCTCACCACATTACTTCGGTTACAGGTTGATAAAGCAGGACCAGCATCGCGCCCAGCGCGCTGTATCCAAGCCAGGGGCCCACAGGCCCCCCGGCACGACGGGACAACATCAGCCAGAGAAAAAAACCACCGGTCCCTGCGGCCGTGACGTACAACGCAGGCAACAGCCCCAGCCAGGCCCCCAGCGCCCCGGCCAGCCAGACATCCCCCATACCCAGCGTCTCATGCCCCGCCAGGTAATGTCCGGCCTGTCGCCACGCCATCATGAGGCTCCAGAGTACAAGGGCCGCACCGGCATGACGGAGCAGAGTGCCCTCAGCCACTGCCACAAGCAGGCCCGCTACCAGAAAACTGACGGTCATCTCGCGCGGCAGATACCCCGTCAGCTGGTCGGTGAGCGTAAGACGAAACACAAAGACGCAGAACAGCAACGCACAGCAGGTTGGCCATAATCCGGCTTCAGCAAGCCAGTACAGCGACATCACCCACGCATGGAAGACAATCCAGAGTGTCTCCGTCAGCGGAGAAGCGGAGCCATCCTCCCCCGTCAGTCTCACCAGCTCAGCACGCACCCCGTCCCTGGCCAGCCACAGCAGCAATACAAACAGCAGAGGTGCTGTCACGGCAGGACTCACAATACAATCCCCCTTCTATCCCGGAGCAGCCGGACATATATCCGGTAAATCCGGTTGGCATAGGCTTCCCGGGTTTCATGCCGGTCCCTGCGAAAGCCCGCGTTATAGGAACCCAGGCAGTTCCAGGAAATCCCGCAGACCTGAAAATGGCCGGCCAGTATCCAGGTCCCAATCTGCACATTCAGGCAGGGACGCGTGAGCAAATCCTGCGGGCTGCGGATATAGCCCTTCCGGATCAGCCCCGGAATATGTGTCGAATTAATCTGCATCAGCCCGTAGTCCGTACTCACGATCTTCCCGGTTTCCGGGTTGCGGTTATCATGCGTAATACCGGGCCGCTTGCCGCTTTCCCCCATCGCTATTGCTTCAATCAACAGCGGATCGACATGGTACTTTTGTCCCGCAGCGTCAAAGCAGAATGCCCTGACGCAGAAGGGAAAAGGGAGCAACAGCAGGAAAAGCAGACGCCACATACCTTACCCATTCACCTGGAATTTCAGGGTATTCGTCCCGGCACTGCCGCTGTTATTGGTGCACTCCTTACCTGCCTCTTCCGAGGTGACGGTCCCGTCAGCATGCTGGGTACTGTTAATCTCAATCTCACTGAAAATGCTGCCATTGCCGAACTGTTGCGCCAGCGAAATGCAGTCTTTCAGGGGGACTTTGTTGGTGGTAATGGAGAAACCGGTGTTTATTCCCGCACCACTTGATTCAGGAGCCAGCACCACCTGCCCGCCCCAGGCATTCCACAGCGTGGCCGTACCGGAATCCGGATCGCCCACCACGCGCATGTTACCCGGGGCCAGTCCACGCTGGATAAAATTACCGGTCATGGTGGTGCCGCTGGTAAAGTCGTAACCGCTCCGTCCCCCCATGTAACCTTTTGTTTTGGTGGCAATGTCGGAGATGTTCGTTGTCTCTGAGCCACCGTTAAACAACCTCCAGAGCCCCCAGATAAGCCCCGCAACAAACACGACGCCAAGAACACCGATGACACCGGAGCCCCCCTGGTCTGCTGTTCCCCACCCGCTGTCGGGATGGAACCCTGAACGCCCTCGCATCCGGTTACGTAACACGGTTAATAACTGATTCATATAAATTTCCTTTTGATTAATGCACTGGCATACGGGACATTTCCTGGATCTCGAAGGCCATAGAGCCCATCAGACCAAAGAAAAGTAAAATGAGAAGCAGGGACAGACCGCGGGCGGTATTCGCACGCCGCTTGACGCGAGCAGTGATGTCATCAAGCGCGCGGTCAGCGTAGCGACTGATGAGAACGGCAGCCCCCTCGCCTTTGCCCAGCAGGGAGAGATAGTTGGCTGACTGACGGCTGGGGAAGTCAAAGCCACTGTTACGCAGCGCCCGTCCAAGCGCGTTACCCCGGTTAATGCCGTCAATCGTCGCGTCAAGGCGTTCACACAGCCAGAGCGACGCCGTTTTACGCAGGGTCTTCAGCACGTCAATTTCCGGGAGTCCGGTCTCAAGCAGGGCGGCGACGTTCATGAGAAATACCGCCCCCTGCAAATCCGAATAGAGGGACCAGGGCATAAACCGGTCGGCAAACTGGCGCAGCCGCCCGGTCCAGCGGGGAAGTGACCAGAAGACAATGGTCAGGAGAACGGTGAAGGTGGCCCCACACGCCAGTCCCCACTGATTTGTAAACTCTGCCATGCTGTTCATCACCCCCAGCGCGCCGGACCAGCTCGCCGGATCGGACATCTGACTTAGCGTAGGGACAATTTTTACGCTGTTGATCACCATCATGATGCCGAAAAACACCACAAACAGTGCCGGGTAGGTGGCGGCAAAAATCACCTGCTCCAGAATGCGCCCCCGCACATCAATGAGCCGCTCTGACTGCGCCAGGGCAACCGACAGGGTTTTCCCTGTACGGCCGGCCCCCAGAAGTGCGGCCTCTTCTGCCGGCAGCCAGCGCGCCAGCACGTCCTGAAGCTGCTGCCCTGGACGGTTGTCCCGGAGCGCCTGCAGGCAGTCTTCGACCAGCTCCGAATAAGGATGCCAGTGCCGGCCAAAATCGGTATACACGTCGCCGATCATGCGGAAGGCTTCAGCATCGGCCCTGTCGTTCTCCAGCAGGAAACGTAACACCTCATAAAACGGCTTACGGCGCTTGCCTGAGAAGGAGTGACGTAAAAAATGATAGCGGGCGCGCTGAAAAAGATTCATCGGCCGTGACGGGCGAAAAGGGTTATCAGACACCGGACACCTCCATGGCAAGCAGTTCATCTTCATCAAGGGGGACTTCGACATCCCCCATCAGCGGGTCGACCAGCCCTTCATTCAGCCGGATCAGCAGATGGGTGCGACGGCTGATGCCGCCTTTATTGAGCCAGTACTGGCGGGCCGCCGCAGTGCCCCCGGAAAGCCAGTGCGACATAAAGCGGGCATCTGGGGGGATAATCTCGACGATGGCGGTCCGGCCGGTTACCCCGCGGCTTATCACACGTCCGGTCAGCTCAAGGGTTTTTCGGCAGTGCTCACACCCTTCCGGGTTGTGAAAGCGCAGGTTCTGAGGGGCGCATACCCCGGGCTCGGTACAGTATTTTTCCAGATAGGCGCGTGTTTCCGCCGGTAACTGCGGTGCCATTTGCGCCCAGGTCAGGCTGCAGTGAGGGCAGAGGGTTGGCACGAGGCGCTGGCTCACCAGACCTCTCACCAGTTCCGCATCCGCGATCAGCCGCCGGTCAGCGCCCATCACCTCCATGCGGGGTAGCGCGCCGGCAGCGCTGTTGCTGTGCAGCGTATCGAGGACCAGATGACCGGCATGTGCGGCATGGATAGCCGCAATGAGCGCGTTTATCTCCTGCATCTCCCCCAGCAGGATCGCATCCGGGTCAGAGCGCACCACCGCAGCATTGCTCTTGTCCCAGTCACCATTAATGACGGGTGTCTGGACTGCGCCGGCGATACGCCCTTCCACCGGGTTTTCCACGGTCAGCAGACGTTTACGGTGCCGGGTACGCTCCAGCCACATATTGCTGAAAATACGCAGGGTGGTGCTTTTACCGGAACCAGTGGGGCCGGTGAGCAGAACCAGCCCGTTGGGAAAACGGAGGATGTGTTTAGCAAGCGCAATCTGCTCAGGCAGAAACCCCTGCTGCTCAAGCGTCGGCACCCTGTCGCTGTCATCCACAATGGTGCGCAGCACAACGTAAATCCCGTCAGCTGTGGTCATATGCTGGTAGCGGGCACCGAACAGTCCCGCTGCGCGCACGAATTTAGCGTCCACGCGTCCGGCCTGCATATCGCTGTCGTTGAAGGCGGGAGGAATGCGGATATCACACATGGACCTGAACAGCGTCTGCACGAGGGAATCTCCCTCATCGCTCGTCAGCTCGTCGATCACCTCCAGCTCGCCATGGATACGCATTTCAATGCGCGCCAGGCCAATACTGCGCATAATGGTAATGTGGATGTCCGACGAGCCCAGCAACTGGGCCAGCGCAAAATACCTCACCATACGCTTCTGCACGTCACTCCAGTCACTGTCGAACGCGGCGCTGACCCGCAGCGCCGTCTGCGTAAGCCGGAACGTTTCACGCCGGGCCTTCAGATCGCCGAGCGAGACAAACTCCGGCTTCGCATAAGGAAAGAGCCGGGTCTGATCCATCACCCACCGCTGGATACGCACATCGGTGCGGCGGTTTTTATCGATGACCAGAGAAACCTGTCCGGCTGACTCCTCGACCAGCACAAACTCCTCAATGTCTGCATATGCGTTCATCGCGGTATCCTCAGAAAGTCAGGCTGCTTCCGTCGCTGAGGCGAACGGCCTCAGCAGTGACTGACGTCACCGTCCCCTTCATGCCCGGTATGGCATCCCCTCTTTTAACTTCCGTCACGCCCCCGTCCGGCAGGCTGACGCGCGCCCGGAGATCGCCGGGTTTACCGTAAATTTCACGCAGACGGGCACGAACCGGCATACGACTGAAAGAGGGGGTATCGCCCGTCTGAACCTGAGGCGCAACCACAGTGGATGTCCGGGGATATCCGGCAGGGATACCTTCCGTGCCGACGTTCAGCTCAGTGGAGGATTCGGCCTGACGCAGTTGTTGCTTCAGGCGTGCCGTCTGAACCTGCTG
This sequence comes from Kosakonia sp. H7A, assembly GCF_003028445.1. Classification (NCBI taxonomy): domain Bacteria; kingdom Pseudomonadati; phylum Pseudomonadota; class Gammaproteobacteria; order Enterobacterales; family Enterobacteriaceae; genus Kosakonia; species Kosakonia sp. H7A. Next base: position 15,603 of record NZ_PYTZ01000016.1, on the reverse strand, counting down.
TTCAAGCACCATATTGCGCGCCTGGGCCAGCTCAAGCTCACCGCTGGTCACGTTGTCAGGGATGACCTGCCTGACGGTCACAGGCTCATCAGCACAGGCATGGCCCGTCAGGGCCAGCAGGGTCAGCGCGCATGGCAACAGCCAGCGAATCGCATTATTTTTTTGCATACAGGCTCCCGCGCAGGGTGTAGTGATAAAGCCCCTGGGGGCTTACGGTATAAGAGATGGAACTGAGACGAACGCCCCTGGCGTCCATCCCCTCAAGCAGCAGTTCGGGCATCAGCCCGGTTGAAAGGGTGAAGGTGTATTCCTGCCAGTCGGTTTTCGGCTGTTCGCTTTTCGTGCCGGGCAGCGCGTCAGGCTGCTTCACTTCACTGAGCTGCACCGGGACGTTTTTACGCTGCATGTGGGAGATGAAGCCTTTCAGTAGTTCATTGGCCGGACGCAGCGGCTCATCCTGCAGTGACGTCGCATCAGGAAAGGCAAAATGAATAAACACATTTCCGTTTTTGCCGCCGTCCACAAAATCGAACGTTGCCGGATGCCCGTAGAGTTGAATAACCCGGCTGTCAAAGTTTTCCAGCGTGCTGCCCGGAGTCGTTTCGTAATGCAGGTGCAGCCCCTGCTGCTGCTCATCACATTCCCCCACCGACAGGCGCCATCCCGTGATGGACGCCCGCGTCACGCTGCGGGTTTCCCAGCACTGCACGATAAATGCCGGCACCGTGAACCGGGTCGCCCAGGGGCCGGGAAGTTTCTCAGGTTTTACCGCCGCTTCAGGCCTGATGGCGCGGACAACCTGCCGGCTCGCTTTAATCGCCGCGTCCCGGGTAGCCTGAGACGACGCATTCTCATTCTGTATCCAGAGCCCGGCAGCCACCATGGCCACGACAAGGATCGTCACGACAACGGGTCGGCGCAGGGAGGTTTCTTTCAGACGGGCGCGGGCCAGAGTCCGGGCCGGGAGTCCCTCAACCAGGGTTTTCCAGCTGATATTCTGTTGATGATCCGCGACGCAGTTCCAGCCTTCCTCCCCGGGGTCGTTAAACGTCAGAAAATGGCTGCGGGCCATGCACACTTCCTGAAGCGTACCGGTCACGTCCGCCATCACTGTAAGCTGGTCACGGACCGTTGCCAGAAACACCCACTGGTTACTGCCATCGTCAAGACGGTACAGACCATGGCTGCTGCCGCCGATGGCGCTCTGGAATACCGAAGCCAGTGAATACAGTTTCACCCCGCGACGGACTTTCCCGGGGCTGACCAGCCCCGTCACCCGGGCGGTGCCGGTACCGCTGGTTACCCGGTGGGTGTCCTGCAGACGCAGCCGGGCCATCAGGCCAGTTGCACCGGCCTGCGTCCAGTGCATACCCGCAACCCAGCCAGTGCGACCACTGAGAACCAGTACACCCGCAGTGCGCTCCCCCTGTGCTGACAGTTTTCTGCTTTTCCTGAAAATCATGGCATCAGTACCGGTGTGATAAGAATGACCAGGGTGGTACGCTTGCTGTTGCCGCTTCGCCCGCCGCCTAAACCGAAGAAATCTGCCGATCCCATCCCCTGTTTACTGGCAGAGTTAGAGACCTGATCGGCACCGGTGACCATGATGGTTTCGCCGGTACGCATGTTGAATTTCTGGGTAATCGCCTCTTTGGAATAGGCCGCTGTATCGTTACGGGTGTTACCGTCAGCGCTGTAGAACGACTCAATTTTGGGCGGAGTGTCATAGCTGAAGGCAAACTGCATCTGCACGTCGCCGTTATCCTGAATCGAAGGCACCGCCGTCATAAACAGCCCCGTCGTGAGGGTCGTTGTGGTCATTGTCGAGGTCACCCCGACATTGGCCGTCGCCGTCGAGGCGGTACTGGTGATCATTCCCTGCTGGTTTGACAGCTGGTACGGTACCGGCGTGAAATTTGTGGTCAGACGGCTCTGGCGGGTGACCACGCTGACATCGCCCTGTTCAGACAGCGCCTTGACAATCAGATTGCTTCCGGCAAACTTCCCCGCCCTTCCGGTCGCGGTATCCAGCACCGAGACTCCCATCGCCCCCGCACCGGTCGTGGCGCCGTTGAAGGTGCCCTTGATGTTGATGCCGTAGTTGCGAAGGGAATTAGTGACCAGATCAAGGTCAATACCCAGTTCATGGTTAACCGACTGCGTGACGGTCAGGATCTGGAAATTCAGCTGTACCTGGCGGTTGAGAATTTTGTTTTCATATTCAACAAAGCTCGCCACCCGGTTATGCACTTCCGGCGTGTCGGTGACCGTCAGCGTACCGCTGGAAGAGGACAGAAAGAACCGCCCGACGTTCGGCGTCAGGATTTGCGCAATAGTTTTGCGGATATCGTCAAAGATTTCGCTGCTGAGACCGTAGGCCGTTTTTTGCTCGGTGCTGACTTCACCGGAGCTGGAAGAGCCCTCGCTGCCCAGCTGCGCGCCTGACCCGGAATTGATCGACGCTGAGCTGTCGATTTTGGTGTTCATAAACGACAGCTGGTACATGCGGGTATCAAAGCGGTAGAAAAGAATACCGCCGTTTTCCATGCGCCAGGAAAGCCCGTACCGGCTTTCTGCCACATCCAGCAGTCCCCTCAGTTGCGCATCCCATTTGATGCCCACCATCAGACCGGCACTGGCGTTCACGAGGGGCTGGGTGTTACCGTTCTGCCCGTTGATCGCGTCCAGCGAGACGCGGCCATTATCATCTGGTGCCGGCAGGGTGCCGGAAACCTGCCGGGTTGCCGCTGAACCAGAACTGCCCGTCGACAATGACGCCAGGGCATCCGGCGTGAACGACACCCTGATACCACAGACCGTGGTAATACGCTGTGCCAGATCCGGAAGCGTCACCCCTTCAGGATTATTGATAAGAATGTGGCAGTCAGGCACATTCCGGTCATCGGAGACGGCGGCTGAGAACCCGATTGGCGTCAGGTTAACCCACGGTTTATCGGTCCAGGTCACCAGTTGCGGAGGACGGGCCGTTTTGCTGTCCATAAGCCGTGCCGCAGTATCACCGTCCGCGCGCGCCTGCTTACCGATTTTATTAATGTCCTGAAATGCACAACCGGAGAGCAGAACAAGCGAAATCGCCAGCGCAGCAGTGCGTAAACGGGGCAGTAAGGATGTCATCCGGCCTTCCTTCAGTTGAGATAAACGAGATTGCCTTCCGACACCCCGGCCGGTAAGGAGAGATTCATATCAGCGCCATCCGCCATCAGCAGATGCCCACCGGTCACGGAAAGGATCAGCGCAGAGCCAGAGGACTGACGATTAAGTGCAGACCGCAATCCGGGCAGTTCAGCTGTCCATATCCAGAGGCGTCCACCACCGATCGCGGCACGAATGCGGCTATCCGGTGCCGGTGAGAAGCCGAACTGTGAAAGGGTGAGCCCGCCTTCGGGGAGGCTGTGGCTGTAGCGCCAGTCGTTAACCATGCTTGCCGTGCGCAGGATATCGTCAGCGAGCAGCGTGGCCGCTGCCGTATCACGCTGGGTCTGCTGCGCGGAGACATCCACTGACGTGATGCTGTCGGTCACCAACATCATCAGCATGGCGATGGCCACTATGGCGTACCCCATCTTATTGCCCGTCCTGAATCGGCTTGTCGTCGACGTACACCAGGCACTGGAGACGATTTGGTCCGGCATAAAGCGGTTTCTCTGCCTTGCGATACAGATCAAACAACTGCACGATCATTGATTCGAAATTCCCCCGAAGGGTGAATGGCGCATCGATGCGGTAATTCACTGGCGTGGGCCAGATGACCACCCAGGTCGGGCTGCTGCCACTTTCGCAGTGGACGGAGGAGGCCCACTGCGTCAGGGTCTCTTTTAACGTAGTCCCGGCCTTCGCGGTCCATACCTGACCGTCAGGTAACGATGAAAGCGGGGCTCCCGGAATAAAAGCAGGCGGTGTCGCTGAAGACAGGTTTTTCCCCTGAACAGTACGGTCCGCTTTCGGGGCACTGACTGGCGCTACGCCCAGAGCCGCGGTGTTTAGTGGAGTGACAGGAACGGACAAGACTGCCGGCGCCGGTGCCAGCGCTGTTGACGGTTTGATCTTGCCGGATGCAGACTGAGATACGATACCAGCCTGTGTTTTCTGCGCCGGGGTCGGTGACGGCCCGGCAGATGCGCCGGCGGAAAACGGGTTGCGGGGTACTTTCGGGGTCCCTGACGATGCAGCCTGGGTAACAGAGGATATGGTGCCTGGTGCGCCAGGACCTTCCGGGCGTGCCGGAGGCAGCGGGAAGCTGTTGTTTCCGGTGGCCGCGGGTTTCAGACCCGGACTCAACAGTGAACCTGAATTCGGGGCTGCCCCCTGACTGAGTGAACTGCCCGGGACCGACACTGACGCAGTTGGTGCAAAATGGCGGTACTGATCACGCAGAGCAAAACAGACTTCACGGTTCACATCATCCACATGCAACCGCCAGGCGGGTCCGGCCAGTACCTGCAGTGCTTCAGTCAGACGAACCGGCCCCACCGAACGCTGAACGGCAGGAAGGGGTTTACTGAACAGCTCAGCAAAAACGGTGGCATCCCCGTTACACAGGGAATAACCTGATTCCAGCAGCAGGTAACGCAACCCTTCGCCCACCGTTCTGACGACCTGCTGGGGCATGCGAATTTCAATGATTTGATTTAACGGATCACGCTGGGCATCTGCAGGTCGGGTACTTGCGAGCGTATAGCGATCGTAACGAACGACTTCAGGAGAAGTATTCTGATAAACATCCTGAACACGGGGTGCCCCCTGCAGTCTGCTTAAAGGCTCCGTGCGGGAGCTGTCTGTGCAACCCGCTGCAATTAAGCAGAGGGCCACCCCCGCAAGCCGGTAATGCTCACCCGCTCGCTTTTGTAGTTTTACCATCAGGTTCACCCCAGGATTAGTCCGAAACAACCCGGATATTCTGGCGGCGACAGCATTCCGGACAACACGAAACTATTTTTCGGGGATGAAGAAAAGGGCAGAGACGCAAGGCGGGACCGGAACTGATGTCACTGACGTGACTGCCGGAGGCGATATGATGAGTGACGCTTTTTAACGGCATTAATCAATGGGGGAATTATGGAACCACAGATAACTGCAGATGAACTCTATGACGAAATGTGCAGGGTTATCGGCGATATGGTGATGATATTTCACGATCTTGATATCGAACCTAAACATATTGTTATTGCTGACGCTCTGAGGACCGCTATGATCAGCGACTCCGGAGAAAGAAGTAAAATGACATTGAAAGCAATGGAGCTCGCAATCAAAACACTTGAAACCTGATCCCCTTGCTGACACACCTCCGGAACAGGTTCCTGCCAGCTCCGGGGGCGTCGTCACAGGCTACCTGCGTTTCGGTGTGCTCAATTATTAGCGTCCGGCGGACGCAGCTCCCGCCTGTACCTCAGACACATTCGTGTCATCAGAGGCCAGTGACAAAGAAAACAGGTCCGTCAGGAATATCTCCTCTCCGGACGCTTTCCACCGGACGCCATCCCTGAATATTTCGAATTGCTGCCGTTCATGTTCACCTGCCTGCAACAATCGCGGAAAGCGGGTCAACGGCGTTCCCAGTACACGGCTATCATTCAGTTCAACCCACAGCATGGCATCGGCAATCCGGACCTGTTTTATCGATACGTTCATGGGCAATACCTTTTTTAAAGCGGCTATATAGAAAAAAAGCGTCGGGCAAACCGCCGCTGACAGAGCTGCGTAAGGCTATCCCGGAAGCCCCTGAGGATCAATCCGGGGAGTTACGATTAGCACCTCCTGCGTATTCTCATCAATAATGCGGGAAATCAGGAGGCTTTTCCCCTGTTGCAGGCTCATAAGCTGACTTGCCTGAAAACTGCCCCGTTCATCCTGGATATTTAAAGAAAACCTGAGATTAATGGGACCATTCACGTTTTGGTACCAGGGAATTAGTGTAAGGTCGAGGCCTTTGTTGACCAGAGTCCCGCCGTCATTCGTGTCGGAGTTACGATGCACAGATATGGGCATCGGATCACCATTGTTGGTTGTTCCCGTGCTTGCGTATTCAATACTGACATCACTTCTGGCTGCTATACGGTCATGAACAGCAGGTGCATCCCCCTGAAAGATAAAAACCATTTTGGCAGGGTTCCACTCCGGTAAAACATCCTTCCAGGCAATAGCGTGTTTTTTCTTCACACGGATAAGCGTGGTGCTCAGGCTGATGGTTCCTTGCGGAATTTCACTGGCAGAATTTAATAGCGTGACCTGTGTTGGTGCCTGCTGCGCACTTTGACTACAGCCCGCCATCAGCAAGGCAGGGACCAGGAAGATAAGCGGGAAATGCTTCATGAATTTCATAGGGGCTCCGGTGATATATCCATTTGATGAAAAAGTACAAAGCGGATATTCCCCGGTTAACGGGCCATCGGACAATACGAAACTACTTCTGCAAAATGGTGAAAAAAAAGCGCCTGTTCGGCGCTTTAGTCAGATTAACAAACAGAATAATGAAGCATGGCTGTATGGGAGATTACGCTACCCGGCCTGGCAAATGACTGATGTCACCACGCCCGGCCAGTAAACCCTCAACGGAAATATCCTCGTCAAGCTCATCCCAGTGAATGCCTCTTTTGCTCAATTCGTAATCATTGAGCTGTTGTGCGGAGGCATTCAGCAGGCGTGGAAACCAGGCCAGGGGAACACCCAGGACCCGCTCATCGCTTAACTCAACCCACATCGTAGTCTCGTCAAACTTCACATTTTTAGCTGAAATACTCATTCCAGGCCTCCACAAAAAAACGCTGGTTATCTTCAACCATCTTAGTCAACGCTCTGAGAGTACGGGCATCAAAACCATCGTTACGACTCAGCGTTACCGCATCCTCAAGCCAGAACTTCGCCTCACCATCGGCATTTCGGACATGAATATGAGCAGGTTCGAGGGGATTCCCCTCGTTCGAATAAAAGAAAAACTTAAATCCATTAAGTCTGAGTATAACCGGCATCGAAAAAGCACCTCACTTCTGCACGAATTATCCTGAATAAAAAAGCGCCAGTCAAACTGGCGCATTGGAGAGGGTAAAATAATATGAATCCGTTATGAAATTGCGTAAATGGCTTTTCGGCGGATGTCATACCCGTATCATTCAGAACGGTATGTCATCGTCAAAATCCATCGGTGGCTCATTCGCCGGATTTCGTGGCGCGGACTGTGTCTGAGGTTGCTGAGGTTGACCCCAGCCACCCTGCTGACCTGACTGCGCGTTGTTTCCGTTTCCACTGGTATTGGTGCTGTTATTGCGACCACCGCCCAGCATCTGCATTGTTCCGTTAACCCCGACAACAATCTCGGCTGTCCAGCGATCGGTACCGCTGTTATCCGTCCATTTGCGGGTGCGCAACTGACCTTCGATATACACCTGTGAACCCTTACGCAGGTATTCACCGGCAACCTCAGCCAGCTTGCCAAACAGCACGACACGATGCCATTCGGTATTCTCTTTCATTTCCCCAGTTTGTTTATCACGCCAGGTTTCCGAAGTGGCCAGACTTAAACCGGCCACTGCATTGCCATTTGGCAGGTAACGAACTTCAGGGTCCTGTCCGAGATGACCGACCAGGATGACTTTGTTGACGCCGCGTGCGGACATAATGATTTCCTCTTAGAAGATTAAGTTGAGAGGAACACACCCACCGGGATGTGTTCCGGTGGTGTGTCCGTGACGCTTAGAATGAATTCGGATCGTACTCTTTCTGAGCCGATGAACCGGATTCCGGCGTCTGGGAAGCGTTGGGTGCCTGATAAACGACGTCCTGGCCTTTCTTGATAAACTCGACCTTAATCAGGCGGGCTTTCAGGGAAGGGCGGCTTTCACCGGCGTGATCACCCGTCTGCAGGGTAAACACATCGGCTTTCAGTCCGCTCAGCACAAAGCCAATCAGCACTTTTTCTTCTTCATCAACGGCTTTCTGACAGCGGTTGATGAGTTTGGTGGTCTCCGCACCCGCGATGGTGACATCGAAACGGGTATAAGACGCATTGTCTGTCGGACCGGTCAGGGCATTGATAACAGCGCAGGTGAATTCGCCATTACCACTCTGAACACGGCGGATCGAACTCAGATAGCCAATACCGTTTACGTTGAGGTTGAAATACTCTTTTTTCTGCTGACTGGAAGCTGATGCAGAAGATGAAGCGGGGGTTGAAGCAGTTGCAGTCATGATGTTTTCTCCGGAGTAAAGCTGAACAGGTAGCGGAGAAACATCTGTCCCGTACGGGAAGTGTTTCCCGCAGGGAGGTCAGCAAGCAAGGTTTGCCGACTGGCTGTATTGGTGAAATGGACCTTAACCTGGTTATCAGGTCCCTGTTTGCAAAGGTTAAACAGGTTTAAACCACCCGAAGGCGCCACTCTCAGGTTAATGTGGCATTGGCATGTGATTACCCGAAGGCGTTCCTCTCAAATCACCGGAACATTGGCAGTTGTCGGAACGACAACGATTAGCCTCTTTATCATTCATTCAGACGCCACGGATGTCAACGCCGCAGCGTGCAAAAAATCATCAGTGCACAAAAATAAAAAAAGCGGCACCCTTCGGCACCGCCTTCTGAGGTCTGCACCATCAACCTGAGGTTAATCTGCATTTCGCAGTGGCTCCGCTGGCTGAAAGGGCCCGGCACGGGTTTCACGGAGTTTTCGTGCCTTACCGGCTCCCGTTCAGGTGTGGACAGGGCCGGTCAGACTGTATTCCGGCAGCACATGCATTAGATGCTGACGAAACCCGCAGTCACGGGGTGCGGCTTCAGAGCCGGGGTCACAATAGCAGAGCCCACAACGCCCCGCAATCGGAGACAGCGGATTAATTCTTCTTTGATTCAGGAGACTTAGCCCTGCGCGGTCGTTTCTTTCTGGTGCCCCCGATATTGATGACACCTTTGCATTCCGGCCAGCGCTGGCAGCTCCAGAACTCCCCTTTCCCTCCCCTGCGCAGACGGGTTTTTCCCCCGCAGAGCGGGCAGGCGGGCGTGGGCGGAATCCGGATACGCACCTGCTGCTGTGTCCCCTGGCTGACCAGGTTACGCGTCCAGCCTGCCTGTCGCTGAAGGAAGTCATCAAGTGACATACGACCGGCGGCGACCTCATCCAGTGCCTGTTCCCAGAGTGCCGTCATGCCCGGTTCGGTCAGCTGTGGCGGCAGGGCATCAATCACATCGGCGCCCAGTTCAGTTGCCATGATTTTACTGCCTTTACGCACGATAAAGTGACGGTTCAGCAGCTGCTCTACGATGCCGGCGCGGGTGGCTTCGGTGCCCAGTCCCGCATTGTCTTTCAGTACCTTACGCAGTGCAACGTCGGTAACAAATGCCGCAGCGTTCATCATGGCCCCTATCAGCGTGGCAAACGTATAGTGTGCCGGCGGGCGGGTCATCTGTTGAATGACTTCGGCTCCGGTGACCGTAACGCGGTCATTCTTCGCCAGCGGCGGCAGGGCAACGCCAGCCCCGTCATCATCCTGAACCTCATCATCACCGGCTTTCTCAAACAGGACCTTCCAGCCCTTTATCACCTCCGTTCGCCCGGTGGCACGGAACAGCTGCCCGCCAATGTCGAACTGCAGCCGGGTGAAATCAGACTCATGCAGGGGCAGGAACTGGGCCAGATAGTTACGGCGGATGAGCATATAGACGTTACGCTCGGTCTCCGTCAGCGCGGACAACTGAAACGCATTTCGCGTGGGGATAATGCCGTGGTGTGCCGTGATTTTTTTGTCGTTCCAGATGCGCGAAACAAATGCCCTGTCGAGGCGCTCCAGCACCGGCGCACATTCCGGGTCGGTACGGCCGATGGCATCGAGCACACCGGAAATCTCCTCCCGCATGGATTCAGGCAGGTAACCGCAGTCGGTGCGGGGGTAGGTGGTGGCCTTGTGCTTTTCATACAGGCTCTGCGCGGTATCGAGCACCTGCTGGGGTGACATATCCCACAGCCTGCCACAGGCCTGCTGCAGCGACCCCAGCGAAAAAGCCAGTGGTGCGGCGTCTTTTTCACGCTTTGTGTCACATTCTGTCACCACGGCGTGACCTGCCTGCCGGCATAACTGTGCCACCTGCTGCGCGATATTCTGGTGAATACAGCGCTTTTCCTCGTCGGTATACACCTTCGCCGGCACCCATTGCGCCGGAAAGGTGAGCCCCCGGGCCGAAATGAGCGCATTAACCTGCCAGAACGGCTTCGGCACAAAAGCTGCGATTTCCCGGTCCCGGCGGACAACTAGCGCCAGCGTCGGCGTCTGCACGCGACCGACAGAAACCACGCCATCGAAGCCGGCCTCCGCCGCGCGCAGGGTGTAAAGACGGGAGAGGTTCATGCCTATCAGCCAGTCGGCCCGGGCACGCCCCAGTCCGGCGTGATACATCCCGAGCGTGGCCTGACCGGGACGCAGGTCCTGAAGCGCCGCGCGGATACTGAGTTCATCCAGTGCAGACAGCCAGAGCCGCTGCACCGGACCTTCCCAGCGGCAGTAATCCAGCAACTCACGGGCAATGACCTCGCCCTCGCGGTCTGCATCAGTGGCAATGACCACGTCGTCCACCTGGCGCAGCAGCCGCTCGATAACCTTAAACTGATCCTGCGTCTCTTTTTTGACCACGACCTGCCAGGGTGCCGGCAGAATGGGCAGTGCAGAGAGCGACCAGGGTTTACCGTACTGCTGGCCATAGGCCTCCGGCGGAGCAGTTTCCAGCAGGTGCCCCACCGCCCAGGTGACGGTGACGCCGCTGCCCGCCAGAAAACCCTCGCCGCGCCGGGTGGCACCGAGAACCCCGGCCAGATCGCGCCCCTGCGAGGGTTTTTCACAGATATATAGCCGCATTACCAGCCTCCGGCGACTCAGACTGTCTGATAACGCAGGCGCAGCAGGTTCACGCTCGCTTCATTAACTGGAGGGGAAAATGCTGAACGTTTTTCTCCGAGCAGAACAGCACGATCGGGCTCACCCGCCTCCTGACAGGCCTTCTGCCAGACTTCATTATTCTCTGCTGCGTCCAGGCGTGTCGCATCCACCCTGCGGTAAGAAAGAACCGTCCCGTAAATCTGACGCAAAAGTCTCCCACCTTCACTGAGATAATTATCCCGGCCATTACGGGTGATCAGCCCGTAATGTGACGCCTGAAGCACCTTCTTGGCAAACTGGTCAAACCCGACCAGCAAAAACACACACCGGTATCCCAGAGGAGTACGAGTAAACACATGAATATCGAGTGGTTCGACCGAAGTAATCTCTGTCAGCGTAATACCTGCAGGAAGCATACTCATCTCTTCATCCAGTTTCTTAATAAGCCCGGTCATCGTCTCAGTTGCAGATCTCAGCTTTTCCTCAAGACGGTACATGGCTTCATCTGCCCACGGATTATTATTCAGGGAGTCCTGGTTAATCAGTGTTGCGCGCACGAAGAACTGAGGCATCCCGATGATGCCGTGTTTAACCGGAGCATCTCCCTCCTGTTTCTCCCGTCTGCGGCCCAGCCACAAACCAATTGCATAATTAGTATGGAGCGCGATTGTCATTTCTGACTGGAGCGAACCAGTCCTTGTTACCTGTTTATCTGCCATCGTTGCCGTCACCTGTATTCAGTTAAGAAGAGCTGGCATAGTCCTGAATCTCGTGCATGACCAACAATGTGAAACTCATAACGACAATTAAGAAATTAACATCTGATTGTTTATTAATCTTGTTGCGTCCCGCAACAAGGCTATTTTTTAACCATCCACTCTTTTTATCTGATCCTGTTACTGTTGCAGGTTTTGCCGGTCACCACTTACACAACAGCAGGGTGTATATTTTTTAGCCTTGTTGCGCCCCGCAACAAGGCTATTTTTTAACCACTCACTCTTTTTGTCTGTTCCGGCTACTGTTGCAGGTTTTGCCGGTCACCACTTACACAACAGCAGGATGTTTATTTTTTAGCCTTGTTGCGCCCCGCAACAAGGCTATTTTTTAACCACTCACTCTTTTTGTCTGTTCCGGTTACTGTTGCAGGTTTTGCCGGTCACCACTTACACAACAGCAGGGTGTTTATTTTTTAGCCTTGTTGCGCCCCGCAACAAGGTCGTTTTTTGAGCAGTCTGAGAAATTCGAAATCGCCGGAATCATTAACCGAAAATAGTCTGAATACATATCTGACATTCATGTTCAGTGGCTGACTTTGTTACGTATGGCAGCAATCATCGCCCTGACCGCGTCAGGTGAAGGGCGGTTCGCAGGCTGAACTGGCAGGGTGGCATCCGGTACAGCACGCGTGTCAGTTGTCCGGGCAGTTGCCGGGGCTTCCGGCAGATTCAGCTCACCGCTGCGGGCACGCCGCAGCATCGTGAACAACCAGCCTACCGGGTTGTTGAGCCTGCCAAGCCGCAGTTGTTCACGCAGCATGTCAGCCAGCGTTTTCGCCACCGTCTCAGGCAGTGAGGCCATCTGCGTGGTCAGCATCTGCCGATCCTCGCTGTTCAGTTTGTTCACAAAATCGTCAGGCAGAAAATGCTCCCCGCCCGGTACGTACGTTTTTTTATTCACACTCTGTGTGAAAGAACGTACGTTACAGTCCGGACTCCGGACTCCGGTGTAACCCGTTGATTTCAGGCTGAGTCCTGATTCCGGACTCAGTGTTTTATCCGCTGACGGGGTACTGAGTCCGTTTTCCGGACTCAGTGATTCCTGGGTGTTTTGGGTACTTTTTTGACTGAGTCCGGATTCCGGACTCCGGTTCACTGCCCGGCGATGGCTGACCATCTGCCTGGGTGTGGACGGCGCGCAAAGGCGGCTTTCGATGAGGGACAGGCGACTGTGACGGTGACGCATTCCGGGGTCCTGCAGGATATCGTTCACCACGGCCAGCGCGGTCATGCGGACCGCTTTATTACGGCTGAGGCAACTCTCTTCAAGCAGCTTAAGCCAGCCCGGATCGAAAGTTTCGGCGTCCCGGTAACCCAGCGGTTCATCATGCTGTGCATAGATATTGCCCCGCACACGCCCACGGTCATCGCGCACGCGCTTACACAGGCTGAGCCAGCCGGTCAGGCGCAGCATCAGCAGGACACGGCTGACAGTGTCCCTCGATGCCTTCTCTGAATGCGCGGATGCAAGCTGAACCTGCAGCTCATCGTAAGTCGGGAAGATGGCTCCCTCATTCTGCTGGGCGTAAAGCCTTATCATCACCCAGGCGGTTTTATCCAGCGGCGAAAGACGTGTATCCAGAAACAGCCTGCGCGGGAATGCGTCATGCACGTTCCCCATAAACAGCAGTCCGCTGCGCTCCTGGCTGACATCACCCTTATCGGTGCGCCGCTCAAGGTTCTGCTGCATTCTGGCGAGCGTGTGCGCCACAATACTGTCGGCAGGAATGGTCATTTTATGCTCTCCTCTTCAGCCTGAGACAGCACAGTGCCGGGGTAAACCCGGCACTGTGTGGTCATCAGCGGCAGTCCGTTACCGGCGTATTTCACGGTTGTAGGTCTCATGGTCCATCAGCCACCACTGCCGGCCGCCATCTTTACTGAGAATGCGCCAGCACGGCCCCACATCTATCTTGAGGTAGCCGTTCATGGTCAGCCTGCGGAACACCTTCTGTCCGCAGCATGCGGCCCGGAACAGCCGCTGCGCGCGACGGCGTACGGACGGTGACACCTGCTGGCGTGGGGAAAAATCAACCATTTCCATCACGCCTCCTTACGCTGCCGGGAGTCGGGCGCACGGGACGGGGTTGCCTCGCGGCACCACTGGCAGACCCGACTCCACACCGCCGTCAGCGACAGACCGTGCAGTTCAGCCGCCAGCATCATCGCCTCCAGTGCCTGATGTGAATCAGGTGATGACAGCCCGGCCGCTTTCCACTCTGTCCAGAGCGCCGCATCCTGCGGCTCCGTCAGAGACTGCGTACGCCCCTGACGCGACTCAATCCCCATCAGGCGGCGACGTGCACTGACTTCTGAGGGAGAAAGACCAAAGTACCGATCAATCAGCTCCATCGAGCCACCGAGTTCCAGCGCACGGTCAATCATCATGAAACGCTTCTGCTCATTCCGGGCCTGATTCAGCATCAGCCAGAAGTTTTCATGGTTGAGGGTGACATCGAGCACGGAAACGTGCGACTGGCTGAGGTAGTGCAGTTCATCAAGGCTGACCTGACTCAGTGCACGGATTTCTTCCACTGACATTCCCAGTGATTCACATCGACGGATATTGCCGTTTTTGATGTCCATCAGCAGTGAGGACAGAATGGCCGTGGTGGCCTGAGAAAGATTATGCTGGCTCACAGGCCACCTCCTGAAATCACCGGGTCAGCGGCGAGCAGAACATCGAAAAGCCAGCCTGACAGGCAGGCACTCCATAACAGAACGTCAGTCATGCGAATGTCCTCCGGCCGTAATCTGTCGGGGAGCCTGTTCACCACTGAGACCATGGTGAAGCTCTGTATCCCGGCCGGCGAGAAAACCGGCCACCCGGGCCGTTCTGTCACCCCGGCATTTTCCCGCAGACCGGACCGTCATATCTGCCAGCGGCTCGCCGGCATGACGCCGGGACAGCCAGCGCTGCAGTACGGCGTTCTCTTCCCCGGAGGGTGAAAAGGACTGCAATACCTGCCAGACGCCGGATACCCAGCCCTCGCGGAACTGGTCTGCCCGGCGACGGCGCGTGCGCAGAAGAATGCGGCGCGTGCGATACCCGGCCATATGCGCGTCTGTAGCGACACGCAGCTGCCGCTGGAGAACGGTATAGATGTAGAGCGCCACCTCCGGTCGTTCGCTGAAGCCATAAAAGTGCAGAGACCGGCGCACGCTGCTCACGCCCTGTGGACTGAGATGAATATTCCAGCCAAACCAGCACCGGCAGCCCGTGGCCATACAGACCACGGTTGCCAGCGAGCTCAGCCAGGCCGGCACCTTATCCGCATCACTGGTCAGGCTGAGGCAGACTGACTCAGTGATGTCACTGAGAGAAAGCATATCCGGCGTCAGGCCGTGACGCTGCATCAGCCGCTGGGCCAGAGCCACCGCACGGGCAGCTTCATGGGGGTTACTGTTGCGGGTGCCCAGCGCCATCAGGCGCCGGATACGGGCTGTGACTTTTGCATTATCCTGCATGGCGCTTCCCCCTGACGCCGTCAGCCCGGTGACGGTTTTTCATCTCTTTAACCTCCTGACAACCGGCACAGAGATCCACCCCCGGAACCGCGAGCTGACGGGCAACCGGAATAGCCGCACCGCAGCATTCGCAGAAGGCTTTTGACGGTGTTGCAGAGTTTACCTTTGCCCGGATGGCATCAATGCCGTGCTGGATGAACAGAGCCGTACTGGCCTGGGCCATTTCATCATTCAGATCATCAGACATTTTCCCCTCCTTTCGCAGCGAGTCGCTGCAGCTCACGCAGACGGCGGATAACGCGGACAAGGCGCATTGTTTTCACGACCGTGATATCGTCGAATACGGCCACGTCAGCCGGAGACTGAGAACCGAAGAAATTCAGGCAGAACATAAACATATTGAACTGCCTGTTGGGGAGCGAGCCGGACAGGCCCGCCAGGAAGAGGACAAATTCGCTGCCGGTTTCGGAGACGGCAAAGCCTGCTG
>NZ_PYTZ01000015.1:0-86415 GCF_003028445.1 Kosakonia sp. H7A | reverse complement strand
AATTAAACTTCGTAATGAATTACGTGTTCACCCGTGAGACTTGGTATTCATTTTTTGTCCGAAGACATCAAGAATCCAGTCACCTGAGTGCCCACACAGATTGTCTGATAAATTGTTAAAGAGCAGTGCCGCTGTGTTTTCGCTGCGGCGCGGGGTGTGCATATTACGCTTTCCCGCCGTGAAGTCAACTGATTATTTTCAGATTTCTTCACCTGACAGGCCGGTGTGTATGCCGTTGTGCCGTGTCAGTGGAGGCGCATTATAGGGAGATAATTCTGGCTGACAAGCATAAAATTCAAAAAAATTATCGTTCGCTCATTTTTCAGGCACAGCGCCCGTTAAACGCCCGCTTTGCTGTTTAACTGAGCTATTTCACGGGCAAAATTCGCCACTTGCTGCCAGTCGGTATAGACAACTTCTTTACGTCTATCCGTTTCGCCGCCCGTCATCTTCATAATCAGTTGGATCATCAGTCGGTCGTACCATCGATAGTGCGGGTAACGCAGCGCACCGGCAAATACGGCGCAGCGATCCGGCTGCCAGGGCGACGACAGCAAAAACTTACGCGTATAGCTGTTCGTTTGCGGCGAGCTTTTCTCCGGTTTGCGCGCAACCAGGTTGACGGAGAAGAAAGCCCCTGGCAGCTTGTTTAATTGTGAGAGGTGCTTTTTCACAAAATTGGCCAACGCCGGATGAAAGTGCCCATAGCGAATGGACGCACCAATGACCACCCGCTCATATTTACTCCAGTCAATCTCTTGTGTGCGGTTCAGGTTAACCACATCCGCACAGACGCCAAGATCGTTAAGCTCTGAAGCCAGATAAGAAGCAATCTCCCGCGTTTGCCCATCCCGGGTCGAGAAAAGAATTAATGTTTTCACGTCACACTCCATTATTCGCGCCAGAAGGTCGGGGTAAACAGTACCAGCAGCGTGAAGACCTCCAGACGACCAAACAGCATATTCGCGATGAGTACCCATTTGGCGACCGGATTCATGCTGGCAAAATTATCCGCTACCACGCCCAGCCCCGGCCCAAGGTTATTGAGCGTCGCAACCACAGAGGCAAATGCTGAAAAATCATCAACCCCCGTGGCGATGATCGCCAGCATGCTGACGATAAAGACCAGCGCATAAGCGGAGAAGAAGCCCCACACCGCTTCAAGAATACGTTCCGGCAATGCACGATTCCCCAACTTAATGCTGTACACCGCATTGGGATGCACCAGTCGTTTCAGTTCGCGGTTGCCCTGCTTAAACAGCAACAGTATGCGGATCACCTTCAGACCACCGCCCGTCGAACCGGCGCAGCCGCCGATAAAAGCGGAACAGAGCAACAATACCGGCAAGAAAAGCGGCCAGCGGGAGATACTGTCGGTCGTAAATCCGGCCGTAGTCGCCATCGAGACCACCTGGAAGAAAGCCTGGTTAATCGTCGTCAATGCCGAGCTGTAGATATTGTGGAACCACAACACCACGGTGCAGATGACCACCAGCGTCAGTTGTACGCCGATAAACATTCTGAATTCCGGATCGCGCCAGTAAACTTTCAGGCTACGCCCGCTCAGCAACGAGAAGTGCAAACCGTAGTTACACCCGGAAATCAGCAGGAAGATAGCAATGATGGTGTTGATAGTAGGGCTGTTGAAATAGCCAATGCTGGCATCATGCGTAGAGAAACCGCCAATCGCGATGGTGGCAAAACTATGCCCAATGGCGTCAAAAGCTGGCATTCCGGCAAACCATAGCGCCAGCGCGCATGCGACCGTAAGCAACACATAAATAAGCCATAGGGTTTTCGCCGTCTCTGCAATACGCGGGCGCATTTTGTTATCTTTCAGCGGCCCCGGCATTTCGGCGCGATAGAGCTGCATCCCACCCACGCCCAGAATTGGCAGGATGGCCACCGCCAGCACGATGATCCCCATCCCGCCGAACCATTGCAGCATCTGACGATAGAAAAGAATCGCGTGCGGCAGTGAATCCAGCCCAACCAGCGTGGTTGCCCCGGTCGTTGTCAGGCCGGAGAAGGATTCAAAAAAAGCATCCGTTACCGTCAGATTCGGGCTTTCGGAAAAGACGAACGGCAATGCCCCCACGCTCCCCAGCACCGTCCAGAACAGCACGACGATCAAAAAACCTTCTCGGGATTTCAACTCCCCTTTCTCGCGGCGGTTCGGCCACCAAAGAATGGAACCAATCACCAGTGCGACGAAGAAGGTTTGCGTGAATGCACGGCCCGCGCCATCACGGTAAATAAGGGCTACCAGTCCAGGTAAGATCATCGTTCCGGAAAAGAGGATGACCAGCAGTCCAACGATTCGGGTTATGGCGCGAAAATGCATCTCTGCCGCTTCCTTAGGTGTTCAGAAAATCAGGTGGGGATTATTCTTCAGTTTTTAACAATTGCAATGTGCCACGACTAAAATCAGCGAGCCTTGCCGAAAATGCGTCCAGTCTGCTGTGAGGAAGCGCCACCCGCAGATACACGGAAGCCTGATACTCGCTCGCAACAATTTTCCCCTCAAATTGCTCAAGCAACGTTTCGACTCCGCTCAACTGTGCGTAATCACACCACAAAGTATATTCGGTTAACGGCATTTTGCGGGTTGTCGCGAGTTGATTAAGCGCCTGCTGGACACCGCCACCGTAGGCTTTCACCAGCCCGCCGGTTCCCAATAAAATACCGCCGTAATAACGCACTACCACCGCCGTAATTTCGCCGACACCGCTGCCCATCAACTGAGCCAGCATCGGCTTCCCTGCAGTACCCGCCGGTTCGCCATCGTCAGAAAAGCCCAACTGCTGCGAATCATCCGGCGGCCCGGCAACCCACGCCACACAATGGTGGCGGGCGTCCGGGTGCTCTGCACGAACAGTGTCGACAAACGCCTTCGCCGCCTCCACGCCGTCGGTATGCGCCAACAGCGTGATAAAACGGCTCTTTTTGATCTCCTCGCTAAAGGTGACCGGCGCAGCCGGTATCAGCCAGCTCTCCATTACGCCAGCTTCTGATCCCGCGTCATATTTTCAATGCTGTTCTCATGGATAACCACGTTATCTTCGATGCGGATACCGCCAAACGGTTTTAGCGCGTCAATTTTATGCCAGTTGAAGTGTTTGCTGAGCGGCCCCTCGCGCCACGATGAGAGCAGCGATTCAATAAAGTAGATGCCCGGCTCAATGGTCAACACCATACGCGGCTCCATCACACGTGTGCAGCGCAGGTAGGGGTATTTTGACGGAGCCGCCAGATGCGTACCGCTGTCATCCTGCATAAAGCCCGCGACATCATGCACCTGCAGCCCCAACGGATGGCCGATACCGTGCGGCATAAACGGCCCGGTGATGTCCTGCTCAACCATTGCTTCCTCACTGATATCGGTGATGATTTGATGGCGGCGCAGCAGCTTCGCGATACGCTGATGGAACTGAATATGGTATTCAACGTAGTTGACGCCCGCTTTCATGGTGGCGATCAGCGCCAGTTGTTCTTCATTGACGTCTTTCACCAACTGCGCATAATCGGTGTCGCTGTTCGCCGCCCAGGTACGCGTCAGGTCGGCGGCATAACCATTGTATTCCGCGCCAGCATCCAGCAAGAAGCTGCGCATCTCAGCCGGTGCGCGGTGATCAAGTTTGGTGTAATGCAGCACCGATGCATGCTCGTTCAGCGCCACAATATTGCTGTAAGGCACATCGGTATCACGATGGCCGGTCGCGGTCAGATAAGCCAGATTGATGTCGAACTCGCTCATTCCGGACTGAAAGGCTTCATGCGCAGCACGATGGCCCATTACCGCCGTTTTCTGCGCTTCACGCATGCAGGCCAGTTCATAATCGGTTTTGTAGGCGCGGTAGTAATGCAGGTAATCGATCACCCCTTTCGGGTTGATGTTGCTGGCGGCGATGTCGAGGCCCAAAGCACGTTCGGCAACCGGACCAATATAGGCGATATTGCCGCGCGCCGCAGGCAACTGGCTGCCAATGCCGTCCGCTTTCGGCAGAGCAATCACCTCAACCTCTTCGGTCCAGAAGGAAGTCGGCAGCGGTTCAACGTTGTGCCAGTAATCCACCGGCAGGTAGAACCACAGCTTCGGTTTGTTCACGCCATCCACCAGCAGCCAGCAGTTCGGCACCTGCGTCACCGGCACCCAGGCTTTAAACTGCGGGTTCACTTTAAACGGATAGGGATGGTCATCAAGAAAGACGTTAAATAGCTCGCCAGAGTGAATAAGTAACGCGTCGAGCTTAAAGCGCGCCAGCACATCACGGGTGCGTTCCTGTAACGTAACAATATGATTTTTATAAAGCGCTGCCAGTGAGTCCATCGTTTTTCCTTCTGTTTATTGCGACCTCAAGTCTCCGCATCTTAGCACACCTGCCTGCCACTGGGTGATTTCCACCGAGCGTGATCCGACTAGCAATTTTTTAATCATTTATTTGCAATTTATTAACATAAAAACCACACTCCGCTTCATCTGGTACGACCAGATCATCGCTGGATTCAGGAGACTGACATGCTCTACAAAGGCAATAACCTGTACCTAAACTGGCTAGAAGATGGCATCGCGGAACTGGTATTCGATGCGCCCGGCTCAGTTAACAAGCTTGATACCGCCACCGTCGCCAGCCTTGGCGAAGCGCTGGCCGTACTGGAAAAGCAATCAGATTTAAAAGGGCTGCTGCTGCGTTCAGAGAAAGCGGCCTTTATTGTCGGGGCCGATATCACCGAATTCCTCTCCCTGTTCCTCGTGCCGGAAGAGCAGTTGAGCCAGTGGCTGCACTTTGCCAACAGCGTGTTTAACCGCCTGGAAGATTTGCCCGTCCCAACGATCTCCGCGGTGAATGGCTATGCGCTCGGTGGCGGCTGCGAATGCGTGCTGGCGACAGACTATCGCCTGGCGACGCCGGACCTGCGTATTGGCCTGCCGGAAACCAAACTTGGTATCATGCCAGGCTTTGGCGGTTCAGTACGCATGCCACGCCTGCTGGGTGCAGACAGCGCACTGGAAATCATCGCGGCCGGGAAAGATGTCGATGCCGAACAAGCGCTGAAAATCGGCCTGGTGGATGGCATTGTGAAGCCGGAAAAACTGCGTGAAGGTGCCATTGCCATTCTGCGACAGGCCATTAACGGCGATCTGGACTGGAAAGCAAAACGTCAGCCGAAGCTGGAGCCACTGAAGCTCAGCAAAATTGAAGCTGCCATGAGCTTTACTATTGCCAAAGGCATGGTGATGCAAACAGCCGGGAAGCACTATCCGGCACCGATCACGGCGGTCAAAACCATTGAAGCTGCGGCAAGATTTGGCCGCGACGAAGCGCTGAAGCTGGAAAACCAGAGCTTCGTTCCGCTCGCCCATACCAACGAGGCCCGTGCGCTGGTCGGGATTTTCCTGAACGACCAATATGTAAAAGGTCAGGCGAAGAAACTGACCAAAAATGTCGAAACGCCCAAACAAGCTGCGGTACTTGGCGCAGGCATTATGGGCGGCGGCATTGCTTACCAGTCAGCCTGGAAAGGCGTACCGGTATTAATGAAGGATATCAACGAGAAATCCCTTGCACTCGGCATTAATGAAGCAGGCAAGCTGCTGAACAAACAGCTCGAGCGCGGCAAAATCGATGGTCTAAAACTGGCCAGCGTGATTGCGACCATTCAGCCAACACTGGAGTATGCCGGTTTTGAACGCGCCGACGTGGTGGTCGAAGCGGTCGTGGAAAACCCGAAAGTGAAAAAAGCGGTGCTGGCGGAAACAGAGGACAAAGTCCGTCCGGATACCGTACTGGCATCAAATACCTCCACCATTCCCATCAGTGAACTCGCCAGCGTGCTGAAACGCCCGGAAAATTTCTGCGGCATGCACTTCTTCAACCCGGTACACCGTATGCCGCTGGTTGAAGTGATTCGCGGAGAGAAAACGTCCGATGAAACCATCGCCAAAGTAGTGGCCTGGGCGAGCAAAATGGGCAAAACGCCGATCGTGGTCAATGACTGCCCAGGTTTCTTCGTCAACCGCGTACTGTTCCCTTACTTTGCCGGGTTTAGCCAGTTGCTGCGCGACGGCGCGGATTTCCGCAAAGTCGACAAAGTGATGGAGAAGCAGTTCGGCTGGCCGATGGGCCCGGCGTATCTGCTGGATGTTGTGGGTATTGATACCGCACATCACGCCCAGGCGGTGATGGCGGCCGGTTTCCCGCAGCGCATGCAGAAAGATTATCGCGATGCCATCGATGCGCTGTTTGACGCACACCGTTTCGGGCAGAAAAACGGGCTCGGTTTCTGGCGCTATAAAGAAGACAGCAAAGGCAAACCGAAGAAAGAAGAAGACAGCGCCGTTGACAGCATGCTGGCCGAAATCAGCAAAGGCAAACAGGATTTCAGCGATGAAGAGATTATTGCCCGCATGATGATTCCAATGGTCAATGAAGTGGTGCGTTGTCTGGAAGAAGGGATTATCGCCAGCCCTGCCGAAGCGGATATGGCGCTGGTGTATGGTCTTGGCTTCCCGCCGTTCCACGGCGGCGCGTTCCGCTGGCTGGATACGCTTGGCAGCGCAAAATACCTCGATATGGCACAGCACTATCAGCATCTCGGGCCGCTGTATGAAGTACCGGCGGGGCTGCGCGAAAAAGCGCGCCGCAACGAGCCTTATTACCCTGCGGTAGAACCTGCGCGCCCAGTGGGCGAGTTAAAAACGGCTTAAGGAGTCACAATGGAACAGGTTGTCATTGTCGATGCAATTCGCACACCGATGGGCCGTTCAAAAGGCGGCGCTTTCCGCAACGTGCGCGCGGAGGACCTCTCCGCCCATCTGATGCGTAGCCTGCTGGCACGTAACCCGGCGCTGGAAGCCAGCGCCATCGACGATATTTACTGGGGCTGCGTACAGCAGACGCTGGAGCAGGGTTTCAACATTGCCCGCAACGCCGCGCTGCTGGCGGAGATCCCTCATTCCGTCCCCGCCATCACCGTCAACCGGCTGTGCGGCTCATCTATGCAGGCGCTGCATGATGCGGCGCGGATGATCATGACCGGCGATGCGCAAGTTTGTCTGGTGGGCGGCGTTGAGCATATGGGCCACGTGCCGATGAGCCACGGCGTCGATTTCCATCCTGGCATGAGCCGCAACGTCGCAAAAGCGGCGGGGATGATGGGGCTGACCGCCGAAATGCTGTCGCGCATGCACGGCATCAGCCGTGAAATGCAGGATGCATTCGGTGCACGCTCCCACGCCCGAGCCTGGCAGGCCACGCAATCGGGCGCGTTCAAAAACGAGATCATTCCCACCGGCGGCCACGATGCCGATGGTGTATTGAAGCAGTTTAACTATGACGAAGTGATCCGACCGGAAACCACCGTCGAAGCGCTGTCCACGCTGCGACCAGCTTTCGATCCGGTTAGCGGCACGGTTACCGCCGGAACATCATCCGCTCTGTCGGATGGCGCCTCCGCGATGCTGATCATGAGCGCCAGCCGCGCCCGCGAATTGGGCCTGACGCCGCGCGCACGCATCCGTTCAATGGCGGTAGTCGGCTGCGATCCGTCAATCATGGGTTACGGCCCGGTTCCGGCCTCGCAGCTGGCGCTGAAAAAAGCCGGACTGACCGCCAGCGATATCGATCTGTTTGAGATGAATGAAGCCTTTGCCGCACAGATCCTGCCGTGCATAAAAGATCTGGGGCTGATGGAGCAGATCGACGAGAAGATCAACCTGAACGGCGGTGCAATCGCTCTCGGCCATCCGCTGGGGTGTTCAGGTACACGTATTAGCACCACGCTGCTGAACCTGATGGAACGCAAAGATGCCCAGCTTGGCCTGGCGACGATGTGTATTGGTTTAGGTCAGGGGATCGCTACGGTGTTTGAACGCGTATAACGCTTTAAACGAATCTGTCTCAAAACCAAGCGTTCCAGAGCAAAGCGGCAACTGAGTGATTCCCCGGAAGCATAGATACACTATGTGACCGGGGTGAATAAAGGCAGCCAACGCAGCGATGGGACGCATGGCGAAGAGAGAATGTAGTTGCCGTTTTTCCCGCCTGTCAGGGGCGGGTTTTTTGATCAAATGAAAGCAAACGCATCGCCAAACAGGCGATCTTCACGCGCGCCGCGCTCATTGCAGAACAGGTCACGGGCAATCTTCGCCATCTCGAAACGACCTGCGATATAGATATCGTGTTCGGAGAGCGAACCAAAATCCTGCATCACCGCTGCCAGCACCGTGCCGGAGCGACCGCGCCAGCCCTCTTCCGGCTGCTCAACCACCGGTACCACACGCAGATTCGGGTGATCCACCGACAGGGCTTCCAGCTCGGCCAAATCGTACAGATGCTTCTCCTCACGCCCGCCCCAGTAAATACTCACTTCACGGTTCGGGTTTTGCGCGAGAGTGGTCAGCAGAATCGAGCGCGCATAAGAGAAGCCAGTACCGCCCGCGATCAGCACCATCGGGCGCTCCTCGTCATCACGCAGCCAGGCATCGCCATGCGGAATGTCGATAACAATTTCGCGGTCTTTCAGAATGCGGTCCATCACCGCCATGGCATAGAGATTCAGCTCTGACGCGCCAATATGCAGTTCAATATAATCATGCTGATCCGGCGTGGATGCCATTGAGAAAGGACGCTTGTCTCGCTCATCCATTACCACCATCAGATACTGACCAGCGCGAAACGAAAAAGCCGCCTCCGGCACTAAACGGACACGATATACGGTATCAGTGATGGCATCTACCGAGGTCACTTTACAGCTTAAGGTTGTCATGCGCTCTCTCTGTCGGGTCTATTTTCGTCATTCAATATGGCCAGTTCGTCCCAGATGGCGTCAATTCTCGCCGTCACCTGAGGATCTTTTTTGATTGGGCGTCCCCATTCACGCTGGGTTTCCCCCGGCCATTTATTGGTGGCATCCAGCCCCATTTTTGAGCCAAGACCGGAAACCGGCGAGGCAAAGTCCAGGTAATCAATCGGCGTGTTTTCCACCAGAACCGTATCCCGCGCGGGATCCATACGGGTGGTGATCGCCCAAATCACATCATTCCAGTCGCGCGCGTTCACATCGTCATCGCACACGATCACAAACTTGGTGTACATAAACTGGCGCAGGAAAGACCAGACGCCCATCATGACGCGTTTTGCATGGCCCGCGTACTGTTTCTTCATTGTCACGACGGCCAGGCGATAGGAGCAACCTTCCGGCGGCAGATAGAAATCGACAATTTCCGGAAACTGCTTTTGCAGGATCGGCACGAACACTTCGTTTAACGCCACCCCCAGCACCGCCGGCTCATCGGGCGGACGACCTGTATAGGTGGAGTGATAAATCGCGTCTTCACGCCGGGTAATGTGCGTTACCGTAAACACCGGGAAGTTATCAACTTCATTATAGTAACCTGTGTGGTCGCCATACGGCCCTTCAGGGGCCATTTCACCTGGCTCGATGTAGCCTTCCAGTACAATTTCCGCGCTGGCAGGCACTTCAAGATCGTTGGAAACGCACTTCACCACTTCAGTTTTTGTACCGCGCAATAGCCCGGCAAAAGCGTATTCAGAGAGCGTGTCCGGCACCGGCGTTACCGCGCCAAGAATGGTCGCTGGATCGGCGCCCAGCGCAACCGCCACCGGGAAACGTTCGCCGGGATGCGCAGCCTGCCACTCCTGGAAGTCCAGCGCACCGCCACGGTGGGAGAGCCAGCGCATGATCAGCTTATTTTTACCGATCCGCTGCTGACGATAGATCCCCAGGTTCTGCCGCTCTTTGTGCGGTCCACGAGTCACCGTCAGCCCCCAGGTAATCAGCGGCGCGGCATCGTCCGGCCAGCACTGCATGATGGGAATGGTGGTCAGATCAACTTCATCGCCCTGCAGCACTTTTTGCTGACAGGGCGCGCCGCGCAGACGTTTCGTCGGCATATTCAGTACTTGCTTAAACTGCGGCAGCTTATCGAAGAGATCGCGGAAACCTTTTGGCGGCTCAGGCTCTTTCAGGAACGCCAGCAGTTTACCCACCTCACGCAGCGCGCTGACATCCTCCCGCCCCATACCTAACGCGACGCGACGCGGCGTACCGAACAGATTACACAGCACCGGCATCGTATAACCTTTCGGATTCTCAAACAGCAACGCCGGGCCACCGGCACGCAGAGTGCGATCGGCTATTTCGGTCATTTCCAGATAAGGGTCAACCGGCAGCGTGATGCGCTTCAGTTCCCCTTGCTGCTCAAGCAATGTCAAAAAGTCGCGTAGGTCGTTGTATTTCATGCGGTGTATTATCGCCTCCAGATAAGCGCTTTATTATACGGTGTTCAATCTGAGGTTGCTGTATTTTTGTTAAATCGACGTGAAATTCAGCAGCGCCTGGCGTGAGCGTTATAATGAACTTAGCCATCGTGCTGCGGTTTTGATATTCTTTCGCCCGAACTTACGGAAAAGAGTCATTATGCAATCCTGGTATCTACTTTACTGCAAACGAGGCCAGCTCCAGCGCGCCCAGGAACATCTCGAACGCCAGGCGGTCAGTTGCCTGACGCCAATGATCGCCCTGGAAAAAATCGTACGCGGCAAACGCACAATCGTGAATGAACCGCTTTTTCCCAACTATTTGTTTGTAGAGTTTGATCCCGAGGTGATTCACACCACCACCATTAACGCCACGCGCGGCGTCAGCCACTTCGTGCGTTTTGGTATGCACCCGGCTCGCGTTCCCCCCTCGGTTATCCATCAGCTTTCGGTCTATCAGCCGGAAGGCGTGACCGATCCCGAAACGCCCTTTCCAGGTGATGATGTGGTAATTACCGAAGGCGCACTTGAAGGGTTGCAGGCCATCTTTAAGGAGCCTGACGGCGAAACACGCTCGATGTTGCTGCTGCATATGCTGAATAAGCAGGTACTGCAAAGCGTCAAAAATACCGATTTCCGTAAGGCCTGAAGCGGCGTTAAAACGCGATGCCAAACAGACGCTGCACGTTTTTATCCGTCACCGTATCCAGCCACTGAACCTCTTCGCCACGCAGCGAGGCGACCGTGGCGAGAATATGCCCCAATAACGCCGGTTCATTACGCCGCGATGCGGGCTTCGGCACCAGATCGCGCGGCAGCAGGTAAGGCGCATCCGTTTCGATAAGCAGCCGCTCGGCTGGAATCAGTGGCACCACTTCGCGTAATTCCTGCCCACGACGTTCATCACACACCCAACCGGTAATCCCAAGGTACATACCGCGATCGAGGCAATCTCTGGCCTCCTGCGCTGAGCCGGTAAAGCAATGCAACACGGCGCCTGGCAGCTTATTCAGCCACGGATCTAACAAAGCCAGAAAGCGCTCATGCGCATCGCGACAGTGCAGAAAAACAGGCATATTCAGTTCAGCGGCCAGCGCCAACTGGGCGCTAAAGGCGTATTCCTGTTCACGCGGCGTGGAGAAATTGCGATTGAAATCCAGCCCGCACTCTCCCACTGCCACCACTTCCGGCAATGATGCCAGAGCACGGATTGCCTGTGCGGTTTCCGCCGTCCAGCCGCTGCTGTCGTGAGGATGCACGCCCGCTGTTGACCAGCAGTGATGGTAGCGCTGTGCCTGTTGTTGTGCCTGCTGACTCTCATGCAGATTGGTACCGGTTATCAACATACCCTTGACGCCCGCCGCTTGCGCACGCGCGACCACCTCGCGCTGATCTCTGGAAAACTGCGAACTGGTCAGATTGACGCCGATATCAAACATGTTCTTCCCCATACAAAAACCGCCCTGACGGGCGGTTAGTTACTCTTCACTGGTTTCTGTGTCGTTCTCATCATCGCTAATACGGCGCTTGCCGACATAGAAGCGGGCGAAGAAGACGCCAATTTCAAACAGGCAGTACATCGGTATCGCCAGCAGCGTTTGCGAGAAGACATCCGGCGGCGTCAGAAGCATGCCAACGACAAATGCGCCTACCAGCACATAAGGACGCTTTTGTCGCAGATCGGCAGGCGTGGTTACCCCCATCCAGCACAACAGCACAATGGCTACCGGCACTTCAAACGAGACGCCAAAAGCCATAAACAGCGCCATGACGAAGCTGAGATAGCTGGCGATATCAGTAGAAACCTGCACCCCTTCCGGCGCGGTATGCGTCAGGAAGCCAAACGCCAGCGGAAACACCACAAAGTAGGCGAATGCCATGCCGATATAGAACAACAACGAGCTGGAGATCAGCAACGGCACGACCAGGCGGCGCTCATGCTTATACAACGCCGGAGCAACAAATGCCCATACCTGATACAGAACGACCGGCGCCGAGAGGATCAGCGACACCATAAAGGTCAGCTTGATCGGAGTAAAAAACGGTGAGGCAACATCCGTGGCGATCATTGTCGCCCCGACCGGCATCTGTTTGATGAGCGGCGCGGAAACGAGCTGATAAATATCATTCGCGAAGTAAACCAGCGCGAGGAAAATCACCATTACGGCGATAATGCAGTTCAGCAGACGCTTACGCAGCTCAATAAGATGTGCAATAAGCGGTTGGGTATCGTCTACAGCCATGTTCAGGATTTTTCACTTGAAGAAGGTGAGGAGTCGGAAACCGGAGCCGTGTCTTTTACCGCGGGGTTTACCGTCGGCGATTTTTTCTCTTCATCGGCTTCGGGAGCTTGCTGCGGCGCGCTGGCCTGATGCTCAGCGGTAGACGGCGTAACGCCTTCGCGCTGCGCTTCGCTCTCTTTCACCACCGGGTTATGGATGGTATTTGCTTCATCGCTCGCTTTTTCCGCATCGTGAACGCTGTATGAGCGCTTCATCGATTCCGCCGCCTGGCGCAGTTCGTCCATTGACTCTTTTAATTCCGGCGTCAGGTTTTCCAGACTCGCTTTCTCAACCTTTTTCAGGCTTTCCTGGAACTCCTGAAGCTTCAGTTCCTGCGTCAATTCATTCTGCACCGTTGTCGCCAGCGAGCGTAATGCGCGGACCCAGCCCACAATAGTACGCACTGCCACAGGCAGACGCTGCGGCCCCAGCACAACGAGGCCGATGATAAAAACGAGTAACAGTTCGCCAAAACCTATATCGAACACGAATTACACCTGCTCTTTGTCGTGACGTTTTTCGTCTTTTTTAGCGTCGTTGGATTTTGCATCGTCAGAGAGGGATTTCGCGGTGAAATCTGCATCTTGTGCCGATTTATCCTGCTTTTCCTCTTTATCATCATCGCTGATGGCTTTTTTAAAGCCTTTGATGGAAGCCCCAAGATCGGAGCCAATCGAACCGAGTTTTTTCGTTCCGAACAGCAGCACGACGATAACGACAATAATCAACAACTGCCAAATGCTGATACCACCCATACATAATCCTCTGTAACAGATGATGTTAAAAACAGGCCTCAGTATACACATTATCCATTACGCTGCCTCTTTGTTGGCAGCTTCTGTGCTTCAGGCCCCCGATATGCACCAATGGCTTAGCGCGTCTTGTACCAACCTGCCAGCCAGACAACAACACCGCCAGCGACAACCCACAAGGGAGCAAGCCCCCAGTCGGGCCGATTGATCAACAGTAGCGTCCCACTAAGCAACAATGTTGCACCAATACCAAACAGATAACGGGATTGCCCCTGACGTACATGGTTAACCTGTAGTTCGCTGGCAATCTTATCAACGCTCTGCTGCAAATGTTTACCTTGCTGCAAACCGTTGTAGATCAGTTCAGGAAGCTCCGGCATTTTCTCTATCCAGAACGGTCCTTTCTCTTTTAACGCCCGGACCAGCGCAGGAATACCCACCTGATCTTTGATCCACGTTTCGAGAAAAGGTTTCGCCGTTTTCCACAAATCGAGTTGCGGATAGAGCTGACGACCGACACCTTCAATGTAGAGCAAGGTTTTTTGCAGCAGCACCAGTTGCGGCTGCACTTCCATATTGAAGCGACGAGCGGTGTTAAAGAGATTAAGCAGCACGTGGCCAAAGGAGATTTCCGCCAGCGGCTTCTCAAATATCGGCTCGCACACCGTACGAATGGCGAATTCAAACTCTTCGACATTGGTGTCCGGCGGCACCCAGCCGGAGTCGACATGCAGTTCTGCCACTTTGCGGTAATCGCGGTTGAAGAAGGCAATAAAGTTCTCCGCCAGGTAGCGTTTATCCTCTTTGTTGAGCGAACCCACAATGCCGCAATCGATGCCGATATACTGGGGGTCTTCCGGATGATCGTAGCTGACAAAAATATTGCCAGGATGCATGTCGGCATGGAAAAAACTGTCGCGAAAAACCTGGGTGAAGAAGACCTGCACGCCGCGCTCAGCCAGCAATTTCAGGTTGGTGCCGTTCTTTTCCAGCGCCACAACATCCGAGACCGGAATACCGTAAATGCGCTCCATTACCAGCATATTCTGGCTACAGTAGTCGGAGTAGATTTCCGGCACGTACAGCATCGGGCTGTTTTCGAAATTACGCCGTAACTGGATCGCGTTGGCGGCTTCACGCAACAAATCCAGCTCATCGATCAGCGTTTTTTCATATTCCCGCACGACTTCACGCGGACGTAAACGACGGCCGTCCGGCAGCAGGCGCGGAACCCACGCCGCCAGGCGGTAAATAAGCTTAAGATCGGCTTTGATCACCGGCAGAATATCCGGGCGGATCACCTTGATCACCACCTCTTTGCCACTCTCTTTCAGCCGCGCGGTATGAACCTGAGCAATCGATGCAGACGCCAGCGGTTCAATCTCGAAGTCGTCAAACCAGGTTTCAACAGGCAGATCGCCCATCGCTTTTTCGATCTGTTGTTTGGCAAGATGCCCGTCAAACGGCGCGACACGATCCTGTAGCATTGCCAGTTGATCGGCAATCAGCGGCGGGAAAAGATCGCGGCGGGTAGAGAGCATTTGACCGAATTTGATCCACACCGGTCCCAGTTCCTGCAACGCAAGACGCAGCCGTTCTCCAAGTGCTTTATCCTTGTGCCGGTTAGGCATCCAGAACAGCATCCTGCGCCAGATCCGCAGCGGCAGGGTGATACGCATTCTGGGAATGAGCTCATCAAGCCCGTAACTCAAGAAAGTCTGGATGATGAAATAGAGCCGCCGCAGTTCACCTGGCGTCATTTGCCCTCCAGTTTATCCAGGCGCTGAGCTAATGCTTCCGTCGCACGTTCCACGGCCGCCGTCTCTTCTGCAAACCAGGCCACTTCCAGAGCGCCCGGCGCGACGCGCCACTCTTCGGTTAACACTTCAGCGACGTAGCGTTGTTGGCGCTGAACGCCGTGGCGCAGTAAGCGCGCGCCACCGCGCAGGAATTTACTGATCCCCTCGGCGGCAATATCACCCGTCCAGGGAGCAAGCACCTCAGCGGGATCGAACTCAGCAAGATCGGCAAGCGCCACCAGGTTTTGCACGACCTGAATATCCCCCTGTACTTCCAGCTCGCCGCTGCGGATAAGCGCAGTCAGTTGCTGGCGATCGCGCAATTTCGGCAGCACCCGCAACTGGGTGATAACCGAACAGTCGGCCTCGCCTTCCCATTCGCTCAGGACATCGATCTGCTGTTCGCTGAACACCAGCACAAACGGCGAGGAAAACTCCTGCAAAACAACGCGTAAAACTTTGCCATACAGACGCTGACGCGCTGATATCAGCGCGCTCTCGCGGTAGAGAAAGGTATTCAACGCACGTTCGATTCCGGCGGCCACCATCGGCTTAAAGGGCATACGCACTCCTGTCAGAATTTGTAGCCACGGTGCAGAGCAACAATACCGGCGGTCAGATTGTAGTAATCAACGTTTTCAAAACCCGCGTCCTGCATCATCGCTTTCAGGGTCTCCTGATCGGGATGCATACGAATGGATTCCGCCAGATAGCGGTAGCTGTCGGCATCGCTTGCCACCAGTTGGCCAATGCGCGGCAGAACATGAAAAGAGTACGCGTCGTACACTTTGCTTAGCGGCTCAATAATCGGTTTGGAAAACTCCAGCACCAGAAGACGCCCGCCCGGTTTCAACACGCGGAACATGGAGCGCAGCGCTTGCTCTTTTTCCGTTACGTTGCGCAAGCCGAAAGAGATGGTAATGCAGTCGAAGGTATTATCCGGGAACGGCAACGCTTCTGCGTTTGCCTGTACATACTCGACGTTACCGATAATGCCGATGTTGCGCAGCTTTTCGCGCCCCATTTTCAGCATTGAGTCGTTGATATCAGCCAGCACAACCTGCCCGGTTTCACCCACCAGACGCGAGAATTTAGCGGTCAAATCGCCAGTGCCGCCAGCCAGATCGAGAACTTTCTGCCCACGGCGTACGCCGCTGCAATCAATGGTAAAACGCTTCCATAAACGGTGAATGCCCATCGACATCAAATCGTTCATAACGTCATATTTTGACGCGACCGAATGGAAAACATGCGCCACCATGTCGGCTTTGTTTTCTTTGGCGACGGTCTGAAAACCAAAGTGTGTTGTCTCTTTTGAATCTTCCGCCATCTTAGTGCCTGCTATTTAAGAATTTGTTTGTGAAGTGTATCAGATTGGACGCAATTGCCCTACGATTCAACCGGCCGATGACGCCTTCTGGCCAGGTTCCTCATCCTGCGTTGCATCGTCTAACTGATTGTCTTCATTATATTCGTTTAACGCTTCCTGCCCTGCTCGCAGGCGAAACTCTTCATCCTGCGCCTGCGCTTCAGCCGTTAATTCTGGATTAATCTCACGCTTGATCTCAACGCCAAGGCCGCGAAATGCCTCCGCCTGTGCCAACACGTTGCCGCGCCCGGCGGTGAGTTTTTTCATCGCCTGACGGTAATTATCCTGTGCTTTATCCAGGCTCTGGCCGATGGACGACATGTCATCAACGAACAGGCGCATTTTGTCATACAGTCGACTCGCCCTTTCTGCAATCTGCTGTGCGTTGCGACTTTGATGCTCATAGCGCCAAAGGTTGGCGATGGTGCGCAGCGCCACCAGCAGCGTGGTCGGGCTGACCAGCATAATGTTATTCTTCAGCGCTTCCGTTATCAGTTCGGGCTGTCTGTCGAGGGCAATCAGGAATGCCGGTTCCACCGGAATAAACATCAGAACGTAGTCGAGGCTACGCAGGCCGGGAAGCTGCTGATAATCTTTGCGCCCCAGCAGGCGAATATGATTACGTACCGAGGCAATATGCTCCTGCAATGCGCCTTCGCGGGTAAATTCATCCTCGGCGTTGAAGTAGCGCTCGTAGGCTACCAACGTCATTTTGGCATCAATCACCACATCCTTGCCCTGCGGTAAGCGCACGATCACATCCGGCTGCATACGCGCGCGGCTGTCGTTTTCCAGGCTGACCTGGGTTTCATACTCGTACCCTTCGCGCAGACCGGAGGCTTCCAGCACGCGGGTCAGCACCACTTCGCCCCAGTTGCCCTGCGTTTTATTATCGCCTTTCAATGCGCGCGTCAGGTTGATGGCCTCCTGCGCCATCTGGGCGTTCAACTGTTGCAGATTGCGGATTTCATGCGCCAGCGTATGGCGTTCGCGCGCTTCCTGGCCAAAGCTCTCCTGCACCTGACGGCGAAAACCGTCGAGCTGCTCGCGCAGCGGCGTTAGCAGGCCGTTCAGGCTCTGGCGGTTCTGTTCATCCACCCGCCGGTTGCTCTGCTCAAAAATGCGGTTCGCAAGGTTTTCAAATTGTTCGCTGAGACGCTGCTCGCTACTGTGCATCTGGCGTAGCTTCTCTTCCGCATGCAACTGGGTGGATTCCAGACGGGTGGTGACTTCACGAAGATCGGCTTCCAGCGAGCTGTTAATATGTTGCAGGCTGCGCAGCTCGTTATTGAGCAGTTCGCACTCTTCACGCCAGTGTTCACTCTGAACTAACTGCTGGCGGGCGGCGCTCAGTTCACTAAACACATCACGTTGCTCGGCAAGCAATTCCGCCTGCTGCTGCGCTCCGCGCCAGCTTGCAGCCAGCCAGCCGACCAGTAATCCTGCCAGCGACAGCGCTGCCATGACGATGATTGAAGTGTCCACCACGCCTCCTCCAGACCTTATCCGTACAGCGGGAATTGTGCTGTATAAACGTCCAGTTGGGAAGGGCTTTTCCTGCGAGGCGCTACGCAGAAACGGAAAGGGATTTGTCAGGCCCGGTAAATGCAGCATTACCGGGCACCGGGAGAGAGGAATTACAGCAGGCGACGCGCAGCTTCCACCACGATTTTCACGGCGTGGCTTTCGGTCTGTTTCATCGTTTCTGCGTTCGGGATCTCCTGCTGGGTACGATTCACAATCACCCCAGCCACCATCCCGGCGCGCAGCCCCTGGCTTGAACACATGGTCAGCAGCGTCGCGGATTCCATTTCATAATTCATCACACCCATTGATTGCCACTCTTCCATTGAGCCTTTAAAGCTTTTCACCACACGCCCGGAGAATGTGTCATAACGCTCCTGGCCAGGGTAAAAGGTGTCGGAAGATGCCGTTACGCCAATGTGTTTGGTTGCGCCAATCGCATCCGCCGCTGCGACCAGCGCCGTGGTGCAGGCAAAGTCAGCTACCGCCGGGTATTCCATCGGCGCAAAATGCAGGCTGGCGCCATCAAGGCGCACGGAGGCGGTGGTAATCAGTACATCGCCAACATTGATATGCGGCTGAATCGCCCCGGTCGTGCCGACACGCAGAAAAGTGCGGATGCCAAGCTGCGCCAGTTCTTCTACGGCGATAGAGGTTGACGGACCGCCAATACCGGTGGAACACACAATAACTGGTTTGCCATCCAGTTCGGCACGCCAGCTGGTAAATTCGCGGTGAGATGCCAGCTTGACCGGCTTATCCATCAGCGCGGCGATCTTTTCCACACGCTCCGGATCGCCAGGGACGATCGCCAGCGTAGCCCCTTGTAAATCGTTTTTGGTGAGACCGAGATGAAAAACATCAGACCTGGACATAACAGACTCCTCTGTGGTTGGTTTTATCAGGAGAGGCAAAAAGCCACTTTACAGAAGGCGCCTGTCCGTTTTCGTGATTGACGTCACCATGAACGAAAATGTTTGCATATCATTTCCATAAATTAGTGATTCATATCACATTAACATGCTGTATCTCACTACGCAGCAGCAAAGATAGTCGATGAAACGGGGATTTGCGCGCGCGCCAGACCTTCCGTCTATAGTTATTGGAGCGCTAATAAAAGGGTATGGAGAATGCCATGACAACCAACAAACAGCCGGGCTTTGCACCTGCGGCTTCGCCTCACGCTTCCACCATCGTTCACACACCGGAGGACGCCCTAATCGCAGGCGAAACCTCCATTCCAACGCAGGGTGACAATATGCCTGCGTTTCATGCCCGCCCCAAAAATGCCGATGGCCCGTTGCCGATTGTCATTGTGGTACAGGAAATTTTCGGCGTACATGAACATATCCGCGATCTCTGCCGCCGCCTGGCGCTGGAAGGTTATCTCGCCATTGCGCCTGAACTCTACTTCCGCCAGGGCGATCCGAATGATTTCGCCGATATCCAGACGCTACTGAGCGGGCTGGTCAGCAAGGTGCCGGATGCCCAGGTGCTGGCCGATCTCGACCACGTCGCCAGTTGGGCGGCGCGCAATGGCGGCAATGCGCATCAGTTGTTGATCACCGGTTTTTGCTGGGGCGGCCGTATCGCCTGGCTGTATGCGGCGCATAACCCGCAGTTGAAAGCCGCGGTAGCCTGGTACGGTAAGCTGGTGGGAGAGAAATCTCTCAACTCGCCGCGCCACCCGGTAGATGTCGCAACCGATCTGACCGCGCCGGTACTGGGTTTATACGGTGCGCAGGATACCGGCATTCCGCTCGAAAGCGTGGAAACTATGCGCCAGGCGCTGCGGGCAGCCAATGCCACTGCCGAGATTGTGATTTACCCGGAAGCGGGCCATGCCTTTAATGCCGACTACCGCCCGAGTTATCATGAAGAGTCGGCAAAAGATGGCTGGCAACGCATGCTGACATGGTTTGCCCAGTACAGTAAAAAATAATATCCGTGCCGGGGAAATTCCCCGGCCAGCAATATTAAAAATAAAATGCTAATACGAGAATTTCAGGAATTTCTGACCGTATTAACACTGAATGAAGGGAAACTGATTTATATGAAATCTTCGTTTTTCATTAAGAAAAAGTTTGATGGGATCAAGAAAATTCCATTACCCTATCAGAAATAAGAAATTGCTCCCCCGAAAACACTCAACGATAGCATCTTTTAATAGCATGTATTTTAATGTCTTTTATAATTTCAGCATAAAAAAACACCAGCAAAAAAAATGATTTTACATTTTTGTGGCGACCAGACATTGAACCTGGCTGGTTTACCTGTTCTTCTCTTCCATGCAATACTTTAGATACACCTTATTACAGGCAAGCGCCTTTAATAAGATTATGCTTAGCGCATATTAAAAAAGGAATGACTCATATTTTTTGACGGCACTAAATAACTGCACAGACTAACACCACAGAGTGGTGTTGGACATAACAAAACCCGGACTAAGTTCCGTAAAAAATGATTTCTTCTGCGCAACTATTTATTAGCGTTTTTTCTTATATTTTCATACAGGGTAGTCACGTGAAAAAAAATATTTCAGCATTGTCACTTTTAGCCGTATCTATTTGTTTTTTCCCTGACATCGCCTCAGCCGCATCCTCCCATTCTGCAACGTCGACCCAAACGTTTTCAGTCCAGCTTGGCGCCTCTCGTTTGATTTATGATCCTGCGTCTAACGGTACAACCCTGACGGTAACCAATCCGCAGGATTACCCCATTCTGATTCAGTCTCAGGCGCTGGAGGAAAACAGGAAGAATAAAGCACCGTTTGTTGTAACGCCCCCGCTGATGCGCCTGGACGGACAGCAGTCCAGCCGATTACGTATTGTGCGCACCGGCGGTAATTTCAGGGCCGACCGTGAAACTTTACAGTGGTTATGTGTTAAGGGAATTCCCCCTAAAGCGGGAGACGAGTGGGCAAAAGAAAAGGCCGATAAAGTATCACTGAACATTCAACTCACTATAAATAATTGCATCAAACTGCTCATTCGGCCAGGCGCGTTAAAAGGCCATCCTGACGATGCAGAAAATCGCCTGCAATGGCAACAGCACGGTAATAAGTTGACCGCAACGAATAACTCACCGTTTTACATTAATATCAGTACACTAAAAATTAATGACATTACCGTACAGGATATCAAGTACGTTGCGCCCTTCTCTTCGCGTGATTTCACACTGCCTTCCGCGACAAGAAGTAAAAGGATTGAATGGAAGATCGTGAACGATTACGGCGGTGAAAGCCAGACCTGGCAAACTAACGCAGAATAACCATGTTATTTAATGCGACACGGCGTAGAAGCAAGCGCATTTATTATGCATATGAATATGTGAAATTAACATGCAGGTGCTAATTTATTGAGACCACTCTTGCTCTATGACAACGATGCGCGTTTTTATCCTCTTTGATTTTGTGTTTATCGAAGGGCAGAAGATATATTTAGGGCCACATTACTGTTTATAAAACAATAATATTCAACGTTGTTTAACTCACATTTATATGACAGTAAAACAATATTATATTCTGCCATTATTCTCTTTTGGGATAGCTGCCTGCACATGTTCATCAGTGAATGCGGCGGCAGAAAGCTGGTCATTTGATCCCGCACTGTTAGGTGGCGAAGAAGGAAGAAACGTTGATATTTCGGTTTTTAACGAAGGAAGCCAGCTACCTGGAATTTACCCGGTAGACATTTTGCTAAATGGCGACGTGGTGGACTCCAGGGAGATGGTATTCCACCAGGCGCGTGATAAAAGTGGCAAGCGTTTTCTGAAAACCTGCCTGACTGAAGCACTGCTGACACAGTATGGCGTGAAAACAGAACAGTACCCTGGTCTGTTTGCCGCTCGCGCTTCAGAGAAAACAACCGATGACGAAACACAGCAATGTGCGGCGCTGACGGCTATTCCGCAGGCGACAGAAACATTCCAGTTTTATCGGCAGCAATTGTTGCTCAGTGTCCCGCAGGCAGCACTGCGCCCGAAGGTATCAGGTCTCGCGCCGCAGGAACTCTGGGATGATGGCATTCCTGCCCTGCGGATGAATTACCGCATAAATACGGCCCGTTCGACGTCATCAGGCAGTGGATCCTCAACGAATAGCACCATATTTGCCCAGCTCGAACCGGGAGCGAATCTCGGTGCCTGGCGTTTGCGGAACCTGACAACCTGGCAGAAAGAGGGCCAATCGCCAGGAAAATGGCAGACAGCCTGGACCTATGCGGAACGCGGATTATATGGCCTGAAAAGCCGTCTGGCATTGGGGGATCGTTATACCCCGGCCGACATCTTTGACAGCATTCCATTTCGGGGAGTGATGCTTGGCTCCGATGAAGCAATGGTTCCCTATAACCAAAGAGAGTTCGCCCCTGTTATTCGGGGGATCGCGCATACGCAGGCCCGGATTGAAGTCAAACGTAGCAATTATGTGATTTACAGCACCACCGTTGCACCAGGGCCGTTTGCGTTGACAGATCTTCCCTCCGCCGGTGACGGCGGCGACTTACAGGTGACAGTTTTTGAAAACGACGGGCGCCAGCAAAGTTTTATTGTGCCCTCGACCACGCCAGCTATCGCGCTGCGTGAAGGTTACTTCAAATACAACCTGATGAGCGGTCGCTATCGCCCGTCAAATGGCGCGGTCAGCGATAGTTATGTTGCTCAGGCGTCACTGATGTATGGGCTGCCATGGGGCATAACGGCCTACGGTGGTTTACAGGGCGCAGCACATTACAGCGCAGCATCGCTGGGGTTAGGGGTATCACTCAATAGGTTGGGCGCTATTTCGCTGGATGGCATTCAGGAACAGAGAAAGCCGCACAGAAAAGCGCATGCACAAGGCAGCGCCTGGCGCGTGCGCTACAGCAAAAACATTGAAGCGACGAATACTGCATTCACATTTTCCAGCTACCGCTACGCCTCGTCGGGATTCCACGGATTGTCGGCAGTGCTGGACAGTGATCGGGCGCATGACGCTGGCGAATACCTGAATCAGAACAATTTGCGCCGTAAAACGCGCTCCAGCCTGACGCTCAGCCAGTCCCTGGGACAGTGGGGTTCAGTGAGCCTGACGGGGGCCAGGGAGAGCTACTGGCAACAGCGCGGGACGCGGGATGAGCTGATGGTCTCCTGGTCCACAAGTTTCCACGATGCCACATGCTCATTGAACTGGACGCAACGCCAGGAGCCGGTTTACCACAGCGGCGCGCAGCCAGCCGGGCGTAAAACGGATCGGGAAGTGAGTTTCTGGATTAGCCTGCCTCTGGATCGCTGGATGGGAAACCACACACGGGCCAGTTATCAGATGGTAAACGGGGATATACGCGGTGCGCAGCATGAGATGGGACTGAATGGCGACAGTTTTGATCGCCGTCTGAGTTGGGATGTACGTGAACGGATGACGCCAGGCAACCCGGCGACTGACCGAAACAGCAGCCTGGTTAATCTGACCTGGCGCGGCGCTTATGGTGAATTGAAAGGCGGCTATCGCTATAGCCCATCCTCCCGACAGATGAATGCGGGCTTGGCTGGCGGCGTAGTGATTCATCGCCATGGGATCACGCTGGGCCAGCCGCTGGGAGAAACCGTGGCGCTGGTGGAAGCGCCGGGCGCAGCAGGCGTATCGGCAGGCGATATCCCCGGAGTGAAAACCGATTTTCGTGGATACACCACGCTGGACTATGTGATGCCCTATCAGGCGAATTTAGTGACGCTCGATCCCAATACCCTACCCGCTGATGTTGAAGTCCCGCAAACGGACACCCGGATAGTCCCCACAGCAGGTGCAGTCATCGCGGCGAAATTCTCAACCCGGACAGGTGCCCGTGCCGTCATCACGCTGACTCAGGCGAATAACCGTCTGGTGCCCTTTGGCGCGTTGGTCACGCTTGCGGGTAATGAGACCAATACCGGAGCAGGCATTACGGGTGATGGTGGAGAGGTTTACATGAGCGGGCTTCCACAAACGGGAAGACTCCTGGTCTCGCTGGGTCATGAACGCTCGTGCATAGCGGACTACCGTCTGCCTGAAGAAAAAAGCTCGGCGGGTATCTATGCCCTTAGCGCAATGTGCCATTCAGCATGAAGGTATCTGAAATGAAAAAGAAAATCGCACTCCCGTTACTGATAGCAACCGCGATCTGTTTACCCGCAGCAGAGGCGCAGGCAGCGGAAACCATACCAGAAGTCACGCTGAACATACGTCCGCCCCAGGACACCAAATTGCGTGATGGCACTGTTATCGGCCGCGGCCGGATGGTTTTTCAGGAGGCACATTCCGGGTATCTGGTCTGGCTGAATGCACAGAAGAGCACTTCGGCACCGGGGCGCTATGTACTGACGGGAAAACGTAATTCTGCGCACCAATTGCGGATCCGGCTGGCAGGTGAAGGCTGGTCAGGGGAGAACAAGGATCGAGGCGGCATTGTCAGGAGCACTTCCGCGACGCGAGCCAGCTTTCAGATTGTCATCGACGGAAACCAGCAAGCCGTTGCCGATGAGTACGTCATTACGGCCAACGCGCTTGCCATCGTCCCCTGAACAACGAGCACAACGCATTACGCTGGCTTCAGGATCGGAAGCCTGCGCAACAGGTTGTCACCTGTAAAGGTGACGCCACCCACGTCCAGGTATGCGGCGCGGGATCAATTAACGATGATGAAACTAAAGGAATGATTTATGAAAAAGATAATGCTGACCACCTTACTGGCGCTGATGAGCAGCCAGAGTTTTGCCGCGCTGACATCCCACGGTAGCGCCACCACCAGCATGACCCTTAACGCACCAGCAATATGGAGCATCACCAAAGGCGTAGAAGCAGAAGGAATCCTTGGGGCAGGCAACACCTATACCGACGACAGCATTCTGAACCATGCTGCGACCATCATTATTAAGAACGACTCGACGGCGGCGGGCACGTACTACATTCGCGGACAAGGGGATTCCCTTGAGACCGACGGCACAATTGTGTGGGTCAATGCCAGCGACAGTACGCAAAAACACGTTGTATCAAATCTTACCACCACGCTCGACAGTACCTGGAGTGCCGCCGACACCGCCTTTAAATCGAACAACCCGCTGGGTGCAGGCGATGAGAAAACGTTCAGTTTTTATGGGCAGGCCGGCGATACATTTGAACCCGGCACTTATAACCTCTCGATCGAGTTGTTAACTGAAACGCCGTAACACCGCTGCGTGAGGTCACGCTGGCATAGAGGGTTAACTGCTCTACCCATTTTTACGGTTTTCCTGAATGAGAAGCCGCACCACAGCTTTTGTGTCTTTGTCGCATCCAAAGTTGTGTAATGACAATGAAATTAAAGGAATGATGATAATGAAAAAAGTAATGCTAACTACTTTACTGACCCTGATGAGCAACCAGAGTTTTGCGGCACTGACATCCCATGGAAGCGCGACCACCTCCATGACGCTGAATGCGCCAACATCATGGAGCATTACCAAAGGCATGGACGCTGAAGGAACGCTGGGGGCAGGCAATATCTATACTGGCGATTCTATTATGGATCATGCTGCGACCATCATTATTAAAAACGGATCGACCACCGCAGGCACTTATTACATCCGTGGGCAGGGGGATTCTCGCGGGAGTAATGGCGATATCGTATGGGTTAGCACCAGTAACAGCGCGGAGAAACACCTTGTGCCGAATCTGGGGGTCAATCTCGACAGTACCTGGAGCGCGGCGGACGATGCTTATAAATCCAATAACCCGCTGGCGGCTGGCGCGGAGCAAACATTCAGCTTTTATGGCCAGGATGGCGATGTGTTTGAACCCGGCGTCTACACCCTCTCTCTGGAGTTGTTAACCGAAACGCCGTAATACCTCAAAAAACGCCGCCGGGGAACATTCCGGCGGCGCATGGCTGTTTACTGCTGACGCAGGTTCTGCGCGGCTTTCACCATGTTAGCCAGCGCGGCGCGGGTTTCCGGCCAGCCGCGGGTTTTCAGACCGCAATCCGGGTTCACCCACAAACGCTGTGCCGGAATGCGCTGCGCCGCTTTTTGCAGCAGGGCTTCGATCCACTCCACGCTCGGCACGTTCGGCGAGTGAATGTCGTACACGCCCGGTCCGATTTCGTTCGGGTATTCGAACTCTTCGAACGACTCCAGCAGTTCCATATCCGAACGCGAGGTTTCGATGGTGATCACATCCGCATCCAGCGCGGCGATAGAATCCATGATGTCGTTGAACTCGCAATAACACATATGTGTGTGGATCTGCGTGTCATCTTTCGCCACCGCCGCATTAATACGGAACGCTTCCACACCCCACGCCAGATAAGCCTCCCAGTCGCTGCGGCGCAGCGGTAAACCTTCGCGCAGTGCTGGTTCGTCGATCTGGATGATGCCAATGCCAGCAGCTTCCAGATCGGCCACTTCATCACGCAGCGCCAGCGCGATCTGTTTGGCGATGGTTTCGCGGGTGACATCTTCGCGCGGGAAAGACCAGCAGAGGATGGTGACCGGACCGGTCAGCATGCCTTTGACCGGTTTGTCGGTCAGCGATTGTGCGTACTTCGCCCACTCGACGGTAATCGCTTCCGGGCGGCTCACATCGCCGATCACTACCGGCGGCTTCACGCAGCGAGAGCCGTAGCTCTGTACCCAGCCATTTTGCGTAAAGACGAAACCATCAAGGTGTTCACCGAAGTATTCCACCATGTCGTTACGTTCAGCTTCGCCGTGTACCAGCACATCCAGCCCCAAACGCTCCTGTTCAATAATCGCCTGTTTAATGTGTTCAGCGATACCGGTGCGGTAATTGCCCGCATCTAAACGTCCCTGTTTAAAATCCAGACGCAAGCCGCGGATCTCGGTGGTTTGCGGGAACGAGCCGATAGTCGTGGTCGGCCACGCTGGCAGGTTGAAACGCACGCGCTGCGCTTGTGCACGCTCAGCGTACGGACGCGCGCGCTGGCTGTCCTGCGCGGTGATCGCCGCCAGACGTTTTGCCACCGCCGGGTTGTGCACGCGGGTAGAGTGGCGGCGCGCCTGGATCGGGGCGCTCCATTCATTCAGTTTTTCTGTGTTGCCGCTGTTCAGGGCATCACGTAACAGCGCCAGTTCTTCACATTTTTGCAGGGCGAAGGCGAACCAGCTTTTCACTTCGGCATCAAGACGTGTCTCAACACTCAGATCGATCGGGCTGTGCAGCAGCGAGCAGGAAGAGGCAACCCATAGCGGGCGTTTGCCGACCACATCCTTAATCTGCGCATATTTTTCACTCAGATCGGCGCGCCAGACGTTACGGCCATTCACCAGACCGGCAGAGAGCAGCCAGTCGGCAGGCAGACGCTGATGCAGCTGCGCAACGTTGTCTTTACCGTGTACCAGATCGACATGCAGACCCTGCACCGGCAACGCGGTAATGGTGTCCAGGTTCGGCGTGACGCCTTCGAAATAGGTGGTCAGCAACAGTTTTACTTTGCCGTTCAGGGCGTCATACGCCGGTTTGA
Organism: Kosakonia sp. H7A; assembly: GCF_003028445.1. Taxonomy (NCBI): domain Bacteria; kingdom Pseudomonadati; phylum Pseudomonadota; class Gammaproteobacteria; order Enterobacterales; family Enterobacteriaceae; genus Kosakonia; species Kosakonia sp. H7A. Next base: position 58,933 of record NZ_PYTZ01000015.1, on the reverse strand, counting down.
AGGCGTCCAGCCACGCTTGCGGCAGTTCCAGCACCAGCGCCGGTTCGTCTATCTGCACCCACTCAATACCGCGTTTCGCCAGTTCGGCCAGCACTTGCTGGTAAACCGGCAAAATATCGTTCAGCAGGCTTAAGCGATCGAATTGTTCGCCTTTCACTTTGCCCAGCCACAGGTATGTGACCGGCCCAAGCAGTACGGGTTTCACCTTGTGGCCCAGCGCCAGCGCTTCGTCCACTTCATCCAGCAGTTGCGTCCAGGTCAGTTTGAATTGCTGGCCTTTGCTGAATTCCGGCACCATGTAGTGGTAGTTGGTGTTAAACCATTTGGTCATCTCTGCCGCTGCCGCCGGTTCGCCGGTCGGTGCGCGACCGCGGCCGATGCGGAACAGGGTATCGATATCGACAGAGCCGTCGTTGTTCTGATGACGAGCCGGCACATTGCCCAGCAGCAGGCTGGTGGTCAGAACATGGTCGTACCAGGCGAAATCACCGACCGGCAGCAGGTCGATCCCGGCCTGTTTTTGTTGATCCCAGTGACGGGCGCGCAGCTCGCGCCCTACCGCCAGCAACTCTTCGCGAGAAGAATTTCCCGCCCAGTAACTTTCTTGCGCTTTTTTCAGCTCGCGACGCAGGCCGACGCGAGGAAAACCGAGGGTGTGGTTTTGTATTGTCATGTCTTCTTCCTTTAATTATTTGATTCTGAATGTAAAACTCTAAATAGTTCGGCTGGCAGGAAGGCGGCAACGTAGCGTGTCCCCAGGAGCTTACTGAAGTAAGTGACTGGGGCGCGCAAGGCAGCCAACGCACCTGCAAGTCGAAATATGACGAGTTTAGACGTCCAGATGTTTACACATCCATATTGTGAAGGTACTGTATAAACCTCAAGCGCAAATTGTTCATGCCGGGGTGAAGGACATTCATGATCGAAATTAAACACCTGAAAACGCTACAGGCGTTACGAAACAGCGGGTCGCTGGCTGCAGCAGCGGCAACGTTGCATCAGACGCAGTCGGCGCTTTCCCACCAGTTCAGCGATCTGGAACAACGCCTCGGCTTTCGTCTGTTTGTGCGTAAAAGTCAGCCGCTGCGTTTTACGCCGCAGGGCGAGATCCTGCTGCAACTGGCCAATCAGGTTCTGCCGCAAATCAGCCGCGCGCTGCAGGCTTGTAACGAGCCGCAGCAAGCCACGTTGCGCATCGCGATTGAGTGCCATAGCTGTATTCAATGGCTAACGCCTGCACTTGAGAACTTCCGCCAGAACTGGCCGCAGGTGGAGATGGATTTCAAATCCGGCGTGACCTTTGACCCGCAGCCTGCGCTACAACAGGGTGAGCTTGACCTGGTGATGACATCCGACATTCTGCCGCGCAGCGGCCTGCACTATTCACCGATGTTTGATTTTGAGGTACGGCTGGTGATGGCGCCGGATCATCCGCTGGCGGCAAAAGCGCGCATCACACCGGACGATCTTGCCAGCGAAACGCTGCTGATCTACCCGGTGCAGCGTAGCCGCCTTGATATCTGGCGTCATTTCCTGCAACCGGCGGGCATCAGCCCGGCGCTGAAAAGCGTTGATAACACGCTATTGTTGATTCAGATGGTTGCCGCCCGGATGGGGATCGCGGCGCTGCCGCACTGGGTGGTGGAGAGTTTTGAACGCCAGGGTCTGGTGGTGACCAAAACCCTGGGCGAAGGATTGTGGAGCCGGCTGTACGCGGCGGTGCGCGACGGCGAGCAGCGTCAGCCGGTTACAGAAGCGTTTATTCGCTCAGCGCGGAACCACGCGTGCGATCACCTGCCGTTTGTGCGGAGCGCGGAGCGACCCAACGGCGATGTACCCACAGCGAAGCCATTATCACCGAACCACCAATAATAAAGCTCGGCCAGTGCGGCTGTTCCTGCCAGATAGCGAGGTTGACCAGCAGCCCGGCGGGAACATGCACATTGTTCATAATGCCGAGCGTCCCGGCGTCAACCTGCGTTGCGCCGTAGTTCCACATAAAGTAACCCAGACCGGAAGCGACCACGCCCAGCCATACCAGCACGCCCCACTGCAAAGTGGTTGTCGGCAGCTTCTGCGGGTTACCCATCACAAACCATGCGGTGACAGCAACAACAAATGCCCCCAGATAGAACCACGCAAAGGCGTTATGCTGCGGCATGGGCCGCGTTTCCATCAGGCGTTTATAACCAACCATGCCAATGGCGAAGCTGATGTTCGCCAGCTGTACCAGAATCAAACCGATCCAGAAGTGATCGCTGACTTTGTCATAACGAATAATCGCCGCGCCAATCACCGCCAGCCCGGCGCTCAGGGCGTAGCTCCAGCGCAGCCCGCGCTTACTCAGCAGATCGTAAATCAGCGTAACGTACAGCGGCGTGAAGACAGTAAACAGCAGGAATTCAGAGACCGTCAGGTAGAGATACGCCTGAAAGCTGAACAGGTACATAATGCCAAGCTGCATCGCGCCCACCAGCATATAGAGGCCAATGGTTTTCAGGTTGTGCCCGCGCGTGCGCAGGAACGGTAAAAACACCAGCGCCGCCAGCCCCACGCGCATCAGCACGGAGAAATAGCTGTCAACATGGCCAGCAAGGTATTCGCCTATCAGGCTAAAGGAAAAGGCCCACAGGATCGTGGTGATGATCAGTAACGCCACAATGAAGCTCTCTCAAAATAGTGAGGCTTCATTGTAGCGAACTCAATTGCGCAAAGTTTGAGTATTTGGTTTACGTCTGATTATTTAATAACCAGACATCAATCTTATTGCAGGAACAATTTACGCAGGTAATGTGGCACGGCGTTATCCGCATTGGTGCCAATCACTTCCAGCTCCGGATGCAGATCTTTCAGGCGCTGATGGGCGTTGCCCATAATGCAGCCCTTACCGGCCATCGACAGCATTTCAGCATCGTTCATGCCATCGCCAAAGGCGATGCAATCCTTCAGACCATAGCCCAGCGCACCGGCAACGGCTTCCAGCGCATGCCCTTTCGATACGCCGCCCGCCATCACTTCCAGGCAGGTTAGCGTTGAGAAGCTGACGTTGACACGGTCGCCCCAGCGCGCATTGATCGCCTGCTCCAGCGGCAGCAGTTTTTCATGGCTGTCGCAGGTGAAGAAGACTTTGCTGATGCCTTCCGGCTCCAGTAAGCCCGGCTCATACAGCGAATACTGGAACACCGCTTCTTTGAAAAAACGCATCTCGTCAGGGCGATGGCGGTTCATAAACCATTCGTCGTTACGGTAGACATTGGTAATGATATCTTTCTCGTTGTGCATCACACCGAACAGATCGCTGGCGATATCGCGATCCAGATTGTGGCTAAAGACCAGATTTCCATCGGTATCGTGCACGCGCGCGCCGTTGGAGGTGATCATATACGCCTTGATGCCGAGATTATCGCGGATTTGCCCGACATCGACATGGTGGCGACCGGTAGCAAAAACAAAATTGACGCCGTGGCCGGTCAGCAGTTTTAACGTTTCTTTCGCGAAAGGTGACAGTGTGTGGTCAGGGGAGAGCAACGTGCCATCTAAATCAGACGCAACAACCTGGTACATAGGAAAATTTTACCTCAATAAATAATTAGTTATGCCGGTCGAAGAATTCGACGATGGCGTTGAGCGCGACCGAGCGCATAGCGTCCTTTTCGAAAAGGATCTCATGGTACGCGCCGGGTATAACAAACGGTTTTCCCCCTTCACAAGGGTGGCCCGCCGCAGCGCGAATTTCGCAGAAGCGTTGTTGCATGCGGTTATCCACCACGTGCTCCTCTTCTGCCTGAATAATTAATGTTGGGGTGTCATCGTTTGCCGCCCCTGCCAGCGCGTGTTCTCCGGCCAGAATGCCTTCGCGCACCCAGTGCCACGTCGGCCCGCCCACACGCAGCGTCGGTTCGTCGGCATAAAAACGCAGATTGCGCCGGTAACGCTCGCGGCTGTGGGTCAGCACGTTAATCGCGAACGGCAATGCGCGCCAGCTTCCGGTGCCGATAGCGTAATTGTCGCGAAGACGCGGATAGCTTTCCGCCCAGTCAAGCAGCGGGCGTACCATCCACTCCGGCAGGCGAATGATAATGCCGAACATCGGCGCGCACAGGGCAATAGCATTACAGACATGCGGATAACGCTGTAAGAAGAGCGTGGAGATCGCGCCGCCCATCGAATGCGCCAGGATATAACGTTTGCGCCAGGGACCGTCTGCGACTTCCTGCTGCCAGAATGCCGCCAAATCATCAACATAATCGCTAAAGTTGACCACATGACCCCGGTGCGTATCCGCCAACATCCGCCCGGAGCGCCCCTGCCCGCGGTGATCGATAATCAACACATCGTAACCGAGGTAGAACAGGTCATACGCCAGTTCGGCGTATTTGACATAACTTTCAATGCGGCCCGGACAAATCACAATCACCCGATCGTGGCGACGATCGCGAAAGCGGACAAAACTGACGGGTACATTATCGACACCGGTAAACACGGCTTCTTCACGCGAGCGCCAGAAATCCATCAGCGGCCCGGTGGTAAATGCCGCGAACGCTTTTTCTCTGGTTTCCCAGGCCGTTTTTTGCCGAAACATCGGAATTTCGCCCCTGTTAGCCATGTAAAATCGTTTTTTTGTGACCAATAGCAAAATCCACTGACAATAGCGTATTGTGGCATAAAAACAGACAACCAGGAATTTCTCATGACCTTCGAATGGTGGTTCGCCTACCTGCTGACTTCAATCATTTTAAGTCTCTCGCCCGGTTCCGGTGCGATTAACACCATGACCACGTCCATTGGCTACGGCTATCGCGGCGCAGCGGCTTCTATTGCCGGATTGCAGACCGGGCTTGGCATTCATATCGTGCTGGTCGGTGTCGGGCTGGGTACGCTGTTTTCTCGTTCCGTGCTGGCGTTTGAAGTGCTGAAATGGGCGGGCGCAGCCTACCTGATTTGGCTGGGTATTCAGCAGTGGCGCGCCGCAGGCGCTATCGATCTCAATACGCTGGCGAAAACCCAGTCGCGCGGTCGGCTGTTTAAGCGGGCGGTATTCGTTAATCTGACCAACCCGAAAAGCATCGTTTTTCTTGCCGCCCTGTTCCCGCAATTTATCGTGCCGCATCAGCCGCAGGTGATGCAGTATGTGGTGCTGGGGGTAACAACGATCGTCGTCGACATCATTGTCATGATTGGTTACGCGACGCTGGCGCAGCGCATTGCTGGCTGGATCAAAGGCCCGCACCAGATGAAGGCGCTGAATAAGGTATTTGGTTCGCTGTTCGTGCTGGTCGGCGCGTTGCTGGCTTCTGCCCGCCACGCCTGAGGCAGGTGCCCGGTGGCGCTGCGCTTACCGGGCCTGGAAAATCCGCAGGCCGGATGACGAAGCGCCAACCGGCAGATGAATTAACGGGAAATAATCAGATGGATGCCGAAGCCAGCAAACAGCGCGCCGGCAAAACCGTCAATCCATTTTGCCAGACGCTGATAACCGCGACGCATTGCCGGCAGTGCGAACAGGCTGGCGACGACGGTAAACCAGGCCAGCGTTTCCAGCGCAATCAGCACGAAAATACCCCAGCGCGCGCTGGTGCCGACGCCATCGCCGACAAACAGTGAAAACACCGAGCCGAAGTAGATAATGGCTTTCGGGTTCGCCAGATTGGTCAGTAACCCTTTCAGAAAGCTGCGACCGCTGCTGGTTGCCAGCTCTACTTTCGGCGCATCAGCCGGTTTCTGATCTTTCTTCAGCGCGCCGCGCAGCATCTGGTAGCCCATCCAGCACAGATAAAGACCACCGCCGACCATAATAATGCTGTGCAACCACGCCATTTTTTCGAGGATCAAGTTCAGGCCGAGCAGCGCCACGCCAGCCCACACCATTACGCCACAAGTGATGCCGAACACGCCCATCATCGCCTCTTTGCGCGAGCGGCTAACGGCGGTTTGCGAAACGAAGAAGAAATCCGGGCCGGGGCTCATCAGGGCAACGATATGCACCAGCGCCACGGTAAGAAATAACATCAACATAGAGAACCTGCGGGAAGATAATTCAGTGAGTAACTATCCTGGCACTTTTCGGCCGCTAAAACTACTCTTCGTCGCCATCGACATGTGCGCGGATAAGCGCCATAAATTCCTGGCCGAAACGCTCAAGTTTGCGCGTTCCCACGCCGTTTACGCTGAGCATTTCCCCCGGCGAAAGCGGCATCTGTTCGGCCATCTCAATCAGCGTTGCATCGTTAAACACCACATAAGGCGGGATATTCTCTTCGTCGGCAATCGCTTTTCGCAATTTACGCAGCTTGGCGAACAGCTTGCGATCGTAATTGCCAACGGCGGCTTTCTGCATCACTTTTGGCTTCAGCGCTACCATTCGCGGCACCGCCAGCATCAGCGGTACTTCACCACGTAGCAGCGGACGCGCCGCTTCCGTTAACTGAAGCGCAGAATGCTGGGCAATATTCTGGGTGGCAAATCCCATATGGATAAGCTGGCGGATCACGCTCACCCAGTGTTCATGGCTCTGCTCGCGGCCAATGCCGTACACCGGCAATTTGTCGTGACCGAATTCGCGGATGCGCTGATTGTTCGCACCGCGCAGCACTTCCACTACATAACCCATACCGAAACGCTGATTGACGCGATAGATGGCCGACAACGCTTTTTGCGCGTCCTGCAAACCATCGTACTGGCGCGGCGGATCGAGGCAAATGTCGCAGTTGCCGCAGGGCTCCTGCCGCCCTTCGCCGAAATAGTTGAGCAGCACCAGACGACGGCAGGTTTGCGCTTCAGCAAATGCGCCCATCGCATTGAGCTTGTGCCGCTCAATATCCTGCAATGGCCCTGCCGGTTTCTCCTCCAGACAACGGCGCAGCCACGCCATATCCGCCGGATCGTAAAACAGCATCGCTTCCGCAGGCAGACCGTCACGCCCGGCGCGGCCCGTCTCCTGATAATAGGATTCGATATTGCGCGGGATGTCGAAATGCACCACGAAACGTACGTTCGGCTTGTTGATGCCCATGCCAAACGCCACGGTTGCCACCACGATTTGTAAATCGTCGCGCTGGAACTGCTCCTGCACCCGCGCGCGTAGCTCGTTATCCAGCCCGGCATGATAAGCCGCCGCGCTGAACCCACGGCTTTGCAGGCGCGCGGCGGTGTCTTCCACCTTGGCGCGGCTGTTGCAGTAAATAATGCCGGATTTACCGCGCTGCTCCTGTACGTAACGCAGCAACTGATCGAGCGGTTTAAATTTTTCCATCAGCATATAGCGGATGTTTGGACGGTCGAAGCTGCTGACCTGGATCAGCGGATCGTTTAAGCCCAGCAGGCGTTCGATATCGCGGCGCGTGGTGTCATCAGCCGTCGCAGTCAGCGCCATAAAAGGCACGGACGGCAGCATCTGGCGCAAGTGGCCAAGTGCGGCGTATTCCGGGCGGAAATCGTGACCCCACTGGGAAATACAGTGCGCTTCGTCAACGGCCAGCAGCACCGGATTCCACTGGCGCAACTGGTCAAGGAAGTTGTCGAGCATCAGGCGCTCGGGCGCGATATAAAGCAGACGGATCTGGCCGTTGCGACAGCCGTTGATCACGTCAAACTGCTGCTCACGGCTTTGGGTAGAGTTCAGGCACGCCGCCGCAACGCCGTTGGCAAGTAGCTGGTCGACCTGATCTTTCATCAGTGAGATCAACGGCGAAACCACCACCGTCAGCCCCTGCAGCACCAGCGCCGGAATTTGATAGCACAGAGATTTTCCGCCGCCGGTCGGCATCACCACCAGGCAGTCGCGGCCGCTCAGTACGGTGTCGATAATATCCTGCTGGCCCGGGCGGAATTGCTGGTAGCCGAAGGTCTCTTGCAAGACCTGTTTAGCCAGCGATTCCTGATTCAATACTTCCGCCTGCGCCACAATGACCCCATTTGCCTGAAATAAAAACAGGCGCTATTTTCAGCGCCTGCGCCAGAAACTGCAATGCTTAAAACAGATCGTTAAGCATCACGCCCACACCAATACGGGTTTGATTGAAATTATAGTCAATCAATGATTCGCCGTAGCCGCTGTAAACCTGGGTGTAGAACCGGACGTGTCGGGTTATCGGATAGCTGATGCCGATTTCCGCACCGCCGTAGCCGGTATTCCAGTTGTACTGCCCTTTGGCGCTGAGGATTGCCTCGCCCAGTTGATAACCAATCTCCAACTGGTAATAGCCCATGTATTTGGTGATGTCCGGATTATCGTCGGTGGAACCCACCACATACCAGGGCTTCACTTGAACCATCCAGTTGCCGTTTTGCGCCATCAGGCGGGTGTAGATGCGGTTCCAGCTACGTGATGTCGGGTCGGAACGGCCGTTTGAATCGTGGTTAAAACCCATCTCCACATCGCGCAACGTCCAGCCAGCAAACTCATAATCGGTGGCGAAACCGAGGAAAAGCTGCGGTTCGTAGTTGGTTTCACGGAACGGTGATGACTCAGCGCTATTGGAGAGCTGCCACCAGGACTTCTGCGTATAGGAAGCACCAAAAACAGAATTGGGCCCCAGAATCCCGCGCCACAGCGGAAACGCCAGGCTGAGCTGAAACTTCACTTCGTCCTTACGCGCATTATCAGACCAGTTATAGGAGCGAATCGCTTCCTTGTTCATATCGCTGGTATCGGTATAGATCACGTAGTTGGTTTCATAAGGATAAAGCGTGAAAGGATTATCGTGCTCCTGCAATAAATTGGCGATGATGCTACCGCGCACGGCGGGGGCATCATGAACTTCCTTTACCGTAGCTTCCTGTGCGTATGCCATAAAAGGCAGTGCAAGCACTGCGAAAAACCAACCCAGAGAGGTCCGCATCGGTTTTATGCTCCCGAATCATATTGTTGAATTGAAGAAGTTCCCCGCAAGTATTCTACATATTTATTGAGTCACTGCTCAGGTATCGGTTCTTAAACTGGAAATCAACAAATAACAGGCATAAAATCAACATTCCATTAACACATCGGATCAGATTGCTATGTCAGCCGTTCTCACAGCCGATCAAACCCTTAAGCTGGTGGGCGAGATTTTTGTCTATCACATGCCGTTTAACCGTGCATTAGGTCTTGAGCTGGAACGTTATGAAAAAGAGTATGCAGAGTTGAAATTTACTAATCAGCCAATGATGGTGGGCAACTGGGCGCAAAGCATTTTACATGGCGGTGTAATCGCCTCCGCGCTGGATGTCGCCGCTGGTCTGGTTTGCGTGGGCAGCACGTTAACCCGCCATGACACTATCAGCGAAGAGGAGCTGCGCCAGCGTTTGTCGCGCATGGGCACCATTGATTTACGCGTCGATTATCTGCGGCCTGGGCGCGGCACGCGCTTCACCGCCAGCAGTAGTTTGCTGCGCGCGGGCAATAAAGTTGCCGTCGCCCGCGTAGAACTGCATAACGAGGATCAACTGCATATCGCCAGCGCGACGGCCACCTATATGGTGGGGTGAGGCGGTTGTGAAAATCGGGTAACATACGGTTACTTTTCAGCAAAGAGTTTTCCCGATGGATGCAAAACAGACGCGGCTGGGCGTGTTACTCGCTCTGGCCGCTTATTTCATTTGGGGGGTTGCCCCGGCCTATTTCAAAGTGATTTGGTACGTACCGGCTGACGAAATTCTCACTCACCGCGTCATCTGGTCCTTCTTCTTCATGCTGGCGTTGATCAGCGTCAGCCGTCAGTGGGGCAGTGTAAAAGCGCTGCTGCAAACGCCGAAAAAAATCCTGCTGCTGGCCGTCTCGGCCATACTGGTTGGCGGCAACTGGTTGCTGTTTATCTGGGCGGTAAACCACAACCATATGCTGGAAGCCAGCCTGGGTTACTTTATTAACCCACTGGTGAATATCCTGCTGGGGATGCTGTTTTTGGGCGAGCGTTTCCGTCGTATGCAGTGGCTGGCGGTACTGCTGGCCGCCGTCGGCGTGCTGGTGCAACTGTGGACGTTTGGCTCGCTGCCGATCATTGCGCTTGGTCTGGCATTTAGTTTTGCTTTTTACGGCCTGCTGCGCAAAAAAATCGCTGTCGATGCGCAAACCGGCATGCTGGTAGAAACGCTGTGGTTACTGCCGGTTGCAGCAGTGTGGCTATTTGGCATCACCGATAGCCCGACCAGCCATATGGGACAAAACAGCCTGTCGCTGAACCTGTTGTTGATGGCCGCCGGTGTGGTTACGACGATTCCTCTGCTCTGCTTTACCGGCGCGGCAATGCGTTTGCGTTTATCGACGCTGGGGTTTTTCCAGTATATCGGCCCGACGCTGATGTTCCTGCTGGCGGTTGCTTTCTATGGCGAGCACCCGGGGCCGGATAAGATGGTGACCTTTGGTTTTATCTGGCTGGCGCTGGCGATTTTTATTATGGATGCGGTATACACCCAGCGCGGTTTACGCAAAAACGAGTGATGAAGAGTTTGTGCGGCCTCTTTACCGCATGCTGAAGCGGCGCACGCACTCCAGTGAAAATGAAAAAGGGCGGCAACGCCGCCCGTTATCTTACAGCCAGTTGCGGCGCTTGAAGTAGAGATACGGCGCCAGCCCGGCGAGGATCATAAAGACAATCGCGCCAGGGTAGCCGAAGCTCCAGTGCAGCTCGGGCATAAATTCAAAGTTCATCCCGTAGCTGGATGCCACCAGCGTCGGCGGCAGGAACACCACGGAAACGACCGAGAAGATCTTGATGATGCGGTTCTGCTCGATATTGATGAAACCCATCGCCGCCTGCATCAGGAAGTTCACCTTCTGGAACAGGGATTCATTGTGCGGCAGCAGAGATTCGATATCGCGCAGGATCTCACGCGCCTGCTCCAGCTGACCGGCCGGTAAACGCGCCTTGCGCACCAGGAAGTTCAGCGCGCGCTGAGTATCCATCAGACACAGGCGCACCTTCCAGCCGATATCTTCCTGCTCCGCCAGCGTTGAAAGCGCGTCGTCATATTCATCGCCCTGCTGGCCTTCCATAATGACGCGGCTCAGCTTTTCCAGGTCGCTGTAGATGTTTTCGATCTCATCCGCCAGTTGTTCGATTTTGGTTTCGAACAGATCCAATAGCAGTTCATAGGCGTTGCCATCAACCATCTCCTGGCTGCGGGCGCGCATACGATAGAGGCGAAACGCGGGTAATTCGCGCTCACGCAGCGTGAACAGGCGACCTTCGCGAATGGTGAATGCCACCGTTGAGTTACCGGCGTGATCTTCAGCGTCTTCAAAAAAGAAGAAGGAGTGGATGTGCAGCCCGTCTTCGTCCTCGAAAAAACGCGCGGAGGCTTCGATGTCTTCCAGTTCAGGTCGGGTGGCCAGGTTCTGACCCAATTCCGTTTGCACACGGGTTCGTTCGTCTTCGTCCGGCTCGACCAAATCAACCCAAACCGAGCTAGCGAGGTGTTTGATTTCGTCAGCCTCAAGACGGGTTAAACGATTGTTTTCCAGTTGAAATGCGCTCAGCATGGCCGGGACTCCCAATGCAAAAAATATCGGACAGTTCGGTGGGCACACAAGAAACGAATTGGGTTTCAGACCATTAAACAGCCTGACTCAGCGCGACGGGAAACATACAGGTCGCTGACAACCTCTGAGGCTATCAGCATGAGAAAATAGCCTTAGGAGTTGTTCCTGCGGAACAGGAGATTGAGCCAGTATCTACTGGGTGTGTCCAAGGCGAATGTCCTCTTAGCGTGATCGTGCGCGCATGTTACGCCAGCACTCAGAAGGCGTCAACACGCAACGAAACGCTAAAGAGCAATATTTGCCCTTTAGCGTATAAGGCTAGCAGATTATTACAAAATAATGATATTTTTCTGAACGTTAGACGGTTTCCAGCTTCGCATAAGCGGCCACCAGCCATTTAATACCCTGCCCCTGGAAAGCCACCTGCAAACGGCTATGTTCACCGCTGCCTTCCATGTTCACTACCGTACCTTCGCCAAACTTCGCATGGCGCACGCGTTGGCCAAGTTTATAGCCGGTGTCGCTCTGCGCGGCTGGCGTTCCCATGCGCTGATGACTAACCGGGCGGCTGATGCTGGCGCGTAAACGCACCTCTTCCACACACTCTTCCGGCAGCTCGCCGATAAAGCGTGAAGGGCGGTGATAAACCTCTTTTCCGTACAGACGACGCGTTTCAGCGTAGGTTAAGGTCAGTTTCTGCATCGCTCGCGTCACGCCGACATACGCCAGCCGGCGCTCCTCTTCCAGACGACCGCCCTCATCCAGCGACATCTGGCTCGGGAACATGCCCTCTTCCATGCCAACGATAAAGACCTGCGGGAATTCCAGACCTTTTGCCGAGTGCAGCGTCATAAGCTGCACCGCATCCTGCCAGGTGTCCGCCTGCCCTTCACCCGCCTCCAGCGCGGCGTGAGAGAGAAACGCCTGCAACGGCATTAAATCTTCATCTTCTTCGTTGTAGCTGAACTGCCGCGTGGCGGTGACCAGCTCCTCTAAGTTCTCAATACGCGTCTGGCCTTTCTCGCCCTTCTCCTGCTCGTACATCATGCGCAGACCAGAGTCGTTCACCACCCGGTCGGTTTGTACATGCAGCGGCATATCGGCCGTTTCCTGCGCCAGCGCGTCAATCAGTTCGAGGAAGCGTTGCAGGGCGCTTGCAGCACGGCCCGCCAGTGCTTTTTCCTGTAACAGCTCGCGCGTCGCCTGCCACAGCGTCAACTGACGATCGCGTGACGTCTGGCGCACAACATCCAGCGTGCGATCGCCAATGCCGCGCGTCGGCGTATTCACTACGCGCTCAAACGCGGCATCATCATTGCGGTTGGCGATCAAACGCAGATAGGAGAGCGCATCTTTGATCTCCTGACGTTCGAAGAATCGCATACCACCATAAATGCGGTACGGCATACTGGCCTGCAACAGCGCCTCTTCCAGCACGCGCGACTGGGCGTTGCTGCGATAGAGAATGGCGCACTGCGTCAGTTGCCCACCGTTGTCCTGCCAGGCTTTGATACGGTTTACGACAAAGCGCGCTTCGTCCAGCTCGTTGAACGCGCAATAGAGTGAAATCGGCTCGCCATCGACGCCGTCGGTCCACAGATTTTTCCCCAGCCGCCCGTTGTTGTTTTCAATCAGGGCGTTAGCGGCGCTAAGGATATTACTGGTGGAGCGGTAGTTCTGCTCCAGGCGAATGGTCTGCGCGCCGGGGAAATCTTTCAGGAAGCGCTGGATGTTTTCCACTTGCGCGCCGCGCCAGCCGTAAATGGACTGATCATCGTCGCCGACGATCATCACCTTGCCGGTGTCGCCCGCCAGCAGGCGGATCCATGCGTACTGAATGTTGTTAGTATCCTGAAATTCGTCCACCAGGATATTGGTAAAGCGTTCACGATAGTGCTGCAAAATATGCGGCTTGTTCAGCCACAGCTCATGGGCGCGCAGCAGCAGCTCGGCAAAATCCACCAACCCGGCGCGATCGCAAGCTTCCTGGTAGGCCTGATAAACTTTCTGCCAGGTCTGCTCAACCGGGTTACCGAAACTCTGGATATGATGCGGACGAATGCCCTCATCTTTCTGGCCGTTGATGTACCACATCGCCTGACGTGGCGGCCACTGCTTCTCATCCAGATTCATCGCTTTGATCAGGCGTTTCAGCAACCGGAGCTGATCTTCACTGTCGAGGATCTGGAAATCCTGCGGCAAATTGGCGTCCATATGGTGCGCACGCAACAAGCGGTGCGCCAGGCCGTGGAACGTGCCCACCCACATTCCGCCCTGTGAGGTGCCCATCAACTGACCGATACGGTGACGCATTTCCGCCGCCGCTTTATTGGTAAAAGTGACCGCCATGATCGAGTACGGCGAGCAGTTCTCCACGGTCATCAGCCAGGCGATACGGTGTACCAGCACGCGCGTCTTACCGCTCCCCGCCCCGGCCAGCACCAGCATATTGCTGCGCTCTGCGGCTACGGCGTCGCGCTGTTTGTCATTGAGGCTGTCGAGCAGATAAGAAACGTCCATAGGTACCGTCGCGTAGTCGTCAGGAATTGAACGAAGCGCCCGATGGCGCTTCGCTTACCGGGCCTACGTTACCGTAGAGCGGATAAGCGTAGCGCCATCCGCCAAAAACCCTGGTATTTTATACAGAACTATTGGTGATTATATCAGCGTCGTGAGGGATGCCAACCGCGAAATTTCCATATGCGGTAACAAACGGCTGTCGGTTGCCTGTAGCAGATCGGTGCCTTCCGGTTTGATCCAGCATGCCTGCATGCCGCAACGGATCGCGCCCGCAACATCCGTGGTCAAATCGTCGCCAACATGCAGAATATCCTCTACCGCCACACCAAGGCGATCTGCGGCCAGATGGTACATGTCGCTGAACGGTTTTGAACGCCCGTCCGGCCCGGCGCGCAGCACGAATTCAAAGTAATCGCCCAGCCCGAACAGTTCCGGCTGCGCGTTACCGTTGGTGATCGCCACCAGCGGCCACTTCGTTGCCAGCCTCTTCAGCGTGTCGTGGGTTTCCTGTGGCACATCAATGCGGCTGCGCCATTTGGCAAAGTTAACCATTGAGGCCTGTGCGCCCACAGCGGCTTCCTCGACTGTTAGCCCGGCGTTCAGCATCGCCTGTTCAACAGCGCGTCGCCGCCATTCAGTAACGTCGTGATAAATCTCCGGCTCGGTTTCCCGCAGCGACTGGCGCAAACGCTTGAATTCTTCATTTTCCAGGCCGTTCAGCGCCGGATGATAGCGTTGCACAAACGCCAGCGCTTCCTGTTCGGTACGCTGGATCACCAGCCGGTTGTCGTAAAGAGTATCGTCCAGGTCAAAAGTGATCGCGGAGATCTGACCCAATGGGCGGTAAAAACGCATTATTTCCCCCGTTTGGCGCGCGGGTGCGCGGCGTCGTACACCGATGCAAGATGTTGAAAATCGAGATGGGTATAGATTTGTGTCGTTGAAAGATTAGCGTGACCGAGCAGTTCCTGCACCCCGCGCAGATCGCCGCTCGATTCAAGCATATGTGTGGCGAATGAGTGCCGCAGTTTATGCGGATTCACGTGACTGTTAAGCCCCTGGCGGATGCCCCACTCGGCAAAACGTTTTTGCACATTACGCGCCGAAATTCGTTTCCCCAGCTTCGATAAAAACAGTGCATCCTCTTCCGCGCCAAACAGCCCACGCAGATCGAGCCAGTGCTCGATCCAGGTCACCGCACTGCGACCAATAGGTAAGCGTCGCTCTTTGCTGCCCTTGCCCATTACCCACACTTCGCCGCTTTCCAGATCCAGATGTTTGATATCCAGATTGACCAGTTCCGAAAGACGCAAACCGGCACCGTACATCACTTCCAGCATGGCCCGATCGCGCACGGCCAGCGGATCGTTAAGATCGATATCCAGCAACCGGTTCACATCATCAACATCAATATTCTTCGGCAAATGCCGCGGCGCTTTCGGTGCCGAAATGCCCTTTGCCGGGTTTGCCGGTAGCTCGCCCTGGCTGACCATCCAGTCAAAGAAACTGCGCAGCGCCGAAAGCCGCAGCGCCAGGCTTGCCGGGCCGAGCCCTTTCCGCCGGCTACGTACGGCAATTGCGCGCACCATTGCAGCATCACATTGTTGCCAACTTTCCAGGCCGGTTTCACCGGTCAACGCAATGATGGCATCAAGCTGACGCTGATAATTAAGCAGCGTAATGGGGCTGAGCTGACGTTCAACGCCAAGGTAACGCAGGAATTTGCTAACGGCAGGTAATAGCGGTGAGTCACTCATACGCGCTCGATCCAGCGTTCCAGAAGATCCGGCAGCATCTGCGCTATCTCATCTAAAAGCTGGGTGCCCTGACCTTGCTGGTAATGGTGAACATCACGACTGCTGAACAGCACCACGCCAAGGGAGCCATCCGGCCCCATTAATGACATGGCCACGGAGCCGATTGCTTTCGCTTCCGGCAGCAGCAGCAGCAACTCCGGCCCGTTTAATGAGCCGAGATAGTGATGCTGCTGGCCTAAGCGTTGAATGCGCAACGATTCAAAGGCCTGGCGGGAGAGCGCAAGATGGGTGTAGCGGGAAGGCGCGCCCAGACGCCAGCGATCGGGAAACAGGCGGATAGTCGCGCCTGCCAGCCCCAGATCGCGCGCCCAGCGATGAAAACGGTTAAGCATCTCTTCGAGGCTGCTGGCGGATGCCAGCCGACTTTGCAGGCGCAGCAGACGATAGAATAACCCTTCGTTTGCGCTCGCCTGCTCCATCAGCAAGGTCATGTTCTCTTCCAGCACATTGATGTGATTGCGCGAGCGCGCCATGTGCCATTCGACGAGAGAAACCGTACCGCGCACCGGGTGCGGCACGCGCATTTGCTCTACCAGCCGCGCATTGCGGATAAAGAATTCAGGATGGTGCAGCAGATATTCCGCCACCGCCTGGTCATCCAGTTCGGCCAACGGCTCCTGCTGCTCTTCTCCTATATGCTTCATAGATGAATAAACCCGTCATAGACATGTGCCGCCGGGCCAGTCATAAACAACGGTTGACCCGGTCCTTTCCACGCGATATCAAGCCGACCGCCCGGTAATTCAACGCGAACATTTTCGGCCAGTAAATCCTGCTGAATGCCGACCGCGACAGCCGCACAAGCGCCGCTGCCACAGGCCTGGGTTTCACCTGCACCACGTTCAAAGACGCGCAGACGAATGTGATCCCGTGAGACGACCTGCATAAAACCGATATTGGCGCGTTCAGGAAAGCGCTCATGGCTCTCCATCACCGGCCCCAGCGTTTCTACCGGCGCGGTGTCCACGTCATCAACCTGAATCACGCAGTGCGGATTACCCATCGAAACAACGCCGCACAGTATGGTTTGCTCCGCCGCCCGCATAATATAGGTCTTTTCCGCTTTGTTGGCGCGGAACGGCACCTGCGACGGTTCGAAGTTTGGCTCGCCCATATTGACGCGTACCAGTTCGTCTTCCGTTACGCTCAATACCATACGACCGTTCGCCGTACTGACGCGGATATCACGTTTATTGGTTAACCCTTTCAGGCGAACAAAGCGGGCGAAACAGCGCGCGCCATTACCACACTGCGACACTTCACTGCCATCAGCATTGAAAATACGGTAGTGAAAATCGAGTTCGGGATCGTAGGGAGGCTCAACCACCAGCAGTTGATCAAACCCAACGCCAAGGTGACGATCCGCCAGACGACGGATCAGCTCCGGTGAGAAAAAGACATTCTGCGTTACCGCGTCGACGACCATAAAATCGTTGCCAAGGCCATGCATTTTTGAGAACTGCATCATCTACTCCAGTTGCGCGGATACAGAACGGTAGCGTCAGTAATTCACCTGGCTCGGAGAGCCGTCATCACCACGATCGTTGCTATCCGGAGTGCTCGGCTGGATCGTGCTGGTTTGCGTTTTGGTTGGCGGCGGCGCGTTTTTATCCGCAGGAGGAAAATAGAGCGGCCCCTTCAGACCACAACCCGTCAGGCTGAACAGAGTCAGCAGTACGGCCATCGCGCGAAACACATCTTTCATTATGAGTTGCCTGTAAGTTCGTTCTTTCTGCTTTCTATCATCGCAGGAGAAGACACAAAAGCAAGAGTTTGCTGGTTTAGGGCATCGGGAAATGTTTCGCGTTATACTGCTGCCATCATAAAAAACAGGAAAGCAGAATGAACGACAGTGAATTTCATCGCCTCGCCGACAGCCTGTGGCTCACCATCGAAGAACGCCTTGATGACTGGGATGGCGACAGCGACATCGACTGCGAAATCAACGGCGGCGTCTTAACCATTAGCTTTGAAAACGGCAACAAAATCATCATCAACCGTCAGGAACCGCTGCACCAGGTGTGGCTGGCGACCAAACAGGGCGGCTACCATTTCGATCTCAAGGGTGACGACTGGGTTTGCGATCGCAGCGGCGAAACCTTCTGGGATCTGCTGGAACAGGCCGCCACGCAGCAAGCGGGCGAAACGGTGACTTTTCGTTAATATTACGCGCCGGATAAGGTGTTAATGATTTATCCGGCACGTATTACGAGAAATATTGCTGCAACAGCGGCGCGTCGTTGTCCTGATTCGCCGGTGTTGCGGTGCTGATCGCCTGATTGCGGAACGGGATCACCTGCGCACGCCCTTCCGTATTCACAATCTGATAGAACTGCGGCAAGTTGAAGTTAATAAAGCTGGAACCGTAGGTGAAGCGGTCATGCGATGACGAGTAGAAACGGCTTACATCCCGCACCAGCTCCTCTTTGCTGCCTTCACAGTGATGATAGACTTCAGCGCGGTTGCTCTCATCCAGAATATAGATGTTAAAGCCTTCTTCACCGGTCTCTTCAAAGAAGAACTGAATAATCCCTTCGCTGGCAAAACCATCCACCACCGCCGGTAATTCGACGTGATTGGTTTCAACCTGCACGGAAAGGCCATGCAGTTTGTTATGCGAAATCGCACCATAAAACTCGATCGCGTTTTCCAGCTTCTGTACCGACACATTCAGGCGTTCAAAGAACAGCCCCCAGGTCTGACCCGCCACGCGCAGCGCTTTAAAGCGACCGGTTTCCTGACGCGTACTGGAAAGACGCAGCTCAATACACTCAGAAACCAGTTGCTGGACGCGGGTTCGAATCAGGCCGCGCAGATGCTGGCTGTAGCAGAACACTTCAACGCTGTCCGGCGGCGCCGCATCCTGATGCATTTTGCCGAGAATCGTTTTCAGCGCTTCGATCATCGCCTGCTCGCCGTTGAAATGCAGCGTACGCACCTCATTCCACGAATTACGGTAGAGCAGATCCACGCTTCCGACGAGGCAGTTTTGCTGCTCGCCGAAGCTGAAGACATCAAGCTTACGGAAGTCGAAATGCACCACCTGGTTACGAAACGCCGCAGTCGGGTCGTACTCCAGGTTGACGATAATCGCCAGATGACGGATTTCGCACGGGCTATAGAGTGCTTTCGGGGTCGGCGCAGGCAGGCGCAGCGGGAAGTGATGCGATACATCCGCCACCATCTCCTGCAGCTTCGCCAGATCGACCACATCATTGCCTTTAATAAACAGATGCGTGCGCGAGGTCAGCAACCCGTTAAACCAAGCCCAGGCCACCAGCTTATTCAGATAGCGGTTATATTCCAGCGGCTGATGGCTGACGATGGAGTCCATGTTTGGCGCGCGATTGTACAGATACCAGCCAGTGCGGTTGGCGCGGCCTGGCGGAACATGAATAAAGGTTAAATTGGGTTCGGAGAGATCCGGTGAAATCTGCGGGTTCACCAGCGTTACTTTGCCCGGCAACGCCTCAAAGGCGGCATACAGTTTACGGGTCAACACCCCGATATCCTGCGGGCTGGCGGAAACGCTCAGATTATTACGGCGAGCGAAACGGATCAGATTGCGATAGCTCTGCATCATCGCATCGAGCAGCTCATTGTGCGCTTCGCGTACCTGATCGATTTTCCAGTTGGCGCGATTGTCCAGCATAGCTACGCGCGCATCGTCCCAGCCCCACTCTTTTACCAACTGCGCGATCACTTCACGACGCCAGCCGACACAAGCGCGTTCACGGCTGAGCTTTTCGCACACTTTTAAGTAGAAACATCGACGCGCCAGATCGAGACGGGTGGTGTCTTCGATAGCAACCAGATATTGCGTCACGCGTTCCAGCATCATGCAGTAGTGATCAAGACCGAAGGAGACGATCTCGCCATCATGCAGACGCTGTTTAATATCTTTCGCCAGCAGGCGCGTGTTGGGATATTCCCAGGAATAAGCTTCCAGAAGCAGGGTCTTCAACACTGCTTTGTATGGGGAATCGATACTTTTATAGAGCTGCCAAAGGCTGGCGCCGAAGTACTCTTCCGCCGAAAGGGAACTTAAGCCGCCGAGATCCAGCCACTCATTTGGTGTCAGCACGCCCTGCGCATAAAGCGTCATTACGTAGTCGTCGTAATGCTCTTCTTCATCGCCCGGCACCATATTCCAAAGAATACGTTTCCCGGCAAGACGCACGGCGGTACGGTAAAATTCGTCAAGCAACAGTATATGCTGCGTCGAGCCACAATCCTCGCCGCCGAGACTGCCACTTTCGTTATGGCGGAAACGGTTTTCATCAATCAGGAAGAAGCTAACTTCCACGCCCAGCGACGCGGCCCAGCTTTCCAGCAGGCTGCATTTTCGCTGCAACAGTTGCCGCTCTTCGTTATCAAGCCAGGATTGATGACATACCCAGATGTCCAGATCCGAAGAGCAGCTTTGCCCAACGGATGACGTGCTACCCATAGAGTAAACGCCGGTGATCGGTAATTCGCCTTTTGGCGACTCCTGCGGCGGCAAACCACGGTGCAGTTCGAGTTCGTTCAGATAGTGAAGTTGGTTTTCATCAGGCGTGTAAAGGCAAATGCCCTGCGGAACGTTACCCTCAAGGTAACCCGGCATCAGCGGATGATGGTAGTGCAGTAATGTCGGCAGCAGACTGTAGACCTGCTGAAAAGCAGGCCCCATGGCAGCAAGCGCGCGTTCCACACGCAGTTGATTGATGGCATCCAGTCTCTGTTTCAGAGTCTCAATATAGAGGTACAAGACATATCGCCTGATGTTTACAGAAAATCCAAAGTCGCCGTTGCCATTTTTCGCCCTTATCTTTATAGGGGTACAGACGAAAAAATGGTCTAAAACGTGATCAATTTAACACCTTGCTCATTGACCGTAAAGAAAGATGCGCTACAAACCAGTGTAGCATCAAACACACTTTGTAAATTCTTAATTACGGCCCGCGCTGCGCCTGTATTGCGGGATGAAGCCTTCACTTCCCCCCGGCAATCCACCGCGAACACTGACACCCTAATGCAACAATGTTAGGATGGTCAGCGGACGATAATGACGGTAACAAGCATGTTAGACAATGTTTTAAGAATTGCCACACGGCAAAGCCCACTTGCGCTCTGGCAAGCACAATACGTTAAGGAACGCCTTGAAGCGAGCCACCCGGGGCTGACTGTAGAACTGGTGCCGATGGTCACCCGCGGCGATGTGATCCTTGATACGCCACTGGCGAAAGTGGGTGGCAAAGGGTTGTTTGTGAAAGAACTTGAGCTGGCACTGCTTGAAAACCGCGCCGATATCGCTGTGCATTCAATGAAAGATGTGCCGGTGGATTTCCCCGAAGGGCTTGGCCTGGTGACCATTTGCGAGCGCGACGATCCGCGCGATGCGTTTGTGTCGAACCGTTATGCCTCGCTGGACGAACTGCCACGCGGTAGCATTGTGGGCACTTCCAGTTTACGCCGTCAGTGCCAGTTGGCGGAACGACGTCCGGATCTGGTGATCCGTTCCCTGCGCGGAAACGTCGGTACCCGCCTGAGCAAGCTGGATAACGGTGAATATGACGCCATTATCCTCGCTGTTGCAGGCCTTAATCGCCTCGGTCTGGCTTCACGCGTACGCATGGCGCTGCCGCCAGAAACCTCGCTACCGGCAGTCGGTCAGGGCGCGGTCGGCGTGGAATGCCGCCTCGATGACACGCGCACGCGCACGCTGCTCGAACCGCTGAATCACCAGGACACTGCCGTGCGCGTTAAAGCCGAGCGGGCGATGAATACCCGTCTTGAAGGTGGATGCCAGGTGCCAATTGGAAGCTATGCTGAACTGATCAACGGCGAGATCTGGCTGCGCGGGCTGGTAGGTTCGCCAGACGGTTCAATCCAGGTACGCGGTGAACGCCGCGGCAAACCGGAAGATGCGGAACAACTGGGGATCTCGCTGGCGGAAGAGCTACTGGCGAATGGCGCCCGCGCCATTCTGGATGAGGTTTATAACGGAGACGCACCTGCATGAGCATTCTGGTCACTCGCCCATCTCCAGCCGGAGAAGAATTAGTCAGCCGGTTGCGCACACTTGGGCTGGTGGCCTGGAGCTTTCCGTTAATCGAATTTACGCCAGGCCGCGAGCTCGCTTCATTACCCGCGCGGCTTGCTGCTCTAACCGCAGACGATATGGTTTTTGCCCTGTCGCAGCATGCGGTGACATTTGCTCACGCCCATTTACAGCAGCTTGGTTTGCGCTTTCCTCCTCAGACTCACTATTTCGCTATCGGCCGCACTACGGCGCTGGCGTTGCATACCGTCAGCGGCATTGAGGTGCGCTATCCGCACGATCGGGAAATCAGTGAAGTGTTGCTACAATTACCTGAATTACAAAGTGTTCAGGGTAAGCATGCGCTAATCTTACGGGGTAATGGTGGGCGCGAAGTGCTGGCGGAAACGCTGGCGGCGCGCGGTGCTGAAGTTGAATTTTGCGAATGTTATCAACGCTGTGCAATATTTTATGACGGTGCTGAAGAAGCGATGCGCTGGCATACGCGTGGCGTGACGACACTGGTGATCACCAGCGGCGAAATGATGCAGCAACTGTTTTCACTTATTCCCCCCTGGTATCGGGAAAACTGGCTACTTCGCTGCCGCCTGGTTGTGGCGAGCGAGCGTCTGGCGCACCTCGCCCGGGAACTGGGCTGGCAGGACATTCGGGTCGCTGACAATGCCGACAACGATGCGCTGCTTCGCGCATTACAATAACTCTCATAATGGGAAGCCATAATGACGGAACAAGAAAACTCCTCCGCCGTGGTCGAAGAGACCAAAGCGGCTGACGGCGCAACGCCGCCGCCGGAGAAAGCAGAGAAGAATAGACGCGCTAACAGGACCAGCCTTGCGCTCAGCGCGATCGCCATCGCCATTGCGCTGGCGTCGGGTGCCGGGCTTTATGGCTGGGTAAAACAGCAAGTGGCGACACTGCATAGCAATAATGGCGAGATCGCCAACCAGGTTATCGCCTTACAGCAATCGCAGGATAAGCAGCGCGCAGAGCTGGAAGGCGTGATTAAACAACAGGCAGACCAGCTTGATGCCGCCAAACGTCAGAATGATGTACTGGCGAAGCAGCTTGATGAAGTGCAGCAGAAAGTGGCGACCATCTCCGGTTCTGATGCTAAAACCTGGCAACTGGCGCAGGCTGATTTCCTGGTGAAACTGGCGGGCCGCAAGCTGTGGAGCGATCAGGATGTCACCACCGCTGCCGCGCTGTTGAAGAGCGCCGACGCCAGCCTGGCAGATATGAACGATCCAAGCCTGATTACCGCGCGTCGCGCCATCACTGACGATATCGGCAGTCTGTCGGCCATCACGCAGGTGGATTACGACGGCATTATCCTCAATCTGAACCAGCTTTCGAATCAAATCGATAATCTGCGTCTTGCGGATAATAACGATGATGATTCACCGATGGACGACGACAGCAGCGAGCTCTCCGGCTCGATCAGCGAATGGCGCGTCAATCTGCAAAAAAGCTGGCAGAACTTTATGGACAGCTTTATCACTATCCGCCGTCGCGATGAAACGGCAGTACCGCTGCTCGCGCCGAATCAGGATATCTATTTGCGTGAAAACATCCGTTCACGTTTGCTCGTCGCCGCGCAAGCCGTTCCGCGTCATCAGGAAGAGACCTACAAGCAGGCGCTGGATAATGTTTCTACCTGGGTACGCGCGTACTACGACACCGACGATGCGGCCACCAAATCCTTCCTTGAGGAAATAGATAAGCTGAGCCAGCAGACGATCGCCATGAATTTACCGGAATCCCTGCAAAGCCAGCCGATCCTGGAAAAATTAATGCAAACCCGCGTACGCAATCTTCTGGCGCAGCCTGCCGTGACGTCTGAACAGGCGCCGGCCAATGCGGCCGCAGCGCAGGGAGAATAAGCATGCTGAAAGTATTATTGCTCTTTGCGCTGTTGATCGCCGGGATCGTACTCGGCCCTATGCTTGCCGGGCATCAGGGTTACGTGCTGATCCAGACCGATAATTATAACATTGAAACCAGCGTCACCGGTTTAGTGATCATTCTGGTACTGGCGTTGGTGGTGATCTTTGCCCTCGAATGGGTGCTGCGTCGCATTTTCCGCACTGGCGCGCATACCCGTGGCTGGTTTGTGGGCCGCAAGCGTCGTCGCGCGCGCAAGCAGACGGAGCAAGCGCTGCTCAAGCTGGCGGAAGGCGACTATCAGCAAGTTGAAAAGTTGATGTCGAAAAATGCCGATCACGCCGAGCAGCCCGTGGTTAATTACCTGCTGGCGGCCGAAGCGGCGCAGCAACGCGGTGATGAAGCCCGCGCCAACCAGCATCTGGAGCGCGCAGCAGAGCTGGCGGAAAACGATCCCATCCCGGTGGAAATCACCCGAGTACGTCTGCAACTGGCGCGCAACGAAAATCATGCAGCTCGTCATGGCGTGGATAAATTGCTGGAGATCACCCCGCGTCATCCGGAAGTGCTGCGCCTGGCTGAACAGGCCTATATTCGCACCGGCGCATGGACTTCTCTGCTGGATATCATCCCTTCGATGGCGAAAGCCGATGTCGGCGACGATGATCATCGCGATGTTCTGCAACAGCAGGCATGGATTGGCATGATGGATCAGGCGCGTGCGGATCAGGGCAGCGAAGGTCTGAAAAGCTGGTGGAAAAACCAGAGCCGTAAAACCCGTCAGCAGGTAACGCTACAGGTGGCTATCGCCGAGCACTTGATCGAGTGTGACGATCACGATACTGCACAGGAAATTATTCTTGATGGCCTGAAACGTCAGTATGACGATCGTCTGGTGATGGTGATCCCGCGGCTGAAAACCAATAATCCGGAGCAGATCGAAAAAGTTCTGCGCCAGCAGATTAAAGCGCAGGGCGATCGCCCATTGCTGTGGAGTACGCTGGGCCAGTCGCTGCTGAAACATGGTGAATGGCAGGAAGCAAGCCTGGCCTTCCGCGCAGCGCTGAAACAGCGCCCGGATGCGTTCGATTACGCCTGGCTGGCAGATTGTCTCGATCGCATGCATCAGTCGGAAGAGGCCGCGCTCATGCGCCGTGATGGTCTGCTGCTAACGCTGCAAAATAACCCTCCGGCCTGACGACCAGCCAAAAAAAAACGCCTGCCGGAAAGCTCAGGCAGGCGTTAAAACAGGTCTTTGACAACTAATGGGTGCTTCACTCAACGTTATGTCCATGGTGTTTGATGAGGCCGAAGCGACATCTGTCAGTGGACGATAAGCACCGTAAACGGCTCTGCATCATTCCTGAGTTTATGAAGCCAGAAGGCGAGCATAAGAGATGGAATGAGCATCTACATGAATATTATTGCACGTATCATGCCAGGCTTGCACTCTCAAATGGAACACAGTGCAAACTTTTAATAACCCAATAAATTCAACCCTCTCAGGACATCCTGCCACCCTCTTCACCGCGATCGTCGTCACAGTTTGTCGCCGCAGAACGACATTTACCGGGTGAATTATATTATTTATTTGAATTCAATAGATTAGATGTCTCCCGCAGGCGACAGTGTGGAAAGAGGTTGTCGTTGATAAACAACAGGCAGAAAAAGCGGGAATTAAAGGAACGCAGAAAACAAAAAACCCCGCTTTCGCGGGGTTCAAAATTGGTCGGCGAGAGAGGATTCGAACCTCCGACCCACTGGTCCCAAACCAGTTGCGCTACCAAGCTGCGCTACTCGCCGTTTTTACTGCTTTTTGAATTTTTTGTTCAATTTAAGTTGTGGTGCGAGGGGGGGGACTTGAACCCCCACGTCCGTAAGGACACTAACACCTGAAGCTAGCGCGTCTACCAATTCCGCCACCTTCGCATTCCACGAAACTTGTACTGCTAAATAATGGGGTGGCTAATGGGACTCGAACCCACGACAACTGGAATCACAATCCAGGGCTCTACCAACTGAGCTATAGCCACCACTGTAAATCTTTTCACGCGGTATCATGACGAATCACGAACCACCGCAGCTCAAGCGCCGGGTTTAAATGGCGCGCCCGACAGGATTCGAACCTGAGACCTCTGCCTCCGGAGGGCAGCGCTCTATCCAGCTGAGCTACGGGCGCGTAGCGCCGTTGCGGGGGTGGATAGTACGGACTTCGGGCGCGGCTGTCTAGTGCTTTTTTTAAGAAAATGCGCGTTTGGTTATGCTTTGCGCATTTTGCCTCTTATTCACCCACCTGCTGTGTAACCGCGTGTCGATTGAGGCCAAATACCTTATATGCCAGGGTTACTGCGGCAAGGAAGATAATGCCGACAAACAGCGACATACGGGTATCGTCATTGAATCCCATACCGATCAACACGCACACCAGGAACGCCATCGTCAGCCAGTTCGCCCACGGGAACAGCATCGAGCGGAACGGATGCGTGGCAATCGCCGCTTTGTGCGCTTTACGGAAACGCATCTGGCTAATCAGAATCACGAACCACGGCACCATTCCCGGCAATACGCTGGCGCTATAGACATAAACAAACACGCGCTGCGGGTTAGGAATAATGTAGTTCAGGCACGAACCGATCAGCAGAATAATAATAGAAATGGTCACACCCGCTGCCGGAACGCCGCTTTTCGACACTTTCGCCACCGCAGACGGTAACTGGCGGTTCTTCGCCAGCGCGTAAAGCATACGACCGCAACTGTACATGCCGCTGTTACAACCCGAGAGCGCAGCCGTCAGCACCACAAAGTTGATGATACCTGCCGCTGCGGTAATACCGATTTTGGCAAACGTCAGCACAAACGGGCTGCCGTTGGTGCCGATTTCATTCCACGGGAAGATGGTGACGATAACAAAGATGGCACCCACATAGAAAATCAGGATACGCCACAGCACTTTGCTGACCGCGCTACGCAGCGTTACCTGCGGGTTTTTGGCTTCACCGGCAGTAATACCGATAAGCTCAACGCCCTGGTAAGAGGCGACCACGATACAGAGCGCGGTTAAGAAGCCTTTCCAGCCACCGGCAAAGAAGCCGCCATGTTCTGTCAGATTGCCAAAGCCAATCGAATGACCGCCGTTGCCAAAACCGAAGAAGATCACGCCCAGGCCAACAATAATCATCACGATGATGGTGGTGACTTTAATCATGGCAAACCAGAATTCAATTTCACCATAAAGACGCACGGCCGCAAGGTTGGCCAACGCCACCAGCGCTACCGCAATCAGCGCGGGGATCCATTGAGCAAGCTCGGGGAACCAGAACTGGACATAAACGCCAATGGCAGTAATTTCCGAGATCCCTACGGCCATCCACATAAACCAGTAGGACCAGGCCGTCAGGTAGCCGAAGAAGGGGCTCATATAACGATGCGCGTAGACGGCAAAGGAACCGGCTACCGGCTCAAGAAACAGCATCTCGCCCATTGAGCGCATGATAAAAAAGACGAAAAGACCGGCGATGATATACGCCAGCAATACCGATGGGCCCGCCCACTTCAGCGTACTGGCGGCCCCCATAAACAACCCCACGCCAATGGTGCCGCCCAGGGCGATTAATTCGATGTGACGAGACTCCAGACCGCGCTGAAGCTCCGGTTTATTTTCAGCCATAAATCCTCTGTTGTGTTTGCTTCTTTCTTACCCGCTCCGCGGGCTATTGTTATGAGTTTTTCCTCAGCTCATAACAGGCCATGCTGCACCGGCCCGGAAATGGCTGGCGCAAAAACGCCGTGGCACTGCAAATGAGTGAGCGAATGGTTTCTTAAATTGCGGGAAATGGCAAACGATGTATAAGAAAAATCGACCCGATGCACAATAAAACAGCAGCTGGAAGGAAAGCGGCAGCGTGAAACGCTGCCTGATGAGGTCAGAATTTTCCGCTGTAGTGCCAGCGTAAATAACGCAGTAAGCGGAGCTGGCGTTTGAGCCGCGTAGGCTGCGAAAGCAACCGGTAGAGCCACTCCAGCCCCAGTTGCTGCCAGATCTTCGGCGCCCGCTTTACATGTCCGGTAAAGACGTCATACGTCCCGCCAACGCCCATAAACAAGGCATCGGCGTAAACAGCGCGGCAGTCACGCATAAAAATCTCCTGCCGTGGCGATCCCATCGCAACGGTGACAATTTTCGCTCCGCTGTCCCTGATACGCGCAAACAGCGCCTCACGCTGATCCGCCGTAAAATAACCATCCTGGCTACCCACGATATTGACCTGCCACTGCGCGCGCAGTTTCTGCTCGGTTTGCGCCAGCACCTCCGGTTTTCCCCCCACCAGAAATACAGGCGTACCTGACTGCCCGGCACGCATCATCAAATGTTCCCAGAGATCGGCACCGGCAACGCGTGAGACCTGCGCCTGCGGAAATTTCTTGCGCAGAGAGCGAACCACGCTAATACCATCAGCATATTTAAACTCTGCCGCCTCGATCAGCGCACGCACCACGGGATCGTCTTCCACAGTCAGCAGTTTTTCGGCGTTCATCGCCACCAGCGTGCCGCGTTTGATTTCGCCGTCAGCATAGAGGTAATCCAGCGCGTGCTGCATATCGCGCCAGCCGATGAGTTTCAGACCGCGCAGGTCATACAGCGGCGCAGCCGTCTTGTCCGTCATGTTATTCCTTTTTACACCTGGGAAAGGGGGTTCACTGCGCGCGCACTGCGATTACGTATCAGGCCAGCGCTGTCGAACAACCAGTACAGCAGTTTCGCCACCAGCACGCAGAAACCGAAAACGACGAGGAAGAACACCACGCGGGAAGCGAAAGCATCCAGTCCCTCACGCGCCAGCACGATCATATTGAAGATAGCGCCAAAGCAGAAACTGTGCAGGATCGCCGCTTTATAGCGGTTTGTTTCCCGATTGCCAAGTTTATACACCCAGTCAAACCACTTAATGATAAGACCCACCACCACCGCACCGAACGGAATAAACCAGACACCGCCCATCACCACCAGCGATCCAATCAGCGTCGGAGAGATAGCCAGCCCTGAGTGGTTATTCAGCACTTCCCAGGTAAAATAATTCGCCGAGTTCAACACAATACTCGGGCGGCCATGCCACAGCCAGGAAGGGATGAAAACGTAGAAATCGCGCACAATCGGCGCCAGTCCCTGAAAATCGATCTTGTCGTAGTTTTGCAGTAGCAAAGACAGATTTTCCCAGGGAGAAAAGGTATCGCGCGTCAGATACAAGAAGGTATAAAAGGCTTCATCACCGCTGACATTAAGCCCGTAGCGCTTCAGCGCCAGCCAGAACATCCCGACAATCCCCAGCACGCCCGCCGCTGCCAGCATCCACAGCGAAATCCAGCCGCGAATAATGCCGATAAACAAGAAGATAGCAAAAGCGATAATAATATTGGCGCGTGTGCCGCCGACGATCATGTACGTCAACAAACCAAATGCGACGGTGCTGACGAGGAAAAACAGCCATGCCTGCGCGCTCTGCCGCAGGAAATAGACCACCAGCATGGCCGGAATAAAGAAATAAAAGAAGCGTTTCAATGCAACACCGGAAACTTCGCTGGAGAAGATCTGGCTATAGGATTGCAGACGGAACAGCAAAAACCCGTTGTGCATGAAGAAGATGCCCACGCTGACCAGCGCGATAACCATCAGCATGATCCACGTCAGATGTGCCTCGACCCGATTAATGGTAAACAGCGGGCGGCGCGATACCTGCTCGCTTTTCGCCCGCAATCGGGTTTTGTACGTCACATAATAAATCGCGTAGAAACAGGCCGCGGCCAGCAGCGACTGCATCATCACGCCCGGCGGCGCGACGCCGACATTGAAGCGGAACACCAGGAGGCTGGTGAGCGGGAACCCAAAGAAAAACGTCAACAAAAAGAGCAGTGAAAAGAAGACGTTAAAATTGAACCGAACCCGGCGGAACTCAAACCAGGTTAGCGTGGCGATAAACAGCGTTGCCACCAGCCAGAGGATCAACAGACCGCAAAACTCAAGTGGACTCATCCGGCGATCCCCGCAGCATTGCGCAGCGCCTTATGCCAGAGCGCAATATAGTTTGGACTGAAGAAGGTGATGGCGTTTTTATCCACCGCGATCAATTGCCGCCGGGCTTCGCGAATCACCGTCTCATTCAACGCATCACCGGTAAACAGCACCGGAATATCTTCGGCCACCATATCGCGCCAGAACGGGTTTTCCCGGTTAAGCACACACGGCACCCCGGCCTGAATCAGCAAACAGAGCGTACCGATCCCCTGCTGGCGGGCAAAAATAAAATAGCCCAAATCACACTGCCCGAGTAGCGACAGATAGTCGTCAAAGGCCATTTTTTCACGCAGAATGCGCAGGTTTTCGGCGCTGAATAATGCCAGACCGGCACGATTTACCGCATCGATATAGCTGTCATTATTGGCCGGGTAGCCCATCGGCACAATGATATTCACCGTATCGCCGAACTGGCGGTGGATAGCCTCCAGCGCGGCAATATGTTCATTACTCGGATCGCCGGAGTTACCCACCAGAATCGTCAGCTTACCTTCCCGCTGCAACTCATGTGCCATGGTATTCAGCGCTGGATCCATACGCGTCGGGAAATAGAGCAACTCCCCGCGCACCGTGGGATTACGTTTCCCGTACCACGACAGATCGCCGCGGGTGGCAAAAACGCAGCCTACGCGGTGCTGCGCCAGCCTGCGCAGCGGATAAAAAAGACGGAATTTGAGGCTGTGCGAGACTTCGTACAGATCGGCGCCCCAGACATGCCAGTAAAATTGCTCGCGTTTGATAGCGCCGCGCAATAGCGCCAGCCACAGGCTTAAATTGAACTGGCCGTGGAAGAAAAAACGCTGTTGCCGATCCGCTTTTGCACGCGCAACGACGGCTTTCGCCAGCGCCTTTTTGTCCGCATAAAAGTGCAGCGTCAGCGCCGGGTATTCCGCACCTATTTCCGTGTCGCTGCTGGCAATCATAAACTCGCGGGCATGCGCGCCCGACGCAGCAAGATGATCGTTAAAGAAGCGTAATACGGTCTGGTTATGGTGTGGGATATCCGATCCCAGTACGTGAATCAGTGCAGTCATGCTTTCTTTCGCCAAATCAAAAACGCGCCACAACAGAGGGCGAAATAAATAATGTAAGTTGCCATATAGGCCTGTGCCGCACCGGCAGCACCGTGCGCGGGAATAAACCAGCGCGAGAACAGCGTGAGCAGAGTGAACTGGCTGATTTCCGCCAGAATGTAGAAGCGTAACGACGCTTTGGCAATCACCAGATAACCAAAGACGTAAGCGCCCACTTTCAGTACATCCCCGACCAGTTGCCAGGCAAAGAGATCGCGCATGGCGGTAAACTTGTCGGAAAACAGCAGCCAGATCGCCACATCACGCAACAGCCACACCGTCAGGCTCACCGCCGCCACCGCTGGCAACGCGAAGCGCAGCGATTTCACGATTTCGCGCGAAATCTCCTGTTTTGTCGCCAGCCTCGATAAAGTAGGTAGCAAATAGACACTAAACGAAGCGGTAATAAACTGAAGATAAGCATCGGAAATACTGCTCACCCCTTGCCAGATCCCCACCTCTTCCCAGCTATAATGCGCCGCCAGCAGGTTTCGCATCATCACATAGGCCAGCGGCAACGTTACCGATGTAATCAGCGCCATCAGGGTAAATTTGCTGAGCTGACCGGCTAAACCGTTGTCCCAGCGCGGCGCGAAGTACGCCAGCGGCACCGAACCGCGTCGAATCAGCAGCAACACAGCCGGGATTAGCACCAGCGCCGGAACCAACGCCATTCCCAGCAGCGCGCCCTGGTAACCGCCAAGCCGGAAACAGAGATACCAGGCCAGCACGCCAACCACGCTGCCGATAATCAGCGACAGCGCATTGCTGGCGGCATCGCGAAAGCCTTTCATCACCGCCAGCAGCAAGTTCGCCCATGCAATACCGAACTGCACCAGCGCCACCAGCCGCACCAGCCCCTGAAAATCAGGATGGCCAAATAAGCCCTGGCTGACAGGCGCAGCGGCAAGCAAAAAAACGAGCGCCAGCAGCGTTGAGAAGCCCAGCACCATAGCTGACGATGTGCCAACAACCGCACGCAACCGCGCCGGATCATCGTGATACTGGGCGACGAATTTAGTCACGCCATTGAAGATCCCGGCGCCAGCCAGCACACCCAACACGGTAATCAACTGGCGGAAGTTACCAGCCTGCCCGACACCTGACGGCCCGAAAGCCACCGCCAAAAGTTTGACCACCAGCAAGCCCGCGCCAATTTTGACCAGCGTGCTTGTCGCAGTCCATACCGATGCTTTTGCCAGCGACATGTCAGCGGAAATAGCTCAGAAGGGTGCTGATAACCGTGCGCTGGTTAACCGGCGCCAGATTGTAAAACAGCGGCAGGCGAAGCAAACGCTCACTTTCCACCGTGGTGTAGCGATCTTCGCCGTGGAATTCGCCAAATTTTTCCCCGGCAGGCGACGCATGCAGCGGAATGTAATGGAACACCGCCAGGATCTCCGCCTCTTTCAGAAAAGCGATCAGCGCACGGCGATCGGCTTCATCACGCAGCTTGATGTAGAACATGTGCGCATTGTGGCCGCAATCTGCCGGAATGGTCGGCAACGTAATGCGCCCGGCGCACGCCAGCGGTAGCAGCGCGTCATAGTAGGTTTGCCACAGCGCCAGGCGCTGCTGATTAATGCGATCTGCCGCTTCCAGCTGCGCCCAGAGATAAGCTGCCTGCAAATCCGCCATCAGGTAACTGGAGCCGATATCCCGCCAGGTGTACTTATCCACCTGTCCACGGAAAAACTGGCTGCGATTGGTGCCTTTCTCGCGGATAATTTCCGCCCGCTCCACCAGCGCGCGATCGTTAATCAACGTCGCGCCGCCTTCGCCGCCAGCGGTGTAGTTTTTTGTTTCATGGAAGCTGAAGCAGCCAATATGGCCGATAGTGCCAAGCGCACGTCCCTTGTAGGTGGACATCACACCCTGAGCTGCATCTTCGACCACAAACAGGTTATGCCGTTTGGCGATATCCATGATGGTATCCATCTCGCAGGCTACGCCCGCGTAATGTACCGGTACAATCGCCCGGGTTTTATCGGTAATGGCCGCTTCAATGCAGGTTTCATCGATATTCATCGTATCCGGGCGAATATCAACAAAGACGATTTTTGCCCCGCGCAGTACAAAAGCATTGGCAGTGGAAACAAAGGTATAGCTCGGCATGATCACTTCATCACCGGGCTGAATGTCCAGTAGCAGCGCGGCCATTTCCAGCGACGCGGTACAGGAGGGCGTCAGCAGTACTTTCGCGCTATGAAAATGCTGCTCCATCCACTGCTGGCAGCGACGGGTAAAACCGCCATCGCCGCACAATTTACCGCTACCCATCGCCGACTGCATGTAGTCGATTTCCGTGCCTACTACCGGTGGTGCATTGAAGGGGATCATAGAGTCACCTGTATAACCACAAAGCGGTGCTTTCCACGTTCGCGCCGCTCTGAATATATCGTTTAAGTGCCGCGGTATTCCCAAGCTGGGTCGCGACACGCACAAGAGTCAGTTGCCGCTGTCGCGCCCAGTGACACGCAGCCTGCATTAATTTTTCTCCGACGCCGCGCCCGGCCAGCAGGCCGATACGCGCCTCCTGCCCGTTAAGCTGACGCAGAGAAACAAAGCCCGCAATTTCGCCATTTTCACCGCGAAACAGCAGACATTGATGGTCAAATACGCCTTTTACTGCGTTTTCTATCCACTGCGCATAAAAGCGCCCGCTTGCATCAGGCGCATACCAGGGCGCACGAAAACGGCTCTGCACGAAGATCCCGGCTGCCAGACGGCGTAATTCAGGAATATCGTCGGAGGTGGCCACGTCGGCTGCGGGATCAACGCCCTGCGGCGATACCGTCAGCGAAAAGTCGATCTCGCCCTCTACCAGTTGAAAGCCAAGCGCTTGCAGGGCGTCCAGTTGTGCGGTTTGCGACGCCGCCAGCTTTACCTGCACGCGTTCCCAGGCGCTAAAATCCGTCACGCTCAGCGCAGGAGCCGCAGGTTGCAGGCGGACAATCGCACTGCGCACACCAAAAAAGGCGCTTTCCCAGGCCAGCTCTTCTAACGTTCCGTGAATTGCCATTTCGTCTCCTTTACGCCTTAGCGCCAGACGCCTTTGGTATCCACGATGTAGCGTTGCGTGATGCGGCAACTCTCTACCGCTTTAAATTCGTTGTGATCGACCAGCAGCACCAGCACATCGGCCTGCGCCAGCGCATCCGCGGTATTCACCAGCGACGCAAGGCTGCTCAGCGCTGCCGGAAGTTGATGGATATTCGGCTCGACAACCAGCGTTTCCCCGCTGTGCCACTGCGCAATATCACCGGCAATTTCCATCGCCGGACTTTCGCGCAGATCGTCAATATTCGGTTTAAACGCCAGCCCGAAGCAGGCGATTTTAATCTCGCTGGCGCGTTTACCGCTGGCTGTCAGGCAGTCGGCAACGGTGGCTTTAACCTGGTTCAGCACCCAGTGAGGTTTATAATCGTTCACCTCGCGCGCCGTACGGATAAGCCGCGCCTGCTGCGGGTTCTGCGCCACGATAAACCAGGGATCGACAGCAATGCAGTGCCCGCCAACGCCCGGCCCCGGTTGCAAAATGTTTACGCGTGGATGGCGATTCGCCAGACGAATCAGCTCCCAGACATTGATCCCCTGTTCGGCGCAGATTAACGACAGTTCGTTAGCGAAGGCGATGTTCACATCGCGGAAACTGTTTTCGGTGAGTTTGCACATTTCAGCGGTGCGGGAGTTGGTCACTACACACTCGCCCTCAAGGAAAATCTTGTACAGCTCGCTGGCGCGCGCCGAGCAGACCGGCGTCATACCACCGATCACGCGGTCGTTCTTGATCAGCTCTACCATCACCTGCCCCGGCAGCACACGCTCCGGGCAGTAAGCGATGTTCACATCGGCTGTCTCTCCCGCCTGTTGCGGGAAAGTGAGATCCGGTCGCGCTGCGGCGAGCCAGTCAGCCATCTGCTCTGTTGCGCCGACGGGCGAAGTGGATTCGAGGATCACCAGCGCGCCTTTCGTCAGCACCGGCGCAATGGATTTGGCCGCCGCTTCGACATAAGTCATATCGGGCTCGTGCTCGCCTTTAAACGGCGTCGGCACGGCAATCAGGTAAGCATCAGCCGCCACTGGCGTCGTGCTGGCCCGCAGATAACCGCCATCCACCGCCGCTTTAACCACGCTACTCAACTCTGGCTCGACAATATGGATTTCACCACGGTTAATGGTGTCCACAGCGTGCGAGTTGATGTCGATTCCCACGACCTGTTTGTGCCGGGAGGCAAAAGCGGCAGCGGTAGGCAGGCCAATGTAACCGAGGCCGATCACGGAAATGGTTGTAAAGCTCATAGTGTTATCCGATTGTTTTTAAGTGCGTGCAAAATGCGCCCACAGGCCTGTCCATCGCCATAGGGGTTGTGCGCATGGCTCATCGCTTGCCAGGCATCGTTATCGCGGAGCAGGCGCGTGACCTCTTCCACAATGCGCTGGCGATTCGTGCCGACCAGCTTTACCGTTCCCGCTTCGATGGCTTCCGGACGCTCGGTCGTATCCCGCATCACCAGCACCGGTTTACCTAATGAAGGCGCTTCTTCCTGAATACCGCCGGAATCGGTGAGGATTAGCCAGGCGCGATTCATCAACCACAAAAACGGCAGGTAATCCTGCGGCTCAATCAGGCTCACGTTTTCAACATGGCCCAGAATTCGGTTTACCGGCTCGCTGACGTTGGGGTTCAGGTGTACCGGGTAGACAATCTGCACATCATCATGTTGCGCGGCAATATCCGCCAGCGCATGGCAAATCTGTTCAAACCCACGACCAAAACTCTCGCGGCGATGCCCGGTGACAAGGATCAGCTTTTTGTTGTCATCAAGGAACGGATAGCGCACCGCCAGCTCTTCATAGCGGCCGGAAGTATTCATTACGCTGTCGCGCACCCAGAACAGGGCGTCAATCACGGTATTGCCCGTCACAAAAATATGGTTGTCGGCAACGTTCTCGCGCAGCAAATTACGGCGAGAATTTTCTGTCGGCGCAAAATGATACATTGCCAGGTGGCCCGTCAGGGTACGGTTGGCTTCTTCGGGCCAGGGCGAAGAGAGATCGCCAGTGCGCAGCCCGGCTTCCACATGACCAACAGGAATACGTTGGTAAAAAGCAGCAAGGCTCGCTGCAATGGTGGTTGTCGTATCGCCGTGCACCAGCACAACATCCGGGCGGAACGATTCAAGAATTGGTTTCAGCCCCTCAAGAATACCGCAGGTGATTTCCGTCAGCCCCTGTCCGGGGCGCATGATATTCAGGTCATAATCCGGAACAATCGAGAAAAGGCTCAACACCTGATCCAACATTTCCCTATGCTGCGCAGTGACGCAAACTTTCGCCTCAAAGTCAGGATCTTTTGCCAACGCATGTACCAGCGGAGCCATTTTGATAGCTTCTGGTCGTGTGCCGAATACGGTGAGTACTTTCACAACGATTCTCTTTGTTTTAGAGGATGAAGGCCCCGTGCCTTCATCTCAGGCGTCGCTTAATGTATACGGCGACGTGTTAATGCCACCCCGGCGCCGACTAACACCCCAACGATACCCCAGATGATCATCAGGAAAACACGGCGCGGGCTGTCGCGTTTCACCGGCTCCTCCGGTGTACGCAAGTAACGATAAGTCTGGAAACGCGGATCCAGCGTAGGCCCGACGTTAAGTGTATTCAGCATCGCCCGGTTTTGATCATAGTCCAGATCGAACTGAGGCCCCACAGCCTGTAAGTTCTCAAGGCGCGCCTGCAACATCGGGCGGCCTAACATAAACAGTTCCGAATCGGGTAACTCGTCGGGTGGAACCTCGGTTTCATTACGCGAAATATTATGCTGCTCGGCCACCTTCAGCGCCTGCTCAACATTATGCAGGCGACGGTTGTAGATCGCTTTCGCCACCTCTTCCTGGCGTTTAACCTGGGCTTTCATCTGGATGGTACGCGCGGCCCATGCCCCTTTCAGCTCATCGTTTAAATGGCTGGCGGCACGCTGACTGGCGAAAGCCACATACTGGCGCAACAAATTGTTCGCATCCGGCGCGGTTTCAGCAATCAGCTTAACGCTATCATTCAGATTGCGGGCCGCATCGCCCGGCGTGTACTGGATATTGTTGATTAACTCATCCAGCGTTGCAGCATCAGCTTTACTGTTCCCGACCAGACGCTGCTTGTAGTAGTCCGTCTGCAACCAAAAATCACGGCGCGTGTCCCATGAAGCCAGTTGCACAACAAACTCTTTATAGGATTCATCCATTACCGAAGGTTGTTCGACAGGCGCCAGATTCGCCTTCACATCCAGATTACGTAAAAACTGTTGCTGGGAGTAAAATCCGCCAAGCATGTTAACCGTAGGGCTATCCGTAATGGCCGTCGCACTCCATTCCTGCCGCGCAAAGAAAGTCCAGGCCAGCGCAATCAATGCAAACAGCAGCGCCATCCCCCCAATCCACAGTTTTCCTGCCCACAAAGTACGAAACAGTCCTCGAATATCCAGCTCATTTTCCGTACCCGCTGAAGGTGTTCCCGACAATGGTTGAGTCATCGCTTTCCCGGATTTACTTGGTTAGTGTTGATTTAGACGCGCTGTGACGGCGCATTCTGCGTTTAACTCGTTTCATTAAGCGCGCGACTTTCCAGGCGCGTTTGATGCAGTAACCGTATAAGAAGAATGCCAGCAAAAACAATGCCAACATTACCCATTCAGGAATAAAATGAAGGTACTCCGTCACGACGCCAATGCTGGCGAGTATTGCCGCAGCGAGCGTGATGAGCACAAATGCCTGACGGGAACTGAAACCCGCCCGCATGATGAGGTGGTGAATATGCTGACGATCGGGTGAGAACGGACTCATACCTTTACGCAGACGTCGGTAGGTAATCGCCACCATATCCATCAAGGGGATAGCAATAATCCATAACGCCGTCACCGGGCTTATCGGGTGGGTCTTACCCTGAGTCGTTTCCAGTAAAATCCAGATAATGGTGAAACCAATCAGCGTGCTGCCGGCATCGCCCATAAACACTTTATAACGCCGCCCCAGCAGGCCAAGGTTGAGCAGAATATAGGGCAGAATTGCCGCGATCATGGCAAAGCACCACAGCGCCAGGCTGGTCTGGCCATCAAACCATAAAATAATACCAATCGCCGCAAACGAAACGCAGGAAAGGCCGCCGAGCAGGCCATCAATGCCGTCTACCATATTAAATGCGTTAATTGCCGCCCAGACAGCAAACAGCGTAAGCAGATAGCCAAACGGCCCCAGCACCATCTCCCACGATCCAAAGATGTAGCCGAGGCTGCTAAGGTAGAGATTACCGGCCCACATCATTACAACGGCAATCACCGTCTGAATAGCTGCGCGAGTTTTGACGCTGATATCGAAACGATCGTCCAGCGCCCCGACAAACGCCAGCACGCCTGCGCAGGCAAGATAAAGACCAACGTGGGGAATGTAGTAGTCTGTGATGCTGAAAGTGAAGCAAATCCCGGCGTAAACTGAAATACCACCAACCAATGGGATTAGTCCCTGGTGTCGTTTTCGGGAGTTAGGTTTGTCTACCAGGCCAACGTGCTTCGCCATTTTTCGGGCGAAGAACAGGAAAACCGTTGTAAACAAGAAAATACCGAATAATTCAGTAATCGCAGTGGATAAACTCACAATGCATGCTCTCAGCAAATGTTGATCCTGGCAGTATAACGACGTTGCTACACTCCATAAAAGGAGAATGCAGGTCAATCACAGGCGTTATTGTTTGCTTTTCAGCCAAATGGAAGGTTTTGACCTTCGAAACGCCATCCAGCCGTCGCCAGTGTTGGACAATACCTGTCCTGGTGCATATAGCGTATAGCCCAGAAATGAAAAACGCCACGTAAAAACGTGGCGTTTCTGAGGTTTATTTGTATTAAGAGCGCTTCATCATGTCGAAGAATTCATCATTTGTCTTCGTCATCGCCAGCTTGTTGATGAGGAACTCCATTGCATCAATCTCACCCATTGGATGGATGATTTTGCGCAGGATCCACATCTTCTGCAGCTCTTCCTGAGTGGTGAGCAGCTCTTCTTTACGCGTACCGGAACGGTTGTAATCAATCGCCGGGAAGACGCGTTTTTCTGCGATCTTACGGGAGAGATGCAGCTCCATGTTACCGGTGCCTTTAAACTCTTCGTAAATCACTTCATCCATCTTCGAACCGGTATCGATCAACGCAGTCGCGATAATGGTCAGGCTACCGCCCTCTTCCACGTTACGCGCAGCACCGAAGAAACGCTTCGGACGATGCAGGGCGTTAGCATCCACACCACCCGTCAACACTTTACCGGAAGCCGGAACAACGGTGTTGTAAGCACGCGCCAGGCGGGTGATGGAATCCAGCAGAATGATAACGTCTTTCTTATGCTCAACCAGACGTTTGGCTTTTTCGATAACCATTTCAGCAACCTGCACGTGGCGGGAAGCCGGTTCATCGAAGGTAGAAGCAACCACTTCACCTTTTACCAGACGCTGCATTTCCGTCACTTCTTCCGGACGTTCGTCAATCAGCAGCACCATCAGTACGCAATCCGGATGGTTATACGCAATGCTCTGCGCGATGTTCTGCAGCAGCATAGTTTTACCCGCTTTCGGCGGCGCAACAATCAGACCACGCTGACCGCGACCGATAGGCGATGCCAGATCCAGTACGCGAGCGGTTAAGTCTTCGGTCGAACCATTACCACGCTCCATACGCAGACGAGAGTTTGCGTGCAGCGGCGTTAAGTTTTCGAACAGAATCTTATTACGCGCGTTTTCCGGCTTATCGAAATTCACCTCGTTAACTTTCAGCAGTGCGAAGTAACGTTCACCTTCTTTAGGTGGGCGAATCTTACCTGAAATGGTGTCACCGGTGCGGAGGTTGAAACGGCGGATTTGGCTGGGGGATACGTAGATGTCGTCAGGGCCGGCGAGGTAGGAGCTGTCTGCGGAACGGAGGAAACCAAATCCATCCTGCAGAATCTCCAGCACACCGTCGCCAAAGATATCTTCGCCACTCTTCGCGTGCTGCTTCAGGATGGCGAAAATGATGTCCTGTTTGCGCATACGGGCCAGGTTTTCCAGCCCCATATTTTCGCCGAGAGTGATCAGCTCAGAAACCGGCGTATTCTTTAATTCGGTAAGATTCATAATGGTGTGGGTTCTTAAACTCGGGGTAAATCTCGAACTTAATGTTGTGAATGGTATGGCAGGGTCATCCATGCCTGTTAACGGCCATCAACTCATATCTGATCGGTGCCTGGTCACAAGAAAGTACGCAGAACTGAAACGATAAGACGGAATGAGTGATAAGCCCGGAATCTGTTTACTTCCGTCGCGGCGATATTGCTCTGCGGGAAGTATCGGGTAATGCAAGGTTCAAACAACTAAAGGTATGTTCAAAACGAAGTCAAAACTAAATTAGCACGGCAGAAGCCGGGCGTCCAGCGATCCTAAAAAATTAGGACGACTGGCACGCCGGCAGAACCTGATACTACGCCAGGTTGGCGTCCAGGAACTCTTTCAGTTGGCCTTTAGACAAGGCGCCCACTTTGGTCGCAGCCACTTCGCCGTGTTTAAACAGCAGCAGGGTTGGGATACCACGAATACCGTACTTCGGCGCAGTGCCTGGGTTCTGGTCGATATTCAGTTTCGCAATGGTCAGTTTGCCTTCGTACTCATTAGCGACTTCATCCAGAATCGGGGCGATCATTTTGCACGGTCCACACCACTCTGCCCAGAAATCAACGAGAACAAGCCCGTCCGCTTTGAGTACATCCGTGTCAAAACTATCGTCAGTCAGGTGAATAATTTTATCGCTCATATATAACTCCACAGGAATAAGCCTGGTGTGTTGGTGTAGCATAAAACAACAACGTATTGATGCCACAATAACCAACTAAAGGTTGACTTTATTTCACCGGATACGCTTTCGTAAAGCAATAGTAAGCTGATATTCTACCACACTATGAGCAAAACACATTTAACTGAACAGAAGTTTTCCGACTTCGCCCTGCACCCAAAGGTGATCGAAGCCCTTGAAAATAAAGGGTTTCATAATTGCACGCCTATACAGGCTCTGGCTCTTCCGCTGACGCTGGCGGGCCGTGACGTTGCAGGTCAGGCGCAAACCGGTACCGGTAAAACGATGGCGTTCTTAACGTCAACGTTTCATTATCTCCTCTCTCACCCGGCAATCGAAGACCGTAAAGTGAACCAGCCGCGCGCAATTATTATGGCTCCGACGCGTGAACTCGCGGTACAAATTCATGCCGATGCAGAACCGCTTGCGCAGTCAACAGGTCTGAAACTGGGTCTGGCTTACGGCGGTGATGGTTACGACAAACAGCTAAAAGTGCTGGAAAGCGGCGTCGATATTCTGATCGGCACAACCGGTCGTATGATCGATTACACCAAACAGAACCATATTAACCTGGCCGCAGTTCAGGTCGTGGTGCTGGACGAAGCCGATCGTATGTACGATCTGGGCTTTATTAAAGATATCCGTTGGCTATTCCGCCGCATGCCGGCAGCCACACAGCGTCTGAACATGCTGTTCTCCGCCACACTCTCTTATCGGGTACGTGAACTCGCATTCGAGCAGATGAACAACGCAGAATACGTCGAAGTGGAACCGGAACAGAAAACCGGCCACCGCATTAAAGAAGAGCTTTTCTATCCTTCTAATGAAGAGAAAATGCGTCTGCTGCAAACGTTGATTGAAGAAGAGTGGCCGGATCGCGCCATTATTTTCGCCAACACCAAACATCGCTGTGAAGATA
This sequence comes from Kosakonia sp. H7A, assembly GCF_003028445.1. Classification (NCBI taxonomy): domain Bacteria; kingdom Pseudomonadati; phylum Pseudomonadota; class Gammaproteobacteria; order Enterobacterales; family Enterobacteriaceae; genus Kosakonia; species Kosakonia sp. H7A. Next base: position 17,284 of record NZ_PYTZ01000015.1, on the reverse strand, counting down.
TCTGGGGCCATCTGGCTGCCGATGGTCATCGTGTTGGTCTGCTGACTGGCGATGTAGCGCAGAAAAAACGCCTGCGTATTCTTGATGAATTCACCCGCGGCGATCTCGATATTCTGGTCGCTACGGACGTTGCGGCGCGCGGTCTGCATATTCCAGCCGTTACCCACGTATTTAACTACGATCTGCCGGACGACTGCGAAGACTACGTGCACCGCATCGGCCGTACGGGTCGTGCGGGTGCCAGCGGCAACTCTATCAGCCTTGCTTGTGAAGAGTACGCGCTGAACCTGCCCGCAATTGAAACGTATATCGGGCACTCAATTCCGGTGAGCAAATACAATCCGGATGCGCTGCTCAGCGAATTACCGCCGCCGAAACGCCTGACGCGTTCGCGCTCAGGTAACGGTCCGCGCCGCAGTGGTGGTGCGCCACGTAATCGCCGTCGTTCAGGTTAAAAAAATATGCTTGGTTCCGCCTCGCTCTATGCCGCCATTGATCTTGGCTCCAACAGTTTTCATATGCTGGTTGTGCGCGAGGTGGCGGGAAGCATTCAGACGCTTTCCCGCATCAAACGCAAGGTTCGCCTCGCGGCGGGCCTGAGCAGTGAAAACCAGCTTTCCCAGGAAGCGATGGAACGCGGCTGGCAATGCCTGCGTTTGTTTTCAGAGCGTCTTCAGGATATTCCCGCACAGCAAATCCGCGTTGTGGCGACAGCCACGCTCCGCCTGGCGGTCAACGCTCAGGAATTCCTCAACAAAGCGCAAGTCATCCTCGGTTGCCCGGTGCAGGTCATCAGCGGCGAAGAGGAAGCGCGTCTGATTTATCAGGGTGTTGCGCATACTACCGGCGGTGCGGATCAGCGTCTGGTGGTGGATATCGGCGGTGCCAGCACCGAGCTGGTGACCGGTACCGGCGCGCAAACCACTTCGCTGTTTAGTCTGTCGATGGGCTGCGTCACCTGGCTTGAGCGTTTTTTTACCGATCGCAATCTCGGACAGGAAAATTTCGACGCCGCAGAGCATGCTGCGCGTGAAGTGCTGCGCCCGGTCGCCGATGAGCTTCGTCGGCATGGCTGGAAAGTGTGCGTTGGCGCATCCGGCACCGTGCAAGCCCTGCAAGAAATCATGATGGCGCAGGGTATGGATGAGCGCATTACTCTCGCCAAACTTCAGCAGCTTAAGCAGCGCGCTATTCAGTGCGGGCGGCTTGAAGAACTGGAGATCGAAGGTCTGACGCTGGAGCGTGCGCTGGTCTTTCCTAGTGGGCTGGCGATTCTGATCGCTATCTTTACCGAGATGAATATTGCCAGCATGACGCTGGCTGGCGGCGCGCTGCGTGAAGGTCTGGTCTATGGCATGCTGCATCTGGCGGTTGATCAGGATATTCGCAGCCGTACGCTGCGCAACATTCAGCGCCGTTTTATTATCGATACCGATCAGGCCCGTCGCGTGACTGCGCTGGCAAAACGCTTTGCGTTGAGTGTAGAAAAAGAGTGGGAACTTGACGCCTACAGCATCGAAATACTGCAAGTTGCCTGCGAACTGCATGAAATTGGTCTGAGTATTGAGTTTAAACAGGCACCGCTGCATGCAGCATGGCTGGTACGCAATCTCGATCTGCCGGGCTTTACGCCAGCGCAGAAAAAACTGCTCGCCACGCTGCTGCTGAATCAGACCAACGCTGTCGATCTCTCTTCACTGCACCAGCAAAACGCCGTCCCGCCGCGCGTTGCGGAACATCTCTGCCGCCTGCTGCGCCTGGCAATTATTTTTGCCAGCCGCCGTCGCGACGATTTGTTGCCGGAAATTATCGTCAGCGCGCAAGGAGAAAAACTGACGCTGTCGTTGCCGCAGGGTTGGCTGAAAAGTCACCCGTTGGGTGCGGAGTTAATCGAGCAGGAAAGCCAGTGGCAAAGCTACGTCCACTGGCCGCTGGAAATCCAGTAAGCGTGAAGCCCGGTATCCGCCGGGCTTTTTACTTCTCTTTCGCCTTCGCCAGCATGGCGCGAATATTTGCCACGTTGGCCTGCCCTTTGTGCATCCGCTCTTCAGCGCTCACCACTTTGCGCTCCTGCTCCCAGATCAGGTCATCCTGTGGTAATTCCAGCAGGAAACGGCTCGGCTCCGGCCGCACCAGTTCGCCATACTGACGGCGCTCCTTACAGAGGGTGAAAATCAGCTCCTTCTGCGCCCGGGTGATGCCCACATAAGCAAGGCGGCGCTCTTCATCGACGTTATCCTCATCGATGCTGCTCTGATGCGGCAGTAATCCCTCTTCCATACCGACCAGGAAGACATACGGAAATTCCAGCCCTTTGGAGGCATGCAATGTCATTAGCTGCACCTGGTCAGATTCGTCATCGCTCTCACCGCGCTCCATCATATCGCGCAGGGTAAAACGCGTGACCACCTCCGCCAATGTCATCGGCTCATCCAGTTCGCTGCCTTCCAGCATTTCCGTCATCCAGCCAAACAGCGTGTTGACGTTTTTCATCCGCATTTCGGCGGCTTTCGGGCTGGGCGAGGTTTCAAACAACCAGGATTCATAGTCGATGCCGTGGATCAAATCGCGCACCGCAGCAATCGGCTCACGCTCGGACAACTGTTGCACGTCGCCCAGCCACTGCGTAAAGCGCGTCAATGATTCATAGCCACGTCCAGTGAGCGTCTGATTCAGGCCAACATCAAAGCTGGCGGCAAACAGGCTTTTATTACGCAGCATCGCCCACTCACCCAGCTTTTGCAGGGTAGCGGAGCCAATCTCGCGCTTCGGCGTATTTACAATCCGCAAAAATGCGCTGTCGTCTTCCGTATTGGTCAGCACGCGCAAGTAAGCCAGCAGGTCTTTGATTTCCGGACGCGAGAAAAACGACGTACCGCCAGAGATTTTGTACGGGATGCGGTTCTGCATCAGGAATTTTTCAAACACCCGTGACTGGTGGTTACCGCGATAAAGAATCGCATAATCTTTGTACTGGGTTTTGTTGACGAAGTGATGAGCTATCAGCTCCCCGGTAACACGTTCGGCTTCATGCTCTTCGTGATTCGCGCTAAGGATCTTCAGCTCCGGCCCGTAACCCAACTCTGAAAAAAGACGCTTTTCAAATACGTGCGGGTTGTTGGCGATCAGGATGTTTGCCGCCTTCAGAATACGCCCGGATGAGCGATAGTTTTGCTCCAGTTTAACCACCTGCAACGTCGGGAAATCCTGACTCAGCAGCACCAAGTTTTGCGGACGCGCGCCGCGCCAGGAGTAGATCGACTGATCGTCATCACCCACCACCGTAAAGCGCGCGCGCTGCCCCACCAGCAATTTCACCAGTTCGTACTGGCTGGTATTGGTGTCCTGATATTCATCCACCAGCAGATAGCGAATCTTGTTCTGCCAGCGTTCGCGCACCTCTTCATTGCGCTGTAATAACAGTGTCGGCAGCAAAATCAAATCGTCGAAATCGAGCACATTGCACGATTTCATATGGCTATCGTACAGGCCATAGCAGTGAGCAAAAATACGATCGCGCTCGCCCTTTGCCTGTGCGGCAGCCTGCGGCGGCGTCAGTAGATCGTTTTTCCAGTTCGAGATCGTGGAGATCAACTGCTGCAATACCGCTTTGTCATCGTCGATCAGCCCTTCGGTCAGCTCTTTCAGCAGCGCAACCTGATCGGTGTCATCAAACAGTGAAAAGTTGGATTTCATCCCCAATGCGGCGAATTCACGCTTAATAATCGTTAGCCCCAGCGTGTGAAAGGTGGAGATCATCAAGCCGCGCGCCTCTTTGCGCCCCAGCGTCTGCGCCACACGCTCTTTCATTTCGCGCGCTGCTTTGTTGGTAAAAGTCACCGCCGCGATATGTTTTGCCTGATAGCCACAGCCGCGGATCAGATGAGCGATTTTGTTGGTGATCACGCGTGTTTTACCGGATCCCGCGCCAGCAAGCACCAGGCAGGGTCCGGTGACGAATTCGACGGCTTGTTGTTGTCCGGGGTTCAAACGCATAAAAAGATCACTCAATGGAAAACGGGAGGGAGAAAACGTACACCACGTCATTCAGACTACATCAAGGCAGCAAAGCTAAATCCTCAGGAGCTTACAGAAGTAAGTTACCAGGTGAGCAGACGCAGCCAAAAGAGATCGAAGTGTATAACAGCGTGGTAGTATAGCCAGCGTAAACTCTCACACTCAAGGCACGATCATGGCAAAAACCGCAGCAGCACTCCATATACTTGTTAAAGAAGAGAAACTGGCACAGGATCTTCTGGAACAGATCAAAAACGGCGGCGATTTCGAGAAACTGGCGAAGAAACACTCTATCTGCCCGTCAGGTAAAAAAGGCGGTCACTTAGGCGAATTCCGTCAGGGCCAGATGGTACCGGCGTTCGACAAAGTGGTGTTCTCCTGCCCGGTGCTGGAACCAACCGGCCCGCTGCATACGCAGTTCGGTTATCACATCATTAAAGTGCTGTACCGCAACTAATAAAAAGCCCGGTGGCGCTAACGCGTACCGGGCTTATGTTCGTTACTGCTTTCCATTACCTATGGATTTCGGCTTACGGGAAAGTACATCCCCGGAAGTATAGAAAACTATATAACCGGTGTGTACGAACGCCGCCAACGCATCCATAGGTCGACGACGGGGAATTAACCCGCTACCGCGATACGTTTCATATCCGTCATGTAGCCACGCAGTTTCTGGCCCACTTTCTCAATCGCATGGTTGCGAATCGCTTCGTTCACATCACGCAGCTGCGCGTTATCAACCGCGCCTTCCGCAATCGCTTTGCCCAGATCGCCAGTTTGCAGCGTGGTCATAAACTCTTTCAGCAGCGGCACGCAGGCATAAGAGAACAGGTAGTTACCGTACTCAGCGGTATCGGAGATCACGACGTTCATCTCATACAGGCGTTTACGCGCGATGGTGTTAGCGATCAGCGGCAGTTCGTGCAGAGACTCATAGTACGCAGACTCTTCGATAATGCCGGAAGCTACCATGGTTTCGAACGCCAGCTCAACGCCCGCTTTCACCATCGCAATCATCAGTACGCCCTTGTCGAAGTACTCTTGCTCGCTGATTTTGCCTTCAAACTGCGGTGCAGTTTCGAACGCGGTTTTACCGGTTTCTTCACGCCAGGTCAGCAGTTTTTTATCGTCGTTGGCCCAGTCAGCCATCATGCCGGAAGAGAATTCGCCGGAGATGATGTCATCCATATGTTTCTGGAACAGCGGCGCCATGATGCCTTTCAGTTGTTCGGACAGCGCGTAAGCACGCAGTTTCGCCGGGTTAGACAGACGATCCATCATCAGTGTGATACCGCCCTGTTTCAGAGCTTCGGTCACGGTTTCCCAGCCAAACTGGATCAGTTTTTCGGCATAAGCCGGGTCAGTACCTTCAGCCACCAGCTTGTCGAAGCACAGCAGAGAACCGGCCTGTAACATACCGCAGAGAATGGTCTGTTCGCCCATCAGGTCAGATTTCACTTCCGCTACGAAAGAGGATTCCAGAACGCCTGCGCGATGGCCACCGGTCGCCGCAGCCCACGCTTTGGCAATCGCCATGCCTTCACCTTTCGGATCGTTTTCCGGATGAACAGCGATAAGCGTTGGTACGCCAAAACCGCGTTTGTACTCTTCGCGCACTTCGGTACCCGGACATTTCGGCGCGACCATCACGACAGTGATGTCTTTACGGATCTGCTCGCCCACTTCCACGATGTTGAAACCGTGAGAGTAGCCCAGCGCAGCGCCATCTTTCATCAGCGGCTGTACGGAACGCACAACGTCAGAGTGCTGTTTGTCCGGCGTCAGGTTAACCACCAGATCTGCCTGCGGGATCAGCTCTTCGTAGGTACCTACTTTAAAACCGTTTTCGGTCGCTTTACGCCAGGAGGCGCGTTTTTCCGCGATGGCTTCTTTACGCAGAGCGTAAGAGATATCCAGACCGGAGTCGCGCATGTTCAGGCCCTGGTTCAGCCCCTGAGCGCCGCAGCCGACAATGACCACTTTTTTACCCTGAAGGTAGCTTGCGCCATCGGCAAATTCTTCACGCGCCATAAAGCGACATTTGCCCAGCTGCGCCAGCTGCTGGCGCAGGTTCAGTGTATTAAAGTAGTTAGCCATGGTAAGACCTCATGATGTTGTGTTGTCGTGCTTATTGTTCAGTTCGCTGATTCGCGAGATTGAACCCACTATATGACAGGAAATGCGTTGCTTAAATTGATATATTAACAATGTCACATTGCAATTTTTGCAATGTAAATTTGTGGAGCCTGTCTCATGGATTTACGCGATCTGAAAACCTTCCTGCATCTGGCGGAAAGCCGCCATTTTGGCCGCAGCGCGCGCGCTATGCATGTCAGTCCCTCCACGCTTTCACGCCAGATCCAGCGGCTGGAAGAAGACCTTGGGCAGCCACTGTTTGTGCGTGATAACCGTACCGTCACGCTGACCGATGCGGGAGAAGAGTTACGCACCTTTGCTCAACAAACGTTATTACAGTATCAGCAACTCCGCCACTCGATAGACCAGCAAGGCCCATCGCTCTCCGGCGAACTGCACCTGTTCTGTTCGGTCACTGCAGCCTACAGCCATTTACCGCCAATCCTCGACCGCTTTCGTGCGGAGCATCCGTCAGTGGAGATCAAACTCACTACCGGCGATGCTGCCGATGCCATGGAAAAAGTGGTTACCGGTGAAGCGGATCTGGCGATTGCCGGCAAGCCGGAAACGCTCCCCGGCGCGGTGGCGTTTTCCATGCTGGAGAATCTGGCGGTGGTTCTGATTGCGCCGGCGCTGCCATGTCCGGTGCGTAACCAGGTATCACAAACCGAGCCTGACTGGTCAACAGTGCCATTTATCATGGCCGATCAGGGGCCGGTGCGTCGGCGTATTGAACTGTGGTTCCGCCGCCATAAAATCAGCAATCCCGCCATTTACGCGACCGTTGGCGGACACGAAGCCATGGTCTCCATGGTAGCGCTGGGGTGCGGCGTGGCGCTGATCCCGGAAGTGGTGCTGGAGAACAGCCCGGAGCCGGTACGTAATCGTGTGATGATCCTCGAACGTAGCGATGAAAAAACGCCGTTCGAGCTTGGCGTGTGCGTACAAAAAAAGCGGCTCTATGAGCCGCTTATCGATGCATTCTGGAAAATTCTGCCGAACAACTAACCCGCCAGGAAGAAACGGAATGCCGGGTTATGCGTTTCGTCGTGGCAGTCATAACCCAGTTCATTGAGCCGGGTTTCGAAATCCGGCTCGTGATCGCCCAGTTCAAACGCCGCCAGCACGCGGCCATAATCCGTGCCATGGCTGCGATAGTGGAACAGCGAAATATTCCAGTGCGTACCAAGCGTATGCAGGAATTTCAGCAGCGCGCCCGGTGATTCCGGGAACTCGAAGCTGTATAAACGCTCCTGCAACGGTTTCGACGGTCGTCCGCCAACCATATAGCGCACGTGCAGCTTCGCCATCTCATCGTCGGAGAGATCCACCACGCTGTAACCACCGTCATTCAGCAATGACAGGATCTCCTGGCGCTCTTCCAGACCGCGACTCAAACGCACGCCGACAAAAATGCAGGCATTTTTCGCATCGGCGAAACGGTAATTAAACTCGGTGACGGAACGTCCGCCCAGCAACTGGCAGAATTTCAGGAAGCTGCCCTTCTCTTCCGGAATGGTCACCGCCAGCAGCGCTTCGCGTTGCTCGCCCAGCTCGCAGCGTTCAGAAACATAGCGTAAGCCGTGAAAATTGACGTTTGCGCCGGAGAGCACATGCGCCAGCCGCTCGCCGTGAATGTTGTGTTTGGCGATATATTTCTTCATCCCCGCCAGCGCCAGCGCGCCGGATGGTTCCGCGACCGCCCGCACATCTTCGAACAGATCTTTCATCGCCGCGCAAATCGCATCGCTATCGACGGTAATGATATCGTCGAGGTACTCCTGGCACAGACGGAAGGTTTCGTCGCCGATACGTTTAACCGCAACGCCTTCGGCAAACAATCCAACGCGGGGCAAATCGACCGGATGCCCGGCGTCCAGCGCTGCTTTCAGGCAAGCGGAATCTTCCGCTTCGACAGCAATCACTTTGATTTGCGGCATCAGTTGCTTAACCAGCACCGCGACACCCGCTGCGAGGCCGCCGCCGCCGACCGGTACAAAGATCCGGTCGATATGCGCATCCTGCTGTAACAACTCCAGCGCCAGCGTTCCCTGTCCGGCAATCACCATTGGATGATCGAACGGCGGGACAAACGTGAACCCTTGCTGCTGCGACAGCTCAATGGCTTTGGCTTTCGCTTCATCGAAATTGGCGCCGTGCAGCAACACTTCTCCGCCAAAACCGCGTACCGCATCGACTTTGATATCGGCTGTCGCCACTGGCATCACGATCAGCGATTTGATGCCGAGGCGCGTGGAAGACATCGCCACGCCCTGCGCGTGATTGCCTGCGGATGCCGTGATTACACCATGGGATTTCTGCTCGGCGGTTAACCCGGCGATCATCGCGTAAGCACCGCGCAGTTTGAAGCTGTGCACCGGCTGGCGATCTTCGCGTTTTACCAGAATGACGTTATCCAGACGCGAAGAGAGCTTGTCCATTTTTTGCAGCGGCGTCACCTGCGCCACTTCATAAACCGGCGCGCGCAGCACTGCCCTCAAATATTCCGCCCCTTCGGGGGCGGCGGAGAGGGGTTGGGATTCGGCCATCATTAACCCCCAAGTTTGGATTTATCGCGCACCGCACCCTTGTCTGCACTGGTTGCAAGACTGGCGTAAGCACGCAGCGCGAAGGAGACCTGACGTTCGCGATCCACCGGCGTCCAGGCTTTATCGCCGCGGGCTTCCTGTGCTTCACGGCGCGCCGCCAGCTGCTGATCGCTGACCTGCAGTTGAATACCACGGTTCGGGATATCGATAGCGATGATATCGCCATCTTCAATCAGCCCGATGTTGCCGCCGCTGGCCGCTTCCGGGGAAACGTGGCCGATAGAAAGGCCGGATGTCCCGCCAGAGAAACGCCCGTCGGTGATCAGCGCACAGGCTTTACCCAGCCCCATCGACTTCAGGAAGCTGGTCGGATACAGCATCTCCTGCATGCCCGGCCCGCCTTTCGGCCCTTCATAGCGGATTACCACAACATCGCCGGCCACCACTTTACCGCCGAGAATAGCCTCAACCGCTGCATCCTGGCTTTCATATACTTTTGCCGGACCGGTGAATTTCAGGTTGCTGTCATCCACACCTGCGGTTTTCACGATGCAGCCGTTTTCGGCAAAGTTGCCGTACAGTACGGCCAGACCACCATCTTTGCTGTATGCATGCTCCAGGGAGCGAATACAACCTGCGGCGCGATCGTCATCCAGCGTGTCCCAGCGGCAATCCTGTGAGAAAGCCTGGGTGGTACGAATACCTGCCGGGCCAGCGCGGAACATCGTTTTCACCGCTTCGTCTTTGGTCAGCATGACATCGTACTGCTCAAGCGTTTGTGGCAGCGTCAGACCGAGCACGTTTTTCACGTCACGGTTTAACAGACCTGCGCGATCCAATTCACCCAGAATACCCAGCACGCCACCTGCACGGTGGACATCTTCCATATGGTATTTCTGCGTACTCGGCGCGACTTTACACAGTTGCGGAACTTTGCGGGAAAGCTGATCGATGTCACTCATGGTGAAATCAATTTCGGCTTCCTGCGCCGCCGCCAGCAGGTGCAGAACGGTATTGGTCGAACCGCCCATTGCGATGTCCAGCGTCATGGCGTTTTCGAACGCCGCTTTGCTGGCGATAGCGCGCGGCAGCGCCGAAGCATCGTCCTGCTCGTAATAACGTTTAGTCAGCTCAACAATGCGTTTGCCGGCATTGATAAACAACTCTTTGCGATCGGCATGGGTAGCCAGCAACGAACCGTTGCCCGGCTGCGACAGGCCCAGCGCTTCGGTCAGGCAGTTCATCGAGTTGGCGGTGAACATGCCGGAACAGGAGCCGCAGGTCGGGCATGCGGAACGTTCCACCTGTTCGCTCTGGTCATCAGAGACTTTCGGGTCTGCACCCTGAATCATCGCATCAACCAGATCCAGCTTGATGATCTGGTTGGAGAGTTTGGTCTTCCCGGCTTCCATCGGGCCGCCGGAGACGAAAATCACCGGAATATTGAGGCGCAGGGAAGCCATCAACATCCCCGGGGTGATTTTGTCGCAGTTGGAAATACACACCATCGCATCTGCGCAGTGGGCATTTACCATATATTCAACAGAATCAGCAATCAGCTCGCGGGAGGGCAGTGAATACAGCATGCCGCCGTGGCCCATGGCGATACCGTCATCGACGGCAATGGTGTTGAACTCTTTCGCCACGCCGCCTGCGGCTTCGATTTGCTCTGCAACCAGCTTACCAAGATCGCGCAGATGAACGTGCCCGGGCACGAACTGGGTAAACGAGTTCACTACAGCAATAATCGGCTTGCCGAAATCGGCGTCGGTCATCCCGGTTGCGCGCCACAGCGCGCGGGCACCCGCCATATTGCGCCCGTGAGTGGTGGTGGCGGAACGGTACTTAGGCATGCTCTTTTACTCCCGTCTGTCTTGTAGATGGGGTGGTGCGTGCCATCCCATATTTATTTGATATACCCTAACTCATTCTGGTTGCAGGAAGGCGGCAAGCGAGAATCCCCAGCGGCCTACATAAGTAAGTGACTGGGGTGAACGCGTGCGGCCAACACACCTACAACCTGAAGTATGACGGGTATTTATTGGTTAACCTGATCCAACCAGCCCCACTTATCTTCCGTTTCACCGGTAAAGAGGCCAAAGAATGCTTGCTGAATACGTTTGGTGACCGGACCGCAACGACCTTCACCAACCTGAATACCATCAACGCTACGAACCGGAGTGATCTCAGCAGCGGTACCAGACATGAACACTTCATCCGCCAGGTACAGCGATTCGCGGGACAGCACCTGCTCGCGAACTTCAATATTCAGCTCTTTCGCCAGCTTGATGATGGCATCACGGGTGATCCCCGGCAGTGCAGAAGAGGTGAACGGCGGAGTGAACAGGATGCCGTCTTTCACTTCAAACAGGTTTTCGCCCGCACCTTCAGAGATATAACCGTTCACATCCAGCGCGATACCTTCCTGATAGCCGTGACGGCGCGCTTCGCTACCAACCAGCAGAGAGGAGAGGTAGTTACCGCCGGCTTTTGCGGCTGTCGGGATGGTATTCGGCGCAACACGGTTCCACGAAGAAACCATCGCATCGATCCCTTGATCCAGCGCTTCTGCGCCCAGGTAAGCGCCCCACGGGAACGCAGCGATAATCACGTCAGTGCTGTAGCCCGCAGGCGGGTTCACGCCCATACCAACATCGCCAACAAAGATCAGCGGACGGATATACGCGCTGGTCAGGTTGTTTTTGCGGATCACTTCGCGGCAGGCTTCCATCAGTTCATCAATGCTTTGAGAAACCGGGAAACGGTAGATTTTGGCGGAATCATGCAGACGCTGCATATGTTCACGATGGCGGAAGACTACCGGGCCTTTGTGCGAGTCGTAGCAACGGATGCCTTCAAAGACAGAGGTGCCGTAGTGCAGAGCGTGGGACATCACGTGAACTTTCGCGTCTTCCCAACGAACCATCTCGCCATTGAACCAAATGTAGTCTGCTTTTTTCGTCGTCATTGTTCTTCCTTTTGCGCTTACGCGCGGATTTGTTGTGATTGTGATGATGTGGCGCGCTGCCGGATATCAACCCGGGCAACGTCGACAAGTTTGCTCAGTTGGCTAAACAGTAATTCGACAGGCCGCGGGCTGGCAACGGTCAATTCAATATTTATGTTCTGCGCATCGCTGGCGGTTTCCATATTCATCGCGCATACCTGAAAACCCCGGTGGCGCACCACGCGCAACACGCGCTCTAACGTTTCCGGATTGAAGCGAGCCTCAACGGCGACCTGATGTTGCATCATGATAATTTCTCCAGCATTTGTGAGTTACTGGCGCCGGGCGGCACCAATGGCCAGACATTCTCAAGTTCGTCGATTGAGACATGAAGCAGGTATGGCCCTGAGCTCGAAAGCATGGTGTCGAGTGCCGCTTCAACCTGGTCTTTACGGGTGATACGCTGGCCCGGGATGCCAAAGGCGCTGGCCAGCGTGAGGAAATCGGGGTTATCAGTCAGGGTAGTTTCGCTATAACGCTCGTTAAAGAACAACTGCTGCCATTGTCGAACCATTCCTAAACGCTGGTTGTCCAGCAATACCATCTTCAGCGGTAACTGTTTGCGTTTTACGGTGCCCAGTTCCTGCACATTCATCATGAAGGAACCGTCACCGGAGATACAGATCACCGTATCCTCCGGGCGGGCGACCTGCGCGCCAACGGCAGCGGGCAGACCAAACCCCATCGTGCCTAAGCCGCTGGAGGTAATGAAATTTTCCGGACGATCAAATTCAAGGTGTTGTGCAGCCCACATCTGGTGCTGCCCGACATCGGTCGTCACCACGCTGTTCGCTGGTTTGCGTTCGGAGAGTTGCTTTAACAGCAGCGGCGCATAAATCGCCTCGCCGGGATGGTCATAACGCCAGGCGTGCTCGCGGCGTAAGTCTGCGGCGTATTGTCGCCACGCATCAATGGAGAGCGCCTGTTGCAACGCCGGGAGCAACGCATTCAAATCACCCTGCAACGCGACATGCGCCTGACGCAGCTTACTCATCTCCGCCGGATCGATATCCATATGAATCACTTTTGCATACGGCGCAAAGGTATTCAGCTTGCCGGTCACGCGATCGTCGAACCGTGCGCCAACAGCAACCAGCAAATCGCACTCCTGAACCGCAAAGTTAGCCGCTTTAGTACCGTGCATCCCCAGCATACCGAGGTAATAGGCATACTCTGGCGCCACTGCGCCCAGGCCTTTCAGGGTACAAACTACCGGCATCTGTGTTGCAGCCAGGAACTCACGCAGAGCGGGAACTGCCTGTGCCATGCCAACGCCGCCGCCAACATACAGCATCGGTTTTTTAGCCTGCGCGAACATTTGGCGGGCCTGGTCAACTTGATCCTGCGGGAAGGAGAGTACGTCATCAACGGTGGCGAAATAGGGCTCAAGATCGCCACTCGCCAGTTGGATGTCTTTCGGAATATCAACCAAAACCGGGCCAGGGCGGCCAGAGCTGGCGACATGGAAGGCTTCAGCCATTACGCGCGGCAGCTCTTCCAGGGATTCAACCAGAAAGCTGTGTTTGGTGCAGGCCAGCGACAAGCCCAACACATCCACTTCCTGAAAAGCGTCAGTGCCCATCAGCGGAGCCGCAACCTGGCCCGTAATCGCCACCACCGGAACTGAATCTAACAACGCATCGGCAAGGCCAGTAATCAGATTGGTAGCGCCCGGACCGGATGTCGCAATGCATACGCCTGTCTTACCCGTTGCGCGGGCATAGCCAATAGCGGCCATCGCAGCGCCCTGCTCGTGCCGGCACAGTAGGTGTTCCACGCCGCCGTCATACAATGCATCGTAAACCGGCATGATTGCGCCACCCGGATAGCCAAAAACCGTATCCACTTTCTGTGCCCGCAACGCATGTACTACCCACTGTGCCCCATTCATAGTCAGTTCCCCGCCGTATATCGGGAGAAACAGAATTTTGTACTACAACTCATTCTCTGCTCCTCGTTTATATTTTTAAATCATAAAAAAACCCCCGGACCTTTCGGTGCGGGGGTCTTAGTTCGTTAAGGCTTGTTTTTTAAGCCTTTCCTCGTCCAAGTGCAGCCCCGCACGGTGGGATAATAATCACCACCACGCTAATCACGACCAGGCTAATCACTCGTAGAAGGGCTTTCATGTTTGTTCGTTCTTGCTTCATGTTCGAAGGAATACCTAAAGAGGTAACACAGATTTCAGACAAGACACAAGAAAAATTTATGACCACTTTAGTGCCCTCGCTCACAAGAAAGCAAAAACTCATTGTTTTATATAACAAAAATCGCGCGTGAAAATATTTCACTGGTTTCCCAACGAAATCAATAGTGCGAGCGATCTTCCAGCGCGATGAAAACAGTGTGAACTTGCAGCAAATTACCGGGAACTTACGCGTAAATGCTCAATATCGATAATGAAAGGTAAAATCAACGAACAGATAATAGCCATGGTAAGGAGGAACTATGGCATTGTCAGTGATTTATACCCGAGCGGCTCTTGGCGTTACTGCGCCATTGGTGACGGTCGAAGTGCATATCAGCAATGGACTTCCAGGGCTGACTATTGTCGGATTACCAGAGACCACCGTCAAAGAGGCACGGGATCGGGTACGCAGCGCGATCATCAATAGTGGTTATGATTTCCCGGCAAAGCGGATCACGATCAATCTCGCACCGGCCGATCTCCCAAAAGAAGGGGGACGATACGATTTACCCATTGCTATTGCGCTTCTGGCAGCCTCAGAGCAACTAACAGCACCGATGCTGAGTGACTACGAGTTCGTTGGTGAACTTGCCCTTACAGGCGCATTGCGTGGGGTCTCCGGCGCTATCTCTTGTGTCATGGAAGCAGTGAAAGCCAGGCGTCGCATCATTATTGCTCAGGAAAATGAAGCGGAGGCCAGCCTCGCTGAAACAGAAGATTGCCGCGTAGCCGCCCATTTGCAGGAGGTATGCGCTTTTCTGGAAGGAAAACACGCTCTCTTACCTCCATCCCCCTTTGAAGGTGTCCAGGAGAGGCACAGTGAGGATCTGAGCGATGTAATTGGACAACAACAAGGCAAACGCGCTTTAGAAATCACTGCGGCAGGAGGGCATAATTTATTGTTGATAGGGCCGCCAGGAACCGGAAAAACCATGTTGGCCAGTAGACTGGGGGGATTATTGCCGCCACTTAATAATCAGGAAGCACTGGAAAGCGCCGCAGTGATGAGTGTATTCAACAGTAATAGCCTCATTCGCCACTGGCGACGACGGCCATTCAGAACGCCTCATCACAGCGCTTCCCTGGCGGCGATGGTCGGGGGCGGTTCATTACCAGGACCCGGTGAGATTTCGCTGGCGCACAACGGTGTACTGTTTCTGGATGAACTACCTGAGTTTGAGCGACGTGTACTGGATGCCCTGCGCGAACCGCTGGAGTCAGGCCAGATTCACATTTCACGGACAAGAGCAAAAATCACTTATCCTGCGCGCTTTCAGCTGATTGCGGCCATGAATCCCAGCCCAACCGGGCACTATCAGGGTAATCATAATCGCAGCACGCCTGAACAGACACTGCGGTATCTGGGGAGGTTATCAGGCCCTTTTCTCGACCGGTTTGATCTCTCGCTGGAAATACCGCTACCTGCTCCCGGTTTAATGAGCCAGCCCCAGCAGAAAGGGGAATGCAGTGAGGCCGTACGGTCACGCGTTATTCAGGCTCATGCTCGTCAGCATCAACGGCAGAAGAAGCTCAATGCCCGGCTGGAAAGCAGCGAAACAAAACAGTTCTGCTTGCTTGCAAAAGAGGATGGCGAGTGGCTGGAGGAGACGTTAACACGGCTGGGTTTCTCCATACGGGCCTGGCAACGTCTGCTGAAGGTAGCAAGAACTATTGCTGATCTGGAACAACAGGATGAGATCCAACGAACGCACCTGCAAGAAGCACTAAGTTATCGCGCAATCGACAGGTTACTCATTCATCTGCAAAATATGCTGACGTAAAAAAGGGGCCTTAGCCCCTTTCTCTTAATCGTCAGACTCGGTGTAATCTTCCGTGCCTTCCATCTGAGGTTTTCCACCCGATAAGGTGTGAAAACGCTTCGGTCGCTTAATACGAGCCATATACTTGAGCCAGACACGTTCTGCTTCCGTGTTGGGTTCACGTTCTCCACGGCAGACTGCGACAAACTGCGTTTCTTCTTCGGTCACTGGTTCACGTTTCCCAAGCTCCAGCTCGTTAAACGCATAACCGTGACGCTCAAGCAGTTGAGCCTCTTTGATGGTGAAATCACCGTGGCGCGAGAACCCGCGTGGATAATTTTTATTGTCGAAAAAACGATTCGTCGTCGTAAAGCTTTCCGCCATCCTGCACGCTCCTAATTCTTTGGCCGAGCTATTTATGGCGCGGAGTATTAGTTACGCTTGACAGAGTGTAAAACAAAACATTTAAATCATTACGACAAATATTTTTGTGGAGAAAACCGTGGATACGGAATTACTAAAAACTTTCCTGGAAGTAAGCAGGACTCGTCACTTCGGCCGGGCGGCTGAATCACTCTATCTGACACAGTCCGCAGTGAGTTTTCGTATTCGCCAGCTGGAGAACCAGCTTGGGGTTAATCTCTTTACTCGTCACCGTAATAATATCCGTCTTACAGCGGCTGGAGAGAAGCTTCTGCCTTATGCAGAGACGCTTATGAGTACTTGGCAGGCTGCGCGGAAAGAGGTTGCACATACTTCACGGCATCACCAATTTTCTATCGGTGCCAGCGCGTCATTATGGGAATGTATGCTCAGCGACTGGCTGAGCAGACTCTATGAGCTGCAGGGAAATCTGCAATTCGAAGCACGCATTGCACAACGTCAGTCATTAGTTAAACAGCTACATGAGCGGCAACTGGATCTGCTGATCACTACCGAAACACCGAAGATGGATGAATTCAGCAGTCAACTATTGGGGCATTTTACGCTCGCGCTCTATTCTGCTGAGCCAGGTAAAAATAAAGCGGAACTGAATTACTTGCGACTGGAGTGGGGGGCAGATTTTCAGCAGCATGAAGCAGAGTTGATCGCCAGTGACGATGTACCCACATTAACGACCAGTTCTGCGGAAGTCGCGCATCAACAGTTGCCACAGTTAAATGGTTGTACCTGGCTACCGGTGTTGTGGGCAGAACAAAAAGAAGGATTACATCTTGTAGCGGATACCGCGACCCTTTCTCGTCCGCTTTATGCTATTTGGCTGCAGAACAGTGACAAACAGAACCAGATCAAAGATCTTTTAAAGATCAAAGTGATTGATTGAAATATGAGGCAAGGATGCCAGTCTGGCATCTTCTGTATGAAAGGCACGAAAAAAAAGCAAAAAAAATCCTTAGCAAACGCTAAGGATTGTTTCTGGCAGGGGCGGAGGGACTCGAACCCCCAACACCCGGTTTTGGAGACCGGTGCTCTACCAATTGAACTACGCCCCTAATTAGGGTGGCGGAACGGACGGGACTCGAACCCGCGACCCCCTGCGTGACAGGCAGGTATTCTAACCGACTGAACTACCGCTCCACCGAATTTCTTTACAACCACCGGTTTGTTGCCCCGGTCTGACCTGCTT
>NZ_PYTZ01000154.1:0-308 GCF_003028445.1 Kosakonia sp. H7A | reverse complement strand
GACTGAGAACCGAAGAAATTCAGGCAGAACATAAACATATTGAACTGCCTGTTGGGGAGCGAGCCGGACAGGCCCGCCAGGAAGAGGACAAATTCGCTGCCGGTTTCGGAGACGGCAAAGCCTGCTGACTGAGGGTGTTTATCCTCCCGCACATTGTCCGCGCAGCCCATCGCCTCAGCAATCTCGAAGACAAGCCGGTAAGCCATATCCTGCAGGTGCTCAATATCATCCTGGAGTGCCGGGATGTGCCAGATATCACTGACGGGCTCAAGTCCGGTTGCGGCAAAGGCGACCGAACTGACGGACGC
>NZ_PYTZ01000153.1:0-356 GCF_003028445.1 Kosakonia sp. H7A | reverse complement strand
CGTACCTCGCTGGCCACCACGGCAAAGCCTTTCCCCTGTTCTCCGGCCCTGGCCGCTTCAACTGCCGCATTCAGCGCGAGAATGTTGGTTTGAAACGCAATGCTGTTTACCACATCGATGATACTGGCAATTTTACCGGCGCTTTCAGAAATACCGTTCATGGTGTCATTGACATTCTGCATCATCACACCCCCGCGTGAGGCAATATCCACCGCGCCACGCGCCAGTTCACGCGCCTGTCCTGCGTTTTCAGCATTTTGTTTTACGGCTGCGGTGATCTCTTCCATGCTGGAGGAGGTTTTTTCCAGAGATACCGCCTGCTGATCGGTGTGCCCGGCGATTTCCTGATTACCGGC
>NZ_PYTZ01000152.1:0-429 GCF_003028445.1 Kosakonia sp. H7A | reverse complement strand
GCCTGCTGGATGCGCGCAACTTCTACATCGCGCTGATCAACGACACTGGCGATGGCCTGGAGTTCGCCTATTCGGTGGACGAGCACAACGGCGTGCGGCCGGCACGCAAGTTCAGTGGTGGCCTCACCGAATACCTGATCCAGACGCGCGCCGCCCTGCTGGCCACGCGCGCGGACATCGACGCGATGGCCGCCGCCGGCAAACTCACCAACATCGGCGCGCAGGCACACAGCTGGCTGGGCGTGCCGTTGTTCATTGACGACGAGGTGGTCGGGGCGATCGTGGTGCAGCGCTATTCGCCGCAGGTCAGCTACACCCCGCATGACCAGCGCCTGCTGGCGTTCGTGGCCCACAACATCGGCAACGAGTTGGCCCGGCAGCGCAACCAGGCGCGCCTGCGGCTGGCGCATGCGGAGCTGGAAGTGCGCG
>NZ_PYTZ01000151.1:0-430 GCF_003028445.1 Kosakonia sp. H7A | reverse complement strand
CGACCTGCACCTGTCCATCGGACGTGCGCCAGTCGATTTCACTGGCCGCGCGCGGCAGGCGATCACCGTCAACGGCAGCCTGCCCGCACCCACGCTGCGCTGGCGCGAAGGCGACACGGTGACCGTCCGCGTCGCCAACACGCTGCGCGATGCCCCCACCTCGATCCACTGGCATGGCCTGCTGTTGCCGGCCAACATGGACGGCGTGCCGGGCATGAGCTTTGACGGCATCGCGCCCGGCGAGGCCTACCAGTACCGCTTCACGCTGCGGCAATCGGGCACTTACTGGTATCACAGCCATTCGATGTTCCAGGAGCAGTCAGGCCTGTATGGCGCGCTGGTGATCGATCCCCTCGAACCACCGCCGTACCGTTACGACCGTGAACACGTCGTGCTGCTCTCGGACTGGACCGACCTCGATCCGGCCGCG
>NZ_PYTZ01000150.1:0-431 GCF_003028445.1 Kosakonia sp. H7A | reverse complement strand
GCACTGGACATCACCATTACCGGCCTGCACGCCCATCTGGGCAGTGGCGTGGAGACCAGCCAGCACTGGCGGCTGATGTTCGACGAACTCGCCGGCTTCGCGCGCCGCATCGGCACGGTGGAGGTCATCGACATCGGCGGCGGCCTGCCAATTCCCTATAGCGCCGAGGACGAGCCGTTCGACCTGGAACGCTGGGGCGCCGGACTGGCCGAGGTGCGCGCGGTGCACCCGGCCTTCCGCCTGGCGATCGAGCCGGGCCGCTTCCTGGTCGCCGAATCCGGTGTGCTGTTGGCCGGCGCGACGCAGGTGATCGAGAAGGACGGTATCCACCGGGTCGGCCTGGATGCCGGCATGAACACGCTGATCCGCCCGGCGCTGTACGACGCCTGGCACGACATCGAGAACCTCTCGCGACTGGACGACGCCGCGCT
>NZ_PYTZ01000149.1:0-432 GCF_003028445.1 Kosakonia sp. H7A | reverse complement strand
GTGCGGCAAGTTCTTCGGGTGTGAGGAAGCCGGCCAGGTCTTCGACCTCGAAGAATGGCCGGATCTCCAGCTCGCCGCGGCCGGACAGGGGATGGGGCGAACGCCGCGCCCAGGCCAGTGCTTCGTCCATGTCCTTGACCTCCCAGATCGAGAATCCGGCGATTAGCTCGCGGGTTTCGGCGAACGGGCCGTCACTGACACTGAGCCTGCCGTCGCGGATGCGCACGCTGCGCGCCTGCTCCGGGCTCTCCAACTGCTGGGACTGGAGCAACTGGCCCTGCGCCTTCATTTCGTCGGCGCCGGCGAAGCAGTGCCGCATCATGCTGTCGGCCTCGCCCTCGGGGAGCGCTTGCAGCAGCGTGTCGTCGGTGTAGATCAACAGCAGGTACTGCATGGGCCGTGCTCCCTGGTCTCCAGGCTGGGAGTGTAGCC
>NZ_PYTZ01000014.1:0-88490 GCF_003028445.1 Kosakonia sp. H7A | reverse complement strand
GAAACACCCGCCTCGGCTTCGCGAAGAATATTGATGATCTGTTCGTCGGAAAAACGCTTCTTCATGGGGTTGTCCTCATGTTGCTGATGAAGACATTACTAACATCGTTGTGTGTTAATCAATGGGGGGCAGGTCAGTTAGTGAGGGGGCGTGTGATGCGCGCCATATCTGGATCTCTTCCATAATTGGTACATGTTTAATGGATCACAGTATACCGTGTACCTAAACGTGTACCAATTTTCTCTGGATTCAGACGGATCGTCTCGGACAATTACAGACACAAAAAAGCCCGCAGGGCTTGTGCCGTGCGGGCTTTCAGGACTTCTATGGATGGCTCTGGAACCATCTTTGAAGAATTTTGGTGGAGCTGGCGGGAGTTGAACCCGTGTCCGTAATTTCGCAACTAACTGAAATACTACTATTTATTTTTAGTTATATTTTCTGCGGCTCCTTTACGGCTCCTTTCGTGTCCCGCCACCGACCAGCCTGGGTCTTTTTTCCGTGTTACCGTCGTACTCTTTCAAATACGATCCGTAGTGCCTGAAAAGCATTTCTGGCCCCTTATGCCCCATCTGGCCAGCGAGCCAGAAAAGGTTGGCGCCCTGGCTGATATGACGGGTCGCGAATGTATGCCGGGTTTGATACGGATTTCGATAACGTATGCCTGCCTTTCGCAGTGTCGGCACCCAGGCTTTTTTACGGATAGCGTCAGCGCTTGCCCAGGGTTTATTTGTTTTCGGATCCTCAAATATTGTTGCGTCCTTCATGAATGTGAACGCTTTCTGTGACGCCAGCACCGCCATAGCCTGCTCGTTAAGTTCTACCTTACGTGTACCCGCCTTCGTTTTTGTCCCCTTGATCACCCCTACGACACTGGCGCTCTGAACGTGCGCAGTTTTCCCTATAAAATCGATATCACGCCAGCGCAGCGCGCAGAGTTCGGAACTCCGTAAACCAGTCTGAATGGCGAACATGAACAGATTTTCCCACTGCTTATTACCGGCTGACGAGAGAAGGGCATCCACTTCGGCAGGTGAAAGCGGGTCGACTATATAGTCACTGTCAAAATTGGCTTTATCGCTTTGGTACCGGGAAGCGGTAACCAGTGATACCGGGTTAATCTGTAAGACACCATCGGTCACCGCCTCATCAAGGGCAGATCGCAAAAAAGAAAGCTGGTTTCTGATGGTCTTCAAAGTCGTTGTGCGGTTCTGGATCCACGTTTTCATCGCGGCAGGTGTTAACTCACTAGCCGGAAATGAATGAAGGTCGCTTAAAGCACTACGGCATTTTTTATAACCGCCAATAGTGGATGGTGATAACTTGCGCGTCTCACATATAGAGAGATATTCATCAAGGTACATTTTTATTGTTTTACCAGTTGCTGCATTACCGAATAATTTAAGTCTCGCTGAGCGAGGAAAATATTCAGCATAAATAAAAGTGCCTCGTTCAATTTTATTATGAATTTCGCCGAGGGTTCTCTCGGCGTATTTCAGGTTTTTATTATTGACTTCCAGATTTGAAAGGGGCTCGCGACATTTAACCCCCTTATACGTGAAAGTAATATTGATCGTCTCACCCTGGCTATGTTTCCTTACGGTCACCCCGCGCGGGAGTTTTGGCGACTCTGCCTTGCCCATTTAGCTACCTCACTCAAATCAATCCATCTTTCCTTTACGCCTTCCACTTTCAAAACCTGAATACCCTCAAACCAAACGCCACGCTGTAATCGTTTGTTGATGGCCTCTGCCGTTTCTCCGGTTTCTTTGCAATACGTCGAGATGGGAACACAGTCGAGGTTCAGCATAGATTCTCCACACCGGCTGCAACCGGCTAACTGACTTTATACGCGCAAGACGAGCAGCCATCGCGGGCGCCGTCGTTGCATTTGACACAAATCTTTGGTTCGCTGGTGGCCGTAGCCAACTGCTTAATGATTCTGGCGGGCACCAGTACCGGCATAGCTATGCGCTGATGCCTGGCCTGATACAGTTCTTCAGCCAGTTCCAGCAGTCTGGCTTTACAGTCCATAGCTTCGGCGCGCCACCAGAGCATGTCATCACGCAGTCGGCGCTGGCGGCGCCGCTTCAGTTTGCTGGGCATCAGTCGTCATCCTCGTCTTTCAAATAAGCCCACTTACCACTCCTGCCCCAGACTGGAATATATTCAGGAATATTTTGTTGTCGGTTTTGTTGCTCGGGCACTGCCGGGGTAATCACAGCGCAAAGCGTTTTGCAAAGCGCCGCTCTCAGTTGCTGACTGCCCTGGTATTTCACTGCGGTATCACGCAACTGGTTAACGAGTTCGCGGTAAATATGAGGCGGCAACGTGTAACGCTGGCTTACAGGTTCACTGGTTGACGTTTCAGGGTTTTCCCGAAAGTTTTCGGTTGACGAATTTACATTTTCCCGAAAATCACCAGTTGCAAGCTCAGCTTTGAGTTGTTCGGAATTACCGAATGACTGCATGGCGGCGCGCGCTTGCCAGACAATCCAGGCTACCTGCATATCCCACGCGAAGTATTCACCATCGCCGTTCTTGGCCGGACGGCGGTCGATGCTGTCTTTGAAACGTTTTTCCATGATGGTTTCAAATGCTGCGCGTTCATCGGTCACAGCCACCGGCTCGCTGTCCATTGCATGCCGATATTGCAACACCTCCTGGATAACAGCTGCTACCTCTTCGCATTCCTGTGCATAGAGATCGTCTTCAATGGCGCGCGCGTCGCGTGCTGCACCTTCAAACTCTGACAGGCAAAACAGCAACTGCTCCCGGCTGATCGTTTGTGTTGTGGTCATATGGACTCCTGCTGCTGATATTGTTCGAACCAGAACACAACTGGCGCATTAGTTGGTTTAACCAGCCCAAACGCCTCCGCGAAGCGATAACTACGAGATGCACGGCGCGTAACATCCAACTGCGTAGCGATACGGGTACGAAACCCTTCAACTGTGTCGCACATCTTGTAGAGGTTGCAGGGAGCACAGGCTGGAACCATATTTTCAAGCGTGTCGTTTTCCGGCCTGTCCATTGCGTAGCCTTTGCTGATGTTCCGGCGAACAGCTTCTACGTGGTCGGCGTGGAATTTGTTCCCAAGTTCGCACCCGCAATATGCGCAACGACCGCCAAACTTCATGCGCAATTCCGCGCGCTGATTTTTCGTGAGTGCCATCGCTACTCCTCCACTTCCAGTTTGATGCCAGCGGCGGCAAGCTTTTCGATGACGTCAGACAGCAGCACATAATCGCCATCTGGTTCTTCTGACATGTCAGCGCCGCAATCCTGCCCACATGAATCACAGTCACTCATGTCAAGGTCATAGCGCGGCAGCTTCACGCTCACCGTGCGCGCTTCCAGTTCTGCGACGCGCTTCTCTGCTGTTTGCGCACGTTCAGCCCATAAATGCATTGCGTCTTCCGTGTCACATAAGTCGCTCTGGCAAACCTCTAAATTCCCTTCCAGTTCCGCCACACGCTGCCGCAGGCTGGCATTCTCCGCCTTGTCTGCGGTGCGCTCTGCCAGCAGGGAGTTCACTGTTTCTTCGCTATACAGTTTCACCAATGGTTTGCGTGGCTCTGTGTACTGCGCTTCACCGTGCCAGATGTGATGCCAGCGGTTCATAACGAACATAAATTTTCCAACGGGCTTCAGCGCCAGATCGTCGTTGTTAGTCATTCCAGTCCTCCAGCTCGTTCTGAATCTCTTCGTCGATTTCTTCGTTGGTGGCATCCACATTGAGGTAGTCCAGCGCCTCTTTGCGATATTGTTCGCGATGTTCGTCATACCAGGCAGAAAATTCAGGCGACCAGCCGTAGGTATTCCCGCAGAAGTCCACGCGAGCGTTATCCTCCGCCAATCGCTCGACCATACAATCAGCGGTTGTCAGCGCCGCTTCGCGGATGTATCCACGCATGTCACGCTTGCGCCACCACGGGCTTACTTTCGAGTCGCAACGATCTTTAAACTCAACTTCCCAGCGACGGATACAGCGTGCGTTTAGTGATTTGCTCATTGTCCTTCTCCTGCGTTGCCTTTCACGAAGATAATCCAGTGCGTCTTATCGGCTTTGCCGGTTCGCTGCCAGATGGCAGGCTTCTCATCAGTCAGCGCCAGAATCTGGCTCACCGGGATTTGCGTTTCGTTCCATTTGAAGACGAGCACGCCGTGTGGCCACAGCACGCGGAATGCCTCTTTGAAACCGGCGCGCAGGTCATCTCGCCAGGTGTCTTTGTTCAAGCGTCCGTACTTTTTACCTATCCAGGCGTTATCACCGACACGCTCAAGGTGTGGAGGGTCGAACACAACAACCGGGAAAGATGCATCGCCGAACGGTAGCGCGCGGAAGTCGGCGATCACATCCGGGCTGATAACGAGGCTGCGACCGTCGCACAGCGTGTGCTGTTCTGCTCTGATATCGTTGAATACCGTGCGGTCATCCTGTTTATCGAACCAGAACATGCGGCTTCCGCAGCACATATCGAGGATTGAGTAGTCGCTCATGATTGCACCTCGGATGCGTTGCCTTTCACCGCCCGCAGCGCAGCTTTATAGCTGGCTTTGGCTGCTTTCTTGGTGGGGCACCAGTCGCCCCTCACATCACAATACGAATCCCAGTAAGCGCGTGAGCGGCGAACCATGCGATATTCGTATTTGTACCTGCCTATCTCACGCTCTTCATACACCGGTAGATTTATACCCAGCCACTCGCCAAACGATTCGCAGACCTCAGAGCGCTGATATTCGTCATAGCGGGTTGGCTTCTTCGGCTCAGGCAGTGCGGAAATGGCTACCGCCTGGCCTGCATCTGTCACCTGATAAACCACGTCACCACATGACCATGCTGGAGCAGGGGATGCCTTTGCTAATCCCTGCTCAACCAATTTTTCCCACTCTGTTGCATCAGGATGATCACTACCAGCGAGGAAGTAATTGCGATAGGGCACGCGGTGACGTTCGCTGATACCAAGTGCGTGCTGCATAAGCTCGATTCCTGTGCTCACGATTGCACCCCCTTCACCTGCACGGACTGGCGGAGATCGGCGGCGAAGTTGCGGACATTGGTGATATCTCTTTCATCCCAGCCGAGTCCGTTCAGATAATCAGCGTAGGTATCCACCCCTTCAGCGCGCAGGGCTGCGATTGCGGCGGCGGTGGCGGGGGCGCGCTGGCGCAGTTTTTCCAGCGCCTCTTCTTGAGTGAGGAACCCATTACCGCCGTCATTGCTGGTCATGTTGCTGTCGAACCAGGCCTGTAAACCGGCAGGTGTCATATCGTCAGGCATTTCGATAAACGCCTCATCGGTCGTACCTTCCAGCCAGTCGCGGGCGCTGCGGATATCACCCTGAGAAAGGCAGAGCAGCGCAGCCTGTGCGCCCATTATGGTTTTATGCATCATCCATGACGTATTCAATTCACGGGCCGCACCATGCAGGTTAAAGTCACTTTCTGCCGCCAGTTTCTGCACCTGCTCGCGGGATTCACGGATCACGGCATACTGCACATCAAGGCGATCAGCCATATCTGACATTAACTTCGCTGCTGCTGGTGGCAGGGTAGGAGCAGTAACGCGGGCATCAGCGATTAATTCTTTGGCGTTCATGCGCATTTGCGGATCTCCATCAGTTCGTTAAAGCGGTTCATAAACAGGGCATAGGCCTGTCCTGGGCGAAGCGGACAAATATCGATGACGTCTGACGCCGGGATTCCTTCGAGCACTGACCAGCGAGTGCCGTCGTCGATTTCCAGATCGCGGCGTTCGGTGGCCAGCATGATGAGGTCAGCACGCTTAACCGCTGGTGAATGCTCACGAGGCAGCCCGTACTTATCGCGGATCAGGTCATCTACCATTTGTTCCATGCGGCGATAGTCATGAAGGAGCGCTTTCAGCGGCGCGGGCAAGTCCTGCACATAGGCTTCGGCAGCGTCGTGCATCAGGGCTTCGAAAGCGAATTCAGCGGGAACCAGTTGGCTGCACAGAACCGAGTGCTGTGCCACGCTGTAGAACTCTGGCAGTTGACCGCAATACCGGCAGATATTGGAGAGAGAAGTCGCAATATCTTCGATATCAATGACGTCAACAGTGGCGGTCAGATAGTCAAATTTCTTGCCGGTATAGGTCTGAATAAAGGTTTCTTTCATTGCGTTGTATCTCCTGTGCGCGCTGCAACGCGGCGTTTATTTCAGAACAGCCCTGGTTGGCCGTCTCGCTTTGTGCGTTTTACTTTTGTTTGCTCGGCCTGGGAGGTTTGTTTTTCAGCCCAAAGCTTTGCGTGCCTCAGTACGTCGTCAAAAATCTTTCCTTTCTGGCTGGCTTGCGACATACGTTTATATTTATCAACAGCTTGCCAAGCCCCCCCCCTGAGCCACCGAAGGCGCGAAACCCTGCCTGATAAGTTCTTCACGAACATTCTTTTCGATAAATTCGATGTGGTTCATCCATCCTCCCGCGCCTGTTGCGCCGAATTTAGGTTGCAGCAACCCAACCCATTTGCATGGGTTAAGTCACTCCGGTGTTTATCGCTTGGCTTCGCCGCCGAGGGCAGTAATCAGGTCAGTGAGTAACTGGTTAAACTCGCCGGTCATCAAAACAAAGTCGGCATCAAAGCGTTGTGCGGCATCTTCGCGATCAATGTCATCGTTCTGGCTGATTAACTCGTCGGAGAATTTGAGACGTTTAATGCTGAAATCGTCGCCCAGCACGAACTGAACGCGGTTTTGCCAGTCGAGAACCACTTTCGTTACCAGCTTCCCGGCGTCAAGGTGAGTACGGATCTCATCGGAAAACAGATCCTGTTTTTTGAATCTCCCGATACCGCCATCTTCCAGCACAGCTTTAAGCTCAGCCTCAGCGCCAAGTGCAAGGCCGGATGGAATAGCGCCGGAACGCACCCATTCCGTCATGGTCAGTTCAGCCGGCGTTTCGAGAGTCAGGGGAACAACCGGAAGCGAACCGAGTGTTTTACGGAGGAGCGCAAGCGCATCTTCAGCCCGGCGCGCGCTGGATGAATCGACGACGATCAGTGCTGCGGGAATGTTTACCCAGATTCTGACCGTTGAATTTTTGGTGAAAGCGCGGGGCAGGAGTGAATGAAGCACTTCATCACGCAGTGAATCTTTCTCGGTCTTCTTCAGACGGCGCCCCTGTTCACTTTCCATGCGGCTAACACGTTTGGTTAATTCATCCTTAATTACATGTGATGGCATGATTTTTTCTTCACGACGGATAGTCAGCAGCAACTGGTTGCCAACGAAATGGAATAGTTGGTCTGAGAGCGAGCCCAGCGGAGACACCCAGCCAGACTTAGCCATGTCCTGGCTGCCGCAGGGGGTGAAGCGGAACGGTTCTAACTGCTGTGCCAGTTTAGTTATGCCATCTGCATCGATAATGAGCACATCGCGGCTGAGGCGATAGGTAAGAAGGTTTTTAAAGAAAGGGCTATTCATTTTTCTGTCCTCTGTGCGCCGCTGCAAAAGCGCTACTGGTTGATATCTCCACACAACACAGGAGAGCACCTGCGGTCTCAGGCCGCCCGACGGGATTGGGGAATGAGCCGTCCCGGCGGTGATGCTCTCTTGTGTTGCGTAAAAAATTGCGGCGCCCTCACGGGAGAGATCAGACGCCGCCAAAGTATTACCAGTTGGCATTATTGGTTTGCTGTAGCGCCAGGCGCTTATCTTCTGGTTGCCGTCGAAGCGGCTGCAATTCACCACAACTGGGAGCGCACTCCCGTTTATTCACACCTGCCATCCACAACCGATGAGAAGGAGTGCGCTTTCATGTTGTGTGCTGACCTTCCAGCCAGCGTGGTTCGGATAACACGCAAACACGTGATTTACGAACTGGCAGACTTTTACAGTGCTGCCCCTGCACCGTATCGCCACGATGGTGAGTCGATCTCGTGCATACCTGGCTTGCACATTCCGGCTACCCGCTTGGGTCAGGGAAATGCTAAGGAAACCCACCGGACCGCTGCGACGCATGTGCCATACGCCGACAAATTGAATGTACCTTTAGTTACCTATTTCGTCAAGCATGAATGTTCCAAAAGTTACACTGGCAGGTAAAAAAATAGCCATCATAGATGGCTAAGAGTGGTTAAAGGTTTTGAGTTATTTGGACTACTTTGCCAACAATCCGGCAGTTTCCATCTATGGGGATAGGTTTAAAGGCGGGGTTTAATGGCATCAGATAACTATGCGGGCTGTCCCAAACAAGCTTTTTAACTGTGGCTTCCGATGAGCCATCTAAGATGGCAACAACAATTTTCCCGTAGAGATCGTCGATTTGACCATAATTCGGCTCAACAATTACGATCGAACCTTCCGGGATGGAGGGGAGCCCGTTTGGATTGGTCATTGACTCACCGCGCACAACCAGCCCAAAAACTTCATCAGAAACATCTGCAGTTGTTTGCGTCCATGAGAGCACGTCGTTCAGCCTCGCCGCAGCATAAGTATCTGTCCAAAGACCAGCCTGCACCGCAGATATAATGGGCACAGCAGTCGGTGTCTTAATGAATGGCACCAACTTCGTATCATCTGGTTTGTCATCGCTGTTACCGTACAAAATCCACTCAGGAGTGGTCGCGAGCGACAGCGCCAGTTGGTGTAAATTTTCACCATCTGGTTTCGTCGTACCATTTTCCCATTTGGTAACTGAAACTCTACTGACGCCAAGCCTTTTAGCCAGCGACTGCTGAGTTATTTCCAGTTGCAAACGTCGTGCACGTATACGGTCTTTCATTTCACTTTTCATGTAACTAATGTTACCTGTAAATAAGGTAACTGTTGTTTGCTATTTGATGTACCTTTTGTTACCTTTAAGGCGTCATCATTTAGGAGGATGTATGCGTAAAACCGATGTTGTGAATCATTTTGGCGGTATTTCAAAAACAGCAAATGCGCTCGGCATTTCTCATCCAGCAGTGTGTCGCTGGGGGGAGATTATCCCAGAGAAACAAGCCTTTCTTATCGAGCGCATCACCAAAGGTGCGTTGAAGTACGACGCGAAGATGTACCAGAAGCCTAACGAAACGGCTGCTTAATCGTAACTACCAAAGGAAAAACAACATGGTAGAGCAAAGTTTAAAAGCGGTAGTTAAGGCGATGTGTAAAGCCTATCCCGGCGGGCGTGAAGCGATGGCCGGTGCGCTGGGCATGACAGCCACGCAGTTCAATAACAACCTCTACGAGAAAAACGGTTGCCGCTTTTTCGAAGTGACAGAGCTGGAGGCGATGGAGGACTTATCGAACACCTCATTCCTGGCCGACTACTTCGCGAAGCGCCGCGGCTGTCTGCTGGTGGAAGTTCCGACGTATGAAGATCTTGATCGCGTTGACCTCTTCAGCAGGGCTATGCGTACCGCCGCCGCGCGCGGGCAGGTGGATCAGATTATTCAACTGGCTCTGGAAGATGGGGTAATTGAACAGCATGAAACGGAAGAAATCCTTGAGCATCACCGTCGTCACCTGGCTGCGCGTGAAGAAGAAGTCAAGGCAATCATTGCGTTATTCAGTCGCAAAAAGAAGTGACGCCAGCGAGTTGCAGCCCCTGGCGTCGTGGCGTGTCGATCTTAAGTGTGGAGATACCAACGCATGAACAGTTTAACAACACAATACCGCAGGTCGCAACTGGTAGTGCTTCCTGTCACCGGCGGTAAATGCCCGGTTCGTTTTGTGTATGGGGTAAGAGTACAGGGGGCGATTGAGCCTGTCAGCTACCCGTTTGCCGAGTGGGTTGTAGGTGATTTCAACAGCCAGGCGGAGAAGAGCGAATGCGCGAACTTAACCGCAGATTCCGGGACCAGTACGGCATCCCCGTCCGCGTCATCCGCTGGGAGCCAGAAACGCAGCGCGTTATCTATCTGCGTGAAGGCTACCCACATGAGTGCTTCAGCCCGCTTGAGCAGTTCCAGCGTAAATTCAGAGAAATAAAGGACGACCATGAGCCTGTTAATGCCAACAAGGCCAATAGTAATAAACCCTGATCTCGCTTACAGCATCGGGCTGAATGAAGCCATTGCATTGCAGCAGGTTAACTACTGGCTTAAGGAGACCACATCCGGGCTGGAACGTGATGGCGTGCGCTGGATTTACAACACTACAGAGCAATGGCTGGAGCAGTTTCCTTTCTGGTCCGAGTCTACTCTCAAGCGCACCTTCACCCGCCTTAAGGCGCTGGGTGTACTCAAGATCGAGCAGTTGAACAAGTCCCAGCGCGACATGACCAACTACTACACAATCAACTATGAAAGTGAGCTTTTAGATGAGGTCAAAGTGACTAAATCGAAGAGTTCAAAATGCGCTATTCCATCAGGTCAAAATGACACGATGGAAGATGTCAAAGTGACACGCTCCAGTGAGGCAAAAAGAACCGCTGTCATCGTGTCAAAACGACCTGATGATCCTACAGAGAATACAACAGAGAGTACTACAGAGAATAAAAACCCTTCTTGTCAGGTTGCTGCGCAACCCGACCCCGAAGTGACAATAACTGATTCAGCGATTGAGGTTCTTACCCATCTGAACCAGGTCAGCGGATCTCGTTACCAGAAATCACGCACATCGCTGGAGAACATCCGCGCCAGACTGCGTGAAGGTTACAGCGTCAGCGATCTGAAACTGGTAATCGACCTTAAGCATGAGCACTGGCACGACAACGACGGGCAATACCAGTACATGCGCCCCGAGACCCTCTTTGGGCCGAAGAAATTCGAAGGTTACCTGCAAAGCGCCACTCGCTGGGCAGCAAAAGGCCGTCCGCTTCGTGAAACATGGGACCAGAAACGGGAACGCGATATCAACGCGATAAGCCGCCCTGACACATCAATTCCAGAGGGGTTCCGGGGATGAGCACCTTCGACGAAGTATACGAATTCATCCGGACTAACCCTGTGTCCGCTGCGCGCGATCTCATCGAGGCGTTACCGCACATCAACGAAAACTCTATCGGCGGTGCGCTGATCCGCATGTACAACCAGGGAATGCTGGAGCGGCACAAGGTCGGCCGTAACTGGGTCTATTACGTCGATGAGCCGTTAACCGCTGCTGAGCTGAAAAAGCTGACAGAACTGGAGAACCTTGCCCGCGAACTGGAAGCAAAACACCTCTGGCGCCGCGCCGCCACCGTATGGCTTGAGGCCTACGATACGGCGTCTAACCAGACATCAAGAAATCGCTATGCCAAATGTCGCGCCCATTGCCTTAGTGGCATGACTCACGGCGTTACCGATGGATCCGGCATCGCACCGGGGAACTATGTTGGAGGTGATCTGTGAACTATTCGCTGATATACGCCGATCCGCCGTGGAGCTATGGCAACAACGCCAGCAACGGTGCGGCACGTGACCACTACGACACGATGAAACTGATCGACCTGAAGCGCTTGCCAGTCTGGGCGCTGGCGGCTGAAAACGCTGTTCTCGCGATGTGGTACACCGGCACGCATAACCGCGAAGCTATCGAGCTGGCCGAAGCCTGGGGCTTTACCGTGCGCACCATGAAAGGTTTTACGTGGGTGAAACTGAACGCGTTGGCGGAAACACATATAAATAAAGCCCTGGCCGCCGGTGAGGTGGAGGACTTTTACGACTTCCTCGATCTGCTCAATGGACAAACCCGCATGAACGGCGGCAACCACACCCGGGCCAATACTGAAGACCTGCTTATTGCTACTCGTGGCGTCGGGCTGGAAAGGCGCGATGCAGGGGTTAAGCAGGTGATCTACAGCCCGCTGGGCGAACACAGCGAGAAGCCAGCCGAAGCGCGTCATCGCCTGGAACGGCTCTACGGCGAAGTGCCACGCATCGAGTTATTCAGCCGCAGCGCGGTGCCGGGTTGGGATCATTGGGGTAACCAGGCTGAGTCACCGGATGTGGATATCTTCCCTGGAAATGTTCAGCCCATCTTCAAAGAAGACTGGAGAGCAGCATGAATACTTTGACTGCACGGCAAAAACAGGTGTTCGCCGCCCTGGTGGATTATCAGCAGCAGCATGGCTATCCGCCAACGAACAAAGAACTTGCAGCGCTGATTGGCGCTTCGTCGGGGAACGCTGCAACAACTCACCTGCGCGCGCTGGAAAAGAAAGAGGTGATCACCATTACGCCGCACGTTTCCCGCGGCATTCGGATCAATACCAGCACTCTTTCGGAGCCAATTGCCGAAGCAGAGGCGATCATCCGCGCGCTGATTGGCGGTGGTCCTTATGCCATAGAAATGGCTCAGGAATGGCTGAAAGCCAGAGGGTCCGCGGCATGAAGCTGATTTTACCTTTTCCGCCAAGCGTCAATACCTACTGGCGGGCACCGAATAAGGGGCCGCTTACAGGTCGCCATCTCATCAGCGTCGCCGGGCGTAAGTTCAAGAGCGCCGTTTGCGCGGCAATCTTCGATCAGTTGCGATGTCTGCCAAAACCGTCAACTGAACTGGCCGCAGTGGAGATCACCCTCTACCCGCCTGACGCGCGCCCCCGTGATATCGACAATTACAACAAAGCGCTATTTGACGCCCTGACATATGCCGGAGTGTGGGAGGACGACAGGCAGGTTAAGCGCATGCTGGTGGAGTGGGGGCCGGTAGTGAAGGGAGGCAGGGTGGAGATCACGATCACCCCACTAAATAAAAGGGTGGATAAATGATCAGTCCATGTCGTCAGCCCAAAAAAATGTGTGTTATGGTCGATAAGTGTCAGCGAAACGGGGTTGCAGTCCCGATCGCATTTCAAACAGTGGAGAAACTAATGAGTCAATTACTTGTGATTGACGGCGTTTCCGTACGCCGTGATATTGATGGTCGTTACTGCCTTAATGATCTGCACCGCGCTGCTGGTGGTGAACAGCGCCACCGTCCGAAGTACTGGATTGAAAACAGCCAGACTGTCGCCCTTATTGATGAAATTTTAAGCGAGGGCGGAATTCCGCCTTCCACTATTCGCGGCGGGGCCGAGCAGGGAACATACGTTTCGAAGGAACTGGTCTACTCATATGCTATGTGGATCAGCCCTGCATTCCACCTGAAAGTGATTCGTACCTTTGATAAAGCCGTTAGCGAACCGGAACCGGCTTTATCTGCTGCCGCCGATAAAATGCAGGCAGGAATCATCCTCCTGGGCTTCATGCAGAAGTCACTAAACCTTTCCAATTCGTCAGTGCTTGGCGCTTGCCAAAAACTTCAGGAGGCTGTCGGCCTGCCCAATCTGGCACCCCAATATGCCATCGATGCCCCTGCTGATGCTGTTGACGGATCCAGTCGCCCTACGCAATCCCTCAGCGCGCTGCTGAAAATTCACAAAATAGCGATGACGGCACCGCAGGCCTACCAGCAACTGGCGAAGCTCGGCATCGTCGAGCATAAAGAGCGCCGGAGTCGTAGCGGAAGCAATGGGGTTAAGCGCTTCTGGTCTCTGACCGCTAAAGGCTGCATGTACGGCAAGAACATCACCAGCCCGGCTAATCCGCGCGAAACACAACCGCATTTCTTTGAGTCCCGGTTTGCAGACCTGCTGCGCCTGCTCGATACCGTTCATTGAGGTGAGGGTGATATGAGAACAACCCCGCCGCACTTGCAGCCAGTCTTGTCCAGGGTTAAGCGCTTTGTGGAGAGAATGCCAGAGGGAGCCTCGCTGACACTTATTTCTCAGAAAGTTTATGCCTACAACCAGTTGCAGAAGAAAGACAAGGAACTTCTGATCGGCATTATTCGCGAGTCAGGGATCCTTTGTGTTGTCGGTGATGGAAGAACAACCACGATCCATCATCCCCGCTTTGGTCATCAGTCCATTTCATCAGCCCCGGATGTAACACCGGTAACGGAGAGCGCTTTGAGTAACAAAACAGTAACGCCAGAAGAATTGCGTAAGCAGGCTGAAGAGTTGATCCGGGCGGCTGAAGCAGCCGAGAAGAAGGCGGGAGACCGGGAGGCGATGAAAAAGCAACTTGATCCGCTGAGGCTTGAAATTCTTCAGGCTTACGGGATGGCTAACCGTAAGTTTGATGAATTTGTGGATGCGATGGCTGATATGGGTACAGCCATCCAGAAGCTTAAAAACCTGACGATTTAAGGTGATGCCTTGAGAGCGCTGTTAAATCCAGTTGTCGTATCAGAACTGGGGATCGTTATCTTCAGGCCGGGTGCCAGCATGCTGCCGCATTTTCGCCGCGGGCGCATGCTGCTGGAGAATGAACCGGAGCGCCTGGCGGGTATGCCGTCCGGCGTACTGCCACCAGCAGAGCAACCGCTCGCCGAAGATCCTGCGCTGGCTGGAGTGTTTGATAACGAAGCGGTGCTGGTCCGCGCTGGCGGCCTGAACGGTCTGGAAAGCTGGCTCCGCGACGGTAGCGGATGCCAGTGGCCGCATGAGTCCTGGCACGATGCGAACATGACCATACTGCGACATGCGCCGGGCGCGATCCGGTTGTGCTGGCACTGCGATAACCTGCTTCGCGAGCAAAGCAGCGAGCCACTGGCGACAATCGCCAGAGCGAACGCAGCCGCCTACATCCTGCGCGCTGCGCGCCGCGAACTGGGTTTCGATGAGGCGCACACGCTGACGCTGCCGGAGTTCTGCTGGTGGCTGGCACAAAATGGTCTCGCCGATGCCCTGCCGGATAGCGCTGCCCGCCGTGTGCTGCGCCTGCCAGCGCCAGAGATAAAGCACGTTTACCGCGAATCTGAGTTGGTACCGGGTTTGCCCTCACCGCGCGAAATGGTCCAGGAAACCGCAAAGCAGGTGCTGGCGCTGCGCATCGATCCGGAGACGCCGGAATCCTTCATGCTGCGACCAAAGCGCCGCCGCTGGGTAAACGAGAAGTACACCCGCTGGGTTAAAGCGCAGCAATGTATGTGCTGCAACAACCCGGCAGACGACCCCCACCACCTGATCGGCCACGGTTTCGGGGGGATGGGTACCAAAGCGCATGACCTGTTTGTGATCCCGCTTTGCAGAGCGCATCACGACGAGTTGCACGCTGACACCGTGGCATTTGAAGCAAAACATGGCAGCCAGCTTGTGCTGGTATTTCGGGTATTAGATCGCGCGCTGGCCATCGGCGTGCTGGCGTAAAGTGGAGACGCTATGAACCTTGAATCATTACCAAAATTCTATTCACCAAAGTCACCGAAGTTAAACGACGAGACTCCCGCTACCGGCGGTGCCGTGCTGACGATTACTGATGTGATGGCGGCGCAGGGTATGGTGCAGTCGAAAGCACCGCTGGGCTTTAACCTGTTCCTGGCGAAGATGGGGATTCAGGATCCGGCTCCGGCGCTTGATGGGCTGATGAACTATGCGCTGGCGCTAAAAAATCCGGTGCTGATGAAGCTCAGTGAAAAAGCGCGCCTCGAAATACTGCCGGTGCTGGTGCAGTTCGCTTACGCCGACTATTCCCGTTCTGCCGCCAGCAAGGGACGTTGCCCGCATTGCGCCGGGACCGGTTTTGTTGACGCAGAAACCACAACAAAAAAAGTGCAATACCCGGATGGCAAGCCACCCAAGTGGGCAGCCACAACCAAAGGTCTCTGCCCGTCGTACTGGGAAGAATGGACAGAGGTAACCGGCACCGAAAAGGTTAAATGCACTCATTGCGGTGGCAAAGGTGAGATCAGCACAGCGTGCCGCGGCTGCAAAGGTAAGGGCACGGTACTTGATGAGAAACGCACAAAGCTGATCGGCGCGCCGACATATAAGACTTGCGGTCGCTGTAATGGCAATCGCTACAGCCGCGTACCGACAACACTCGCCCGCGCCATGGTGGAAAGAGTGATCCCGGATCTGACCAGTTACCAGTGGTACAGCGGTTATGCCGACGTGATCAGCCTGCTGGTCACCAAGTGCTGGCAGGAAGAGGCATTTGCTGAAGCACAATTGCGCAAAGTCACACGTTAGCGACAAAATTCTGAATTATCGCGCCACGATGCTTGCAATATTCGAAAAAAGTGGTTAGGATTTTTCCAACGATGGGCATTGTATGTCTACCGTTAACCACAATATTTTAAAACCTCGCTTCGGCGGGGTTTTTTCATTTCTGGACTCGGAAATTACTCTCCGCTTTCACTTTCCATTAGCACCCGAAGGCCAGACCCTTTCACGCACACAGCCTCCGCAAACAGCGAGGTGAGAGACTATGAAAATGCCCTACAAACAAGATTTCATTGCTGCTCTACTGGCTGCTAAAGAGCAGGGTATTGGCGCAATGCTGGCGTTTGCTATGGCGTATCTGCGGGGGCGCTATAACGGCGGTCCGATCATGAAAACGCTTATCGATGCCACCATGTGCGCGATGATCGCCTGGTTTGCCCGTGACCTGCTGGATTTCTTCGGCCTGGCTAAAAACCTGTCGTATATCGCCAGCGTGTTTATTGGCTACGTAGGTACGGACTTTATTGGCGGGTTTATCAAACGCTTCGCCGCCAGAAAAGCAGGGGTGGATGATGCAAATCAGCAATAAAGGGATCGCGTTAATTAAGCAGTTTGAAGGTCTGCGGCTTGAGGCATATCAGGACAGCGTCGGCGTGTGGACGATTGGTTATGGCTGGACGCAACCGGTGGATGGCAAACCCATCGGTAAGGGCATGATCATCAAGCCAGAAACTGCCGAACGCCTGCTTAAAACCGGGCTGGTGAGCTATGAAAGCGACGTGTCGAAGCTGGTAAAAGTCAAACTGACGCAGGGCCAGTTCGATGCGCTGGTGTCGTTTGCCTACAACCTCGGGACGCGCACGCTTTCCACCTCAACACTGCTGAAAAAGCTGAATGCCGGTGACTACCGCGGCGCTGCTGATGAGTTTCCACGCTGGAACAAGGCTGGCGGCAAGGTGCTGGATGGTCTTACCCGCCGCCGTGAGGCAGAGCGTGCTCTGTTCATGTCGTGATTACGGCGCTCTTAAAGCGCTACTGGCTTCAGTTGTCGGTAATAACGCTGGTGGCTGTACTGGCGTTACTACTGATGAAAACACGGTCGGATCTCAGCGTATCGGAAAGCGAAAAGCGCGTGCTGAAGTCAGATAACGCGTTGCAGGGCTAGGTGATAGCCACGCAGGCATTCAACGTGAATCGGTTTAACCAGGTGGCACAGTTAGCAGCCAGGGCTAATGCTGCGGTCGCCAGCGATGCCGAAAACACCGTCATTGAATACCGGGAGATTCTTCGCCGTGAGAAAACCTGTGATCTGCCTGTTCCTGCTCATATCGCTGACGGGCTGCTCGAATACACGCACCGTTTACGTGCCAGCGCAATGCACGCCGATTCCGGCGAACCTGACCCAGCCAATGGTGGTACCGTTGCCCCCGGCAGGCTGACATATTGCCAGGCGGTGCTGTGGATCAAGCCACTACTGGCAACTATCGAGCAGGGCAATAACAACTTCGCTGGTATACGTGTTATCGAGCACCAGCGCCAACAACCAACACCAAAGGTATCGCAATGAGCGAAGCAAAACCGCAGGACGGCAGCACCGTTAAGGGCTACCGCACACTTGGCCCGAAAGAAATCGGTGACATGAATGAACTCAAGCAGGCTGCTCGCGAATTTAACACTCTGCTTGAGAAACAAAAGGCTTGGGTAGCGGATGAACTGTCGATGACGGGCAATCACTCTGCTGAGGCCCATGAAGCTGGTCGCTGTTTGTCGATCGCGCGTACCAAAATGCAGGAAGCCTGCATGTGGGCATGCCGCGCTGTTGCCCGCCCTGACGCCGACTGCTGAGGATTTCATAATGCAGGTGAAACATCTAAGTGAGGCATATAGCATTTCGAAGCAGGTTGTTGAATTGCAGCGTGCACGGAGCATTATTGCTGGTGGTGCAGGTCTTGGCATAACTATCCAGTCAACCTATCAGGATGATACTTTCATCGAGAATATCCGCCCATATGTCATTGATGAGCTTGATCGCCGCATAGCGGAAAAAAATGAACTCCTCGAAGCGTTGGGCGTTTCCCTCGAATAGCGGGCATTACAGCAGGCATTCACTGAGTGCCTGTGATAATGTTTTATATGGGGATGATAGTGCGTAACTATTTTCATGAGAGAAAACATGGATTACTACGAACTTCTTAAAACTATCACCATATCAAATAAAACTTATGGTGGTTTCAGGTTTGAAATCTTCCATCAAACAGGAACTTTTTATTCGGATATTTTTATTCGTGATAAAGAAAGCGGGCGATGGTTAGTACATAAATTTGAGTACTGGTTAACAAAATCAAAGACATTGGACGAAGCAATCTCATCTTGTATTTTGTATGTAGAAAACTTCGGTAAATAAGATAATTGCTTCAAAACAACAAGCCACTGGCATCCGCTGGTGGCTTTTTTATTGCGCTTCGCATGAGCTAAACAATCGAGAGTCTTTCAGTCGTGAGCCTGGGGAAAGCTGTTTTCTCGGGCGGCTGTCCCATGCGACAGGCTCACATCTAAAAGGGTAAATCCTATGTCCACTAAGAAAGTAGAACTGTCTGCCGCCGCAGCGGACGTTATCCACGCGCTTTTCTTTCGCGGTGCGCTGCAAGATGGTGATCTTCCATCAAAGTCTGGTGCCAGCGAATTGCGCGAGCTTGGTTTTGTCGAAACACGGCATACCGCTACGGAATTTAAAGGCGGTAATTATTTTACCTTCCTTACTCCGGCAGGGATTGCATACGCCCGTCAGTTACTGGTTGACACGCGGTTAGGCGCATCCCAAAAAAATGAGCGCGAATTAATTATAAAAATTGCCCTTGATGTAACCCCATGCCTTGAGCAACTTGAAGCACTTAAAACAGCGATTGAGGCAACGGTTAAAAATACTGGTTCGCGGCAGGTTTAAATATGCAGGTCATTATCGATGGTGTCCCATATGCACCAGCCGTCGCTGGAAGAAATCGCCGTATCGGTATAGCAATTTCTACTCATAATCGCGCTGGTGTGCTGAGCCAGGCGCTGGCGCATCAACTCGGGCATCTTCCTCCTGGTGCGCTGGTGGTGGTTGTTGACGATGGTTCACAGCCACCAGCAGCGGTACCCGATTGCGTGAAGCTGATTCGACACGATAAATCACTTGGCATTGTGGCTTCGAAAAATGCCAGCCTCACCACGCTGATGGATGCCGGGTGCGAACATCTTTTCCTGTGGGACGATGACGCATGGCCGGTTGCTGATGGCTGGTGGTTGCCTTATATCGACTCCCCTGAGCCTCATCTTGCTTATCAGTTCCTCGATCTGGCTGGTGCGCGCAAGCTGAACGATATCGCGGTGCTGTATCGCGACGATCAGCATATCGCCTACACAGGCCAGCGCGGCGTAATGCTTTACTATCATCGCAGTGTGATTGAGCGCGTCGGTGGCTTTGATCCGGTATATGGTCGCGGCATGTATGAGCATTCAGATCTGGCACTGCGGATCCATAACGCCGGTCTGACGTCATGGGCGTTCGCTGATGTGGTTGGTTCTGAGAAGCTCATTCACTCGCTGGATGAGCACGAGCAGGTTGAACGCTCGGTACCGCGTCCTGATCGTGAAGAGCAGGTGAAGCGCAACGTGCGGATTCACAACGAGCGGCGCGACACCGGGTATACCGGTTATGCAGAGTACCGCCAGCAGAATGATGTGGTGATCACCACGCTGTTAACCAGCCAGCCCGACCCCCAGCGCAATGAGCGTATGACGGCAGATTACGGGCTGCTGGCGCGGTGGGCTGCTTCTATAAAGGGTGCCGAACCAGTGGTGCTGGCTGACCAGCTTTCATCCACGCCGCCGGGCGTCAGCCTGGTTCCCGTGCCGGAAGTGGCAATGAATGTTTATTTCAGGCGCTGGCTGCATATCTGGCAGTTTCTGCGCGCGGCGCCGCATTATCGCTTCGTCTGGTGTACTGACGGTACCGATGTCGAAATGCTGCGCGAACCGTGGGCGGATATGGTGCCCGGTATGGTTTATGTCGGTTCCGAGCCGAAAACCTACGCCGACGCATGGGCGCGCCAGCACCATCCTGAGCGTATCTATCAGGACTTCATCGAACAGCACCGCAACGACGTGATGCTTAATGCCGGGCTGCTTGGCGGCCTGCGCGAAGATGTCATGTCTTTTGCTCATGGCATCGTGCGGCTGTACTACCTGCTTGAGTGTCACCGCTTCTGGAAGACAGAGAAAGCACCGGCAGCTATCGGCGACATGCTGGCCTTTGGCATTGTGGCTAAACGCTTTGGTGATCGCATCGTAACCGGCCCTCAGGTTCATACCGTGTTCAAAACTGATGGTATCGGTAAGGAGGCCGCATGGTGGAAACACAAGTAAAAGGTGCTTTGGTTGAAAGCGATCCAAGATTAATGAACAGCCTGGATGCCCTTGATACAAGTTGCATCGCAAAATTGAGACGCATCCAGCCAGTTGAGTTTGGAAAGGGAATATTCTCCGAAACCAGCAAAGTCAATCTTTTTCATAAAGAGGTGGCATGGTGGCAGCACAAGTGAAATTTGTTGTCGTCGGTCATCACTCCCGGCGACAACAGGCTGATAGCCTGGCCTCGCACATCGGCGCACACCTGGTTATTGATGAAGGGAATCACGGTGCCAACTGGAATCACCGCAGGGCTCTCGAATGGGCCGCCGTGCAATCATGCCGGGTCGTTGTGCTGGAGGATGATGCACGACCTGTCCGCGGATTTGTCCAGCGGGTGAAATGGTGGATTGAGGATCATCCTGATGACCTCATTTCTTTTTACCTGGGCACCGGCCGCCCGCCCCAGTATCAGGCGCAGATAGCCGAGCGGCTGATTGCTGCCGACAGGACGCTCGCCGACTTTATCACTCTGCCTCAGCTCATTCATGGCGTGTGCTACAGCGTTCCGCCTCGGCATCTGCCTAAGGTGCTGGCACGCTGGGACAGCAGCAAGCCTGCCGACTTCGCCCTTGGCGATGCCTGGGGTGCGCCGGTGGTGTATCCATGCTGGTCGCTTGTCGATCATGCCGATGGAGAACCCGTCGAGCGCCATCCTGATGGTGAGGCGAGGACGGAGCGGCGCCGCGCATGGAGGGTTGCATAATGCCAGCAGCGATACCGCGCGCCTGCCGCAAGCGCGGATGCGCCGGAACTACCACGGACAGATCGGGTTACTGTGAGCAGCACCGCAACGAAGGCTGGCAACAGCATCAGCGCGGGCAAAGCCGCCACCAGCGTGGCTACGGCAGCAAGTGGGACGTGCTCAGGGCTGAGGTTCTGAAGCGTGACAAACACCTGTGCCAGAACTGCAAACGAAATGCACTGATCGCACCGGCAAAGACAGTTGACCATATCATTGCCAAAGCCAACGGTGGGACTGACGACCTGTCAAACCTCGAAAGCCTGTGCTGGCCGTGCCATCGTTCGAAGACTGGTCGTGAAAGATTCAAATGAGATTCGATATCAACAAAATGGTTGCATTTGCAACTATATTGATGTGAATGATATCGATTCTCATCAAGGGGGGGGGCGGGGCAAAAGTTCAGAGGGCTGCCTGCTAAGGACCGCCGCCTCAGTCAGATTTTCACACCCGCGAAATATAAAAATTAACCGGAGCATCTATGGCTGGAGCGACGGGGCGATCCGGGCGCCGGGCAAAGCCTGTTTCAAGGAAGGTGCTGGCGGGCAATCCTGGTAAGCGCGCCCTTAACAAAGCTGAACCCTCATTCACGCCGATCACTGGTGTTGATCCGCCGGAGTGGCTGGACGACAACGCCGCAACAATGTGGCGTATGGTCGCGAAAGAGCTTTGCGCTCAACAGGTACTTTGCGCCACCGATCTGCATAACCTCGAAATGTTCTGCATCGCCTATTCGAACTCCCGCCAGGCACAGGAGCATATTCAGTCGCACGGCATTGTAATGGCTGGCTCAATGGGTGGCCCGATAAAGAACCCGGCACTGACGGTGCTCAATGAGGCGATGCGGCAGATGGCATCATTTGGCGGAATGCTGGGGCTCGACCCGAGCAGCCGCCAGCGCCTTATCGGGGCAAATAAAAAACAGTCTGATAACCCATTCAAAAACTTATGACCCGTAAATCCTACCCGAACGTGAACGCCGCAAATCAGTACGCCCGCGACATCGTGCGGGGAAGGGTTCCGGCGTGCCGGTATGTCATCGACGCCTGTCAGCGGCATCTTGACGATCTGGCAAAAGAGAAAACCCGGAAGTTTCGTTACCGCTTTGATAAGGATCTGGCAGAAAAGGCAGCCAAGTTTATCCAGTTGTTGCCCCATACAAAGGGTGAATGGGCGTTTAAACGCATGCCAATAACGCTGGAGCCCTGGCAACTCTTTGTTGTCTGTTCAGCGTTTGGCTGGGTGATGAAAGGCACGAAGCTGCGCCGTTTCCGGGAGGTTTATACAGAGATCCCCCGCAAGAATGGTAAATCAGCGATTTCGGCGGGCGTGGCGCTTTACTGCTTCACCTGTGACGACGAATTTGGCGCGGAGGTGTATTCCGGCGCCACGACTGAAAAGCAGGCCTGGGAGGTATTCCGCCCGGCCCGGCTGATGTGCAAACGTACACCGGCGCTGTGTGATGCGTTTGGCGTCGAGGTGAATGCCTCAAATATGAACCGGCCGGAGGATGGCGCCCGCTTTGAACCATTGATCGGTAACCCCGGCGACGGCGCGTCGCCAAGCTGCGCTATTGTTGACGAGTATCACGAACATGACACCGACGCGCTGTACACCACTATGCTGACCGGCATGGGTGCCCGTCGTCAGCCGCTGATGTGGGCCATCACCACCGCTGGCTACAACATTGAGGGTCCATGCTACGACAAGCGTCGCGAAGTGATCGAGATGCTTAACGGCACGGTGCCTAACGATGAGCTTTTCGGTGTGATCTACACCGTCGATGAAGGTGACGACTGGACAGACCCTGCGGTACTGCGCAAGGCAAACCCGAATATGGGGGTGTCGGTCTACAGCGATTTCCTGCTCAGCCAGCAGAAAAGAGCCATGAACAACGCCCGCCAGGCCAACGTGTTCAAAACGAAACACCTGAATATCTGGGTGTCAGCCCGCGCGGCCTATTTCAACCTGGTGAGCTGGCGCAATTGCGAGGATGAAACGCTTACCCTTGAGCAGTTCGAAGGGCAGCCCTGCTTTCTGGCTTTTGACCTCGCGCGCAAGCTGGATATGAACAGCATGGTGAGGATTTTCACCCGCGACATTGACGGCAAACGACATTACTACTGTGTGGCGCCGCGCTTCTGGGTGCCCTATGACACGGTTTACAGCACCGATACGGATCAGCAGCGCACCGCAGAACGTTTCCAGAAATGGGTTAACAGCGGCCATCTCCAGATAACGGAAGGTGCTGAAATTGATTACCGCGTCATTCTGGAAGAGGCCAAAGCGGCAAACCGGCAGAACCCGGTCGAGGAGTCAGCCATTGACCCTCATGGTGCCACTAACCTTTCACACCATCTGGCCGATGAGGGGCTTAGCCCCATCACCATTATCCAGAACTACACCAATATGTCAGATCCGATGAAGGAGCTGGAGGCGGCGATCGAGGCGGGGCGATTCCACCACGACGGCCACCCGATTCTGACCTGGTGTATTTCCAACGTGGTGGGTAAACATCTGCCGGGTAACGATGATGTGGTGCGGCCGATCAAGGAGCACAACGAAAACAAAATCGACGGGGCCACAGCTCTGATCATGGATATCGGCCGCGCTATGCTGCCGGAGACACGGCAGGATCTGAACGGCTTCTTTGAAAATCCCATCATGGTAGGTTTCTGATGAAAAAAAATAAGCAGCCGGGCAGGGTGAAAAGCGCTCTGCTCAACTGGTTGGGCGTACCCATCAGCCTTACCACCGGGACATTCTGGCAGGAGTGGTACGGAACAAGCAGCAGCGGCAAGGTGGTGACGGCCGATAAAGCCATTCAGCTTTCAGCTGTATGGGCCTGTGTGCGTCTGCTGAGTGAATCCATATCAACGCTCCCCCTTAAGGTCTATGAGCGCCAGGCGGATGGATCGCGAAAACTGGCGCAGGGCAACCCGGTCTATCAGGTGCTTTGCCGCCGTCCAAACCTTGAAATGACACCCTCACGATTCATGCTGATGCTGGTGGCCAGTATCTGTTTGCGTGGTAACGCCTTCGTCGAAAAACTGTTTATCGGACCTAAACTGGTCTCTCTGGTTCCGCTTCTTCCGCAGAATATGGTGGTTAAACGGCTGGATACCGGACGGCTGGAATACACCTACACCGAAAACGGCACGCGGCGTGTGATCCCGGAAAAGAACCTGATGCATATTCGTGGCTTCGGTCTTGATGGTGTCTGCGGCATGATGCCAATGATGGTCGGGCGCGATGTGATTGGCGCTGCGATGGCAGTGGAAGAGTCCGCCGCCAATATTTTTGAAAACGGGTTACAGAGTTCAGGCTTTCTTTCTTCTGAGCTGGCGTTAAAAGAGGACCAGCGCAACCGGATGCGGGAGTATATGCAGGCCTTCACCGGCTCGAAAAATGCCGGAAAAATCATGGTCCTTGAGAGCGGATTCAAATACCAGAACGTCACCATGAATCCGGAAGCCGCCCAGATGCTTGAATCACGATCCTTTAGTATTGAAGAGATCTGTCGCTGGTTTCGCGTGCCGCCGTT
Source organism: Kosakonia sp. H7A (assembly GCF_003028445.1). Taxonomy (NCBI): domain Bacteria; kingdom Pseudomonadati; phylum Pseudomonadota; class Gammaproteobacteria; order Enterobacterales; family Enterobacteriaceae; genus Kosakonia; species Kosakonia sp. H7A. The sequence continues at coordinate 63,896 of NZ_PYTZ01000014.1, read as the reverse complement.
TATGGTCGGGCACACCACCAAACAAAGTAGCTGGGCGTCCAGCCTTGAGGGGATGAACCTGCAATTTCTGACTCACACGCTGCGCCCGCTGCTGGTGAATATCGAGCAGGAGATTTCCCGGTGCCTGCTTGGTGGTGAAGAGGACGTTTTTGCCGAGTTCAGTGTTGAAGGCCTGTTGCGCGCTGACAGCGCCGGTCGCGCGGCGTACTACACCAGTGCGTTGCAGAATGGCTGGATGTCGCGAAATGACGTTCGCCGGCTGGAAAATATGCCGCCTATTGAAGGCGGCGATATCTATACGGTTCAGCTCAACCTGACGCCGCTGGAAGATCTGAAGCAGAACAGCACCGCCGCGCAGGCTATGGCGCTGCGCAGTCTTCATAACCACGTATTCCCTGACATACCTTTCGAACAGTCACCGCTGAAACAGGCGGCCTAGGAGACCCCATGACAATCAGAAGCCTTCCGGCAGCGCCGGAGGGGCGGCCTTTTGCGCGCGAAAAACCGGATCTCCCGGCCTCTGCGCTGGAGCGCTGGAACGGCGGCATCCGTGCAGCCAGCAGCAATGACAATACCATCTCGATTTTTGACGTAATCGGGAAAGACTTCTGGGGCGACGGGGTTTCTGCCAGTCGCATCGCTGGCGCTCTGCGCTCCATGAATGGTGCTGACGTCACCGTGAATATCAATTCCCCGGGCGGCGATATGTTTGAAGGCCTGGCGATTTATAACCTTCTTCGTGAATACGAAGGCAAGGTGACGGTGAAGGTGCTTGGCCTGGCGGCCTCTGCTGCATCCATCATCGCGATGGCCGGTGACGAAGTGCAAATCGGGCGCGGCGCATTCCTGATGATCCACAACTGCTGGGTGGTCGCGATGGGAAACCGGCACGACCTGGAAAAAATCGCTACCGAGATGGCGCCATTTGATAAAGCGATGGCCGATATCTACTCCGCGCGCAGCGGCCTGAAGGCGGTTGATATTGAATCAATGATGGATGGCGAAACCTATATCGGCGGCAGCGAGGCGGTTGATAAAGGTTTTGCCGACAGCCTGCTTTCTGCCGACGAAATTTCCACCGAAGACGAATCGCCCGCGGCGGCGCTGCGCAAACTCGATGCCCTGCTGGCGAAAACCAACACCCCGCGCGCTGAGCGCCGGAAACTCATTAAAGCCTTAACCGGTGGCATGTCTGGCGCTGCCACCCCCACTGACGGTACGCCGGGCGCTGCCGACGACATTAAACCCGAAACAATCTCATCTCTTGAAAACGCCCTGGCTGCGTTAGTCAAATAAGGATCCGCTATGTCTGAAGTAAACGATATTCTGAAAAAAGTCACTGCCAGCATTGAAGAGGCCACCGGCAAATTCAACGCCAAAGCAGAAGAGGCGCTGACCGAGGCGAAGAAAACCGGTCAGTTGTCTGCCGAAACCAAAGATACCGTCGATAAGATGGCTGTCGAGTTTCATGCCCTGCAGGAGGCAGAGAAGACCCTGAAGGCTGCCCTTGGCGAACTTGAACAGCAGGTTGCGCAGATGCCGCTGGCAAATGCCAAAACCGTGGTAGAAACCGTCGGTAAACAGGTGATTTCTTCTGAAGCGTTAAAAACCTTTGCCGCCAGCGTGGGTGGTGGTAAGCGCCTCAGCGTCCCGGTTAAGGCAGCACTGACCACACCGGATTTGCCGGGGCAGGTTATCGCGCCTGACCGTCAGATTGGTATTCTTGATCGCCTCAAACAGCGCCTGTTTATCCGTGATCTGATCGCCCCTGGTCGCACGGCATCCAATACACTTTACTGGGTGCAGCAGACCGGCTTTACCAACAACGCGGCGGTTGTCCCGGAAAATACGGCCAAGCCGTACAGCGATATTCAGTTTGAAGAAAAAATCACGCCGGTCCGCACTATCGCCCATCTGTTCAAAGCATCCAAGCAGATCCTGGACGATTTTGCATCATTGCAGTCAATGATCGATGTGGAAATGAACTATGGACTGAAATACGCCGAAGAGCAGGAAATTCTTTTCGGTGATGGTACCGGCGCGCATCTGGAAGGCATTATCCCGCAGGCATCGGCATATACCCCGGCATTTAATGTTGAGCAGCAGAACGGCATTGATGATTTGCGCCTGGCAATGCTTCAGGTCCAGCTTGCCCGTGTACCGTGCGACGGTCATGTGCTGCACTTCATTGACTGGGCGAAAATCGAACTGACCAAAGATAGCCTGGGCCGCTATATCCTGGCTAACCCGTCAGCGCTGACAGGCCCGACGTTGTGGGGTATGCCGGTGGTTGCCACGGAAGCAACCGCATTCCGTAACAAGTTCCTGTGCGGTGCGTTCAGCACGGCAGCGCAGATCTTTGATCGTGAAGATGCGAACGTTGTTATTTCCACGGAAAACGCCGACGACTTTGAGAAAAACATGATCTCGATTCGCTGCGAAGAACGTCTGGCGCTGGCCGTCAAGCGTCCTGAAGGCTTCATCTTCGGTACTTTCACTGGCGCATCCGGCAGCTAAGTTACCTGGCGGCCTGATGGCCGCCTTTCTTTAAGGCGTTGAGTCTATGGAATTTATTGAACTGTCCGTAGTGCGAAAGCATTGCCGGATCGATGATGATTTTACGGGCGATGATGACCTGCTTGAAATCTTTAAAGGCGCCGCCGTGCGCTACGTTGAAACCTGGACGCGCCGTAAGCTTTACAAAGACAACACTGAGCCTGGTTTTGCTGATGATCCCGATAGCCTGTTGCTCGACGATGATATCCGCACCGCGATGTTGTTGCTGATTGGTCACTGGTACGCAAACCGTGAAGCGGTCAACATCAGCAATATCACTTCTGAAATCCCGCTGGCAACAGAAGCACTGCTTCAGCCGCATCGTATTTACGGTTTGTAGGAGGTGATATGCAGGCGGGAAGACTGAATCAGCGCGTGCGCATTATGAATTTTACCTCTGTCAGAACCCCGTCAGGGCAACCAGAGACTGTCTGGCATGATGGCAGCGATATTTATGCAGAAATCAAAGGCATCAGCGGGCGTGAGCAAATCTCTGCTGGCGCTGAAATAGCTGAGGCAACGATCCGCGTATGGGTTCGCTTCCGTACTGATATCACTGCCGCATCAAAACTGAAGGTGCTGACCGGTCCCTATAAAGGCCAGGTCCTCGATGTGGCCGCGCCACCGATTGCCGATTCGAAGGGATCCCAACTCGAAATTCTTTGTAAGCAGGGGGTGAAGTCATGATCGATACAAAACTGGATTTTTCCGGCCTGCTGGATATAGCTGACGATCTGGCCGCGCTGAGTAAAGCCGAGAATCGCAAGGTGATGCGCGATGCCACGCGCGCGGGAGCCACCATTTTTAAAGATGAGGCGGTGAAACGCGCCCCGGTACGCACCGGGAAACTGAAGAAAAACATCGTGGTGATCACCCAGCGCGACCGCAATGGCAACATCACATCTGGCGTGCATGTGCGTGGGCGCAATCCGCGCACCGGCAACAGCGATAATTCGATGAAGGCCAGCAATGCCCGTAATGCGTACTACTGGCGCTTTGTCGAACTGGGCACTTCCCATTCTGCCCCGGTCCCGTTTATCCGTCCTGCCTATGACGCCAGGCTGGACGATGCCACCAGGGCGGCTTTTGCTCGTGCAAACCAGGCGATCGATGAGGCTTTGTCAAAATGACCGAATCTGATGTTTTTGCGCTGATTGGCGCGCTGGCAGACGGGCAGGTTTATCCCGATGTTGTACCACTGAATGAGCAGGGCTCCCCCTCTGTTGCACCGCCGTGGATCACCTTCACGCTGGTGGATCAGGTTTATGGCGACACGTATTGCGGTCCGGCGGAAGAGAACAGCGCGCTTCAGGTCGATGTGTATTCCCGTACTGTTGACGAAGCCAGGGCACTGCGTGAGCAGGTGATTGCCGCGCTTGTGCCGCTGGGTTTCACACAGATGAGCAAAACTGGCGGCTACGAGCCGGATACCGGCCTGCGCCGGGCAACGCTTGAAGTCCATATCCTTCAGTAAATCACCCATCCCTTAAATCCATGACCGCCGGAAGGCGGTTTTTTTATGCCTGGAGCAAACATGACCAGCAAATATGACAAGACAATTGGCCTTACTATCGGCATTTCTTCTGCGCCGGTAAGCGTCGAGGATTTTAATGCCCCTGGTTTTCCTGGTGTCGGTGTCACTTTCCTCGAAGCGTCCTGTGCCTCGAAAGAAATTTCCTACACCGGCGGTCAGAAAAGTGACATTGATGTAACGACATTCTGCTCCAGTGAGCAGGAGCAGACAAACGGCCTGGCAGCCCCTGCCGAAATGGCGCTAACCCGTAACTGGGTGGGTGATGAAGAAGCCCGGCTGGCCCTGCAAACCGCGTATGACAACGACGAATTACGCGCTCTGAAAATCACATTTGCCTCGGGTAATGGTTATTACATCCTGGTGGAAGTGCGTCAGAGCTCGTGGTCAGCGGCAACGTCTAATGTGGTGGCGGCAACCTACTCGCTGCGCGTTCGTGGCAAACCGAAACCTATCATCGTGAACCAGGGTTCATGATCCAGAGCGGCTCAGGCCGCTTTTTCTTCCTGCTTTCCTTTCTGAGAAAAAATAATGAGCAATCCGAAAACCTCTTTGCGTGATCTGGCGCTGGCGGCAGCATCTGGCTATCGCACAAAAACTGTCACCGTTCCTGAATGGGGTGGGGCAAAAGTCACCCTGCGTGAGCCATCCGGTGAAGCATGGGCGACTTTCCGTGATTTCGTTGGCACAACGCCTGATGATGATGATGAAAATAAACTTTCTGAAACAGAGAAATTTATTCGCAACAAGGAAGCGGATGTGATCCTCTTCCTCGATGTTCTGCTGGATGAAACCGGTGCCCGCGTATTCAGCGATGAAGATCGTGCCACCGTTGCTGAAATTTATGGCCCTGTGCATGCCCGCCTGCTTAGCCAGGCTCTGAAACTGGGTATTACACAGGACGAAGCCGGAAAAAAGTAAAGGAGCCGCTGACGTTCTTTCTGATGTCGCTGGCGCTTCGGCTTGGGCGGACGCTTCATGAACTGCGCCAGACTCTTACCGCCAGTGAGCTGAAAATGTGGATTGCCTTTGATCGCGTCAGCCCGATCGGCGACTGGCGTGGCGATGCCCAGGCTGCGCAGATTTCAACTGCGGTTTTTAACGCTCAGGGTGGTAAAGCCGAAATGGTTGATCTGATGCTGAAATACGGGCAGCAGGATGAAACAGAGGAAATCAGCGAACTCGAAGAGTGGATATCAAACCTATAGCAAAATATAACATTTTAAATTCTCATGCGTTACTCTATAAGAGTTAACAAAGCATAGGGAAGAAAGAATGTTTAAATATGCATTAATTGTTTTTTTAACCATGTTATTATCTGCTTGCAAGCCTAGCGATGATGACATGATTAAATTTGGTGAATCTTTAGTTAAACAGACGCTAAAGGATCCTGATAGTGCTAAATTTAATTCATATTATCGTCCTTTTGGTGATGGAGTAGGCTATATATGTGGCACTGTTAATGCCAAAAATTCTTATGGTGGCTATGTTGGAAATAGAAACTATTATGTTCATCTTACTGTTGGAAATAATAAAATTATTGAAAGCAGTCCCGTCAAAATAATAGATGAAGATGACGTTAAAGGTTCTGAAAATTTCAGCAGCATATGCCAGTAAATAACTAAAGCCTCCTTGCGAGGCTTTTTTTATAGGTTAAACATGGCAACCCTACGCGAACTCATCATTAAAATCTCAGCCAATTCCAGCTCGTTTCAGTCCGAAATTGCCCGTGCCTCACGCATGGGGGCGGACTATTACAAAACGATGGAGAATGGCGGCAAGAAAGCGGCGGCGGCCACGCGTGACACGCAGCGCTCAATTGCTGCCCTGAATGGTGAACTGGCGTCGATTAAGGCCACAGCGACGGGTGTCGCTGGCGCGTTTGCGGGGGCATTTGCCACCGGTCAACTGGTTCACTATGCCGATACGTGGAATCAGCTAAACGGTCGCCTGCGCCTTGCTTCCACAGGCGCGGATGACTTTGCCACTTCCCAGCGCACCCTGATGGATATCAGCCAGCGTACCGGCACATCTTTTGAGGCGAACGCTAACCTGTATTCCCGCATCGCCGCTTCCCTGCGTGATGCCGGGTATGCCTCTGCTGACGTGGCGAAAGTGACCGAAACAGTTGCCACTGCCCTGAAACTGTCCGGTGCCAGCACGGAAGAGGCCAGCTCAGTAATCACCCAACTCAGTCAGGCGCTGGGTTCCGGTGTACTGCGTGGCGAAGAATTTAACGCCATTATGGAAAACGGTGGCAGACTGGCAAAACTGCTGGCGCAGGGGCTCGGGACGACTATCGGCGGCCTTCGCAATATGGCGAATAATGGGCAGTTGACGACTGATAAGATCGTCCCACTGCTGACCAATGTCGAGCAGTTACGTAAAGAGTTTGACACCCTGCCGGCCAGTATCAGCGGTTCTGCACAGAAGGTTGAAAACGCCTTTATGGCGTGGGTTGGTGGGGCAAATAACGCAGTCGGCGCATCCTCAACACTTTCCGGCATCCTTGACGGGCTGGCTAAAAATATCGATACCGTTGCCAATACTGCTGGCGCGCTGGTGGGGATCGGCCTCGCGCGCTTCTTCGGCAATATGGTCGGTAGTGTCGCCAGTGCGACAACGGAGATCGCGAGAAACACAGCCGCAGAAGTGGCGCTGGCTCAGGCCCAGGTTCGTGGTGCGCAGGTCAGTGTCGCCGCCGCGCGGCAGGCGGTTTATCGAGCCCAGCAGGCAAAGGCCGCCGCAGTCTCTATTGAGGCGCAGATTGTCGCTGAGCGCAACCTGATTGCCGCGCAGTCAGGCCTTAATAATGCTATCTCAGCCCGTGGGAGCGCCGTTAACAACCTCACCAACAGCGCATCGCTGATGTCCCGCCTTGGCTCTGGTGTGCTTGGGGTCCTTGGCGGCTGGCCGGGGTTGATCATTGGTGCTGGCGCTGCAATGTACGGGCTGTATGAGCATACTCAGCAGGTGCATAAAGAGGCCGTTGCTTTTGCTGATAACCTTGATGATATCAACGGCAAATTACAGAAAATGTCTGTCGCCGGGCTGCGCTCAACGGCTGTTGACGCCAGCGCGTCACTGGCAGCGCAGAAGAAAGACCTGGCCGATCTTGATGAGCAGATCAGAAAGGTTAAAGACAGCCAGTCTGCGCTGGCTACAATCCAGGAGAGTTACAATAAATCTCCGCGCATGACGTATCTGAATACGTTCATGGATCAGGCAGACATTACCGCCAAAAATATCGAGCTGACCGGGCAACTGAATAAGCTTGAATATGAACGCGAGCAGGCCGCATCAAAAGTTGAAGCCACCCAGAAGCTGGTGAACCAGGCCAGCGATCTGGCAACGCAAAAAGCTGTTGAACAGGCTGGTGCCGTATCCATTCTGAAAGGTGCTTATGACCTTCTTAACCGGTCTATGTCGGCCACGGCTAACGCAACGCCGCCGCAATATGCCGGGCCGGTAGTATCGACCGCCAGTGCCACTCCGCAGCAACAGACCGCCCTGGAAAAGTCGCGGCGGGATAATGTGCTTGCGAGCCTGGACGGGCTGGCGAAACTTCATCAGCAGTATGTGTATGAGGCGGAGGATCTCAAGCTTACCGGCGCGCTGTACACGACCTACATCTACAACAAGGATCAGGCAGCGAAAAAAGATGCGGCAGCGGCGCAGGCGAAGAAAGATTCCACCGCTGCCACCAACGCGCAAAACAAAGCAGAGAGGGAAGCAGCTGCGCAGGCTGAGCAGTACAGCCGAAAACTGGCGGATTTAAGTGTTGCCATTGAGGTGCAAAAAGTCCGCGCTACTGAAGGTGAGCAGGCTGCCGAGCTTTATGCCGCCGCTAACCAGACCGGCGCAAAATGGACGGATGAGCAGCGTAAAGCCATTCAGGCCCAGTCCGCTGAGCTTGCCAGGCTGACGCAACTGGCTGACGATCACGTTAAAAAATTGCGTGATCAGGCTGATGCGCTGAAAGATCTGAACGAAGCCGCGCGCAAATTTCGTGACGATGCCGCTCTTCAGACCGATACCGCTGGCATGAGCGATCGTCAGAAGCAGCGCTATGAGGAAACCCAGCAGGTTGAGCGTGTGTTTTCCAGAACGGACGGCGGTGCTCAGGCTATTGCAGCCCGTAGCGCGGCGCTGACTGAGCTGGATAACAAATATAAGGCGATTGCCGAATCCGAAGCGGACTGGCGCAGCGGGTTCAGCAAAGGGATCAACAACTGGATGGAGGATGCTTCGGCAACCGCAACACAGACTGCTGATCTGGTGAATAACTCGATGACGGGTCTGATCGGAAATATCTCCGATGCGCTGGCGGGCAACAAAGTGGACTGGGATAACTGGGCCTCCAGTGTGCTCCAGTCCATGCAAAAAATTCTCCTTAACGCCATGCTGGTGGACAGCCTGAAATCGGCATCCGGTTCCGGCGGTATTTTCTCATCACTGGGTGGGATGTTTGGCGGCTTGTTTGGTGGCAGCAACTCCGGCTCTGCTGCTGGTCAGTCATTTGCTGTGCCATCTTACAGGCCAAACGCAAAAGGCGGCGTGTACGAATCTGCTAACCTCAGCGCGTACAGCAACAGCATTGTCAGTACACCCACTTATTTTGCTTTTGCTAATGGTGCCGGGCTGATGGGGGAAGCTGGCCCGGAAGCCATCATGCCACTCACCCGCGCCTCAAACGGATCGCTGGGTGTCCGTATGGTGGATACCAGAAACCAGCCTTCCGGAAATGGCGGCACGGTCATCCATCAACATTTAACCGTTTCAGGAAATGGCGATGCGGCGCTTAAGCAGGCGATGCAGGAGGCTGCACGCCAGGGGGCGCAGGATGGCGCGAAACAGGCAAGGCAGGAACTGCTTCATGACTTCCAGACCCGCGGCCAGGCGCGCCGCCTGCTGAATGTATAGTAAGGAGTGATTATGGCTGTTGAATGGCCTGCTGATGTCTGTCCGGCGGCGCTGACATGGCGGCCGGAGAGTAACACAAAAACATTTCGATCCCCTTTCAACGGTGCCTCCCAGACCGTCCGCTTTCCCGGCACCCGCTGGGTATGCTCCCTGACGCTGACCAATCTGACCGATGAGAAATCGCGGCGCGTTGATGCGCTTATCGCTTCCCTCGACGGCGAGTATGGCCGGGTAAAAATCCGCGACTGGGGGCGCACTGGAAGAGTGCCTGCCGGTAGCCCCCTGGTGGCGGATGCCGACCAGACCGGCACAGAGTTGCACAGTAAAGGCTGGACTGCGGGTGTGCTTGTGTTGCGTGCCGGGGATTACATCACCGTTAACGATGAGCTGAAAATGGTCACGGACGATGTGACCAGCGCGGCAAACGGGACCGCCATCATCCCCGTCGCGCCGATGCTGCGCAGCTCGCCCCCGGCCAACAGCGCGATCGAGGTGGCAAACCCGTACGGTATTTTCAAGCTGAAAGATAACCAGCAGGGAACGGGCAGCCGTGTTCCCGGCGTCTTTACCAGTTACACCCTTGAGTTTGAGGAGGCATTTTAATGCTCTATTCCCCGTTTTCTGATGCGATGGTGGACTGGCTGTCACGCGACAGGGTGACGGCGCTGATCGCCGCTAATATTCAGTTTGAATCCGGCACCGTCTATGTGCATTCAGGCACCGGCCAGATTGTGCTTAACGGCTTTGTTTATTACGGCATGGGTAAGATGGGCGCGGTTGATGATGTGGGGGAAACCAACTCGACAAGCCCGTCGCAACTGAAACTGACGCTTTCAGGCCTGGATCTTTCCCTTTTCGCCACCACGCTGAATGAGCGCTGTGTGGGGCGCCAGGCAAATATTTACCTGGTTGTGATGGATGATGGCGGCGTGGTGCGCGCGGCGGATCTGATCTTTCAGGGGAAAGTCTCCAGCACCGGCGCGACCGCCGGGGAAACGAATGCCCTGCAATATACGGTCAGCAATATCTTTGAGGACTGGCAGAGGCCTTTCCCCGATCGCTATACCGATGAATCCCATCAGGCCGCGCAGCCCGGCGATCGCATCTTCCGCTATGTGGCGCAAATGGCCGAGCGCTCAATCTACTGGGGAAGCAAGAAAGATGCTCCCGGTTTTACTTATTCGTGAGGAAGCATGAAGCATCCGGACTGGCATAACCGATTAATTGCCGTGATGAAGGCCGCTGAAAAGCGGCCTTTTTTATGGGGCCAGCATGACTGCTGCCTGTTTGCGGCGGACTGCGCTGAAGCCATGACCGGGGAAAACTTTGCCACCGGCTGGCGCGGAACCTACGACAGCGAAACGGGCGCGAAAAAAGCGCTGTTACGTGGCGGCGGCTCGCTCGAAAAGGTCCTCGCGAAATACCTTGATGAGGTTCCGGTGAAACTGGCCCAGCGCGGGGATATTGCCATCGTGGAAAACAACGGCGCGCGGTGCGCTGGTGTCGTTTATTCCGGCATGGTGTGGGTGCCGGGGAACACCGGCCTTGTCAGCCTGCGTGTGAAGCCGTTAAGTGTATGGAGGGTGCGATAATGCCCGCTGCGATCCCGATCGTTGCAACCATTGCCGCAGGCGTTGCGGCATCACAGGGCGCTTATGCCATTGCTATTGCCATCACGGTGGCCGCCCAGGTGGCAACCCAGCTGATGACAAAGAAGCCCTCGCTGGATGCCTACCGTGATACGTCCGAGCGCAAACAGGTACTGCGTGCTGCCGCCAGCCCAAAGACCGTTATCTATGGCCGTACTATGTCCGCCGGTACGCTTTTCTTTTCCGAAGAGCAGGCCGGTGAGCAGACCGATGGCGAATGGCTGCATATGGCGATTACGCTGGCCGGGCATCCTGTTTCAGGCATCGGTGCGATTTATCTCTCTGATGACGATATCGGCACATTCGGCGACAGCGTCAGCTATGAAGTGCATATCGATCGCCAGACTGCCGACCCGTTTATGCTGGCTAACTGCCCGTCATGGAAACCGGACATGATCGGCAAGGGCATTTCGTGGTTGCGTATCTCCATGAAATTCAATGCCGAAAAATTCCCGGCCGGGATACCCAATATCAAGGTCGAAAAGCTGGGGCGGAAGGTCTACGACCCGCGTACCGGGCAGACGGTTTACAGCAATAATGCCGCGCTGTGCATTCTCGATTATTACCGCAATTACCTCAAAGTGGCTGACGCTGAAATCAACTGGGATCAGTTTCAGGAGGCCGCAAATATCTCCGATGAAGTCGTTATCAACGGCGACAGCACATCCGAAAAGCGTTACACGCTCAACGGTGAATTTGATCTCAGCGAGAATAAAGCCAGTATCCTCGAAGCCATGCTGGCCTGTTGCGCCGGTGAGCCCACCTACACAGCCGGGAAGCATGGCATTCTGGTCGGTGCCTATTACGGCCCGGCGACGGAGGTTATCACTGAGGATCAGATTGCCGGTGATATCGAAATCATGCCGGAGGTCGCGCAGGCCGATCGGGTGAATACCATCAAAGGTACTTTCATCGATCCGCTGCAGGGCTATTCTGAGGTCGATTTCCCGTCGGTGTCAGTGGCTGAATGGGTGGCGGAAGACGGTGTGGAAATATCGCAGGATATGTCCCTGCGCTTTGTCACGTCCGAATTTCAGGCCCAGCGCCTGGCCGATATCAGGCTGAAGCGTACCCGCATTTCCCGCACGATGAATATTCCGCTTAACCTGAGCGGGTACCGCTATCGGCCGGGCATGTATGTGAAAGTTAATTTACCTTCCCTCGGTATCAACAACGTTGAAATGCGCGAGACGGACTGGAAATTCGGTCTCAATAATGGCGTTCAGCTCACGCTCAAGCAGGAAACCGCAGACGTGTGGAGTGACGCTGTTGGCAAACCCATCGAACGGCCGCCCTTCACGCAGCTCCCTGTTGGCGGCGTGGCGCAGCCGCAAAACCTGCAATATACGGTCGAGGAAATCGGGCAGGTGGTGCAGGGCGTGCTGTCCTGGCAGAACGTCGGGCAGTTTGCCTATAACAAAGTGATTATCCGGCAGGGCGGGACGATGGTACTTTCCGTGCAGGTGCCCGGTTCATTTACCCGGCTGACAGGCCTGCCGCGAAACACCTACACCGCGCATGTGATTGCCGTTAACCAGATGGGCGCACAGTCGCCGGAAGCGTACCTGGAGTTTAACATTCAGGCACCGCCGCCGCCGTCACGCGTGGATGTTGAACAGGGTTTCTTTGCCATCACGCTTATCCCGCGCCTGGCTGAACTGGTCAACGTTTCCACTCAGTTTGATTTCTGGACGTCCGGGGAAATACCACTACCAGATGCCAGTGAGGCGACGGTGGAAAATGGTGCCACGCGCGCCGGTATCGGCACCACATGGACGAGTAACGGATTAAAGGTCGGGCATACCTATTACTGGTATATTCGCACCATCAACGCGTTTGGTACCTCTGCTTTTTTGACCGTTGCGGCTGAATGCTCCATGGATACCGGAAGCCTGATCGATATTATCGATGAAGGGATCCAGAACTCTGACGCGTTCAAACTGATCCAGGATGGCGTCAATACCAGTCTTGAAGGAGTCATGCAGAATGCGCTGGCCGCACACGGCGCCGTTGAGCATCAGTTTCAGCAATTTGGCGAAGTCAGGGCTGATGTGCTCACCGTCAGGGAGACCGTTGCCGATCTGGATGGTGCCTATGCTGCCCTGTCTGATTATGTCCAGGCGCAGATCGGGCCTGACGGGAGCCTCGTTGCTGCGGTTAATCAGAAGATGACCGCCGAAGTTAGCATCGACGGGACCGCGAAAGCCTCCTACGTGACTAACCTCGGCATTGTCCGCAATGGCGTGAAGTACAGCACCGGTTTCGGTATGTCGATAGAGCCGGATGGCAGCACCTACAAATCCACGGTAGTTGTCGCCGCCGATCAGTTCGGTGTGTATTCCGGTAATAACCCCGGCAACTGGCAGGCGGCCTTTTTTGTCTATAACGGCCAGGTGTTTATTCGCAGCGTACTGATTCAGGACGCGTCGATAGACTTCGCCAAAATCACCGACACGCTACAGTCCTCAAATTATGTGGCGGGAGTGAGCGGCTGGAAACTGGGCAAATCCGGTGATGCTGAATTTCACGGAAGGGTATACGCGACCAGCGGGCAGTTCTCTTTCAACGGCACAAACAACACCGTGGTGCTCGATGATAACGGCGTGACCGTTAATCTGAGTGGCGGCGGTATGATCCGTCTGGGGAAATGGTGATTATGCCGCAGGGTTTACTTATCGATCTCAACGATGGCGGCCCGCGCATGGAAATTACCGCCGGGCTTCGCTGTCCTTCGTTTGGCATGGTGATCCCTGAACAATGGGACGTGAATCAGTACCAGATACCGAACTACGTTTCCGGAAGCCAGGTGGTGCTGATGCCGCGTAACACCGTTTTTATGATGTATAGGGGGACGAACCTTATCCCGACCATCGGCATGCTGTCCGGGTACTCGGTTTCCGGCAGCACCATCACGCTGAATACCTGGTGGAGCGATGGCTGGGACAGGCTCCGGTCTTTCAATTCTGCCGTCTGGCAAATTCTGCCCGCTTCCCAGGGCGCCGGGCTTTTAATCCAGAACAGCACCGACTTTCTCTCGATCACCGACGCCAGCATGGTGGGTGCCTGCATCTGGCGCGGCACAGTCACTTTTACCGGAAGCTGGTCAACGCCGGTTACCGGCGTCTCGCGCGATCAGTATCTCGTATTTGCGAAATGGAGCGCAGACGGTGTCACCATTGATTTTGACGGTCAGACTGTCACGGCATACCAGGAAAGGGACGCTGACGATATTGCAGCGACGGTGACGATGCAGATCGCTATTTTTGCGTCCGGCGTGAATCCCGTTCCCGGTCCCGGCCTGAATATCTTTAAAAACGGCACCTGCGTCTTTTCAACAACGAAGCGGCCATTTGTTTACCGTAATGCCACATTCACGCCGTCATGGAACTGGACCGATATTGGCGACAGCATGATTATGCTGGGCCGGTACGGTTATGACAGCAGAACAGCAGGCGGCTGGGATTTTCTGAAGTGGGCAGGCCTTATCCGCAGCGGGAACAGTGTCCGGTGCGGTCGCGGTAAAACCACTGCAAGATGGACAGATCAATACCCTGTCACCGGGCAACGGCTGACATCGATTGCCATCCCCTGCATCCCGTCAATGTATTAACGGTACCCGGCCACTGCGCCGGGTTTTTTATTGTCCGGAGCCAATATGTCAGCAGGAACAATCACACTAACTCATAATTCCACAGCAGTAGTCGGTAACGGAACGTCGTTTCTTACAGAACTGGCCGCCGGGGATCATATTGTTACTACTGCCGGGGGGCTGGCGTATACCTTACCAATCCTCTCCGTAAACAGTAACACGTCAATAACATTAGTGGATTTCTTTACAGGGGCAACTCAGGCTGGGGCGGGCTGGTACGCACTGCCAAGGATCGCAATGAGTCTGGTCAACGCCGCGATGGTGGTACAGAACACAGAGGCATTGCGTGGGCTTAACTTCGATAAACAGAACTGGCAACAGCTTTTTAGCGGTACTGGTACTATCACAGTAACTTTACCTGACGGTAGCACGTTTACAGGGCCAGCGTGGAATTCATTCACAACTCAACTGAATTCATTATCTACTCAGGTTAATGCTAAAGCCGCGAAGGGCGCGAACAGCGACATTACCAGCCTGAGCGGGCTGACGACGCCATTATCAAAAGCGCAGGGCGGTACCGGATTAAATAGCCCATTTGGAACCATTGCCGGCTCTTTTTGCGAAGGTAGTGATAGCAGGCTTATGACGGTTGCCGGTAAAACAGGTGGTGAAATATCTTCTGCTATCTCTGCCATCGGCAACATTTCAGGTCGCCGAAAAACAGCAACTGAGCCGACAAACTCAGGCACGCAGTTAACTGGTTATCCGATTGAGTCCATCCATGCCATTGCGGGTGTGGATCGTGCTATTGCCAGTCTGGTAGGTAACTACACGTGGGGACAGACAAACGCCTTTGGCACGTTGAATGTCGGGTTATACACGGCATCCGGATCTTTTCTGAGGGGTTCCACTTATACATTTGACGGTGGCGGTTCTGCAACTGCTCCAGGACAATGGGTAAACAACTCGGATGAACGCATTAAAACCAATATTCAGCGCATAACTGATCCGCTGGATAAAATGATGCGATTGCGGGGCGTATCGTGGGATCGTCTCGACGGTTATGCTGGTGGTCTTGGCTTTATCGCTCAGGATGTGCAGAAGGTTTTTCCCGGTAGCGTTTATGTGGGGCAGGACAGGACATTAACTGATGGCACTGTCGTCGAAGGCGTTCTTGGCGTGGACACTTCAGGTGTCGCGGCTGCATTGCATCATGAGGCAATTCTTGCGCTTATGTCCCGCATTGATGAGCTCGAAAAGAAAATTGATATACTTCAGTTAGGTTCATGAGCTAAAGGACTGAACCATTAACAATGGGGGGAGACTCCCCCATTTATTACATTTTGCTATGTCTCCAACCATTTTTCATCATGCAGGTAAATTATTTTATCTCTCAATGTGTGAACATATCTTTTTCCCTAATTTAATAAATGGTTGTTCAATAAACTTATGCAAAATCGCTGAAATATAAATAGCTAAAATCATCATGCTTATAAATTTAACAAAACCATTGCTTAATGGAATTGCCATTAATTGGACCTGCAGTTGCATCTGCATTTTACCAATTATTATTTGTAATGGTATATGAACAATATAAAGGGAATAAGAGATAGCGCCGAAGTAGTAAACCCAAGATGGCAACGTTAATTTCTTATACTTATCAATATATAATAAACCGAAGAAAAGGAAAGTAGAAACCCCTCCTGACAATATTCCTTTACTCCAGAATAAACCATGTCCAGCACCATAAGTCGATAACCATGAATTTATTGAGAATATAACCATTCCTATTGCTATATAATAAATAGAAGTTACATTCCAAAAATCATCTTTAACTTTATAATAAAATTCACCAATTATAACTCCGACGATGAAATCTAAAACAATAGGATTTGAAATGAATAGTATGTTGCTAAAAATATTTGTTTTTTTGTACATGGCATCATACGGGAAAACAGATATATTATCCTTGAGTACGTATTGAGTTATTATACAAATAGAAAGTATAACTATTATGCAGATGATACTTCTGTATCTTACTGAAATCAACATTGATATACCAAATATAATATAGAAATATATCTCATAGCTTAAAGTCCAGGCTGTCTGAACAAGGCTGTATCCATAAAACGGAGCTTGAGCAGTGATATCAAGAGGTATCAAAAGAAAGGATTTAATAACTGTGGAAAAACTAGCGATACTACCGAAAAAAGATAATGATCCATAATCAATATAATATAATAAAATTGTAAGTGATAAAACGACGTAATATACAGGATAGATTCTAAATATTCTTTTAACAAAAAAATCCAGCACTGGTCTTTTAAGAACTCGGTTAGTTGAGTAGACCATTATAAATCCACTAATAATAAAAAAAACGTCAACGCTAAAAGAAGCATTAGGAAATAATTTTGGTCCTATATTTGGGTCAGAGTAGACATCATTGAGATATCCACAATAATGACCGAATACAACCATCAGGGCAGCAACTCCACGAAGTAACTGGATAGTTCCCAGCTTATTGCTTTCCTTAACTGAAATATCATGCATTGTAGTTTTTTACCAATATGTGAAAATAAAGGATAATTGTTACACAATACAAAATACTGATTATTTTCACAATAACACAATGATTTTTCTTTAGAAAAAAGTGCTATTTAACATCTCAATGTAACGTTAAAATTCCACTTTGTTGTTATTTTACTCATTCCAAGTGGTGGTGCAGTATTGATTGATCCATCCGAAACATATCGGCTTAATAGCTTTAACATCATAAAAATCAGCTAATTATAAAACTGGCAAAGTTTAGCTCCAGTCAGACACTTGATCGACCTGATAATCAATTGTACTGTATGTATAACCAGTGTCATTGAGACGTAAATCATGCCGCGCAAACCCGATATTTACCACGCCTTTACGCTTGCCGTGCAGAAAAACCCTAAGGGATATCAGTGCCTGCATACCAATGACTTCATCAGGGAACTCGGAAAGCTCAACTGGCACTTTAGCCAGGCCGACGCGAACGAGTGGATCAAGCGCTATCAGCCTGACTTCATCGACAAGACGCCAGACTTCAGCGAGAACCGCCTGTGGATGCTTCGTAACATGGGGAGGGTTCACTGATGGGTTTTCCTTCGCCAGCACAGGACTACATCGAAGACCGGATTTCTCTCGATAAGCAGTTTATCGCGCATCCGCACGCCACCTATTTTATGCGTGCTGGTAACACATACTGGCGCGCCGGTATCACACAGGGGGCGTTGCTCATTATCGATTGTTCGCTGACACCGTGTGATGGATCGGTGGTGGTGTGCAGCCTGGCAGGTGAATTCCACCTGCGCAGATTCCGGCTGCATCCTTACCGGCATTTTGAACGGCTGGATGACGGCCGCGCGGAGAGAATAGATCCGGAAACTGCCGATGAGAACGACGGGATTTTTGGTGTGGTCACGCACGCGGTAAACGATATGCGAACGCTGGAATTTGATGACTGCCCGGTGATGTAAAACGTGGAGATATAAAAAAGCCCGCATTAGCGGGCCTTTTCATGTTTATGGAGCCGCGGCTCCTTTACGTATCCTTTTTTGTCCCTTTGGTGTCCGGTCACCGTCCGGGATAAGTGGCTAACTTACTGTTTTTTAAAACTCTGTCCTGCCACTGTCCATGTATATTTGGTGGAGCTGGCGGGAGTTGAACCCGCGTCCGAAATTCCTACATCCTCGGTACTACATGCTTAGTCCAGTCTTTACATTCGCTTGCCAGCTGCGGACGGACACGCCACTAACAAACTAGCCTGATTAGATTTAACGCTTCAACCCCAGGCAGGGCATCCACGCGATCTCTTTTGGGTTTGACCTCTCTTGATCCCCGTCCTAAGAGCGGAGGCTAGGGAGAGAGGGCTCTCAGCAGGTTATTAAGCTGCTAAAGCGTAGTTTTCGTCGTTTGCGACTATTTTTTGCGGCTTTTTACGAGGCCAACCGCCCCTCGGCATGCACCTTGGGTTTCGCAAATCCCGTCGAATCCAGAATCAGCCCCAAAAGTGTTCGCTGAGTATAACAGATTTATGACGCAGCATACCAGTCCATATCGCGGCAAACGGCCTGATAATGCGAGTTGAGGATATTCTGAGCGGCATTTGTTCTATCGAAGCGTTATTCGAGGAAAAAATTTAGTGGGATAAACAAGAGAAGCCGGAAAGCCGTGTTGCCCTCTCCCGGTGTGAGAGGGCTGTGCGGGTTAGCGCCCGGCGTTTTTCATGATGCGGGCTTTATCCAACTGCCATTCGCGCTCTTTCAGATCGGAGCGTTTATCGTGCTGTTTTTTACCCTTCGCTACGCCAATTTTCACTTTGCACCAGGCGTTTTTCCAGTACAGCGACAGCGCGACGACGGTGTAGCCTTCACGGTTGATGCGGCCGTAGAGGGAATCCAGTTCGCGCTGATTCAGCAGTAACTTACGGGTACGTGTGGGGTCACACACATAGTGGCTGGAGGCAACGGTTAATGGCGTAAAGTTTGCGCCAAACAGAAACGCCTCGCCGTCTTTCAGAATAACGTAGCTGTCGCCAATGTTAGCTTTACCTGCGCGTAAGGATTTTACTTCCCAGCCTTGCAGTGACAGCCCGGCCTCAAATTCTTCTTCGATAAAGTATTCATGGCGGGCGCGCTTATTCAGCGCAATGGTGGCTGAACCTGGTTTATGTGCTTTTTTCTTCGTCATAATGTCGTGAAGCCATCCGGTAATCTGATATCTGAAACTGACCTCATTGCGTCCTGTGAGGTTTAACGCGTTATCTTAGCATGAGTTCCGGCTTAGCGTTTTCCTTTCATCCGACGGAAATGGTATTATTTGACGATTGTGTGAACGCGGAAAACCTTATGCCTCAGATTAGCCGTACTGCGCTGGTGCCTTACAGCGCGGAACAGATGTATCAGTTAGTGAACGATGTGAAATCTTATCCTAAGTTTTTGCCTGGCTGCACCGGCAGCCGGGTGCTGGAAGCCGGGCCGACGCAGATGACGGCGGCGGTCGATGTTTCCAAAGCCGGGATCAGCAAAACGTTTACCACGCGCAATACGCTGGCTGCTAACCAAAGCATTTTGATGCATCTGGTCGATGGACCTTTTAAATCATTGATGGGCGGCTGGAAATTTACGCCGCTCAGTGCCGATGCCTGTCGCATTGAGTTTCAGCTTGATTTTGAATTTACCAATAAGCTGATTGAGCTAGCCTTTGGTCGCATCTTTAAAGAGCTGGCGGCCAATATGGTGCAGGCGTTTACTCTTCGCGCGAAAGAGGTTTACCGTGTCGGGTAAAATTGCCGTCGAAGTGGCTTATGCACTGCCGGAAAAGCAGTATCTGCAACGGGTGACGCTGGAAGAGGGCGCGACCGTTGAGCAGGCGATTCGCCAGTCAGGCCTGCTGGAGTTGCGCAGTGATATCGATCTGAAGGTCAATAAAGTGGGCATCTACAGCCGTCCGGCAAAACTGCATGATGTGGTACATGAGGGAGACCGCGTGGAGATTTACCGTCCACTGATTGCCGATCCGAAAGAGCTGCGTCGCCAGCGGGCAGAAAAAGCGGCGAACAAGTCGTAATGTGCTGTTAACAAAAAAGGTGCTCACTGAGCACCTTTTTGCGTTTCTGCGATCTTAGCTTTTGGTCAGAGCAGGTTTGTTATCCATATTGGTTAACACACCATTGCTGTTGAAGGTCAGCGTCAGCGTCTGCTGTGTGACATCTTCGTGGCCCGGCTGCTGGCGGAACACATAGAACCAGGTGTTGGTGCCAAATGGGTCTTTCATCATTGGCGTACCCAGTGCATAAGCAACCTGCTGTTGCGTCATACCTACGCGGATTTTGGAAACATCGTTTGGTGTCAGGTAGTTCCCCTGATTGATATCAGGGCGGTAAACCACGCGTTCTAAGGTAGAGCAACCAGCGGTCAACATCAGGAGAACCGCTGCGGCAGCAGTCAGCATTTTACAGCGCATAGTGATTTGATTCCTTTTCGGGCCCGAACAATACGTGGCTCATATGTAATATGCCGATGATAATAGACCTTTAGCCAGTTTAAAACCTCTGCGGGCTGGTCTGTTGTCGATTTTGTCGAGAACTCAGACCGTCATATTACCGAAAAGTTTACGCAGCCAGCAGCTCTTTGGCGTTTGCCAGCGCATTGCGCGTCACCTCGCTGCCGCCGAGCAGGCGGGCCAGCTCCTGCAGACGGGCGCGTTTATCCAGCGGTTGCATATGTGTTTCGGTCATCGCGCCGTCGGTCTCTTTGCTGACAAAAAAGTGATGATGGCCACAACCGGCAACCTGCGGCAGGTGCGTAACGCACATTACCTGAGTCGATTCGCCCAGTTGACGCAGCAGCTTGCCGACCACGGCCGCCGTTGGCCCGCTGATACCGACATCCACTTCATCGAAGATCAGCGCCGGGGTTTCCATCTTCCGTGCGGTGATCACCTGAATCGCCAGTGCAATGCGTGACAGCTCGCCGCCGGAGGCAACTTTAGCGATCGGTTGCAGCGGCTGCCCGGGGTTAGTGGTGACGCGAAATTCAATACGATCTGCGCCTTCTGCCGTCAGCGAACGATCGTCAAAATCGACATCAATGACAAACACGCCATGCGGCATGGAAAGTGCGTGCATACTCTCGGTGATCAGTTCGCTCAGTTCCTGAGCATATTTCACGCGCTGGGTATGCAGGGCCTGCGCGCTGGACAGCGCCAGTTGGTGGTGCTGCGTTACCGCCAGCGCCAGCGTCTCCTGGGAGTCGGCCTGATCGTCCAGTAACTGCTGTTCATCGAGTAGAGACTGGTGGAACTGCGGCAGTTCTTCTGGGGAGATATGGTGCTTACGCGCCAGCGAGATCTGCCGGGAGATTCGCTGTTCCAGTTCGTACAGACGATTGGGATCGAGATCTAAGCGGTCGCAGTAATGGCGCAGCTCATCGCTGGCTTCACTGATTTGAATAGCCGCTTCTTCCAGCATATCCAGCACGCCGGAAAGGCGCGAATCCATACCTGCCAGCTCCGTTAAAAGCTGGCGGGCGTTATAGAGTTGGCTTTGCAGGTTGACCTCTTCGCCATCGGCCAGCACGTTCAGCGCGTGCTGGCTGGTGGAAAGCAGCTGGCCACTGTTGGCGAGACGTTTGTATTCTTCGTCGATCTGCTCAAATTCACCCGGCTGCGGGTGGAATTCATTCAGTTCTTTCAGTTGGTAGTGCAGTAGTTCGGCACGGGCGGCGCGCTCCTGGCTTTGCTGCTGATGCTGAGCCAGTTCGCGGCAGCTCTGGTGCCAGGTGCGGTAATGTTCAGCCATTTGCTGAGTGAGCGCATACTCACCGGCATAGCCATCGAGCAGGCTCTTCTGGTGTTCTGATTTGGTTAACAGCTGGTGCGCGTGCTGACCATGGATCTGTATGAGCAGTTGGCCAAGTTCACGGAGCTGAGAAAGCGGTACCGCCGTTCCGTTGATAAAACCACGGGAACGCCCGTCGCTGCTGATGACGCGGCGAAGTAAACACTCACGTCCATCTTCCAGTTGATTCTCTTCCAGCCAGCGCTGCGCTGCGGGTGTGTCTTTCAGTGCAAAGCGGGCACACAGGTCGGCGCGCGGAGCACCTGCGCGCACCATGTCGGCTTCAGCACGACCGCCGAGGCACAGCCCAAGCGCGTCAATGGCAATGGATTTACCCGCCCCGGTTTCGCCGGTAATAGCCGTCATCCCGCTGTGAAAATCGATCTCAAGCTCACGAACGATAGCAAAATTACTGATGGTCAGTTGTGCCAACATGGTTGCTTTCCTGTATGAAAAACCATAACTGTGTTTTCATACAGTATAAACTGGTTTTATATACAGTAAAGCCCTGACGGTGAATTTCAGAACAATTTTTTCGACCAGCCAAGTTTTGAGCTTAATGTATTGAAATAACTGTAATCTTTAGGGTGAACCAGATTCAGGTAATAGTCGCTGCGGCGGATCAGCACATCTTCGCCATCCTGGATCGGCAGCGCAATTTGGCTGTCACAACTGATCTCCAGGTCGCTGCGACGGTTGGAAAAGCGCAAGCGAATGGTACTGCTGCTGTTAATTACCAGCGGGCGGGCCGACAAGGTATGCGGGAACATGGGCACCAGCGTAATTGCATCCAGCGACGGCGTCAGAATTGGCCCGCCGGCAGAGAGTGAATAAGCGGTCGATCCAGTGGGTGTGGAGATGATCAGCCCATCGGAACGCTGAGAGAACGCGAAGATTTCATCGATATATACTTCGAATTCAATCATATGGGCAACTTTTCCCGGGTGTAGCACCACTTCGTTGATAGCGGTGCTGATCCGTTTTTGGCACTCTGGCAGGGAACTCTGCTGGCAGACCTGTACTTCCAGCAAGAAGCGTTTTTCGGCGATATAATGCCCTTCCAGTACATCGGCCAACTGCTGTTGGGCGTTGTCTGGATCGAGATCGGTAAGAAAACCGAGATTACCGCGGTTGATGCCGATCACCTGAATATCATAGCGCGCCAGCGTACGCGCCGCGCCCAGCATATTGCCGTCGCCGCCGACCACCACAGCCAGGTCGGCCTGCTGACCAATGTCCGCCAGTGTGCCGGTCCTCACATTCGTGAGCTGCAATTCCTGGGCAATCTGTTGTTCGACAATGACGTCATAACCTTTTTCGTGAAGCCAGCGGTAGAGCATTTCATGTGTGGTCAGCGCGGTAGGGTGCCGTGGATGCCCGACAATACCAATACACTTGAAATGGAGGGTCATGTTCTGGTGGTCCTTGTGGCGAATGAATGATGACAATCTGTCACGTTCCCTTGAATCCCGGAAACTGATCCCCATAATAAGCCAGGTTAGCGAGATGAATGCAAAAAAACGCGGAGAAATTCATGAGTAGTAAAGAACAGAAAACGCCTGACGGGCAAGCCCCGGAAGAAATTATCATGGAACAGCACGACGAAGTTGAGGCAGTTGTTGAGTCTGACGATTCTGCTGAGCAGGTGGATCCGCGCGATGAGAAAATTGCGAACCTTGAAGCGCAGTTAACCGAAGCGCAAAACCGCGAGCGTGAAACTGTTCTGCGCATGAAAGCGGAAATGGAAAACCTGCGTCGCCGCACCGAACAGGACGTTGAAAAAGCGCATAAGTTCGCGCTGGAAAAATTCATCAACGAACTGCTGCCGGTAGTGGATAGCCTGGATCGCGCGCTCGAAGTCGCAGACAGGAACAACGCCGAAATGGCGCCGATGGTTGAAGGTATCGAACTGACGCTGAAATCGATGCTGGATGTAGTGAAGAAATTCGGCGTTGAAGTGGTTGCTGATACCGATGTTCCGCTGGATCCGAACGTCCATCAGGCGATTGCGATGGTGGAATCCGACGAGATCGCCGCTGGCAACGTGCTGGGCGTGATGCAGAAAGGGTATACCTTAAACGGTCGTACTATTCGCGCGGCCATGGTTACCGTCGCCAAAGCTAAGGGTTAATCCCGTCTGAAACCCTCTCCGCCCGGAGAGGGTTTTTCATTTTATTCGGCCACGCTTTCGCGCAGCGTTTTCACCGGGATCACTTTTACCTGCTTAATCATGTTGTCCTGCACATCGAGAATATCGATGTCGTACTGCTCAATGCGTACGCGCGTGCCAACGGCCGGGATCTCTTCCAGCTCTTCCAGCAGCATGCCGTTAATGGTGCGGGCTTCATCTTCCGGCAAGTGCCAGTTAAAGGCTTTATTCAGTTCGCGCACGCTGGCGCTGCCATCGATTATCACCGAGCCGTCGTTTTGCGGCGTGGCTTCGTCGGCCAGCGCAGGCGACATAGAGGTGGTGAAATCGCCGACAATCTCTTCAAGAATATCTTCTACCGTCACCAGCCCCTGAATATCGCCATACTCATCGACCACCAGCCCGACTTTCTTTTTATTGCGCTGGAATTTCACCAGCTGAACGCTGAGCGGCGTCCCTTCAGGCACATAGTAGATTTCATCGGCAGCGCGCAGCATCACCTCTTTGGTGAACTCGTTCTTTTCGGTCATCAGGCGATAGGCTTCGCGCACGCGCAACATGCTGATGGCGTCATCCAGCGAATCGCGGTACAGCACAATGCGCCCGTGCGGCGAGTGAGTGAGCTGGCGAACAATCGCTTTCCAGTCATCGTTAATATCGATCCCGACAATTTCGTTGCGCGGCACCATGATGTCATCAACGCTCACCTTTTCCAGATCGAGAATCGACAGCAGCATGTCCTGGTTACGGCGCGAGATTTGTGAGCGCGATTCGTTAACAATAGTGCGTAATTCATCTTTGCTGAGCGCACCGCTGACCACCACATCGGCTTTGATGCCAACCATGCGCATCAGCACGCGGGTGACGCCGTTAAGCAGCCACACCAGCGGCAGCATAATCACCTGCAATGGCGCCAGCAGAAAGCTGCTGGGAAAGGCGACTTTTTCCGGGTAGAGCGCGGCAATGGTTTTCGGCAATACTTCGGCGAACACCAGCACCACAAATGTTAGCACGCCGGTGGCAATCGCTACACCTGCGTTACCGTACAGGCGCATCCCGACGATAGTACCTATCGCCGAGGCAAGAATATTGACGAGGTTGTTGCCGATCAGCACCAGGCTAATCAGGCGATCGGGCTTGCGCAGCAGCTTTTCGACGCGCCTGGCCGCGCGGTTACCCTGCTTGGCCAGGTGACGCAGGCGATAGCGGTTCAGCGTCATCATCCCGGTTTCAGAACCGGAGAAATAGGCTGAGACCACGACCATGATAATCAGGGTAATGATCAGCGTCGTGGTAGAGATGTGTTCCAGGGGGAACTCCTTTTGGCGTTAACTCACAAACTGTTGCAGGATACGGCTGCCAAAGTAGGCCAGCGTTAAAATACCCGCGCCCGCAACGTTGAACCAGACAACCCGGCGACCGCGCCAGCCTTCATGGTAATGGCCCCACAGCAGGACGATATAGACAAACCAGGCAATAATAGAGAGCACGGCTTTGTCGATATTTTCCATGCTAAACAGGTTCTTCATATAGAACAGGCCGGTACAGAGCGTCAGCGTCAGCAGTACTACGCCGACCTGGGTGATGTGGAACATCTTGCGCTCAATGACCATTAATGGCGGCATTTCGCTACTGAAAGCCAGCCGTTTGTTCTTCAACTGATAGTCGATCCAGGCCAGTTGCAGGGCATACATCGCTGCAATAATCAGTGTGGCATAAGAGAAGAGCGACAGGCCGATATGCACCAGCATGCCGGGCGTCGCTTCCAGGTGAGTGATGTACTCATTCGGCACGAAAATCGCGAAGGCGAGGTTGATCAGCGCGAAGGTATATACAATCGGCAGCAGCAGCCAGCCGCGGTTTTTCGAGGCGACAATGGTCATCACCGTACAGATCATCAGACTGACCAGCGAACCGACATTCAGCAAGCTGAGGTTTTGCCCGCCGTCGTCCGGAAACAGCCGTTCTTTCAGCCCGAAACCGTGAAAAATAAGCGCGATCACCGCCGAAAGAATAGCCATTTTCCGCCAGCCGCTGTTTTTCTGCAGCAAACCGGGGATGATCAGCGCGATACTGATTGAGTAGGCAACAAGAGCGATCAGAGCAAAAACGGGCATAGGGATGTCGGCAGTTGACTGAAGAAGAAAGAAAAGCAGTATAACGTCAGGCGACGTTGGCTCCAACAGTTGCATCACATACAGGAGCAATGTCTTCATGTTATACTCCGGCAAATTTCTGTAATGCGTCGCCCTGGCGGCCAACCGTATCACCTCAGGCGAGAGACAATGTTTGATAATTTAACCGATCGTTTGTCGCGCACGCTGCGCAATATCAGTGGCCGTGGACGCCTCACTGAAGACAACATCAAAGATACCCTGCGCGAAGTGCGCATGGCGCTGCTGGAAGCGGATGTTGCGCTGCCGGTAGTGCGTGACTTTATCAACCGCGTAAAAGAGAAAGCGGTTGGTCATGAAGTTAACAAAAGCCTGACGCCGGGTCAGGAATTCGTCAAAATCGTCCGTAACGAACTGGTTGCGGCGATGGGTGAAGAGAACCAGAGCCTGAACCTCGCCGCGCAGCCGCCGGCGGTAGTGCTGATGGCTGGCCTGCAAGGTGCTGGTAAAACTACCAGCGTCGGTAAGCTCGGTAAGTTCCTGCGCGAAAAGCACAAGAAGAAAGTGCTGGTCGTTTCGGCGGACGTTTATCGCCCGGCGGCGATCAAACAGCTGGAAACGCTGGCGCAGCAGGTTGAAGTCGATTTCTTCCCGTCTGACGTCGCGCAAAAGCCGGTCGATATCGTTAACGCGGCGCTGAAAGAAGCGAAGCTGAAATTCTACGACGTGCTGCTGGTGGATACCGCCGGTCGTCTGCACGTTGATGAAGCGATGATGGACGAAATCAAACAGGTTCATGCCGCGATTAACCCGGTGGAAACGCTGTTTGTTGTCGATGCTATGACCGGTCAGGATGCGGCGAACACGGCGAAAGCCTTTAATGAAGCGCTGCCGCTTACCGGCGTAGTGCTGACCAAAGTGGACGGCGACGCCCGCGGCGGTGCGGCGCTGTCGATTCGACACATCACCGGCAAACCGATTAAGTTCCTCGGCGTCGGCGAGAAAACCGAAGCGCTGGAGCCGTTCCATCCGGATCGTATTGCCTCGCGCATTCTCGGTATGGGCGACGTGCTGTCGCTGATTGAAGATATCGAGAGCAAGGTTGACCGTGCGCAGGCTGAGAAGCTGGCGAACAAGCTGAAAAAAGGCGACGGCTTCGATCTGACCGATTTCCTTGAACAACTGCGCCAGATGAAAAACATGGGCGGTATGGCAAGTCTGATGGGCAAGCTGCCGGGCATGGGGCAGATCCCGGACAACGTCAAAGCGCAAATGGATGACAAAGTGCTGGTGCGGATGGAAGCGATCATTAACTCGATGACGCTGAAAGAGCGCGCCAATCCGGACATTATCAAAGGCTCCCGTAAACGCCGTATCGCAGCAGGCTGCGGTATGCAGGTGCAGGATGTGAACCGTCTGCTTAAACAATTCGACGACATGCAGCGCATGATGAAGAAAATGAAGAAGGGCGGGATGGCGAAGATGATGCGCGGGATGAAGGGGATGATGCCGCCAGGCTTCCCTGGGCGCTAATAAACGGCCTGGCTTTTTTGCTATTTTATTTTGGTGCCGGGGGTTGCTCGTCATCCTCACGTACTGCGTGCAAAACAAGGATATAAGGCTATCTTGTTTGCCATTTTAGCTCCGGGGTGTGCCCGACAAAACACGAACGTGTTTTGAACGCCCTTTAGGGCGGCCCCGGAGGGCGAGCGGAGCGAGTAAATGCTCACGCACTCCGTGTACGCTCCGCTTTCTGCGCACACGCCGGAACTAAACTGGTTGCACCGATATATGCCTTATTCTCCTTGTTTACTTTATCCTGATTGCAATTTCCCCAAAAATCAGTAAAATTTTCGGGCTTTTAATATGACGCCGGGCTCCGTTCCTCGATGGGGCCTGGTGTTTTATTCACACAAGAGGATGTTATGGTAACTATTCGTTTAGCACGTCACGGCGCTAAAAAGCGTCCGTTCTACCAGGTTGTTGTGACTGACAGCCGTAATGCACGCAACGGTCGCTTCATTGAGCGCGTTGGCTTCTTCAACCCGATCGCTTCCGAGAAAGAAGAAGGCACCCGCCTGGATCTGGATCGTATTCAGCATTGGGTTGGCCAGGGCGCTACCGTTTCCGATCGCGTTTCCGCGCTGATCAAAGAAGCACAGAAAGCAGCTTAATCTGTCACGGTGGTCATGATGAGCAAGCAACAAACCGCAGCGGTCCCTGCTGAGCCAATTATTGTCGGCAAACTGGGGTCTTCTTACGGAATTCGTGGTTGGCTCAGAGTGTTTTCCTCCACCGAAGACGCCGAAAGCATTTTTGACTATCAGCCCTGGTTTATCCAGAAGGCGGGTCAGTGGCAGAGCATTGAGCTGGAAAGCTGGCGCTACCACAATCAGGACATCGTCATCAAACTGAAAGGTATTGATGACAGAGATGCAGCGAATTTGCTGACGAATTGCGAAATCGTCGTAGATTCCTCGCAGTTGCCGGAACTGGAAGAGGGTGACTACTACTGGAAAGACCTGATGGGCTGCCAGGTAGTGACTACTGAAGGTTACAGCCTCGGTAAAGTCGTCGATATGATGGAAACCGGGTCTAATGACGTTCTCGTCATCAAGGCAAACCTGAAAGATGCATTTGGTATCAAGGAGCGGTTGGTTCCGTTCCTCGATGGGCAGGTTATCAAGAAAGTCGATCTCACTACTCAAACCATTGAAGTAGATTGGGATCCTGGTTTTTAAACCTCCGGATATACGGTAAAAGACGGCGCTATGTGGATTGGCATAATTAGCCTGTTTCCTGAAATGTTCCGCGCGATTACCGACTACGGGGTAACTGGCCGGGCAGTAAAAAATGGCCTGCTGAGCATCCAGAGCTGGAGTCCGCGTGATTTCGCTCATGACCGGCACCGTACCGTGGACGATCGTCCTTACGGCGGCGGACCGGGGATGTTAATGATGGTGAACCCGTTGCGGGACGCCATTCATGCAGCAAAAGCCGCGGCGGGTGAAGGCGCCAAAGTGATTTATCTGTCACCTCAGGGACGCAAGCTTGATCAAGCGGGCGTTAGCGAGCTGGCTACCAATCAGAAGTTGATTCTGGTGTGTGGTCGCTATGAAGGGATAGATGAGCGCGTAATTCAAACCGAGATTGACGAAGAATGGTCTATCGGCGATTACGTTCTCAGTGGTGGTGAGTTACCAGCAATGACGCTGATTGACTCGGTTTCCCGGTTTATTCCGGGGGTACTGGGGCACGAAGCATCGGCAACGGAAGATTCCTTTGCTGACGGGTTGCTGGATTGTCCACACTACACCCGACCTGAAGTGTTAGAAGGGATGGAAGTACCGGCGGTATTACTGTCGGGGAACCATGCTGAGATACGTCGCTGGCGTTTGAAGCAGTCGCTGGGCCGTACCTGGCTTAGAAGACCTGAACTTCTGGAAAACCTGGCTCTGACTGAAGAGCAAGCAAGGTTGCTGGCGGAGTTCCAACGAGAGCACGCGCAACAGCAACACAAACATGATGGGCTGGTGTAATACACCCCCGAATATCAGTTTACCCAGGATAAGAGATTAAATTATGAGCAACATTATTAAGCAACTTGAACAAGAGCAGATGAAGCAGGACGTACCTTCCTTCCGTCCGGGTGATACCGTGGAAGTGAAAGTATGGGTTGTTGAAGGTTCCAAAAAACGTCTGCAGGCATTCGAGGGCGTGGTTATCGCTATTCGTAACCGCGGTCTGCACTCTGCATTCACTGTTCGTAAAATTTCCAACGGCGAAGGCGTTGAGCGTGTCTTCCAGACTCACTCTCCGGTAGTTGACAGCATTGCTGTTAAACGTCGTGGTGCTGTACGTAAAGCTAAACTGTACTACCTGCGTGAGCGTACCGGTAAGTCTGCTCGTATTAAAGAGCGTCTTAACTGATAAAACGCACGCGCAACATCCAAAGCGTGTTATAGAACAAGGGGTTAGCGTAATGCTAACCCCTTTTTTATTGGCGATGGCGGCAGAATGGCGGCAGCGGATTGCCGTGGCGACAGGCAAAAAAAAGCCTGCTGGCGCAGGCTGAGGAAAAGCAATTATCGCGTTGAATGGGGAGAGGCTTCTGTCACCGGCGGTCGGACAATGTAGCGCGCCAGCGACTCGTGGGTGACAAATGTGCAGCCACACTGGATGTTCTGACACTGATGGTAGCGCTCTTTGGTTTCGGAACTCAGGTAGCGGCTTGAGCGCGCATGCGCCGCTTGCTGGCATACCGGGCAATGCATCATGGTGGGTTCTCCCTCGTTAACATGCTGCAATAATAAACTTATAACTTGCAAATGCAAACTTTAAATCGCATTTGCTATTTATTCTGCACATCATATTGTCCCTCCTTGATTTTGACCTCCAAATCAAGCTTGCTGACAAACCCATTGTTATCCAGGCTGTGCGTCACTTTTTTAATCGTCCATGCCGTATCGTCAATGACCGTCTTAAAGCCAGAGACCCGCACCGGCGTTTCCGGGGTGATGTCGGTACGTCCCCGCGCCAGCGTGAGGGAAAAGGTGGCCGTATTACGTTGAATGTAATGCCACAGCCCATCAGCTGCCCTTTTCGCTTCCTCTTTGCTGGCATAGACGGTCGACATGCCATAGACGTTATCGGCACTCCCGGCAACGTAAACCGGCTTTTCGCTTTGCTCTGCCGCAGGTGTCACCGCCTGGGGATGCTCTGTACTGGCAGGGGGTTGCGCAGTGGTTTTACGTTGTAACTGCACTTTTTGCGTCTGATTTTTTGGCTTTTTGGTATCAAGCCAGCGCGCCGTCACGCCGGTGTAACTTGAGCGGTCGGCAATATTAAAACTGTGTTTATCACCGTCGCTGCGCTGAATGACAACCTGCGGGAACGCTTCGCCCTTTGCATTCAATCCCCGTCCTGGTTTAATCAGCATCAGTTTGTTCCATTTCACCGTCAGTTCGGCACCGTTACGCACCGCCAGGCGGTGCAGGAAACTGGCGTCCGATTCCATCGACTGGTCGATATGCGCAATCTTAATCCTCTTCAGTGATTCGGCAACGCTGGCTTCCAGCCCGCAGCGTTTAGCAATCTCCTCAACAATGGCGCCCAGCGTGGTGTCATGCCACGACTGCTCATGTTCTTTGTTGAGTTTGCCGTTGAAATCCGCACTGCGTCCGATCACCGTCACCTTATCCGGCGCACCATCATGCTTAACCTGATCGATAACAAACTCACCCAGCCCGACCAGCGCATAGCCCTTTTCGCCGATAAATACGCGGATTTTCGTGTCGCGCTGCGGCAACTGAATATCGCCATCGGCGTCACTCAGCACCAGTGTCAGCGTATCAGCGGTGAAACCACGGTTATCTTCGATAGTCAGGCTGATAAGCCGGGGGGCAATATTTTCGGTGATATCTTTACCGTCCAGCATCAGTAAATAAGCAGGGCTGCTGACCTGCGCCAGCCCATTGGTCAGCGCATCGATCATAGGTCGATCCCCAGCGTTTTTCTTGCCCTGGAATAGAGCTCTTCGCCCTGCTGGCGAATATCGCCGAACATGGCGGCCAGCGACTCATCCACCCGCTTTAAGCTCAGTGTGAAGGAAATTTTGCGGGGCGAACCGTCGCTGTAGTACTCGGAGCCGTTGTCCTTCAGGCTTTCGATAGCAAACATGCCGTAAATGGTTCCCGTTCCGTCAATCAGCGGCCACGCTTTCCCCTGTTCGGCCATTGTGCGCACGACATCCAGCGACTGCAGGCCGCCGGTCAGCTCCGGATAGAGGTCACCGCCAAGAACGATGGTCTCTTCGCCCGGGCCAAGGTACTGAAATGCCGCGCGTTTACCGACGCGGCTATTGGAGGCCCAGTTATATCCGGCCGTGCGGTTCATGGTGGTATAGGGCAGTGTCTGCCGCATAAATACAAAAAGTCCCAGCGCCAGCATCATGGTGCATAACCTCCTAACGCGTTGAATTGCGAGAGCGCATTGTCGCGCTTATTGTTTTCGTACTGTTCGAGCAGCTCCATCAGGTGGCGGCTGTTATCGCTGCCCGGTGAAACATCGCCCTGTAGCGTCACGTTGATATCCGTTCTGCTCTGGTCAACGTAGGAACCACCGCCAGCCGGTTTCGCTGCCTGATAATTGTTAAAGCCAGGCATTGCACTGGTTGGCTGAATGTAGCTCTGGCTGCCGCTGGCATCTGTCGGCGGTTTCGGTACCTCGAGCACCGGTTTTTTGTCGATAATCCCGAGTTTTTCCAGTACCCAATTCAGGCCGCTGCCCAATATTTTTACGCTCTCAATCACCAGCGCGATGGAGCCAGAGAGCATCTGGCCGAAATAGAAACCCGCTTTTGCGCACTGGTTCAGCGTTTCCTGGCTGGCCTGAACGGGGGTAATCAGATCGCTGAAGAGTTGTTTGATGTTCTGCAAGCCGTTGCCGATGAGATCAAACAGCGGTTGTAGCGGCGCAAACAGTCCGGCGAGCGGAGCGAACGCGGCGCCAATCCCGGCCATTACACCGCTAAAGAAAGCGCTGATTGGCTGCCACCAGGTGTAAATGGCCAGCGCGGCGGCGGCAACAATGGCAATCACGCCGACAATCGGCAGCGTGAGCGAACCAAGCACCGCCATAATCCCGCCGCAGACGGTAGTAAAGACGCTGCCAAAAGTGGTCGCAATGGTGATCAGCGTGCTGATACCCGTAAAGACCGGCGCGATAACGCCCGCGACGGTGCCAATCGCCCCGGCAACGCCGACCACGACAGTGGCAATCATGCCGAAGGTTTGCACCAGCCCCTGGTTGTTCTGCACCCACTGTTGCAACTGCCCCAGATAAACCGTTGCCGTTTGCACCAGCTGGCGCAGGGAGGATTCTTGCGTACTGAAAATATCCACGCTCAGCGACTGATAAGCACTTTGCAGTGCCTGTAAATCGGTACCGAGATTGCCCGCCTGCGCGCTTACCGCACTTGCCGGGTTACTTACTTCGCTTTCAGACTGCGCCGGCGCGCTATTTTTCAGCGATTGCTCATAGCCCGGCTGCAGGAGTTTTTTGCCGATGTTGAAGCCAGAAGTGGCGACGGCCATTCCGGTTTTGCCCACCGCGGAGACTTTCCCGGCGATGCCCTGAATCGTTTGCTGGCCCGCCTGGATTTTTTCCGCGCGTTTTTGCCGGGTCTTCTGTTTCAGCGCCTGCTGCTGCGTGACAAGCTGCGCGCGATGATCGCTGATCTGGCTTTGCAGTTGCAGTTTCGCCGCCGCCGGTGCATTCGGCTCAATGCCTGCGCGCAGCAGCGTTAAACGGTGGTCGATCACCGCTCCGCGTGCCGTTTCGTGCTGTTGCGAAAGCGCGGTTGCACGCTCCTGCGTGAAGTTTAGAATGCTGGCGTGGCTGCGCGTCGGCGGGCCTTGCTCCGTCAGCTTTTGCGCGCGCAACTGCACGGTTTGCAGGCGCAGGCTGAGTGCCGAAAGGGATTTTTCGGCCTGCGTTAAACCCTCAACCTGGGCAAGCTGGCTGTACAACCCGCGCAGATTTTTCTCCGTCTCTTTGATACCCGCAGCAAGCGAAACATTCGCCGTTTGCAGGTTTTTAAACGGGCGCGTCGCCTGGTCAACAGCCGTGAGCAGTGCGTCAATATTTGTGCTGTTACTCATGTGTGTTTCCGCTTCGCTGAAGCGCCTTTTCGCGCCATGTGATGAGTTCGCTCAGACTCAGGGGGTAGAGTTCTGATGGCGGCCAGTGAAAAATCACCGCGATATCCGCCATCAAATCGTCAACCGACAGGTTGGCCGGAAAACTTACTGTACCGAAACCGGCGACAAAAAACCGACCACCTTGCCTGCCAGCGCGACCATATCCGCCAGATCCAGCGCCGCCACTTCCTGTTCGGTCAGGGAAGGCGAGGTGATACGCGGCAGCACTTTAATCAGCGCATCCACTTCAGCATTCGCCACTGCCGCCAGGCTCAAACCGCGCAGGGTGCCGGCATTCGGTTTCATCAGGGTAACGGCGTTGATAAGCTGTTCGCCGCGTTTGATCGGCGTTTCCAGGGTAACGACGTTATCAGTTTCGTTGCTCATAAAATCCTCGTGATTGCGTTAGCGAAGGGAAGTCCCGGCCAGACTGGCTGACCGGGCAGGGGTTACAGGCCGATATTGCGGCGGTGCTGTTCGAGACGATCGACGCCGTTCACTTTTTCGATCATGTTGATGGTGTCGATTTCCACCAGTTCCTTGCCATCCATCGTCAGTTTGAAATAAGTACAGACGACAGAGATTTTGGACTCGGTATCTTCGCCCGGCTTGTTCTCGCCGGTGTCGATCTCTTTCTGACGACCGCGCATCACCACTTCAACGGCGACCGTTTCACCGGTGTCATCGCGCTGGTAGGAACCAGCAAAGCGGATCGGCACCGCATCGGCGCTGGTTGCGCCATACAGTTCCCAGATAGCCTCATCCGGGAAGCCGCCCAGCGACCACTCCATTGCCATGGCGTCGTCATCAAGACCCATATCAATCGGCGCGATACCGTTCATGCCTGCGCCACGGTAGTTCTCCAGCTTGCGGGTCAGTTTCGGCAGCGTGATGGATTTTGCGATCCCCTGATAGCTGTAGCCATTGAGGAACACGTTCATATATTTCAGTTTTCGCGGCATTGCCATTTATCAGGCTCCTTAATTGCTGTTGACCGAGGAGACCAGATTCGCCAGATATTTATCGGTGATGCGCTGGCGTAAGGTCAGGTTTTCCAGTGGCGGCACCGGCGTATAGTCGTAATCGATATACAGTTTCCCGGCTTTCAGGGTCTCGGCGTCATTGGCGCTCTCGTCGAACCAGCAGGTGGCATCAACGATGTAACCGTTGCTTTTCAGTTCGCGGAACTTGGCGTTGATACCGTCGATGATGTCGCGGATAAGCGTCGCGGTGATCGGTTTGTCGACCGCCCACATATGCGCGTCTGCCATGGTGTCGGCGATAACCTGCGCGGTGCGGGTATAGTTTTCAAACAGGAACAGCGGATCGTCGGAGCAGGTACGGTTGCCCCAGAAGCGGAAGCCATCTTTGCGAATCAGCGTCGTCACACCCGCTTCGTTCAGCAGGTCGGCATCGGTACCGGATTCCTGCAAATCCCAGAAGACCGGGGTGCTGATGCCGGTGACGCCATTCACGCCAACGTTGGACAGCGTTTTGTGCCAGCCGACAGACTGGTCGATATACGCACGCAGGCCAAGTGCGCGGGCGGTAGCGTAGGCGGTTGCCGTCGCGTTCGCCACCGTATCCCAGGCGAGAAAATCCGGCCAAATCACCATCAGCTCGCGCTGGCTGAAGTTCTCGCGATACTTGATGGCATCAGAAATGGTTTTGCAGCCCCAGGCGCTGACATAACCGAAGGCGCGCAGCTTCTGGCAGACTGGCGCCAGTGCGGTGGCGACTTCCTGCGTGTCATAACCCGGCACGCCCAGAATACGCGGTTTCACGCCGGTGACGGCTTCGGCGGTCAGCAGCGCTTTCAGGCCGGTGTATTTACCGTTTTCATCGGTGGTGCCGATGATGTTGGAAATCGTCTGCGCCTGCGCATCATCGCCGCTGCCTTCAGCGACGCGCACAACGACGATAACCGGTTTCGCCTGGTCGGCAATGGCTTGCAGCGAAGAGGCCAGCGTACCTTTGGTACCCGCTTTGGCGATGGCGCTTTGCACGCTGGTGACAAGCACCGGTTCATTCAGTGGAAAGGTTGCCGCATCGGCATCGCTGGCAGTACATACCATGCCGACAATGGCGGTTGAGACAGTGGAAATGACGCGCGTGCCGTCGTTGATTTCGACGACCTGAACGCCATGATGATAGTCACTCATCCGTTTAACTCCGTGGTGTTGGGGTGAGTGCTATTCTCCAGGCCGCAGCGGCGCAGCGCTATTTATCGGGGTTGGGGCGAGGATGAAACAACAGCGGGCGATAAAAAAAACGGGCCGTAGCCCGTTGAATTATGCTGGTTGAGTGGGCCAGGTGATATTGGGCGCACTGGAGAGGTCAATGGCGTTTATGGCATCGATATAATCCAGAACCTGGTCGAGCCGGTTTTTTTCTTCGTCATTCAACGTCCTGCCCGCCTGCAACTTAAGCTGGATAATGCTGATTGATGACATCGCCGTATCGATATGTTGTTGACGAAGTGCCTGCGCATCCTGAACCGCGGCTACGTGTTGCGCTTCGGCGTCCGTAATCCATGCACTTCCGTTCCACTTGTCATAGGGCGTTGCGGGCTCAATGGCAACAAATCCGTCTTTAAGCGGGCCGATATAATCCACTGTTGAGGCGCTAAGATCGGCCGTGGAATAGACGGTTTTTCCCCGATGATCTTCTTTCTGCTCCCACTCACTCCCCGTAAAGACAGCCACACATCCCTCAGCAACGGCACCGGGAGTAATGTCTGTTGAACCGGCGGGAAGACCAACGCCGATCGCTAAAAACTCTTCGCTGGAACCCGTAAATTCGCCGGTTTGCGCAGAAAAGCTGTAAGCCGTGATGTTTCCTGCTGTGGTGGCGATTTTTGCTTTATCCAATACTGCTGATGTCATTATGCAGCCCTCACAATGTAGTTAAAGGCGATGTTGCGCGGACGAGTTTCAGAACCACCATAAGAGGACATGATACTTCCAAGCCCAACCATTACTGCTGAAGTTACTCCGCCGAAGTGAGTAGACCCTGGGGTTTCAGGAAATAACGCACGATAGGTTAGAGAGTGCGTGTGGGATTCAACTAAAAAATCTTGAGAACTCATCATACTGCGTCCTGGGTCAATGCCTCTCCCATCATCCCAGCCACGAATAAATTCCCCTCGTAAATCAGGTAATACAAGGTTTGGATAAGCCACAGCCAGCTTCGGGTATTGCGCTGCGGCGAATGCCGCGCCGTTACATTTCAGCCAGCCTGCCGGTGGTGTCGCCGATGACCAGGGAATGGGCACACCAATCGGCAGCGCTGAACCGTCACCCAGGTTCAGCGTTGATATTGCTGCTTTAACAAAAGCGGTGGTGGCCAGTTGCGTATCGTTTGCCGTTTGCGCTGCAGTGGGGGCTTTGGGTGTTCCGGTCAGTGTGGGGCTGGCAATCGGCGCATACTGCGTGTGCGGGTTGCTGGCTGCAATATGCTGGCTCAGCAGAGCATCAGAATATGCTTTTACCTCGATAACCTTGTCATCGACATACTTGCGTGTCGCCAGCACTACTGACGGATCAATTTTTAGTGTGATGGCTGAGGTAGAAGAAACAATCAGCGCCATACGAATCGTCTGCGTGCGTCCGCTACCTTCACCTAACAGCGGTTTGTAGGTTTCCGGGCAGTTGGCGACGGCAATCAGTATGCCATCGTCGTCAAAAAGACCCAGCTCGCGGATCCAGTATCCCCCTTCGTTTTCCGGGATTACCTGCTCGGCAATAATTTGATTGGCATCCTCGGCATCGACAGTCAGTGTGTTTACTGCGCCGATGCGTTTCTGATTAACCAACTGGGTTTGTGCCGGGTCTGGCGTGGGCAGGCTGCCGTTGCCATCGCCAACGGCCATTTGCGTAATATGGATTTGGGTGCCCAGCGCGGTGGCGTTCGCCAGCTTCGCCGCGCCCTGATTGGTCAGGATGGCAAAATATTTTACAGTCATGCGTTCACTCTCAGGTTATCGATTGAGTAAACGGTATTGTCCGGGGCGCAGTGGGCCGGGGCCTATCAGTTAGGGTTGGTTGTCGGGCGATACAACCCTGAGGAGAATGGCCTGCTGGCGGGCAGGCCTGTGGGGGAACAGTAGGTCGGGTAAGCGCAGCGCCAACCCGACAAAAAACGGGCCGCGGCCCGTTGCTCTTATTGTGGCTGTTCAGGCCAGCGGATATCAGGTGCGCTTGTGGTATCGACAGCCTGCACGCCCTTGATGTACTCCAGCCATTTCACCAGGCTGGCTTTGTCGTCGTCGCTAATAATGCCGAGTTGCAGCTCGGTCTGCCATACGCTGATACTCTCTTTCGCCTCTTTCAACCGCTGCGTTTTGCTCTGTTCAGCTTCCGCTATCAGCGCGGTTTTTTGCGCGCTTTCATCTGTGACCCATGCGCTGCCATTCCAGACGTCATAAGGCGTAGCCGGAACAAGCGTGGTGACATTCGCCGGGTAATCGCCCAGTTCGGTTATCTGTTTTTGTTCGCCGCTGGCGGTGTCATATACCGTTTCACCACGTGAGTCGTGAATGTATTCCCAGGTCTGCCCGGTAGCGTTGCGGCAGATGGCAAATCCCGCTTTCGCCGAAAGAGGCGCATCAAGCGCTGCGTTTGCCGGAATACCGACACCCACGGCGAGATATTCAACGGATGTAGAGAGGTATTCGCGGCTGGTCGCGTCATAGTTGTAAACGGTCACTTCCCCGGCACGAGTGGCTAAGCGGTTTTCATCCAGAATTGCGGTCAACATTATTGAGCCCTCACGATGTAGTTAAATGCAATGTTATGTGGACGGGTTTCCGCACCACCTGTGTTTTCCATGTAGATATAGGTATGGCAGCGGTTACCTGTTTGCCCGGTGATATCCACTTTTTCACTGTTTTCATCGGTAAAGGCGATAATTTTCCCGGTGGGCGTGCCGTATTCATTAATAAATCGGTGGTTATGCGATCTCAACTCATCAGCCTGCGCTGAAAGCAGTGCTCGCCCGGCGTCCAGCCCGCGTCCATCATCCAGCCCGCGAATAAACTCGCCGCGCAGATCCGGCAGAACACCGGCCGGGTAGGCGGCTGCCAGCCGTGGAAACTGGGTTTTATCAAAGGACGCGCCGTTGCATTTAAACCAGCCACCAGGCGGAGTGGCTTGCGGCCAGGCGACGGGCGAACCCACCGGTAAAATGCCGTCGTAGTCAGCAATAACATCGCGCACATATTTGGTGTTGGCGATCTGCTGTCCGTAGTTGCCAATATGCGTATCCGGCA
Source organism: Kosakonia sp. H7A (assembly GCF_003028445.1). Classification (NCBI taxonomy): domain Bacteria; kingdom Pseudomonadati; phylum Pseudomonadota; class Gammaproteobacteria; order Enterobacterales; family Enterobacteriaceae; genus Kosakonia; species Kosakonia sp. H7A. Next base: position 25,047 of record NZ_PYTZ01000014.1, on the reverse strand, counting down.
CCGTCGGCGTGCCGATAAACACCGGGCTGGCCAGCGGTGCGTACTGCGCATGCGGGTTAGCGGCTTTAACATGGTTGTTCATCAGGTCGTCGGCATACTGCCGCGTCGCCAGTACCACCGACGGGTCGATTTTCAACGTGACGGCAGCCGTTGATGAGACGGTAAGCACCATGCGGATGGTCTGCGTGCGTCCGCTCCCTTCCTGCATTTGCGGTTTATACGTTTCCGGGCAGTTGGCGACCGCAATCAATACGCCTTCGTCATCATAGAGGCCAATTTCGCGGATCCAGAAACCGCCTTCCGTTTCCGGAATAACCTGCTCGGCAATAATCTGGCTGCTGTTATTAGGATCGACCGACAGCCGGTTCAGCGGCGCAATACGCTGCTGGTTAATCAGTTTTGTCTGCGTTGGGTCTGGCATCGGTAGTACGCCGTTGGCATCGCCAACCGCCATCTGCGTGAGATTAAGTTTTGTGCCGAGCGATGCGGCGTTTGCCAGCCTCGCAGCGCCCTGATTTGTCAGAATGGCAAAATATTTGGCAGTCATGCGTTAACTCTCAGGTTGTTTGGTGAAGAATGAACGGTGACGCTATTTTCCGTTCAGCCACAGGCGAACACCATTGATCGGCGTTGGTTGCCTGCTGACACAACGAGCGTGATGAAAAAAACGGGCCGCAGCCCGTGGCAAGCTAACGAAGCGGTTAAAAACCGATCGCCAGAATGTCGATGCCGTTGCCCGCGCCGCTGTAGGAACGGATGGTGATGTTCTGTAAGGATCGGGCTACAACAAAGATGGGCACCGTGATATCGGTGAAGGGTGATGATCCTTCGGTATAGGTGACTTGCGTATTCAGGCAGGCGTTCGGAAAGGCTATTGGCCATGTGAAGACGGAGTTCTCACCGTTGTTCACACTGGTCGTTACCTTCATCCATTGAATAATCAGTGCCTGTTTACCGCCATTCAAGATACCCGGGATCTGAAAATAACCGGCGGTGGCCAGCAGGCCACTTGCGGTTCCTGCCTGCACAAGCGAACTCAAGCCAAGATTGCTCTGCACACTGCTGACAAGCCCGGCATTCGCCATCTCTTTCAGCGCATTAGCGATAAGAGGGTATTGCGCATGCGGATTGCCCGCTGCGACGTGTTGGCTCATCAGGTTGTCTGCATAGGTGCGCACCTCAATCGCTTTATCGTCAACATACTTACGCGTCGCCAGCACCACTGCCGGGTCGATTTTTAGCGTCACCGCGGCGGTTGATGAAACAGTGATCACCATGCGAATCGTCTGCGTGCGGCCGCTCCCTTCCTGCATCAATGGCTTGTAAGTTTCCGGGCAGTTGGCAACAGCAATCAGTACGCCTTCATCGTCGTAGAGACCGAGTTCGCGGATCCAGTAACCCCCTTCGTTTTCGGGGATTATCTGTTCGGCGATAATCTGGCTGGTGTTGGTGGGATCGATCGACAGGGCATTCAGCGGCGCAATTCGCTTTTGATTCACCAGCCGGGTTTGCGTTGCGTCGGGCGTCGGCAGTACGCCATTACCGTCGCCGATGGCGATTTGCGTCAGATTGAGCGAGGTGCCGATAGCGGTGGCATTCGCCAGCCTTGCGGCGCCCTGATTGGTCAGAATGGCAAAATATTTGGCAGTCATGCATATGCTCTCTGGTTGTTGGATAGTGAATGAACGGCGGAGCTATTTTCCGTTCAGCCACAGGCAGACGCTAATCAGCGGCGTTGTCGGTCCGCTGATACAACGAGGGAGATAAAACAAAACGGGCCGTAGCCCGTTTCAGCAGTGTGGCGGGTTATGAAATATAAACATCATCGATAAGATGGATGGCAGAAGCGGGGTAATACTCGCCGCCGACCACAATCTCTTCCGGCATGTAAGGATAAACCGTTAGCTCTTCACCGAGGTAACAACTGGCGCCAACATAAAACTCGCCGCTGGTGCTCAGGCTAATGTTCAGTTCCGACAGATGGCGGCTCGCCGGTTTGGCATCATTGATAAGCCGCTCCAGCTCCTGGTACATCTGCTCGGTAATGCCATTCTCCTGCACGCCAATCACCAGCCGGAACGTGCCGGGTTCGGCATTCTCCTGCCACCATTCGCGTAGCTCAATCAGGTAGCCGAGTGGTTCAACAACGCGTCGTAATGAGCTAATGGTTCCCTTGTGTTGATGAACAAAAAAAGCAGAGGCGATAATTTTACGTTTGGTGGCCTCGGGCCAGCTGTAATCCCAGCGATCGACGGAGAGCGCCCACGCTAGGTAAGGCAGCAGCTCTGCCGGGCAGGTCAGCGGATCCCATAATGTGCGCAGCGGCACCGGTACGCGTTCGATTTGTGCCGCTGCCTCTGCCGTTGCCACCTCCAGAACTGAGGAGCCAACGGGCAACAGGCGGTCATCACTCATCGGTGCCTCCTGTATTAATGCTCCAGGCTGTGCAGTACGAAGCCTGGTTTTTCTCCAGCACCAGATCGCTTTGCGGCGAGCTCAGCTCCACGCGTTGTACACCTTCAACGTGCAGCGCAGCGTAAATGGCCGACTGGCGGATATCGCGGCCCAGTCGGCGCTGTGCGGAGATATAGGTCTTGAGTTGCTGTTCGGCGGCCTGACGAATCGGTTCCGATTCCGGCCCCGGGTAAAAATAGAGCGTGGCGTCAATCTGGTAGGGCACAATTTCCGCGCTTTGTACCGTTACGCGGTCGCCAACCGGGCGGACATCTTCTGCGTTCAGCGCCTTTTCAACGATGGCGATCAGTTCGTCGCTGGCACTGCCGTCGCCTTCGCGTGAGAGCACTGAGATGGTGATATACGCCGGGTTCGGGCTGATCACGGAGATATCGGCAACGCGACCATCGGCGCTGCGGCCGTGATATTCATAAGCGCCTTCCGGCCCGGCCACACTTAAGCCTTCAAAGGCCTGCTGCGCACGCAGTCGCAGGTCTTTATCTGATTCCATCACTGCGGCAGTCGGCGGGATGGTGCTGTCATCGGCAGGGGTGATCACCAGTCGCGCGGTATTGCTGTTAGCGGCAATCACATCAAGATCGTTACCGGCGGCGTACGCCAGCATCACCGCGCGGGCGGCTTCATTGACGCGCTGGCGCCACAGCACTTCGCGATAAGCGTTCTCTTCAAGAAACTTGGTCAGCGGCTCGGACTCCAGCGCCAGCGTACGGGCGATGGCCTCCTGCTCGTCGGCAGGAAACAGGGAAATGAGTGTCGCCTTGCGTTCGGCAAGAAGACCCTCGTAATCAAGTTCCTCAACCACATTGGGCGCGGGCAACTGGCTCAGATCGATAATCGGCATGGTTTTAACTCACTGGAAGGGTTAACGAAAGGGATTCGCCGGTACTGGCGAGCTGGCCGGTCAGATTGACAATCATCGTGCCGTCGAACTGACGTTCGGTTGTCACTGCGCTCAGCGTGATGCGCGGTTCCCATTTCAGCAGCGCCATATAGCAGGCGGCCTGAATCTGCAGCGCCAGCGCCGGGGTTTGTGGCTGGTCGATCATCTCAAACAGCAGTGAGCCGTAATCACGGCGCATGACCCGTGAACCAACAGGCGTGCGCAGAATATCGCTGATGCTCTGGCGGATATGTTCGGTGTCGGTCAGGCGCTGGCCGGTGGTGCGGTCAAAACCGCTGTATTGCACTGTCATAGAGGCGCTCCTGTTGTACCGCCGCTGTCGCCGGGGTGTTGATGGGTATGCAGTACTTTGCCGTTAGAGGACAACGAACCGCCGCTGTGCGAGATATTGCCGCTCATCGTGCCGCCTTTTTGCACCTCCAGCGTGCTGGTAATGAGCTTGTTGGTACAGACTACTTCCGGGGTATCAAGCGTGATGCGGGTGGAGGCGACAACCTTCACTTCCGGCACACTGACGGTTACGGATTGGGAGGCGGTGATATCGGCGGTTTTAATGCCGCTGACTTTCAACGCGCTGTTTTGTGGTTCGTATTCGAACACCGCCCCATCGGGGAAGGCGACATGCCAGGCGTCCGCCGAAACGGAAGGCGCCGGGTTGTCGTCAGAAAAAATGCCCGGTAGCACAAAGGCGGTGTCGAGCTCGCCGCCGACCGCCAGCAGTAAAACCTGCTCGCCGACCGAGGGCGCCCACCACGTACGTGAATGTCCGGCGCGGTGGGTTAACCACTGCAACCACTGAGTGACGATGCCGCCTGTCTGCACTCGACAACGCCCGGAAGTCAGGTCGATGTCGACGATAATCCCGGTACGGATCATATTGCGCAGCGCGCGGGCCATTTCCTGGAGCGAGAGTTGTGTGTTCATAGCGGAAATGATGCTATGCGGCCCCGGCTTTGAAAAACGGACAAGGCTGTCCGGCTTTTGGCACAACGCGGGGCGCATTTGCGGGCGTTATGAAGCCCAGCGGCTCACCAGTTCGCCGTTGATATAGAGCTCAACCGGGCGGGTAACCAGCGCCGGCGGCAGCGGCTCCGGCAACGTCTCGGCGTGCAGCGCGCCATCCACTTCCGTCACTTTGGTGCGCTCGGTCAGTTGCAGGATAATCAGCAGATCCTGGGTGCCATCGCTGTTGGTCGTCAGCGACCAGCTAAAGCAGCCGCGCTGACCCGCTTCGACGGTGAGAATATCCGGCTGGTTGTCGCGCAGCCAGGCCATGATCGGCACAAAAATCGTATCGATATCGCCGGAAAAAGCGCTGACTTCGACGTTGAGGTTGAACTGTTTTTCAAACGACAGCGAAGGGGCAAACGTGGCGGTATTGCTGCCTTTGTCCACCCACAGCCGCAGCGTATCGGGGTTGTCGTGCAGCGCCGGGACAGCATCAGTCAGGGCTTTGCGCAGCGTGTCGGGTTTTAGCATTTATCTCATCCTGGCAGTGTTTAACGGTTTCGACTTGTAGCGCGCAGCTCTCCAGTGCGCGCTCAAGTTGACGAATATCGGCGCTTAAATCGCCGTTAGTTTGTGGATCGCTGCCCGGCATCGGACACAGGCTGACCTGCGGGCAGCGGTTGTAAACAGTGACTGGCAGAGGGGCAGGCGGGGCGCTGGTGCACCCGGCGCACAGCATCAGGCAACTGAGTGTTATACCAGCGGCGGAAGGCGTCATTTTCATGGAGTAACCTTGTGATGGTTTGTTCGCGGCGCACGGCCTGTTCGCTGGCGGCATTGAGCTGCTGACGCAGCGCCACCTGCGCCTGCTCGTTGTTGGCCGCCAGCGCATCAGCGGTGGCGCGCTGTGCTTTCAGTTGCGCGATGGTGTTGTTCTGCTCGCGCGTAAGCTGGGTGGATTGCGAAAGCGCGCTGCGCAGCACGTGGTTTTGCTGCACCAGCCATATTACGCCCAGCGCTGCGAGCAGCAGGGCAATCAGTCGGGCGGTCATTTCACCCCCTTCAGGCACCAGGCGCGTTCGCGTTCGCGGCGGTTTTCCAGCCCGCGATTGCGATCGCCGTTGATAAACACCCAGCGCGGCAGCTGATTGCAGGCCTGTTGCCACTGTTTGTGGTTGATAAACCACACCAGCGTCGAACGGCAGGCGGCAGCGGTGCCGACGTTAAAGGCAAAACTAACCACCGCGTCATAAACCTGTGATGGCATAGCAACCGGCGCGCAGGCTGCCAGACGTCGCTCAACGTGCAGTACATCGGCGACCAGATTCACCGCCGCCTCTTTTTCGCTGATATCCCGCGTTGGCGCGACGCCAGCGGTGTGGCCAATGCCGGATGTCCAGACGCCAGCGCTGCACTGGTATGGACGCAGACGACAGCCTTCCAGATCGGCAATCAGCGCCAGCCCCGGCTGCGAGGTGTGCAGTAAATGGAAATCCGGTACCAGCACCGCCAGTGCCAGCACCGCCGCAGCGCTGCAACGTTTAACGGGTAAGCCCATTCATCACCTCCTGGCTCGTGGCGCAGGATTTCAGGAACAGATAGCTTTTGCGGCGGTAATACCAGTTCACGGCGACGGTGATGGCAACGCCCAGCGCGCCGAACCAGGCTGCGAAATCCTGTGGCGTCATCGCGCCGAAAAAGGTCAGCGCGACGCTTATCCAGTAGGCCAGCGACGAAGTGACTTTTTCGATAGTCAGGCCCATAGATTCACCGTTTCTGTCTGCGTCGGCGCCTGCGCTTCCGGCAGGTTTACCGGAGTGCCGTAAGGCAGAATCACGCCCAGATCGGCAAGGCCTGGATTGGCTGCCAGCACCGTTTCAACCACACCCTGGGTGTAGCCGTAATAGCGCATGCAAAGGAGATCGAGCGTATCGCCCTGTTGTGTGATTACATTCATCGTTTCGCGTCTCTTACCGTCGGGAAGGATTTTTCCCACCGTTAAGTCTCCAGACCGGAGCAGGCGGACGCTATCTGTCGCCGCTGGCTGTACGCTGACACAACAGGGCGAAAGCAATGTGAAGTGGGGAGGGGCGGCCTGAAACAGTGCAGGTATGATCTGGCGCGCAGGCCGCCGTAACCGGCGGGTTTCCGGCGGCTATTCTGCCTGGTAAAAGATGTCTCTTTCCTGCGCAGTCGCGCTTTCGCTTTCCGCCATATCGGCAATCAGCCACAGTGCCATTTCCAGCTCTTCCTTTTTGCAATGGTGGAGCAGAGACAACTCGGCAATAAACCTTACGCACGCCCATTTCCGCTGGGCGCGTTCATTCCGTTCAGACACCATGAATCCCCTCATGAGTTCTTTACTGTATATTTGTACAGTATCATAGGCCGTTTATTGATGGGAAGCGAAAATTATTTCACCGCATCACTATGTTGCTGAAAGAGAAAACCATTATTCTGCTTCGCCCACGCTTTTAGTGCGGTTTGTCTCGTCGATTCCGGGTTATCGGGCGGTGGATCGCTACAGCGGCTGGTGGGCCAGCGCGTACAGTTATTGACAGAACTCCAAGAGGGCGCAGGCGCGCCCTGAAGGTCAACCCCCGTTCGCTTCGGCACAATTTTCCATTTTTTCAGCCGCGTCAGCACCGGCGAACCGGCACCGACCTGGGTGTCATACACTCCGCGAATACGTACCGTGGTTTCGCCGTACTGGTTAAATTCGTCATCCGGCGCATACAGCGTGCGCACCTGCAAATCATCGCGACGAACAAACGGCCCGCCCTGAGCATTGACGTAGCCTGCCCAGTCCCCGGCATCGGCGGCATCGTGAACCAGTGCGAATTCCACGCTTAAGCCGCGAGCTGTTTCGCCATCGGCCATTTTTCTCAGCTCGCGATACACCGTCACCGGCGCGCCGCCAACAAACTGAAACTGGCGTATCCGCCAGCGTGCCGCCCAGGCGGAAACAGCGCAGGCCGTCTCCTGCAACGGTGCGCCGCTCTCATTATCGCGCTCGCCTTCCAGCGCATACCCGTCAATATTCTTGGCGATATACTTCGCCACATAACCGGTGGCGCTGCCTTTTTGCGCATCGATCGCCTCGGCGTGAAAACGTGCGCGTTTCGCCTTATCGCTGCGCAGCTCGTGGTGATCCTCTTCGCGGGCATAGTCGCCGAGAATTTCGCGCACGTGGCTGACATCCTGCGGCTGCATAAACAGCAGCAGATGCCAGTGCGGCGTGCCATCGTGATGCGGCTCAGCCACACGAATGCCGAAAATACGCAGCCCGTTACGATGCAGCCTGGCGCGGATCCTTGCCCACAGCCGGGTGAAATAGCCCTGCGTTTGCGCCGGGCTGGCACCGTTCCACTTATGATTTCGATAACCGGCGCGGGTGGTGGCGTGCCAGGCTGACGGCGCGGTCAGGGTATAAAACTCGCCGACATAACCCAGCGACTGACAAATCGTTTCAAAGCCGCGAATGCGCGTCATCAGCTCGCAGCGGCGAATCGCCGGGTTGGCGACCGAGCCGTCATGCTTATCAATCAGGCTGATACGGTTTCCTTCCTCATCTTCCAGCTCCATGCTGTTGAGAAACTCGCGGTTACGGCGTTTCTGCTCGCGCCAGGCGCTGACGCAATCGTCGCTGGCATAGGGCCGTTTTTTCTTGCTGACGTTACCGAGTGCAATTTGCAAATGTTCGCGCCACTGGGCGGCGATGCGACGCAGATGGCCGCGCCACCAGACCTCACTGAACAGGCGGATCACCGCCGGGGCAATCTCATCAGCGCAGGCAACTTTACGGGTGACACGCTGCCAGTGCGGCGGCGTGACGTTAAATTGCAGCGCAATCATTCCGGCGTGCAGATACCAGCGGTGCAGGGTTTTCAGCTCTGCCGCTTCCGCGCTGTCGATGTTTGCCAGTTCGCCGCGAATAAAATGCGCGATGTCGGTCGCCAGCCGGTCAATCGCGCTTTTCGCCAGATCCGGTAGTTGGTTATAGCGGGCCAGCAGCGCCACCAGACGGCTCGCCAGATCCTGCTGGATGGTGGTATCAAAATGGCCATTGAACACGGCTCTGGAGAGGCGCGGGCTAAGCGGTTTGTGTTGGTAGCGCTGCGTCACCGCGTTTAGCCGTGGGATAGCGCGGTGAAAAAAGTGGCAGAGAAAGGCGTTGGCCCGCGCCGTACCGTGCGCCTGTTCCAGCACATCGATACGGCGGGTGATCGGAAAGCGGATGCACTCCGGTTGCAGCGCCAGCGCGTGGCGCGCCTGCTGCACCGCCGCAAAATGCTGGTTGCGACGGTGCAGTTCCGCGTGGGTGAGATACGGGCTGGCGATCGCTGAACGCGGCGCGTTCCACGGATAAGCCCACGAGACCGCCAATTAGCGCCTCCGGTAATGTTTATCTTTCAGTTCGGCGAGCTGCTGGCAACTGACACAGCAGGTCACGCCGGGCAACGCCATCCGCCGGGCCTGGGGAATCGGCGCATCGCAGCATTCGCAGGTAAGGCGTGAGGGCAACAGCAGGCGGTTACGCGCCTGGCGGATATAGCGCTCGCGATCGTCCAGCTCACGCTGCTGAACGAGATCCATTTCATCGGCCATCAGTGCAGCTCCTGTGCCTGGGTATCGATATGGCTGGCTTCCTGGCGCAGCAGTTCGGCGACGTCGCACCACTCAAGACGCCGGGTGGCGATAAACGCGGCCAGCGCCTCCAGCCGCCCGGAAATAATGCCGGCACAGCGCAGGCGTTCGTTGTTGCGGGCTTCTGCCAGCAGCAGCGCGATCTCTTCATGGCTGCGTACTGGATGGGGGGTAACATTTTTACGCATGGTATTTCTCCTGAAATTCGGGCAAAGGGAGGCCCGACGGGTTGACGTCATAGGTATGAAAAAGGGGTTACAGCGGCATGGTGAGCCGTTTCGGAAACAGGCTTACTACCACGCGGAAATGGTTCATCGCGGCAATCAGCGCCCGCTTCTCCTCAAGCGTCAGCGCATCCGGATGAAGCGCCTGACGCGCCGTGGGTACTCTGGCGAGAAAGAAGATCGCCGCCAGCGCCCGGCTGTTCTCTTCAAAGTGTTCATCCCGCTTGTCACACAGCTCGTCGATAAAGCGCGCCACCTCGCGCCAGCTATCGCCCCAGAAGCGGCCGCGGATTTCCGCGATATGGTTCAGCCCGCTCAGGCGTTCTCCGGCGTTGAGCGGAAGCGTTGCGGTGGGTGAAGTGATCGCCATATTGCCTCCTGTTTGATTCTGAGTTTGCAAAAGCAAATTCAGCTAAACGAGGTGCCGGAACGACGGTCGAGATAACGACAGTCGATCGCCTGCTGGGTTAATTTGTCGCGCCAGGCCTGCACGTTGATCAGCGTGCGGCTGCGTTTACCGGCGTTTTCCGCGCTCGAATAGTCGCGGGTTGGTGCTTTCAGCAGAATGCCTTCGTCGAGCCATTGCCAGACCAGACGCTCGCTAATACCGCGCATGGCAGCGAAATCCCGCACCGTCATGGCATCGGACATCGCCGAGCGGATCAGGGTTTGTAATGTCGGGAGCAGGGCGGAGACCAGCTCATCCATCTGCCCATGGGTGAAATTCCTGGATTGCATTTGAGAGCCAGATAACGGATGCGACGGCGTTGATTTTGCATCTGACATATCGCATTATCTCCTGTTGTTTGAAATGTACTGCACTGCTGTGCATTTTGGTCGATGCACAGCAATATAAATCGCAAATGCGATTGTGTAAATCGCTTTTTTGATGTTGGTGAACATGAGTGATAACAAAATGAGTGTTCAGGATGTGATCGAGCGTATTGCTGCGTCCTATTCTGTCTCCAGCCAGAAAGCGCTTGCCGAAGCACTGGATGTCCCGGCGAACAATATCAGTAGCTGGATCCAGCGCGACAGCGTGCCCTATAAGGCAGTGGTCAAATGCGCGCTGGATACCGGCGCAGATTTGCACTGGCTGGTAAACGGTGAATTTGCAAATGCAAAATCAGCGGATAAGCCGCTGCCGAAAGGCAAGGCACTGTACGATGAGATTTTATCGACCGGCGGGCGGCCGGTGCTGCGCCGCATCCTCGATGCGTATGGTTTCCAGATGCAAAAAGATCTCGGCGACCTGCTTGATATCTCCTCCGGAACTATCAGCACCTGGGTGCGGCGTGAGTTTTTTCCCGGCGATGTGGTGGTGACCTGCGCGCTGGATACCGGCGTCTCGCTGAACTGGCTGGCGACCGGGAAAGGTGAAATGTACCCGGCTCCGGCTCCTGCGGCGTCAAATGATGCTGTGCTGAGCATTCCGAAATTCCGTCTGGAATCCGGCGAGCTGAAAGAAGTGGGCGTCTGGGCGCTGGATCGCAGCCTTGCGCCGTCATCGACGGAAGGGCTGAATTTTATCGAGGGGCTGAATGCGGCCTGGCTGGTGGATACCTCGGCGCAGAAAATTGGTAACGGGCGCTGGTTTATCAGTATCGACGATGCGCTGGATGTGTTTGATGTGGTGCGGCTGCCGGGCGGCAAAGTACGTCTGACGAATAATGCGGTCGATTTCGAATGCGGCGTGACAGAGATTGCGCCGTTCGGCGTGGTGATTTTTACGCTGGAAAAACATGTGTAAGCGGCAATGACGGTCAGCAAACAGAAAAACGGCAAGTGGCTGTGCGAATTGTACCCGCAAGGGCGGGAAGGGCGGCGTATTCGTCGGCAGTTTAATACCAAAGGCGAGGCCGAAGCGTTTGAATCCTGGACGAAACAGGAGGCGCAGGAGAAGCCGTGGCTGGGCGAAAAAGAGGATCGCCGACGTTTAAGCGAGCTGATTGCGCTGTGGTTCAAGCTGCATGGCCAGTCGCTGGCGGCGGGCAAGTCGCGGATGGCGAAGCTGGAGATTGTCTGTCGCGGGCTGGGCGATCCGGTCGCCTCGCGTCTGACCGCCAAAGCCTGGGCGCACTATCGCGACCAGCGTCTGAGCGGAGAAATCGATAACGGTTACACGCCGGACAAAGCAAAGTGGAAGGTGAAGCCAGTCACGGTCAACCGCGAGCAGCAATATCTGAGCGCGGTGTTTAACGAACTGCGGCGGCTGGGGGAATGGTCGCTGCCGAACCCGATTGAAAACGTGCGCATTTTTCGCGAAAAAGAGCGGGAAATGACCTGGCTGACGCAGCCGCAAATCATCACCCTGCTGGCGGCCTGCGAACGCTACGGGCATGCCGATTTAACGCGAGTGGTGAAAATTTGCCTCGCCACCGGCGCGCGCTGGCGCGAGGCGGAAAACCTCAATCGCGCGCAGCTTGCGGCGAATAAAATCACCTTTATCAAAACCAAAGGCGGGCGCAACCGGACGGTGCCTATTCCGCCGTGGCTTTTTGACGAGCTGTCGCCGCTGCAAGGGCAGATGTTTCAGCCGTGCTATGGGGAATTCAGCAAAATGCTGGCCACCACCGATATCGCGCTGGCCGAAGGGCAGAAAACCCACGTTCTGCGCCACACTTTCGCTGCGCATTTCATGACCAATGGCGGCAATATCCTTGTGCTGCAACGCATTCTTGGTCATGCCAATATCCGTGAAACCATGCGTTACGCCCACTTTGCGCCCGATCATCTTGAAGATGCGGTGATGCTCAACCCGCTGTCGCAACTTAATGGCGGCAAAATGGCGGCGGAGGTTGCATAACGCTGCAATTCGCTGCATGAAAAAAGGTTTTATGCGCTGATAAGCAAGGATGAATCGTTGAATGCTGTGAGTGGAAGAAAAAGCGTCTTAACTAACTTTTTTGCTGCGTTTACCTTTTCTTTTTCGAAATAATTTAACCTGCCGGTGATGATTAATTTACAATGCCGCCTCGATCGGGAGGAGATGCGGTGAAGAACGTTTTTCATCAATGGGCAGCAAAACGCTCAGCCACATGGCTGGCGCTGTTTGCGATCCTGCTGATCGTCGTCGCCCCGCTGATTTCCGTCTCCCTGCAACAAGATCCAATGAGTGCCATGCCGGGTATGCATCACGAGATGAGCATGCCGATGCATCATGAGATGTCATCTCAGCCGGAAACGCCCCCACAAACTTCCCTGCCTGTGGATCACGCTGAAGCCTGCGGTTACTGCGTCTTGCTGGCGCATGTGCCTGGCCTGATCCTGCTGGTTGCGCTGCTGCTGATGGGGCGTGCATTGCGCATTCGCCTGAAGCCTGCTCGCCCGCTGGTCAGACAGTGGCACTTCTTCCCCTGGCTGTACCCTGATACTCGCGCGCCGCCGCTTTTCTGCTTTTCCTGACATTTATAAAAGGCCGTTCGCCCCTGCGTAACGGCATGCTTTGACTATTCCTGAGGAAAAGTATGACTTCCTGCACCCCGCGTGCGGCGTGGCTGAATTTGCTGCGGCGCCTGCATTTTTATATTGGCCTGTTTGTCGGGCCTTTTATCTTCATCGCGGCCCTGAGCGGCACGCTGTATGTGGCGACGCCACAACTGGAAAATCTCCTCTACAGCGATGCGCTGTATGGTGTGTCCTCCGGTATTCGCCAGCCGCTTGCTGAGCAGATTGCTGTTGCTGAGCAGGTGACCGGCGGCCATCTGCGTCTGCATGCTGTGCGGCCAGGCCTTGCCGACAGCGCCACGACGCGCGTGATGTTTGCCGATCCGCAACTTGGCGTGTCGGAAAACCGCGCCATCTTTATCGATCCCGTAACGTTACAGGTGAAGGGCGATATGACGGTGTACGGTACCAGCGGTATTTTGCCGCTGCGCCAGTGGATCGACTATTTTCACCGCTCGCTGCTGCTGGGCGATGCAGGCCGTCTCTACAGTGAGCTTGCCGCTTCATGGATGTGGGTGGCGGCGCTGGGTGGTATTGCGCTGTGGTTTTTCACGCGTCCGAAACGGCGGATAAATAACGCGGTGCAAAACCATCGCCGCCTGCATGTGGTGCTCGGCTGGAGCCTGCTGGCCGGTATGCTGCTGTTTTCCGCCACCGGCCTGACGTGGTCGCAGTGGGCGGGCGGCAATGTCGATAGCCTGAGGGCGGCTTTTGGCTGGATGACGCCGCAGGTCAACACGCAGCTTGATGGCGCAACGATGGCGACCGATCCCCATGCGGAACATCATCTGCATCATGCGGGTATGAACATGCCGGAAATGGCGCTGGATTTGGTGCAATTCGATGATGTGTTGCAGGTTGCCCGGCGGGCCGGAATTGCTGCCAGCAAGCTGGAGATCCGTCCGCCGCGCAGCATGGATAAAGCGTGGACGGTGACAGAAATCGATCGCGGCTGGCCAACGCAGGTTGATGCGGTAGCGATTAATGGCAGCACACTGGCGGTGGTTGATCGCACGCGGTTTGCCGACTTCCCGCTGATGGCGAAACTGACGCGCTGGGGCGTCGATTTTCATATGGGTGTGTTGTTCGGTCTTGCGAACCAGTTATTACTGATCCTCTTTGGCGCAGCACTGTGCGTGATGATCGTGGTTGTCTATCGCTTGTGGTGGATTCGCCGACCGGCAGGCGCTGCGGTTAATCCGGCTGCAACCTTGCTTTCTTGCTGGCTGAGTTTAAGCCGGGCAGGTCGCGTTAGCACGCTGGTTATTGCGCTGCTGCTGGGGCTCATGTTGCCGGTGATGGGCGGCAGTCTGCTGCTGTTTATACTGATTGATGCACTGCGCTGGAAACGTGCCGTGCAGCGTTCAGCCAGCGCGCAGGCATAAGCAAAAGGCGCTGAATGTAAATATATAATTACACTCGGCGCCGTAATCAGGCGGAATAAATTGCCAATGTAAATAAATCGGTACGTTTTGTGGATTGAAATCTTTACCGTATGTGGTATGGTTACGCCATCCTCTGCGGAGGAACCCTTATCGCAAAACGAGTCATACAGGATCGCCATCATGCAAAAAGACGCGCTGAACAACGTACATATCACCGACGAACAGGTTTTAATTACCCCGGAACAATTGAAAGCGGCTTTCCCGCTGACCATTGAGCAGGAAGCGCAAATCGCGCAGTCCCGCCAGACCATCTCCAACATCATTGCCGGAAAAGATCCGCGCCTGCTGGTGGTGTGTGGCCCTTGCTCGATTCACGATCCTGAAGCCGCGATTGAATATGCTCGTCGATTTAAAGCCCTTGCCGCAGAGGTCAGCGATAGCCTCTATCTGGTGATGCGCGTCTATTTTGAAAAACCCCGTACCACCGTTGGCTGGAAGGGGCTGATTAACGATCCGCACATGGATGGCTCGTTTGATGTGGAAGCTGGCCTGAAGATTGCGCGTCGTCTGCTGGTGGAACTGGTGAGTATGGGCCTGCCGCTGGCGACCGAAGCGCTGGATCCGAACAGCCCGCAGTTCCTCGGCGACTTGTTTAGCTGGTCGGCAATTGGTGCGCGCACCACCGAATCCCAGACGCACCGCGAAATGGCGTCCGGCCTGTCGATGCCGGTCGGTTTCAAAAACGGCACCGACGGTAGCCTGGCTACGGCAATCAATGCCATGCGAGCAGCGGCAATGCCACACCGCTTTGTCGGCATCAACCAGGCCGGTCAGGTTTGCCTGCTGCAAACCCAGGGTAATCCGGATGGGCATGTGATCCTGCGCGGCGGCAAAGCGCCAAACTACAGCCCGGCGGATGTTGCGCAGTGTGAAAAAGAGATGGAACAGGCGGGACTGAAACCGTCGCTGATGGTAGATTGCAGCCATGGTAATTCCAACAAAGATTACCGTCGCCAGCCTGCCGTTGCCGAATCTGTGGTGGCACAGATCAAAGATGGCAACCGTTCGATTACCGGTCTGATGATTGAAAGCAATATTCATGAAGGCAATCAATCTTCTGAGCAGCCGCGCAGCGCCATGAAGTATGGCGTTTCCGTGACGGATGCCTGCATTAGCTGGGAATCGACCGAAGCGCTGCTGCGTGAGATCGATAAAGATCTGCGCAATAGTCTGGCGGCGCGTTTCGCTTAAGAGGTTGTTATGGTTGCTGAATTGACCGCGCTGCGCGATCAAATTGATGAAGTGGATAAGGCGCTGCTGGGGCTGCTGGCGCGCCGTCTGGAGCTGGTGGCCGAAGTTGGTGAAGTAAAAAGCAAATATGGTTTGCCGATCTACGTGCCGGAACGTGAAGCCTCAATGCTGGCTTCTCGCCGCAAAGAGGCCGAATTGCTCGGCGTTCCGCCGGATCTGATTGAAGATGTGCTGCGCCGCGTGATGCGCGAATCCTACTCCAGCGAAAATGACAAAGGTTTTAAAACCCTGTGTCCTGAAATGCGGCCGGTGGTGATTGTTGGCGGCGCGGGTCAGATGGGGCAACTGTTTGCCAAAATGTTGACGCTGTCGGGTTATCAGGTGCGCATTCTGGAGAAAGAGGACTGGGCACAGGCGGGTGAGCTGCTGGCCGATGCCGGTATGGTGATTGTCAGTGTGCCGATCCACGTGACCGAACAGGTGATAGGCCAACTGCCGCCGCTGCCGGATGACTGTATTCTGGTCGATCTGGCGTCGGTGAAAAGTGGTCCGTTGCAGGCGATGTTGTCGGCGCATAAAGGCCCGGTGCTGGGTCTGCACCCTATGTTTGGCCCGGACAGCGGCAGCCTTGCCAAGCAGGTGGTGGTCTGGTGCGACGGACGTCAGCCTGAGGCGTACCAATGGTTCCTCGAACAGATTCAGGTCTGGGGCGCGCGTCTGCATCGCATCAGCGCTGTCGAACACGACCAGAATATGGCGTTTATTCAGGCGCTGCGCCACTTCGCGACGTTCGCTTACGGGTTGCATCTGGCCGAAGAGAATGTGCAGCTTGAGCAGTTGCTGGCACTCTCATCGCCGATTTATCGTCTGGAGCTGGCAATGGTTGGGCGCCTGTTCGCCCAGGATCCGCAGCTTTACGCAGACATTATTATGTCGTCGTCGAACAATCTGGCGCTGATCAAGCGTTACTACCAGCGCTTCGGCGAAGCCATCGGGTTGCTGGAGCAGGGCGACAAACAGGCCTTTATCGACAGCTTCCGCAAAGTGGAGCACTGGTTTGGCGATTACGCTCAGCGTTTTCAGAACGAAAGCCGCGTATTGCTGCGCCAGGCGAACGACAGCCGCCAGTAAAAGAAAAGCCGTTTATACTGAAAAGCCAGTGGTTACCGCTGGCTTTTTTCATTTAAGGGATGCGCAATGGCGGAGTTACAGAAGCTGTTTGATTACACCGGCCATCTGCCGGAGTGCCCGACCTGGAGCGAAGCTGAACAGGCGCTTTACTGGGCGGATATTCTGGAAGGTGAAATTCATCGTTACCATCTGGCATCTGGCGAACATCGGGTGCTCTCCTTCCCGGAAGAGGTCGGCTGTTTTGCGTTGCGCGAGAAGGGCGGATTTATCGTGGCAATGCGTAACGCCATCTGGCTGACGGATGCGCACGGCCTGCTGCGACAGAAAGTGTGCGACAACCCATCGAACCCGCAACTGGCGCGCTTTAACGATGGCGGCACCGATCAGCGGGGGCGCTTTTACGCCGGGACGTTCTGGGGGCCGGGCGATTACAACGGTGCTTTGTTGCTGCGCGTGGATAACGATCTGACGCCGAAAGTGGTGCAGTGCGATATTCACGGTGCGAATGGTCTGGCGTTCAGCCAGGATCAGCAATGGATGTTTACCTCCGACACGCCCAACGGTGTGATTTATCGTACGCCGCTGGATGCGCAGGGCGAACCGGGGCGTCGGGAAGTGTTCCGCCGGTTTACTGCCGGGGAAGGTATCCCGGATGGCGCAGCGGTGGATGTGGAAGGCTGCTACTGGAGCGCGATGTTCGACGGCTGGCGCGTGGCGCGCTTCTCACCGCAGGGCGAACAGCTTGCGGAGTACCGTTTACCGGTACGTTGCCCGACAATGGTCTGCTTTGGCGGCGATGACATGAAAACGCTGTTTATCACTACCACGCGGGAAAATATGGAGGAAGAAGAGCTGGCGCGTTATCCACTTTCTGGCGCTATCTTCACCCTGCCGGTGAATGTGGCAGGGATGAAGAAACCGCTGTTCAGAGAGGGTTAAACCGGATCAACCGGCACAACGTTTTCGCTGGGATAGCAGCCAAGCACTTTCAGCGAACGGGTGATATCGCCCAGTTCGCGCAGTGCTTTTTGCATTTCTGCTGAGTGGAGATTGGCCTGCACATCAAGATAGAACATCTCTTCCCACGGATTGCCATGAATCGGACGCGACTCCAGTTTGGTCATGATCAGGTTGTGATTGCGCAGCACCAGCAGCGCTTCAACCAGCGCACCAGCCTGTTGGCCTGTCGCCATCAGTAGCGTGGTTTTCGCCGGAACCTGCTCTGATACATCAATGGCTTTACGCGCCAGCACGATAAAGCGGGTGATGTTCTGTGTCTGGTTCGCCAGATTCCGCTCCAGCACCTGTAAACCGTACAGTGCGCCGCCCGCTTCGCTGCCCAGCGCAGCAACGTGCGGTGAGCTCGCCTGCGCCACTTTCTCCATCGCAGCCGAGGTGCTTTCGCAATATTCGATTTTCCACTGCGGGTAGCGGTTCAGGAACTGGCTGCACTGCTGGAAAGGTTGCGGATGGCTGTAAACCGTCTGGATCTGCCCAAGATCTGTCGAGCCGGAAACCAACACACAGTGATCGATAGGCACAGTCAGTTCACCAACAATCGACAAGCTGGTGTGCTGAAGTAAATCGTACACGTCGTTGATAGCACCAGAGCTGGTATTTTCCAGCGGCACCACGGCGTAATCCGCCTGGCCGGTTTCGACCTGGTTAAAAATATCGTGAAACTTCAGGCAACCGCTCTCGATAAATTGCTCAAAATGGCGGGCGGCGTACTGACGCGCCGCGAGGTGCGAATAAGAGCCTTTCGGCCCCAGAAAAGCGATGCGCGCTGAGTGCGGATTGATCTTGTTGAGGTGCTGCTGGAGCAGAGCTTGCTGAGTCAGGACGGAATCTTCAATGATCAGCTGGAACAGGCGGGTGATGTAATGTGCATCGAGGTGATGCGCTTTGCCTAGTTGGATCAGGCGCTCCAGTAAATCCCGCTCGCGGTCGATATCGCGCACCGGGCGGTGTGAGTCGAGCTTGGCTTTGCCGACTTCAACGGAGAGCTGGCGGCGCTCGGCCAGCAGGGTCAGCAACTGCTCATCCAGTGCACTGATCTTTACGCGTAAATCCAGTAAGGGGTTTTCAGCCGTCATGTTGTTGCCTTTTATTATTAAAAAAAAAGCCTCCCGGAGTGGGAGGCCTTATTGTTCGTCTTCGCATTCTTTATCACAAAACGAATCGCCTCCCTATTTGGGGAAGGTAAAAAAGAATGCGAAGAAGAACGGTACAAGTTTCATGTAAATTTCCTGTGAGCGACCGAAGTACAGTACCCGCACTGTTTTCGCTCTGTCAATAAAAAACGCGCCCGCAGGCGCGTTGGATATGGACTCAATGTAGAGACTACTCTTCTTCTTCCTCAACGAAGCTTGTGTCTTTCACCGATGTTGCGGCGCGACGTGCTTCACCTTTGTGTTGCACTTTATTGAGCTGCCGTTCCAGCTTGTTAATCAATTCGTTGATAGCGGTGTACATATCTTCATGCCGCGCGCTGGCCACCAGATGTCCATTCGGTGTGTTGATCGTGGCATCAGCGATAAAGCCCTGCGGCTCTTTGGAGAGAATGATATGTGGATTAATCAGATGTGTTTGCCATTTATCCAGTTTGGCGAGACGGTCTGCGACATGCTGGCGGATTGCCGGAGTAATTTCCATTTGTTTACTGGTAATGTTCATTGTCATAAATTTTACCTCTTGTCTTTCCGTCTTGGTGATTTCAGCATACCGTGCTTAATGTCAAAAAGCGTGATTTAAATCACATTATTTTGTCGGTTTTTGTCAAAGGAAAGGTTTTGTGAGGCAGGACAGGAAGAGGGGAAAATTACCTTGTGGAACTCTCCATTAGCGGTCATAGTTGATTGGATGAATTGCGGCTAAACCGCTTCAGCTATTGGTGAAATGAATAAAAAAACGGCAGCCACTGGCTGCCGTTTTGTGTTTCAGAGACTTATGTATTGCTGCTGTTGGCCGCGATAATTTTCGCAACCTTGTCTGCCTGCGCGTTCATTTGCATCTCGCGGTAGGCTTTTTCCATTTTCGGCAGCGCATCACGTGTCGCCTGCGTATCCGGATAATCACGCAGCATGCCTTCTACGCGGTTGACAACCGCAACCCAGGCACCGCGATCGGTGTAGTAGTTCACCACCGACAGCTCATATTTCGACAGACGATCTTTCAGGAACACCAGACGCTTGGTGGCATCGGTAACGTACTGGCTCTGCGGATAGCCGCGTACCAGTTTGCTGAAGTCATTGAACGCCTCACGCGCATGAGCCGGGTCACGATCGCTGCGATCCACGCCGAAGAACCCTTGCAGAGCACTGTCGTCCAGCGCCATGTTGGTCAGCCCACGCATATACATCACATAATCGATGTTCGGATGGGTTGGGTTCAGACGAATAAAACGGTCAATCGCGGCTTGCGCCAGCGGTAAATCGGCGTTTTTGTAGTAGGCGTAGATCAGATCCAACTGCACTTGCTGTGAGTACGGACCAAACGGATAACGATTATCCAGTGCTTCCAGTTGCGTTATTGCCGCCTTCCAGTTACCGTCTTGCAGTTTTTGCTGGGCAGTCGCGTAGATTTCATTTGGTGGATTATCAGGCACCTCTTCCTTTGAACCGGAGCAACCCGCCAAAGCCAGACTCAACGTGGCGGCTGCCACCAGATATTTCAAGCGCGTCATGACGTTTAGACTTTCCTCAGAATGTTTATGCGGGAGATTCTTTATTCCTGCTCCCGACTAAGACCAGCTACAATAGCACACTATATTAAACGGCGAAGCCGTAAAACCCAACGTTAACGAAGAAGCTGTATATGGCACAACGAGTACAACTCACCGCAACGGTGTCCGAAAACCAACTCGGTCAACGCTTAGATCAGGCTTTGGCCGAATTGTTCCCGGATTATTCACGTTCGCGAATAAAAGAATGGATCCTCGACCAGCACGTGCAGGTCAACGGCAGTATTTGCGACAAACCGAAAGAGAAAGTGTTGGGTGGAGAACGCATCACTATTGATGTGGAAATTGAAGAAGAAGCGCGCTTCGAACCGCAGGATATCCCACTGAACATCGTCTATGAAGATGATGACATTATCGTGATCAATAAACCGCGCGACCTCGTCGTTCACCCGGGTGCAGGTAACCCGGACGGTACGGTGCTGAATGCATTGCTGCACTATTATCCGCCGATTGCCGATGTTCCGCGCGCGGGGATCGTGCACCGTCTGGACAAAGATACCACCGGCTTGATGGTGGTAGCGAAAACGATCCCGGCGCAAACGCGGCTGGTCGAGTCGCTGCAGCTGCGCGAAATCACGCGTGAATATGAAGCGGTAGCGATTGGGCATATGACGTCAGGTGGTACGGTTGAAGAACCCATCAGTCGCCACCCGACCAAGCGTACTCATATGTCGGTGCACCCGATGGGTAAACCGGCGGTAACGCACTACCGCATTATGGAGCACTTCCGTGTGCACACGCGTCTGCGCCTGCGTCTGGAAACCGGCCGCACCCACCAGATCCGCGTGCATATGGCGCATATCACTCATCCGCTGGTTGGCGATCAGCTTTATGGTGGCCGTCCGCGTCCGCCGAAAGGCGCTTCCGACGAATTTATCGATGTGCTGCGCAAGTTTGATCGTCAGGCTCTGCACGCTACGATGCTGCGTCTTTACCACCCCATCAGCGGCATTGAGATGGAGTGGCACGCGCCTATTCCGCAGGACATGGTGGATTTGATTGCTGCCATGCGCGCGGATTTTGAAACCCATAAGGATGATGTCGCCTGGTTATGACCAAACTGATCCTCCCTGAGTGGCCGCAGCCGAAAGGCGTGGCGTCATGCAGTTCAACCCGTATCGGTGGTGTGAGCTTGTCACCTTATCACTCGCTAAACCTCGGCGCCCACTGTGGCGACGATGCGGAGCATGTGGAAGAGAATCGCAAACGAATGTTTGCCGGGGGAGGGCTGCCTTCAAAACCGGTATGGCTTGAGCAGGTACACGGTACCGACGTACTGCTGCTCGATGGTGGGCCTTATACCTCTAAACGGGCGGATGCGTCATACAGCAACACGCCCGGTGCGGTTTGCGCGGTGATGACCGCCGACTGCCTGCCGGTGCTGTTTTGCAATCGTGATGGAACCGAAGTCGCTGCTGCTCATGCCGGTTGGCGCGGGTTATGTGCGGGCGTGCTGGAAAAGACGGTTGCCTGTTTTACCGACCAGCCGGAAAACCTGCTCGCCTGGTTAGGCCCAGCGATTGGGCCGCAGGCGTTTGAAGTCGGCGCAGAAGTGCGTGAGGCATTTATGGCGCATGATGTCGAGGCCGATCGGGCTTTTCGTCCGCACGGTGAGAAATATTTCGCTGATATCTACCAGCTCGCGCGCCAGCGTCTGGCGTCGGTGGGCGTCCAGCAAGTATTCGGTGGTGAGCACTGCACCTTCAGTCAAAAGGATGATTTTTTCTCATACCGCCGGGACAAGATAACCGGCCGTATGGCAAGTTTTATTTGGCTGATATAACCTAAAGAATCAAGACGATCCAGTTCGCATATGCTTTCTTTTGCATAATTCAGGTCACTCACCTTGAATAATTGAGGGATGACCTCATTTAATCTCCAGTAGCAATTTTGACCTGTTATGGGAGGAGTTATGCGTCTGGATCGTCTTACCAATAAATTCCAGCTTGCTCTTGCCGATGCCCAGTCTCTCGCGCTGGGGCACGACAACCAATTTATCGAACCCCTTCATTTAATGAGCGCCCTGCTGAAGCAGGAAGGCGGTTCGGTTTTTCCTTTATTAACCTCTGCTGGCGTTAATGCTGGCTCGCTACGTACAGCCGTTGAAGAGGCATTGAGCCGTTTACCGCAGGTGGAAGGCACCGGCGGCGATGTGCAGCCTTCTCAGGATTTAGTACGTGTGCTCAATCTTTGCGACAAGCTGGCGCAAAAACGGGGTGACAACTTTATTTCGTCAGAACTTTTTGTTCTGGCGGCGCTGGAGTCTCGCGGTACGCTGACCGATTTACTGAAATCGGCGGGCGCAACTACGGCGAATGTGACTCAGGCCATTGAACAAATGCGTGGGGGTGAAAACGTGAACGATCAAGGGGCTGAAGACCAACGTCAGGCCTTGAAGAAATTCACCGTCGATCTGACCGAGCGTGCCGAACAAGGCAAGCTCGATCCGGTTATCGGCCGTGACGAAGAGATCCGCCGTACCATTCAGGTACTGCAACGCCGGACTAAAAACAACCCGGTGCTGATTGGTGAGCCGGGGGTGGGTAAAACCGCTATCGTTGAAGGACTGGCGCAGCGCATTGTTAATGGTGAAGTGCCGGAAGGGCTGAAAGGTCGGCGCGTTCTGGCGCTGGACATGGGCGCGCTGGTGGCCGGGGCGAAATACCGCGGTGAGTTTGAAGAGCGCCTGAAAGGTGTGCTGAACGATCTCTCTAAACAGGAAGGCAATGTCATTCTGTTTATCGACGAACTGCATACCATGGTTGGCGCCGGGAAAGCCGATGGTGCGATGGATGCGGGTAATATGCTGAAGCCAGCACTGGCGCGTGGCGAACTGCATTGCGTTGGTGCCACCACGCTGGATGAGTATCGTCAGTATATAGAGAAAGATGCTGCGCTGGAGCGTCGTTTCCAGAAAGTGTTTGTTGCTGAGCCGACAGTGGAAGACACCATTGCGATTCTGCGTGGCCTGAAAGAACGTTATGAGCTGCACCACCATGTGCAGATTACCGACCCGGCGATCGTCGCGGCGGCAACGTTGTCGCATCGCTATATTTCCGATCGTCAGTTGCCGGATAAGGCTATCGACCTGATCGATGAAGCTGCATCCAGCATTCGTATGCAGATTGACTCTAAACCGGAAGAGCTTGACCGTCTTGATCGCCGTATTATCCAGCTCAAGCTGGAACAGCGCGCGCTGATGAAAGAGTCTGACGAAGCGAGTAAAAAACGCCTCGAAATGCTTAACGAAGAGCTGGAAGATAAAGAGCGTCAGTATTCGGCATTAGAAGAAGAGTGGAAAGCTGAGAAAGCTTCTCTCTCCGGCACCCAGACCATTAAGGCTGAACTGGAACAGGCGAAAATCGCGATGGAACAGGCGCGGCGTAATGGCGATCTTGGACGGATGTCGGAGTTGCAGTACGGGAAAATACCCGAACTGGAAAAACAGCTGGAAGCGGCAACCCAGGCTGAAGGCAAAACGATGCGTCTGTTGCGTAATCGCGTGACGGATATTGAGATCGCCGAAGTGCTGGCGCGCTGGACCGGTATTCCGGTGTCGCGGATGATGGAAGGCGAACGTGAAAAACTGTTGCGCATGGAGCATGACCTGCATCATCGCGTGATTGGTCAGGATGAAGCGGTAGAAGCGGTATCGAACGCCATTCGCCGTAGCCGTGCGGGTCTGTCAGATCCGAATCGCCCGATCGGTTCGTTCCTGTTCCTTGGGCCAACCGGGGTAGGGAAAACCGAGCTGTGTAAATCGCTGGCGAACTTTATGTTCGATAGCGACGATGCAATGGTGCGTATCGACATGTCTGAGTTTATGGAAAAACACTCCGTTTCTCGGCTGGTGGGTGCACCTCCGGGATATGTCGGTTATGAAGAAGGTGGCTATCTGACAGAAGCGGTTCGTCGTCGCCCCTATTCCGTCATCCTGCTAGATGAAGTGGAAAAAGCGCATCCGGATGTATTCAACATCTTGTTGCAGGTGCTTGACGATGGTCGTCTGACGGATGGACAGGGCAGGACGGTGGATTTCCGTAATACTGTCGTGATCATGACTTCGAACCTCGGTTCCGATCTGATTCAGGAACGTTTCGGCGATCTGGATTATGGTCATATGAAGGAATTGGTTATGGGAGTGGTAAGTCAAAGCTTCCGTCCGGAGTTTATCAACCGTATTGATGAAGTGGTTGTCTTCCATCCGCTGGGTGAGAAACATATTGCTGCTATTGCGCAGATCCAGTTGCAGCGTTTGTACAAACGTCTGGAAGAGCGTGGCTATGCGGTGACTATCTCTGACGAAGCCCTGAAGCTATTGAGCGCGAATGGTTACGATCCGGTGTATGGTGCGCGTCCGTTGAAACGTGCTATCCAACAGCAGATCGAAAACCCGCTGGCGCAGCAGATATTGTCTGGTGAGCTTATTCCAGGCAAAACGGTGCAGCTTGTCGTAAAAGACGATCGTATTGTGGCAGTGCAGTAAGTCACAAAATAAAGAAAACGGGCCCTCAGGGGCTCGTTTTTGTATAAAAACCAGGCAAAAATTACCTTTCAGAGGTCGGTTTGCCTGGAAAGTAATCAAACGATAATTTTTTTGAATTTTATACTTGTCAGCCAGAATTATCTCCCTATAATGCGCCTCCACTGACACGGCACAACGGCATACACACCGGCCTGTCAGGTGAAGAAATCTGAAAATAATCAGTTGACTTCACAGCGGGAAAGCGTAATATGCACACCCCGCGCCGCAGCGAAAACACAGCGGCACTGCTCTTTAACAATTTATCAGACAATCTGTGTGGGCACTCAGGTGACTGGATTCTTGATGTCTTCGGACAAAAAATGAATACCAAGTCTCACGGGTGAACACGTAATTCATTACGAAGTTTAATT
>NZ_PYTZ01000148.1:0-432 GCF_003028445.1 Kosakonia sp. H7A | reverse complement strand
TGCTGAAGGTGCGCCACATCCTGGTGGTGGGCCACTACGGTTGCGGCGGCGTGCTGGCCAGCCTGACACAGGCGCGCCTGGGCCTGGTGGACAACTGGATCCGGCATGTCACCGACGTGGCCGACAAGCACGAAGGCTGCCTGCACGACGTGGCGACGCTGCCGCTGCAGCACGCGCGCCTGTGCGAGCTCAACGTGCTGGAACAGGTGGTGCACGTGGTGCGCACGACGGTGGTGCAGGACGCATGGAATCGCGGGCAGGAACTGACGGTGCACGGCTGGGTGTACAGCCTGCGCGATGGCCTGGTACACGACCTGGGCCTGGACGTGGGCGCCAACGACCAGCTCGATGCGCGCTACGCGGCGGCGCTGGCGAAGATCCAGGCCGACCGGCAGGAGCGCTGAGCACACCATGCTGGCCGCACCGCTCAAC
>NZ_PYTZ01000147.1:0-432 GCF_003028445.1 Kosakonia sp. H7A | reverse complement strand
GGGTGGTAGCTGGCCTCCTCCTCGGCGATCGCCTCGGGCGGGCCGAAGCTCGCCTCGCCGCGTCCGGTGGCCAGGTATTCGAAAGCCAAGCCGCTGCGCTTGGCCAGGGCGATCAGGTTTTCCACCGAAGGCGCCGTGCCCTCGCTCATTTCCCACTGCGCCACCGCGCTGCGGGAGATACCCAGTTCCGCCGCCAACATCTCCTGCGTCATCCCGGTCAGTCGCCGGGCTTCGCGAATCCTTTCGTAGAGCTTGCTCACCACGTTTCCAATCGACGCACACACAGGTGCGCACATATAGCGTCCACGGCCGAAGGGCGGGCTCGCTCACCTGATCGGCCAATCCATGTCAGCAATTCTGACCTTGACGGAAAGCTGCAGTACAGCTGCGGAGGCGGGGCGCAATGCACGCAGTGACGGCCGTCTCATCGGC
>NZ_PYTZ01000146.1:0-432 GCF_003028445.1 Kosakonia sp. H7A | reverse complement strand
ACGCGGTACGGCACGTCCTGGCGGTACAGCAGCTCGTAGGCGGCCAGGCGCAGCACCGCACGCTCGATGGCGTCGACTTCCTCGACGCTGCGGTCGAGGTATTCGACCAGCGCCTCGTCCAGCTCGGCGCGGTGTGCAAGCACGCCTTCCACCAACGCCTCGAAATACGCCAGGTCGGCGACCTCGTGGGCCTGCTCGTGGGCGAACTGGGCGATG
The DNA here is from genome assembly GCF_003028445.1 of Kosakonia sp. H7A. Taxonomy (NCBI): domain Bacteria; kingdom Pseudomonadati; phylum Pseudomonadota; class Gammaproteobacteria; order Enterobacterales; family Enterobacteriaceae; genus Kosakonia; species Kosakonia sp. H7A. Next base: position 216 of record NZ_PYTZ01000146.1, on the reverse strand, counting down.
ACCTGCTTGGCGAAGCCGCCGGAGATCTGCCAGGCGTAGATGGCCTGCAGGGCGCGGCGACGCGCACGCGAGCGCAACACCGGGTCCACGCCATCGCGGCGCGGCGGACGGGGGCCGTTCTGCTTCGGACCGGTGGACTTGTTCATGGCAGCTGCTCCACCAGGTTGATCATTTCCAGGGCCGCCAGCGCGGCCTCCTCGCCCTTGTTGCCGTGGC
>NZ_PYTZ01000145.1:0-432 GCF_003028445.1 Kosakonia sp. H7A | reverse complement strand
GCCGCGGTGGCCGTGACAACCCGGGCCTCGCGCAACCCAAGGCGGCGCATTGGCTGCCGAAAGGGTATCTGCTGGTGTCCGTGGACTACCGCCTGCTGCCCGAGGCCGATCCGCTGCGCCAGGCCGAGGATGTCGCCCGCGCGCTGGCGTGGGTGCAGCAGCACGCCCGCCAATGGGGTGGCGATCCACAGCGCGTGGTGATGATGGGGCACTCCGCCGGCGCGCACCTGGTCGCGTTGCTGGGCAGTGACGTGGCACGGTTGAAGGCGGCCGGTGCGACCCGCCCGCTGGGCGTGGTGACGCTGGACAGCGCGGCGATGGACGTACCGCAGATCATGCAGGTACCGCGTCACTTCGCCTTGTACGACGATGCGTTCGGTACGGACCCCGATTACTGGCGACTTGCGTCCCCGGTCCATCACCTGAGCCGCG
>NZ_PYTZ01000144.1:0-432 GCF_003028445.1 Kosakonia sp. H7A | reverse complement strand
CAGCTTCTTCTTGCGCGAGACGTCGCCACCATAGCACTTGGCCAGCACGTTCTTGCGCATCGCCTTGACCGTGGTGCGGGCGATGATCTGCGCGCCGATCGCGGCCTGGATGGCCACGTCGAACATCTGCCGGGGAATGAGGTCCTTCATCTTTTCGCACAGCTCGCGGCCGCGCCGGTCGGCATGGCTGCGGTGGGCGATCAGCGACAGCGCATCGACCTTGTCGCCGTTGATCAGCACGTCCACGCGCACGAACGGGCCGGCCTCGAAACGCACGAAGCTGTAGTCCAGCGAGGCGTAGCCGCGGCTGACCGACTTGAGCTTGTCGAAGAAGTCCAGCACCACCTCGGCCATCGGCAGCTCGTAGCTGATCTGCACCTGGCTGCCCAGGTAGTTGATGCCGAGCTGGCTGCCGCGCTTTTCCTCGCACAG
>NZ_PYTZ01000143.1:0-433 GCF_003028445.1 Kosakonia sp. H7A | reverse complement strand
GTGGACCTGCTGCCTCCGGTGTGGATCGCCGAGCTGAGCGAATTGCAGAACGCGGTGCCGGCGCTGCCGTTCGAACAGGTGCGTCCGCAACTGGTGGCCGATCTGGGCGCTGCACCGGAAGACATTTTCGCGCGTCTGGACGAACAGCCGCTCGCTGCGGCTTCCCTGGCGCAGACCCATCGTGCGTGGCTGGATGACGGGCGCGCCGTGGTGCTCAAGATCCGGCGACCAGGTATCGGCGAGGTGATCGAGGCGGACCTGCGCCTGCTCGCGCGCCTGGCCGAAGTGATCGAGGCACAGCTGCCGGACCTGTGCCGCTACCGGCCGGCGGAGGTGGTGCGGCAATTCACCGTGTCGCTGCGGCGGGAACTGGATTTCGCCGCCGAGTGCCGGCATGCCGAGAAGATCGCCGGCCATTTCGCCGGACACCCGG
>NZ_PYTZ01000142.1:0-433 GCF_003028445.1 Kosakonia sp. H7A | reverse complement strand
GCCGGTGGCGGTGGGGGCCGCGGCATGCGCGTCGTGCACGTGGAAGGCGCGCTGAAGACCGCCAACGAGACCACGAAGTCGGAGGCCAAGGCGGCATTCGGCAACGACCAGGTCTACATGGAGAAGTTCCTGGAGAACCCGCGCCACATCGAGATCCAGGTGCTGGCCGATGGCCAGGGCAATGCGATCCACCTGGGCGAGCGCGACTGTTCGATTCAGCGTCGCCACCAGAAGGTGGTGGAGGAAGCGCCCGCACCGGGTATCACCGAGGAACTGCGCAACGAGATCGGCAAGGTGTGCGTAGAAGCCTGCCTGCGCATCGGCTATCGCGGTGCGGGTACGTTCGAGTTCCTGTTCGAGAACGGCCGCTTCTATTTCATCGAGATGAACACCCGCATCCAGGTGGAGCATCCGGTGACCGAGCGCATCACCG
>NZ_PYTZ01000141.1:0-433 GCF_003028445.1 Kosakonia sp. H7A | reverse complement strand
TATCGTGAAGAATCAGTGAGCGTCGTCGTCCAGCAGTTCGGCGTAGTCGTCCGGGGAGAGCAGTTCGTTGAGCTGTTCCGGCTCGCTGACCTCGACCACGAAGATCCAGCCGTCGCCGTAAGCGTCCTCGTTGATGGTCTCCGGCTTGTCGGACAGCGCCGAGTTGACCTCGACGACCGTGCCGCTGACCGGGCTGTAGACGTCCGACGCCGCCTTGACCGACTCGACCACCGCCGCACCGTTGCCGGCCTCGACGGTATCGCCGACGTTCGGCAGCTCGACGTAGACCAGGTCGCCCAGCAGGCCCTGCGCATGGTCGGAGATGCCGACGGTGACGCGGCCATTGCCTTCGACGCGGGCCCACTCGTGGGACTTGAGGAACTTGAGGTCGCCTGGGATCTCGCTCATGGGAAAGCTCCGAAAAAAACGGGGT
>NZ_PYTZ01000140.1:0-435 GCF_003028445.1 Kosakonia sp. H7A | reverse complement strand
CGGGATGAACCAAGACAGGCCGAAGCGGGCCAGGGCACCGGTCAAGGTGGCTTGCGACTGCAACAGCAGCAGGCGCCCGCTCCAGTGGGCGTGCAGCTCGTCGGCCTCGACCGTCCACGTACGGCCATCGAGCGGGTCGTGCAGCAGCGTGCGCGTGCCTGCGCTTTTGGCCAGCACGAAGTACCGGCCGCGGCGGTCGAGCCCGATGGCGGGCAACGGAGTGTGGCGCAGGCGCTCGGCCTGCACGTCCACCATGCGGCACTTCATGCCCAGACGGCGCGCGGCCAGCACGAGCTCTGCCGCCGGCAGCCCCTCAGGCGTGGCGGCGACGTCCAGCTCTCGCAGCAGGGCCTCATAGGAGGTTGCCACGCCATGCAGTTGCGCCAGTGTTGCCAGGCTCGCCGCGCCTGAGAGCAGGCTGGCGTCATGCGTCGG
>NZ_PYTZ01000139.1:0-436 GCF_003028445.1 Kosakonia sp. H7A | reverse complement strand
CGAGGGCGAGCAGTTGCCCGCGATGAGGCGCACTGACGCTGGCAAGATCGTCAGCAACTTCCCGAACTGCCTGAAGCTGATGCGCCATATCCGCGACCAGCTTGGCTTGGCTTATGACGAGTTCGGCGGATCAACGCATCTCACGGCACCAGAGTTGCCATGGAATGTGGACGTGGGCCGTAGGCTGGACGATGACGTGGTGCGCCGCATCCGCCAGTACTTCGTCGAGGCCACTGACGCAAACTGGACCAAGGACGATGTCCTGGAGGCAGCACTCACTATTGCCCGCGAGAACACCGTGCATCCAGTCCGCGACTACCTGGATGGCTTGACCTGGGATGGCGTCCCCCGCATCGACAAGCTGCTGGTGACGTATGCAGGGGCGATGGACAATGCCTACGTTCGCGCCATCGGTGCCAAGACCTTGATTGCTGGG
>NZ_PYTZ01000013.1:0-92810 GCF_003028445.1 Kosakonia sp. H7A | reverse complement strand
ATTTGCCTGGCGGCACTAGCGCGGTGGTCCCACCTGACCCCATGCCGAACTCAGAAGTGAAACGCCGTAGCGCCGATGGTAGTGTGGGGTCTCCCCATGCGAGAGTAGGGAACTGCCAGGCATCAAATTAAGCAGGTCAGACCGGGGCAACAAACCGGTGGTTGTAAAGAAATTCGGTGGAGCGGTAGTTCAGTCGGTTAGAATACCTGCCTGTCACGCAGGGGGTCGCGGGTTCGAGTCCCGTCCGTTCCGCCACTTATTTAGAACCGTATCTCATAAGAGATACGGTTTTTTTTCGTCTGTTGATCGCGTAAAAAGGGCAATCACGCCCTTTATGTTATTCCCAGCGTTTCAGCAGTAAGCTGGCATTTACGCCACCAAAACCAAACCCATTCGATAACGCATAGTGCATGCGCTGAGGCTGCGTGGTAAGCGCAACCAGATGGAGCCCCTCGGCATCAGCATCCGGGTGATGCAGATTCAACGTTGGTGGAACAACCTGCTCACGCAATGCCTGAATGGTGAAGATGGCTTCAATTCCTCCCGCCGCTCCGAGCAAGTGGCCGGTCGCTGATTTCGTTGAAGTAACGGCTACCCGATGTGTTCCAAACACGCTCTTAATCGCGGCCAGTTCTCCTTTATCTCCAACCTGTGTTGATGTGGCATGAGCATTAATATGCTGAATATCTGCTGAGCTAATACCTGCCTGCTTAATCGCCGCCTCCATCGCCCGACGCGCGCCGTTACCATCTTCTGGCCCCGCAGTAAGATGATGCGCATCGGCACTGGTACCATATCCGACCAATTCCGCCAGCGGCGTAGCGCCCCGCGCCAGAGCGTGCTCCAGCGATTCAATAACGATGAGACCTGCACCTTCTCCCATCACAAAACCGTCACGATCGCGGTCAAAAGGCCGTGATGCCGCCTCGGGATGATCATTAAAATTGCTGGATAATGCTTTTGCTGCAGCAAAACCGCCAAGACTGACCCGATGGATCGCGGCCTCGCTTCCACCGCACAGTGCAATATCCGCTTCACCGGCGCGAATCATTCGTGCTGCATCGCCAATTGCCTGAGCTCCTGCTGCGCAGGCAGTAACAGGCGCGCCAATCGGACCTCGAAAACCGTGGGCAATAGAAACGTGACCAGCAGCCAGGTTGGCGAGAAAGGAAGGGATGGTAAAGGGGGAAAGACGGCGCGGCCCGCGAGTATCAGTAGTGCGTACGGCATTAGCTATCTCATTGAAACCGCCAATACCGGTAGCGATCACTGTTGCGGTGCGCTCTCTTTCAGCTGGATCTTCTGGAAACCAACCTGCCTGAGAGAGCGCTTCCTGCGCAGCCACCATCGCAAATTCGATAAAACGATCCATTTTTTTCCGTTCCTTCGATGGGATCGCTACTGAGGGATCGAATCCATGTAACGGATCGTCTTCAATGGAAGGAACCTGTCCCGCAACTTTACAGGCAATATCTTCAACGATCTCCTCATCAAGACGGGAGATCCCGGATTTTCCCTGCAATAATGCTTGCCAGACATGTGACACTCCGCAGCCGAGCGGGCTGACGATCCCCATTCCTGTCACGACGACGCGTTTTGTTGGAACGCTCATAACTCTTTCTCCTGAACTATCATGGTGTCTGCGGCTTTTTCATAAATGGAACAAGCAACGCAGCAATCAAAAAACCCAGCATAATTAACCAGAATGCATCCGAGAAAGCCTGTGTCCGCGCCTCCCTCATCGCTAATGCCGAAAGGTTTTTCAGGGCGGCACTGTTGGCTATTTCCGGCGAAACTCCCTGGCTCATCAACCGGTTGGTACTGTTTTGAATGAAATCCGTCACTGGAAGGCTGGCGTTATTGAGATGATCGGCAAGGCGGCTATAGTGAAAATTGGTTCGGTCATTGATCACTGTACCGCACAGGGCGATACCAATGGCGCCACCGAGGTTGCGCATCAAATTAAACAGCCCGGATGCCAGTTTCAGGCGTGTGGGCGGCAGACTACCCAACGTAAGTGTGACCGTTGGTGCGACGGCAAACTGCTGCGCCAGCCCGCGAAATGCCTGCGGCAAAAGCAGTTCCTGCGCTCCCCATTCATGGGTGAGAGGAATAAAGCTGTACATCGAAACCGCAAAACCCAGCAACCCCGCCATTAACAGCCAGCGTAAATCGACACGGTTGGCCAGCCAGGCATAAAACGGTATCGAGAGCACCTGGAACAGACCAGTAGAAAAAACCGCCAGACCGATTTCCAGCGCGCTGTAACCGCGAACCGTCCCAAGAAACAGCGGAGTCAGGTAGATCGTAGCAAAGATGCCGACTCCTGCCATAAACGAGAAATAGCAGCCCAGCGTAAAGGTTCTGTCCTGCAAAGCCCGAAGATCCATCACCGGTTGCGCATGACGGAGGGTACGCACAATAAAAGCAATACCGCACAGCAACGCTATCCAGCCGGTAGTCGCCAGCGTTGTATCATCAAACCAACCCCAGCGTGGCCCTTCCTCAAGTGTGTACTCCAGGCAACCCAGTGAAACGGCGAGTAGAATAATGCTCAGGTAATCAGCTCCGCGCAGAAGCGAAGGGTCAGGCGTATCGATTTTTACTAACAGCGGAACCGCAATGGTGATGTAAATTCCGGGCAGAATGTTGATAAAAAAAAGCCAGTGCCAGTTAAAATTTTCGGTTATCCACCCACCGACCGTTGGGCCAAGAGTCGGTGCAAGCGATGCCAGGCCGCCGATCGTTGCCGCTGCGATGACACGTTGTTTTCCCTGGAAAAAAGCAAACGCTGTCGTGAAAACCAGTGGGATCATTGAACCACCCGCCAGGCCTTGCAAGGCGCGGAAAGCGATCATGCTTTGAATATTCCATGCCCAGCCGCACAGCAGGCTCATCACGGTGAAACCGGCCGCAGAAGCGGCAAACAGCCAGCGTGTTGACATAACCCGCGCCAGCCAGCCGGAGAGAGGAATAATGATGATTTCTGCGATTAGGTAACTGGTCTGCACCCACACCGTTTCATCGTCACCAGCAGAAAGCCCGCCGCCAATGTCCCGCAATGAAGCTGAAACAATCTGAATATCAATAAGCGCAATGAACATGCCCACGCACATGGTGGCGAAGGCAAACACTTTCTGACTGACCGGCATTGAAACGCCTTGTGGCAGCGGTACTGCGCCAGTGCTGCTCATTGCGAGCTCTTTTCATCAACAGTGACGACGACAGAAAGCCCCGGACGCAATACATCAAGTTTTGCCGCATCACCTTCCAGCGCGATACGTACGGGGACGCGCTGAACGATTTTGGTGAAATTTCCGGTAGCATTTTCTGCCGGGAGAATGCTAAACCGCGAGCCGGTTGCCGGTGAAACGCTGGCAACATGGCCATGGAAAGTATGACCCGGCAAAACATCGGCTACGATCGTGGCGCTTTGCCCTGGGCGCATATGCGCTAACTGGCTCTCTTTAAAATTGGCATCAATCCATAAACCGTCAGCGGGAACCAGCGAAAGCAATTGCGTTCCGCTGTTGACGAAGGAGCCGGACCACGCACGACGGTTACCGATCACGCCATCAAACGGTGCCCGAATTTCGGTATAACTGAGATTTAATCGCGCCATTGCAAGGCTGGCCTGTGCCTGTACCAGCGCGGCTTGCGTCTGTTTTTCTTTGGCATTCAACACTAATAACTGGCGTTCGGCGACCGTCGTATCCGCCTGCGCTTTGCTCTCTTCCGCACGGGCGCGACGATAATCCGCAGAGGCATTTTCCCGCACCTGGGCGGAAACGGCACTGGACATCACCAGCGCGTTATAGCGGCGATTGTCGTTTGCGGACTTTTCCGTAACGGCTCTGGCTGCCGTCAGAGAAGCTGCCGAACCTTCAATGGTAGCCAGTTGCAATTGTCGAGTGGCGTCAATGTCGGCAAGAGCGGCCTGCTGGGCGGCAACTTCACCGATGGCTTGTTCAACGGCGGCCTGGTAGTCGCGATCATCAAGACGGATTAACAGATCGCCTCGCTTCACTGACATATTGTCCTGTACCGCGATCTGCTGGATATAGCCGGAAACTTTACTGGAAATGGCGCTGATATCGCCGCCGACATAAGCATCATCAGTCGACTGAATAAAACGCCCGCTTTGCCACCAGTAAACGCCGTAACTTGCACCCGCCAACAATCCAGCCATCAGCGCTATCAGCACCAGCGTTTTTTTCTTTTTATTCAGCGTCATGATCGCGGCTCGCATAGTGTTGCGGTACGAATTTCTGCGTGTTATCGCCTGCCCGTTTTCGTTGCAGATAGTCATGGCGGTAGTGGATCATCGGCGATGCCGCAGGGCCTGGAACCAGGGTGTATTTCTCCGGTGTGATTGGCTCACCGGTTTCTTTATCTACCAGGATTGCCTGGACCGCGCGCTGTGTTTCTCGTTCAACCAGCTGAATTTGTGCCCCTTCCGGGGAGAAGTGGCGATTTCCCCATTCAGCCAGCGCAAGGATCACCGGGCGGAAGTCGCGCCCGAGCTGCGTCAAATGGTATTCGTAACGAGGTGGCGTGCTGCTATAGCTCACCTTTTCCAGTAATCCGTCATCCACCAGTTCTTTCAGACGGCGAGAGAGAATATTCGGAGCAACGTTGGTGCTTTTCTGGAACTCATCAAAGCGCGTGAAACCGGCAAACGCGTCGCGCAGGATTATCATGCTCCAGCTATCACCAATACGTCCCAGGCTGCGGGCGATGGGGCAGGGAGCAGTGCAAAGCGGTTCATTTTTCATTATCTGGCCTGGAAATTTGCTGTGTCATTGTGCTCACGGTGACATAGTGACTATCAAAATGCAAGTCACTCGGTGCGCGTGTTCCCGCTGAACTATTGCTTCTCAGGCAAAAATCCTCTGCTTTTTATGCTCTTTTTCCTTATCCGGCACCTGGTAATAATCTGCGCACTGACTTAGTAAGCGACGAAAGAGGAATTTTTATGTCTATCCCTGCATTTGGTCTGGGTACCTTCCGTTTAACGGATGAAGCGGTGATCGCTTCGGTAAAAAATGCCCTTGAACTGGGTTATCGCGTGATTGATACCGCACAGATTTACGGTAATGAAGAAGCCATTGGTAAAGCGCTTGCTGAAAGCGGTGTGGCGCGTGAAGAGCTGTTTATCACCACCAAGATCTGGACGGAAAATCTGGGTGAGGCAAAGCTGATCCCAAGCCTGAAAGAGAGCCTGAAGAAACTGGGCACCGATTATGTTGATCTGACGCTGATCCACTGGCCGTCTCCTGGGGCAGAAGTACCGGTTGCAGTCTCTATGCAGGAGTTGATGAAGGCAAAAGCGCAGGGCCTGACTCGTCAGATTGGCGTATCTAACTTCACCATCCCATTGATGGAAGAAGCGATTGCGGCGGTGGGCGCAGAGAATATCGCGACCAACCAGATTGAACTCTCGCCGTATCTGCAAAACCGCAAAGTGGTCGACTGGGCGAAACAGCACGGTATTCACATCACCTCTTACATGACACTGGCTTATGGTAAGGCGCTGAAAGATGAAGTGATTGGCCGCATCGCGCAGAAACATAACGCTACGCCGGCACAGGTTATCCTGGCCTGGGCGATGGGTGAAGGTTATGCGGTGATCCCGTCTTCCACTAAGCGTGAAAACCTTGCCAGCAACCTACAGTCGCAGACACTTAAACTGGATGCAGCAGATAAAGCGGCAATTGCCGGGTTGGATTGCAATGACCGCCTGGTCAGCCCGGAAGGGCTTGCGCCAAACTGGGATTAAGCGATGGAACAACGGGAGCCTGCGCTCCCGTTGTTATTTCTCTACCGTCTGCGGTAAATGCTCGCTGACAAAATCGATAAAAGCGCGGATGCGGGTACTCACTGCCCGGTCGCTGTAGTAGACAGCGCTGAAAGGCATTTCCACCGGCAGACGCTTATCCGCCAGCAAATCAACCAGTTCCCCACTCGCCAGTTCTTTGTCGATCATATAGTCCGACAGGCTGGCAATGCCATTTCCGCTCAGGCACAAATGTTTCAGCGTTTCACCGCTGTTCGACGCAATATCTGGTGTCACTTCATACAGTTGTCCATCGGCAGCAGCAATGGGCCAGACGTTAAGCGAAACCGGTTCGGTAAAACCAAGGCAGACGTGGTTGCTTAACTCTTCCACCGTTTCCGGTTTTCCGTAGCGAGCAATATATTCCGGCGAAGCGATAATTTTGCGATAGCTTTTAAACAGCGGACGGGCGCGCAGGCTGGAATCGGTCAGTTTACCTACGCGGATCGCAACATCCACTTTACGTTCGATCAGGTTGATAAAGGTTTCACTGGAGACCAGTGACAGTTTAATTTCCGGATAGCGTTCGCGAAACGGTTTTATCAACGGCATCAAAAAATGCAGCACCACAGGGGTTGCGGCGTCGATGCGTAACGTACCGCTGGGCGTGGAGTTGGTCTCCATGATCTCGGTTTCTGCTGCTGCCATCTCCTGCAAGACGCTTTGTACGCGCCGAAAGTAGCGCTCGCCTTCTTCGGTCAGGCTGAGCTGGCGCGTGGTGCGATTAAGCAAATTAACCCCAAGCTTATTTTCCAGCTTCTTCACAGCGCGGCTGATGGCCGAATTGGCTTGTCCCAGGCGTTCCGCTGCCCGGCTGAAGCTGCCGCTTTCAACAACGGCAACAAAAATCGCGAGTTCTTCTGAAGTGGTTTTCATTATTGCCTCTGTAGCAACATTTCAACGATATTTTTCATCCATAAGTTATTTAACCATGTTGTCAGAGAGGGTGCCACGACGGCTATTCATTAGTGACGTCACTAAGTACTTACTCACCAGCACAGGGTGTTTTTCTGGTGATTGAACGTTGAAACTCGGTGTTAAAATCCCTATAACTGAATGACCACCCGATGTTGGGGCGGACATCAAAGAGGTTTGAAGCCGAAAGTGCCAAAAAATACCTATGCCATGCGATATGTTGCCGGACAACCCGCGGAGCGAATCTTACCGCCGGGGTCTTTCGCGAGTATTGGCAAGGCGCTGCCCGCAGGCGTTCCGCTAAGCAGCGACGAAAAAATTCGCGTTCTGGTGTGGAATATTTTCAAGCAGCAACGCGCGGAGTGGCTGTCGGTACTGCAAAATTTTGGTAAAGATGCGCATCTGGTTTTACTGCAGGAAGCGCAAACCACGCCGGAACTGGTCCGGTTTGCGACCACTAACTATCTTGCTGCTGACCAGGTGCCCGCCTTTGTTTTACCGCAGCACCCCTCGGGAGTAATGACACTTTCCTCGGCGCATCCGGTTTATTGCTGTCCGTTACGTGAACGTGAGCCGATCTTGCGGCTGGCAAAATCGGCATTAGTAACGGTTTATCCGTTGCCTGATTTACGCAATCTGATGGTCGTGAATGTGCATGCAGTGAATTTCAGTCTTGGCGTGGACGTTTACAGCAAGCAATTACTGCCGATTGGCGATCAGATATTGCGCCATAACGGGCCGGTGATCATGGCTGGCGATTTTAATGCCTGGAGCCGTCCACGCATGAATGCTCTGTACCGCTTCACCCGGGATATGTCTCTGCGGCAGGTGCGCTTTACCGACGACAATCGCCGGCGTGCCTTTGGTCGACCGCTCGATTTTATCTTTTATCGCGGGTTAAACGTGGAGGAAGCTTCAGTCCTGGTGACCCGCGCGTCGGATCATAACCCACTGCTGGTGGAGTTTAGTCCTGGCAAAGCCGGGAAGTGACACCGCGAAAAAGGCAAAAAAAAGCACCGCGGGGAACGGTGCTTTTTTAATGGGCTTAAATCAGGAATCCGGCGTGGCGCTGTTTTTCACAAAGAGCGTCAGTTGATCGCCAGGCTGCAAATTATCCGTATCGTTGTTCCAGCGCATCACATCCTGGATGTTAACGCCGTGACGTTTTGCGATACTCGATAGCGAATCACCTTTGCGCACGCGATACGTAATGCTGTCGCTATTGCGGGCAAGACGCTGCGCACTGCTGCCTGCGCCAACCGTCAGGTTCTGACCGATTTTCAGGTTTGCGCCGCGAAGATTATTCCACTGCTGGAGATCCTTCGTGGTCACGCCGAGGCGTGAGGCAATCGCTGAAAGCGTGTCGCCTGAACGAACTTTGTAGCTACGACTGGTCAGCGGGGTGTTATCCGCCACCAGGGTTGGCTGTACAGCGGCGATTTCGCCGGAGGCCAGAGATTCACGCAGTTGATCGGCGTGTTTCTTCGGTACCATCACGTACTGCGGCCCAACGGAACCGAGCGTGGAACCTTTAACGCCTGCGTTAAACGTTTTCAGCTTGTTTACCGAGATGCCAGCCATTTCCGCCAGCTGAGCAACTTCAACCGGGCTGCTCAATCTGACTCGCGCCAGGGCGCGACTTTCGTCCGGCGTTGGCAAATTAACGCCATAACGCTTGCTGTTCTTGAGAATATCGCTCAATGCCAGCATTTTCGGCACGTAAATTTTGGTTTCCTGCGGCAGTGAGAGCGACCAAAAATCAGTGGATTTACCACGCGCTTTGTTCGCTTTTATCGCCTTCAGTACACGCCCTTCACCGCTGTTGTAGGCGGCTACGGTCAGTAACCAGTCGCCGTCGAACATACGATTCAGACGCTGCATCATGTCGAGTGCGGCTGTTGTAGACGCCACAATGTCACGACGCGCATCGTAATTGCGTGTCTGTTTTAAACCATAATTTCGCCCAGTGCTCGGAATGATCTGCCAAATGCCTGCGGCATTGGCGCCAGACGTCGCGTGTGGGTTAAAAGCGCTCTCCACTATGGGTAGTAGTACCAGTTCCATGGGCATGTTACGTTTTTTAACTTGCCCTGCTATCCAGTACATATACGGCTCTGCCCGTAAAGTTACATCGTGGAGATAGCTCTTATTGCTTAAATACTTCAGTTTCTGTTCGCGAATCCGGGCATTTTCCGGAATTCCCATCTTTAGCTCGTCGCTAATGGAGGTCCACAAGTCACTGTTATCCTGGGCGGCGAATGTTCCATCGTCCATCCACCGCGCCTGACTAGTAAACTTCCCTGCTTCCCCTTGACCAGCTGCAGAAAGGCTCTGTGCGTGCTGTTGGACCGTGCCGTCGTGCTTAGACGCCTGGCACCCCACGAGCAGGACAGAGGCGAATAATATCGCTTTTGCCTTCATGTGTGTGTCAATAGTAGTTGCTTAAAAGACGAGCGATAATAACGGCGCAGCTCAGAAAAGGCAACCAGGAAATATCAGAAGTTATCTTTCTTTGCCCGTAACCATGCGAAACGCTCTTCAGGGTGTTGCAAATTTGTTTCTTTGCTGATTACATCAATTAAATCAATATCTTTGGTTCGTAAAAATAAATTAATTCGACGCTCGTTTTTCAGAATTACGGGTAGTGTTTTTTGATTTTTTGCACGTAACTCCTTCACTTCTCGATAGTATTCGTTAAGTGCAGGATCCTCTGGCAGGATACTGATTGCAAACTTCATATTCCCTAAAGTGTATTCGTGTGCGCAACAAATGACCGTCTCATCAGGAAGGTCGTTTATCTTACAAAACGATTGATACATCTGGGTTGCCGTACCTTCAAAAAGTCTGCCGCATCCACCGGAAAAGAGCGTGTCACCGCAAAATAGATAAGGAAAGCTGAAGAAACAGATATGTCCTAAAGTGTGACCGGGCGTGGCGAATACAGAAAATTCATGCCCCAAAACAGAGATGACCTGGCCATCAGCGACGATGTGCGTAGCACCTTTATCTTGCGTCTCTGCGGGCCCATACACCACGACGTCGGGATACCGCTGGCGCAGTTCTTTCACGCCGCCAACGTGGTCATTATGATGATGTGTTAAGAAGATGGCTTCCGGCTGCCATTGTTTCTCTTCAAGAGTTTGCAGCACAGGCGCGGCTTCGCCTGGATCGACAATCAGGCAGCGGCCGTTATCATTGCTCAGTACCCAGATGTAGTTATCCTGGAAGGCGGGAATACTGTTAAGATTCATAAAATACCTCTTAAAGCGTAGCGGAAGGTGGTGATGAAACCGGCAAGGACTCCTCAGACATTCGTAGCACCAGTAAGCTGGAATGATTTACCCAAAGGCGCATATTACCGTGAGGCGCTGGAAGGAGAACTCAAGCCGTGGTTTGCAAAAATGTATGGTTTTCATTTGCTTAAAATCGGCAATCTCAGCGCAGAAATCAATGCCGAAAGTTGCGCTGTTTCCCATCAGGTGAATGTTTCCCTGGCTGGCGAGCCCATGCAGGTTCGTGCCGATCCGCTGCATCTGCCCTTTGCGGATAAATCCGTTGATGCCTGCCTGCTGGCGCACACGCTTTCCTGGTGTACCGATCCGCATCGTTTATTGCAGGAAGTTGATCGTGTACTGATTGACGACGGCTGGCTGGTGATGAGCGGTTTTAATCCGATTAGCCTGCTCGGGCTGGCGAAGGCCGTACCGTTTGTCCGCCGCTCGCCAGCCGTCAAAAGCCGCATGTTTACGCTGATGCGCCAGTTCGACTGGTTATCACTGCTCAATTTCGAAGTGTTACATTATAGCCGTTTTCGCGTGCTGCCATGGACGAAGCAGGGCGGTAAACTGCTTAGTTCGCATTTACCTGCGCTGGGGTGCATGCAGTTGATCGTCGCCCGCAAACGCACCATTCCATTGACGCTCAATCCGATGAAGCAGAGCCGTAACAAAACCCCAGTGCGTCAGGCCGTTGGCGCAACGCGCCAGTCTTAAGCTTCTGGCTGATAACCAACATCTTCCTGTGTCGGGTTCATCGCTGCCGCTCGCGCCAGCTCATCGCAGCGTTCGTTTTCCGGGTGCCCGGCATGGCCCTTGACCCATTCCCATTTGATTTGATGCTGGCTGAGCGCTGCATCCAGCCGCTGCCAGAGATCAACATTCTTCACCGGTTTTTTCTCTGCGGTTTTCCAGCCGCGCTTTTTCCAGTTATGGATCCACTGGGTGATCCCCTGGCGGACATACTGGCTGTCAGTGCTGAGCACAATTTCGCAATGCTCTTTTAATGCTTCCAGCGCCACTATAGCGGCCATCAATTCCATGCGGTTGTTAGTCGTCAGACGGTAACCTGCGCTAAAGGTTCTTTCATGCTGGCGATAGCGTAAGATGGCGCCGTAACCGCCAGGACCTGGGTTACCGAGACAAGATCCGTCGGTGAAAATTTCTACCTGTTTAAGCATCTCTGGTAGACTTCCTGAGTTGAAAACGACAAGTCTGACATAAATGGCCGCTATGAGCACTGCAATTACACGACAGATCGTCCTCGATACCGAAACCACCGGTATGAACCAGATCGGCGCCCACTATGAAGGGCACAAAATTATTGAAATCGGCGCGGTAGAAGTCGTCAACCGGCGACTCACCGGCAATAACTATCATATCTACCTGAAGCCCGATCGGCTGGTCGATCCCGAAGCGTTTGGCGTTCACGGTATTGCCGATGAATTCCTGCTGGATAAACCCACGTTCGCCGATATCGCCGATGAGTTTATCGATTATATTCGCGGCGCAGAGTTGGTGATCCATAACGCATCGTTTGATATCGGCTTTATGGACTATGAGTTCGGCAAGCTGAATCGCGGGATCCCAAAGACCGATACGTTCTGTAAGGTCACCGATAGCCTGGCGCTGGCGCGTAAAATGTTTCCGGGCAAGCGCAACAGCCTCGATGCGCTCTGTTCCCGTTACGAAATCGACAACAGCAAACGTACGCTGCACGGGGCGTTACTCGATGCCCAGATCCTCGCTGATGTGTATCTGATGATGACCGGCGGCCAGACATCGATGAAATTTTCGATGGAAGGCGAAGGGCAGTCTCAGACGGGAGAAGTGGGGATCCAACGCGTTGTCCGCGCTGCCAGTAAGCTGCGCGTTGTTTTAGCCAGTGATGATGAGCTGGCAGCCCATGAATCGCGCCTGGATTTGGTGCAGAAAAAGGGCGGAAGCTGCCTGTGGCGCGGCTAAATCAGGCACTTATGCGTGAATATTTGCTGCATGGGTGATTTTTGCAGCAAATGATTAGAAACAGAAGAAAAAGCGTTGACGGCACCAGGCGCAATACGTAATATGCGCCTCGTTCCCCTGACGGGAACACTGTGGAGCGGTAGTTCAGTCGGTTAGAATACCTGCCTGTCACGCAGGGGGTCGCGGGTTCGAGTCCCGTCCGTTCCGCCACTATTCAGAAGGCCTGAATCAGCAATGATTCAGGCCTTTGTCGTTTCTGCATTTCTCACTATCACTCTTAATCTCTGGCTGGTGGTCCCGTTCTTATACAACCGTTAACGTTGATAGTTTTGATGGAATAACTCTCTGAACTCATGCCTTATCCAGTGGATAAGGATTCTTATGAATGTGGTTGTAGTTCAGGACATAGAAAGCGGTGCTGATCATCAGCGTGCCGAACGACCACATCACCTCTTTCGCGCTGGAGCCGATAACGGCCCGGATGCAGTAGACAGGTGGGATGCGATATTAAATACGCGGTACGTGAAGGAGAGTAAATGGCCACCGCGGGGTAATCGCCAGGGGGATTATTTTATGGCTGATTCTGATATTTGGCGTTCAAAAGGCCTGAGCATCATGGTTCAGAAGATTGTTGTTTCTGCCAGCACTTCACCGGCTAAGCGACCAATACCGCTGGCGTTCAGCGCGTCAGGCGAAGCTGTTGTAAATTGCCATCAAGTTGCAAATCGGTTTGCAGCCGCGCCACATCCCGGCAGGTAAATGCCATCGCCCGGTGTGTTTCCAGTTTCTGCCGCCACTTCTCCGGTACCGCTTCGAGGTTTTCGTATAGTGCTTCCAGCGTTGGAAACTCGCTCAGCAACTGCGTTGCGCTTTTCGGACCAATACCTGCCACACCCGGCACTTTCGAACTGCTGATCCCCGCCAGCCCCCAGTAATCCGGTAATTGCTCTGGCGTAACCCCATACTCCTGAGCAATAAAGGGCGCATCCAGCCAGCGTTTCTGAAAGTAGTCGCGAATGCGGATCGTCGGAGAGAGTAACTGACAGTAGCCTTTGTCGGTTGAGACAATCGTCGCCTGTTGTCCGGCCTGCGCCATTTTCACTGCCAGCGTCGCAGCAAGATCGTCGGCTTCGTTGCCAGGCGTTGCCCAACAGCGGATCCCGCGTTGTTCGAAAGCCGCGCGCAGTAATGGCATTTCCGTCTGTAGGGTATCCGGCATGGGAGGGCGGCCCGCTTTGTAATCCGGCAGCAACCGATGGCGCCAGCCCTGGTTACGGGCCTCATCATCAAAAACCGCGACGGCATGGGTTGGCTGACTATGGATAATCAACTGCTCCAGCGCATGCAGGCAGGTATCCACGCAGGGTGAACCTTGCACCGCATGGATACGGCGAATCAGATTGAGTGCGTCAACAATGAGCAGATGAGCCACAGATACCCTCCTTGAAATCATCCGCTAAGGGTATCATCGCAGGCCTGGCGAGGCTATAAAGCAGGGAATAATCAGGAAGATGCCTCGCAAAATGAGGCATCTGATGCGGGATTAGTCGCAGGAAACGATCTTCATCGCCAGCCCGCCGCGAGAGGTTTCACGGTATTTGGCGTTCATATCTTTCCCGGTTTCATACATTGTCTCGATAACTTTATCGAGGCAGACGCGCGGTTCACTGGTGCGACGCAGCGCCATTCGCGCCGCATTGACTGCTTTCACCGAAGCGATTGCGTTACGCTCGATACAGGGCACCTGTACCTGTCCGGCCACCGGGTCGCAGGTCAGACCGAGGTTGTGCTCCATACCGATTTCCGCCGCGATACAGACTTGCGCCGGGCTGCCGCCCAACAATTCTGCCAGCCCGGCCGCCGCCATGGAGCAGGCGACGCCGACTTCCCCCTGGCAGCCCACTTCCGCGCCGGAAATGGAGGCATTCATCTTATACAGCGAGCCGATGGCGCTGGCGACCAACAGATAACGCGCCAGTGAATTGGCGTTAACCTGGCGGATAAAGCGATCGTAATACGCCAGTACCGCCGGCACGATCCCGCACGCGCCGTTTGTCGGTGCCGTCACTACGCGCCCACCGGCGGCGTTCTCTTCATTCACCGCCAGTGCGAACATATTGATCCAGTCAACCACGGCCATCGGGTCGGTGCTGGTTTTATCGCTGCTGACCAGCATACGGCGCAGCGCAGCGGCACGGCGGGGAACGCGTAGTTTGCCAGGTAATACCCCTTCCGTTGCGATGCCGCGCTCTATGCCGCTCTGCATTACTTCCCACACGCGCGCGAGATGCTGCTCCAGTTCGGTTTTGCTGTGCAGCGCCAGCTCGTTTTTCATCATCAATCCGGAGAGCGATAAACCGGTCTCCTGGCAATGACGCTGCAAATCGGCGGCGGTTTGGTAAGGGTAGGGCACTTCTACCGGCGCGCTGGTGGGCTGGCCAAAGTGTTCTTCATCGACGATAAACCCGCCGCCGATGGAGTAATAGGTCTGGCTGTAGAGCACCTGTTCGCCTGCCAGCGCGGTAATACGCATGCCGTTTTCATGTAGCGAGAGGTTATCCGCATGGAAATTCATGCATTGATCGACCGGAAACTCCACTTCATGCGCTTCGTTGGCCAGTTGCAGGCGGCCATGAGTATTAACATCCTGAATAAAGCCCGGAATGGCATCAATATCGACGCTATCCGGCAGATTCCCCGCCAGGCCCATAATAATCGCGATGTCAGTATGGTGCCCTTTACCGGTCAGGGAGAGAGAGCCGTAAACATCCACCACAACGCGGGTTACGTCGCGCAAAATGCCACGAGCAATCAGATCGTCTGTGAACTGTTTACCGGCTTTCATTGGACCCACGGTGTGCGAGCTGGACGGCCCGATACCGATTTTAAAAATATCGAATACGCTGATCATGACGCATTATCCATTGCTATAGGGGATGCGCCGCCCGGCAGGACGGCGCGAAAAGATTAACTGAACAGGGAGAAGAAGATCGCGGAGATGGCGATGAGACCCATAATCACGACGAAGATGTTGCTGATAGCGCCGCTGTATTTGCGCATTGCCGGTACTTTCGCGATGGCGTACATCGGCATCAGGAACAGAATCATCGCAATGATTGGCCCGCCCAGGGTTTCGATCATCCCCAGAATGCTTGGGTTCCAGGTGGCAACGGCCCAGGTGGTCAACAGCATAAACAGCGCGGTAATTTTATTCAGTTTGTTGATTTCGATGGATTTGCCTTTGCTGCGCAGAGACTTAATCACCATACCGTTAAAGCCTTCACGCGCGCCCAGGTAGTGGCCGAGGAACGATTTGGTGATGGCGATCATCGCAATGATCGGTGCCATCCAGGCGATAACCGGCGCATTAAAGTGGTTCGCCAGATAAGAGAGAATGGAGATGTTCTGCTGTTTTGCCGAAGCCAGATCGGCGGGTGCCAGGCTCAGCACACAGCTAAACACAAAGAACATAACGGTCATCACCATCATGATATGCGCGAAGGCGAGGATGCGGGAGCATTTACGCTCGGCTTCTGCGCCGTACTCTTCACGCTTGGCAACGGCAAAAGAGGAGATGATCGGCGAGTGGTTAAACGAGAACACCATCACCGGGATGGCCAGCCACAGCGTCATCCACAGACCATTGCCGGTGGCGGAAGCACTGCTCAGCGACAGGGTTTCCAGAACGGCGCCGTTCCACTGCGGAATCAGGTACACCGCCAGCACCATCAGAGCGATAACGAACGGAAATACCAGGATGCTCATCGCTTTCACAATCATCTGCTCGCCGAAGCGCACGATGGTCATCATACCTACGATAAGGATCAGCGACAGGATCGCGCGCGGCGGCGGGGTCATGCCCAACTGGTGGGTCATAAAGCTGTCCACGGTGTTGGTGATCGCCACGCTATAAACAAGCAGGATCGGATAAATCGCGAAGAAATAAAGCAGGGTAATCAACTTACCCGCGCCGATACCGAAGTGCTCTTCGACCACTTCAGTAATGTCTTCTCCCGGGTTTTTACCGGACAACACAAAGCGGGTCAGGCCACGGTGGGCGAAGTAGGTCATCGGGAAAGCAAGAATTGCCATGATGATGAGCGGGATCAGGCCGCCGACACCGGCGTTAATCGGCAGAAACAGAACGCCTGCGCCGATGGCTGTGCCGTAAAGGCCCAACATCCACATGGTGTCGGTTTTGCGCCATGAACTGCGTGTTTCTACGGAGGTTCCTACGCCAGTCTGAATGGTTTCCATTTATACATCTCCTGGGGAAGCAAAATACTGCCGTTGCAGACAAATCAAATGTCGGAAACGTCAGCGTCAATATTTAAGTCGGCCAATTACAGTTTTTTTATAATTTCTCCCTGTAACTATTTGCGGCGGAAAGATACAGATAAGTTATGACAACATCAGTGATGCGGATCTCAAATGCAATAATCTACTTTTTATGTGTGTATATTTAGACCATTTATCTGGCTAATTATTAACATATGAAATTTATGGGCGAAAAGGCTAACACCCGCAAGATATGCGATCAAATCCAGGGTGATGGAAGATGATAAAAGCACTGCAAAACAACGTTTTTGCAGTTATTTATCGATATTAAAAGCGGTTGTAATGTATGAATTGCTGATCAGCAAATGGTTGGTTAAATGCAATGTATAAGGGCGGATTATGACTCCGCCCTGGAAAGGTTAATCAGGCACAAATTTCGTAGCACGGAATGTAAGCGGAACCGGGGAGTTTCATACGGTGCTGGGCAACAAAACCCTGCAACAGATCGTCCATCCGGCGCATCATGTCGCTATCGCCGTGAATTTTATAGGGACCAAACGCTTCAATCGCGCGGATACCTGGCTCTTTCACGTTACCTGCCACAATACCCGAGAAGGCCCGGCGCAGATCCGCCGCCAGCACTTCTACCGGTTGGTCTGGGTAGAGTTTCAGGTTTGCCATATTTTCATGGGTCGGCTCGAACGGCACTTGCAGATCCGGCGCAATGCGAATTGACCAGTTGAAACTGTAGGCATCCCCGGTATCGCGACGGTTCTCTTTCACCAGCGGCATGGCTTTTTTCATCTGACGCGCCACTTCAGCCGCATCATTAATGATGATGGTGTAGTGGCGACGCGCGGCTTCGCCCAGCGTATTGACAATAAATTCGTCCAGCACGCGGAAGTAGTCCGCACTCTCTTTCGGCCCGGTCAGGATCAGCGGCAGAACCTGATTTTTGTTCGCCGGATTCATCAGGATCCCCAGCAGATAGAGCAGCTCTTCCGCCGTGCCCACGCCGCCAGGAAAGATAATGATCCCGTGCGCGATGCGGACAAAAGCTTCCAGCCGTTTTTCAATATCCGGCATGATGATCAACTCATTGACCAGCGGATTCGGCGGCTCAGCGGCGATAATGGATGGCTCGGTCATACCGATAAAACGGCCATCCTTATAGCGTTGCTGCGCATGACCAACAGCGGCGCCTTTCATCGGCGCTTCCATTGCGCCCGGCCCGCAGCCGGTGCAGATATTCAGCTCGCGCAGGCCTAACTGCGTACCCACACGTCGGGCGTAAAGGTATTCGGTTTCGTTGATCGAGTGGCCGCCCCAGCAAACCACCATATTTGGCGCTTCGCCGACGTGCAGGGCGCGCGCGTTACGCAAAATGGAGAAGACCAGGTTAGTAATATGGATAGAGCTTTCCAGATTTAAATGCTGGAAACGCCCGGCATTATGAATTTGCCCACTGACGAAGAGGATATCGCGCAGGACCGCGAATAAGTTGGCCTGCAACGAGCGGATGATCCGCCCGTCGACAAAGGCCTCTTCCGGCGGGTTGATCAGTTCCAGCTTTACGCCGCGTTCACGGCGCAACACATTGATATCAAAACCGACATTGCGGGAAAGCAGCTCTTTGCTGCTGTCCGTCTGGCTCCCTGAGTTCAGTACAGCGAGCGAGCAGTTGCGAAACAGTTGATAAAGGTCGCTGCTGGCCGTGCGTTTAAGCATATCGACTTCCAGCTGCGACAGCATATCCATTGAGCCAAGCGGGCTAATATGTGTAATCAAGTGAACTCCTTAACGGGACGGAATTTATCTTCCCACTGATTACAATAGCCCTGGCTTATGACGTTTAACAACCCGGCTGGAAATGTTTTACTGACGTACCAGACGCCCGGTGGCGGGGATGAAATCGGTATTGGTACGCCACGGATTGATATCCAGCCCGCCACGGCGCGTATAGCGTGCGTAAACGCTCAGTTTTTCCGGCTGGCAGAAGCGCTGAATGTCGGTAAAAATGCGCTCAACGCACTGTTCGTGAAACTCGTTGTGATGGCGGAAAGAGACCAGATAACGCAGCAGTTTCTCGCGATCGATCTTTGGTCCCCGGTACTGGATCTGCACTGAGCCCCAGTCCGGCTGGTGGGTAATCAGACAGTTTGATTTCAGCAGATGGCTGACCAACGTCTCGTCAACCACTTTGCCGCTGGCGGCATCCGTCAGCCACGCAGCGTCAAAAGCGTAGCTCTCGATTTCAATATCCTGTTCGTCAATGCAAGTGCCATGGAAATGGGCGATCGGCTGACCTTCCAGTTCATCAATGCGGTACAGCGCCACGCTGACGCTGCCTTGCGCGCAGGCGCTCAAATCGCGTTGCAGGGTATCGCGTACCTCATCCCAACTGGCGAAGCGCGTCTGGTTAAAACTGTTGAGATAGAGTTTAAAGCTTTTCGATTCCACCAGATTCACGCTGGCGTAGTCCAGTTCGACATGGCCTACCGCAACCTGCGGCAAACCTTTGGCATTCAGCCAGGAGAGTTCATAAAGCGTCCAGATATCCGTCCCGTGAAAAGGAAGATTCCCGGCCGTCAGACCCAGCGGATCGCGATTTAATGAACGGGGAACGCCCTGCAACAGGCTGGCGTCATAGGTATCGCGGTAATCAGTGGTTTTGCCAAGCGTCAGGCCAGCCAGAGCCTGGTGGTTATCGTAAGAAGACATGTTTCATCGCCATTTTGCAGGTAAACTAATACGCAGAGTTTATCCTGGCTTATGTGAAGAGAGAAATCGGTGGAAAACGAGACGGCCATTGCGCTGAAAGCTTTTACTGAACGTTATTGCGACGCGTGGCACGCAGCGCGCGGCACCTGGCCACAAAGCGAGGAGCTGCACGGCATTCCATCGCCCTGCATTATCTCTTCAACCGCTGAGTATGTGATCTGGCAACCTCAGCCATTTTCTGCGCAGCCGAACGTAAACCCGATTGAGCAGGCAATGGAGATTGTGGTACAAACGCCAGTTCATACGTTTTATACCACGCAATTCGCCGGCGATATGCACGCGCGCCTTGGCGCACTGCCGCTGACGCTGCTGCAAACCTGGAGCGAAGAAGATTTTCTGCGCGTACAGGAAAACCTGATTGGTCACCTTGTCACGCAGAAACGGTTAAAGCTTTCGCCGACGTTGTTTATCGCCACGCTTGATAGTGAGCTGGATGTCATTTCGCTGTGTAATCTGAGCGGTGAAGTGGTGCAAGAGACGCTGGGTACCCGTCAGCGTACCGTTCTGGCCCCCAGCCTTGCGGATTTTCTCAACCGCCTCGAACCTGTCGTGTAGTCCTCAATGCTACTCTGCGTGTGCGAGATCTCTCACACGACCTGTGAGAGATCGCCAGGACATTTGCCCTACCGTTATTGTGCTATTCCCCCTATAACTATTTAATTTCATAACGTTACGCTTTAACCCTTATACCTAAAGGGTTTCATTCAAAAGAAAATTTGCGTTAGGCGTTCTTGTAAGGGGCCGCGGAATGGGTAATTCTGTTTCTGTCGACAGGGAGTCTGACAACGAAGCGTACATCAGGATGATGTTGCTTCAGGGACACACCGGGAAGGTGCTACAGGGAAAGGCTTCAGGATGAAGCAGCAGGACAACGCAGGATTGCGCTAAGGGACACCTCCAGGAAGGAGAATGAGAGTCGGTCAGGATGCCCGACAGATCAGGATGATCAGGGACACGCATTAAGGATGAGGCTAAGTCACATCGGGGTGGTGTGAGCATGATGCACAGTTCACGGATGAACCGGTCAGGAGACCACAGGAAAAGTTTTCAAGGATGAGCAGGGAGCACAACGAGTAGCCGGATTGCTACGAAACGAACCGGGAGCACTGTTTTTACAGTGCTCCCTTTTTTTATTTGCTCTGGTCTTTGCTATGCTGCGCGCCAGTCTGTTTTCTACTGGGGGTTTTATGACTCTGCATCAACAAGTGCGCGAGCAACTTCATCAACTCGAAGCGCAACTGCGCGAGCAAAATCTGTGGCAAAGCGCGGCGCCAGCGTCGGATGCCTTTGAAAGCACGCAACCCTTCTGTATGGATACCCTTGAGCCGTTCGAGTGGCTGCAATGGGTATTAATTCCGCGTATGCACGCGCTGCTGGACAGCCAGCAGCCGCTGCCGCAGGCGTTTGCCATCGCGCCCTATTATGAAATCGCTGTTGACGCCACGCACCCCTCCCGTGAGGTGATGCTGGTTCATCTTCAGCAGCTTGACGCGCTGTTCGCCAGCGAAGCTGACTAATGCTGGAGATTATTTACCAGGACGAATGGCTGGTGGCGGTGAACAAACCCTCCGGCTGGCTGGTACACCGTAGCTGGCTGGATCGCGATGAAAAAGTGGTAGTAATGCAAACCGTGCGCGACCAAATCGGCCAGCACGTTTTTACCGCGCATCGTCTCGACAGGCCAACGTCCGGCGTTTTATTGATGGGGCTTTCCAGCGAAGCGGGCCGCCGCCTGGCGCAGCAGTTTGAGCAGCATCAAATCCAGAAACGCTATCACGCGATTGTGCGCGGTTGGTTGATGGAAGAGGCGCTGCTTGATTACCCGCTGGTGGAGGAACTGGACAAAGTCGCCGACAAATTCGCCCGCGCGAATAAAGAGCCGCAGCCAGCGGTAACCCATTATCGAGGGCTGGCGACCACCGAAATGCCCGTAGCGACCAGTAAATTCCCGACCACCCGTTATGGGCTGGTTGAACTGGAACCGAAAACCGGCCGCAAACATCAGTTACGTCGCCATCTGGCGCACTTACGTCATCCGATCATTGGCGACAGCAAGCATGGCGATTTGCGGCAAAACCGCAGCGCCGCAGAGCATTTTGGTTGTCAGCGGTTGATGCTGCATGCCAGCCAGTTAACGCTCACGCACCCGTTTACCGGCGAAGCTTTAACGCTGCGCGCCGGGCTGGATGAAGTGTGGATGCAGGCGCTGTCGCGCTTCGGCTGGCGCGGGCTTCTCCCTGAGAATGAAAGGGTTGAGTTTGCGCCGCTGAACGGTCAGGATGAGGGCCATCTCGAATCACACAAGGAGTGATGAGCATGGCGAAGGTCGGAATTTTTGTTGGCACCATCTACGGTAATTCGCTGCTGGTGGCGGAAGAAGCGCAGGAAATTTTAAACGCACACGGCCATAGCGCAGTGGTGTTTGAAGATCCTACAGCGGCGGACTGGGATAACAACAAAGGCCATTACGCGCTGGTGGTAACGTCTACGACCGGGCAGGGCGATTTGCCGGACAGCATTGCGCCGTTGTTCCATTACCTGCGCGATACTGTGGGTTACCAGCCGGATTTACATTATGGTGTGATTGCCCTGGGCGATAGCACATACGACAATTTCTGCGGCGGCGGCAAACAATTTGATGCGTTGTTGCAGGAGCAGGGCGCACAGCGCATCGGTGATATGCTGCTGATTGACGCGAATGAAGACCCGGAGCCGGAAAGTGTGTCAAATCCGTGGGTTGAACGCTGGGCAACGCTGCTGAAATAATGTTTTCCCTCCTCGTCCGGGGAGGGAAAATTCCCTCTTTTTACGGCGTCAAGCGACGCATTTCACATTCTTCGATCCTTTCCCTCGTCAGGCCCTCTTTGCCGATCCCCGGTTTCTATTTCCGTGAAGTACTCCCCATCACCCTGGGCTAATGCAATAAAGCAACTTGCCGGGTCTGATGAATGTTGTGTTGTTGCACGGTGAGACTTGAAAGGCCGCTTCTTATACTTTTCCTGCCAGTAAAAAAATGCGCTCCGCTAAGGGGAAAACCCCGGCAGGAACAGCAAAAAACACAACTACATCATCCTGTCTTCCCCTACCGGTTGTGCCGTACAGGATGAATGTACAAAAGAACATTGATGCTTCGGGAGTACAACCATGAGTACATTCAGCCAGGCGGCGAGCGGCGCTGAAAAGCGCACTAACGCCCGCTACTGGATAGTGGTGATGCTGTTTATCGTCACATCCTTCAACTACGGCGATCGCGCAACTTTGTCGATTGCCGGTTCGGAGATGTCCAAAGCCATCGGCCTTGATTCGGTCGCCATGGGCTATGTTTTTTCTGCATTTTCCTGGGCCTATGTGATTGGCCAGATACCGGGCGGCTGGTTGCTTGACCGCTTTGGCTCCAAACGGGTCTATTTCTGGTCCATCTTTACCTGGTCACTGTTTACCTTATTGCAGGGCTTTGTCGATATCTTCAGTGGCTTCGGCATCATCGTGGCTCTCTTTACTCTGCGTTTTATGGTCGGTCTGGCCGAATCACCCTCCTTCCCCGGTAACAGTCGTATCGTTGCGGCCTGGTTCCCGGCGCAAGAGAGGGGCACGGCGGTGGCGATTTTTAACTCCGCACAATATTTCGCGACCGTTATCTTTGCGCCGATCATGGGCTGGCTGACGCACGAAGTGGGCTGGTCGCACGTCTTCTTCTTCATGGGCGGTTTAGGGATCTTCATCAGTCTGCTGTGGCAGAAAATGATCCACGAGCCGAATCAGCACCCTGGCGTCAACAAGAAGGAGCTGGAGTACATTGCCGAAGGCGGCGCGCTGATCAACATGGATCAGAAGAACAATACTCACAGTGTCCCGTTCTCGGAAAAATGGGGGCAGATTAAGCAACTGCTGGGTTCGCGCATGATGATCGGTGTTTACCTGGGGCAGTACTGCATTAACGCCCTGACTTACTTCTTCATCACCTGGTTCCCGGTGTATCTGGTACAGGCGCGCGGCATGTCGATTCTGAAGGCCGGTTTTATGGCGTCGATTCCGGCTATTTGCGGGTTTGTCGGCGGCGTACTTGGCGGCATCATTTCAGACTGGTTAATGCGTCGCTACGGCTCACTGAATATGGCCCGCAAAACACCGATCGTACTGGGTATGCTGCTGTCGATGAGCATGGTTTTTTGTAACTACACCAACTCGGAAATGATGATCATCGGCTTTATGTCGCTGGCCTTCTTCGGTAAAGGGATTGGCGCGCTGGGCTGGGCGGTGATGGCAGATACCGCGCCGAAAGAGATCAGCGGTCTGAGCGGCGGCCTGTTCAATATGTTCGGTAACATCTCCGGTATCGTGACGCCCATTGCTATCGGCTACATCGTTGGCTCTACCGGTTCGTTTAATGGCGCGCTGATTTATGTCGGTATCCATGCGCTGGTGGCGGTACTGAGCTATCTGGTACTGGTCGGCGATATCAAACGTATCGTACTGAAACCTACAGGACGCGAGTAATGAATACACAAGCCAGCCCGATTATCACCGGGATGAAAGTCATTCCCGTAGCCGGGCATGACAGTATGCTGATGAACATTGGCGGCGCGCATAACGCCTACTTCACGCGCAACATTGTCGTGCTGACGGATAACGCCGGGAATACTGGCGTCGGTGAAGCGCCCGGCGGCGAAGTGATCTACAAAACGCTGGTCGATGCCACTCCGATGGTGGTCGGGCAGGAAGTTGCCCGGCTGAATAAAGTGGTGC
Organism: Kosakonia sp. H7A; assembly: GCF_003028445.1. Lineage (NCBI taxonomy): Bacteria > Pseudomonadati > Pseudomonadota > Gammaproteobacteria > Enterobacterales > Enterobacteriaceae > Kosakonia > Kosakonia sp. H7A. The sequence continues at coordinate 69,014 of NZ_PYTZ01000013.1, read as the reverse complement.
AGCGCGTGCATAAAGGCAACCAGGCGGCGGATTTCGACACCTTCGGCAAAGGCGCATGGACCTTTGAACTGCGCGTCAATGCGGTTGCAGCACTGGAAGCCGCGCTGCTCGATCTGCTCGGTAAAGCTTTGAACGTACCGGTGTGCGAACTGCTTGGCCCCGGCAAACAGCGCGATGCCGTAACGGTACTGGGTTATCTGTTCTATGTCGGCGATCGCACGAAAACCGATCTTCCCTATCTGGATGCCACGCCCGGCAGCCACGAATGGTATCGCCTGCGTCATCAGGAAGCGATGACCAGCGATGCGGTGGTACGTCTGGCGGAGGCCTCGCAGGATCGCTACGGCTTCAAAGATTTCAAACTGAAAGGCGGTGTCCTGCCCGGCGAGCAAGAGATTGAAACCGTGAAGGCGCTGAAAAAACGCTTCCCGGATGCGCGTATTACGGTGGACCCGAACGGCGCCTGGCTGCTGGACGAAGCCATTAGCCTGTGTAAGGGGCTGAATGATGTGCTGACCTACGCCGAAGATCCGTGCGGTGCCGAGCAGGGCTTCTCCGGCCGCGAAGTGATGGCGGAGTTCCGCCGCGCCACCGGCCTGCCGGTCGCCACTAATATGATCGCCACCAACTGGCGAGAAATGGGCCATGCGGTGATGCTGAATGCCGTCGATATTCCGCTGGCGGATCCGCACTTCTGGACGCTCTCAGGCGCCGTGCGGGTTGCGCAGTTGTGTGACGACTGGGGGCTGACCTGGGGCTGTCACTCCAACAATCATTTCGATATTTCACTGGCGATGTTTACCCATGTCGGCGCCGCTGCGCCGGGAACGCCAACCGCTATCGACACCCACTGGATCTGGCAGGAGGGCGATGCCCGCCTGACCCAACAGCCGCTGGAAATCAGGCAGGGCAAAATTGCCGTGCCGGATGCACCTGGCCTCGGCGTGGAGATCGACTGGCATCAAATCGAGAAAGCGCATGCCGCCTATAAAAAACTGCCTGGCGGCGCGCGCAATGACGCAGGCCCGATGCAGTACCTCATCCCGGGCTGGACGTTTGACAAAAAACGCCCGGTCTTTGGACGTCATTGAGAGAGAAAAGGATAAAAAATGAGCACATATACGTCTACCCCCGTTGTCGCATCCATGCAGGTGATCCCGGTTGCCGGGCACGACAGCATGCTGATGAATCTGAGCGGCGCGCATGCCCCTTTCTTCACCCGTAATATCGTGGTGATCAAAGACAACGCCGGGCACACCGGCGTAGGGGAAATTCCGGGCGGTGAGAAAATCCGTAAAACGCTGGAAGATGCGATTCCGCTGGTGGTTGGTAAAACGCTGGGTGAATACAAAAACGTGCTGAACAGCGTGCGCCAGACTTTCGCCGATCGCGATGCAGGCGGCCGCGGCCTGCAAACCTTCGATCTGCGTACCACGATCCATGTGGTGACGGGCATCGAAGCGGCGATGCTGGATCTGTTAGGCCAGCACCTTGGCGTCAACGTCGCCTCCCTGCTGGGCGAAGGCCAGCAGCGTAATGAAGTGGAGATGCTGGGCTACCTGTTCTTCGTCGGCGACAGCAAAAAAACGCCGCTGCCGTACCAGAGTCAGCCGGATGACAAATGCGACTGGTATCGCGTGCGCCATGAAGAGGCAATGACGCCGGATCGCGTAGTGCGTCTGGCGGAAGCCGCTTATGAAAAATATGGCTTTAACGATTTCAAACTGAAAGGCGGCGTTCTGGCGGGCATGGAAGAGGCGGAAGCCATTTCCGCGCTGGCAAAACGCTTCCCGCAGGCGCGTGTCACGCTGGATCCCAATGGCGCATGGTCGCTGGATGAAGCCATCAAAATCGGTAAGCATCTGCAAGGTGTGCTGGCTTACGCGGAAGATCCCTGCGGTGCTGAACAGGGTTTCTCCGGTCGTGAAGTGATGGCGGAATTCCGCCGGGCGACCGGTCTGCCGACGGCGACCAACATGATCGCCACCGACTGGCGTCAGATGGGGCATACGCTGTCACTGCAATCGGTGGATATTCCGCTGGCGGATCCGCATTTCTGGACGATGCAGGGCTCGGTACGTGTGGCGCAAATGTGCCACGAATTTGGCCTGACCTGGGGTTCGCACTCCAACAACCACTTTGATATTTCGCTGGCGATGTTCACTCACGTCGCTGCCGCTGCGCCTGGCAACATTACCGCTATCGACACACACTGGATCTGGCAGGAGGGCAATCAGCGCCTGACCAAACAGCCGTTCGAAATCAAAGGCGGGATGGTACAGGTTCCGACCACGCCGGGTCTGGGCGTTGAACTGGATATGGATCAGGTGATGAAAGCCAACGAGCTATATCAGAAACATGGCCTTGGCGCGCGTGATGATGCTATGGGGATGCAGTATCTGATCCCTGACTGGAAGTTTGATAACAAACGGCCCTGCATGGTGCGTTAATGAAATTGCCAGTCCTTGCGGGGGCTGGCATTTCAGTACCTTTCCTGGGTGTATGCTTATTGTTGTGAATATGCATAAGGATGGCTTATGAAGATTGTTATCGCTCCTGACTCTTACAAAGAAAGCTTAAGCGCCCTGGAAGTTGCGACGGCCATTGAGCGTGGTTTTCGCGAGATATTTCCCTCGGCGGAGTATATAAAAATTCCGGTTGCAGACGGTGGCGAAGGGACGGTAGAAGCCATGGTTGCAGCGACCAACGGTCGTATTGTTAAGGTAGCGGTGAAAGGCCCGCTGGGCGAACAGGCGGAAGGATTTTATGGCATTTCCGGCGATGAGCAGTCGGCGTTCATTGAAATGGCGGCGGCCAGCGGGCTGGAAATGGTGCCACCGGCGAAGCGCGATCCGCTGATTACCACTTCGTGGGGAACCGGCGAACTGATCCGCCATGCGCTGGATGCAGGCGTTAAACATATCATTATTGGTATCGGCGGCAGCGCCACCAATGACGGTGGCGCTGGCATGGTGCAGGCGCTGGGCGCAAAGCTGCTCGACGAGCAGGATCGACAGATTGCGCCAGGCGGTGCGGCGCTGGAATCGCTGGCGCGCATTGATCTCCGCGAGCTGGATAAACGCCTTGCCGGTTGTCGCATTGAGGTCGCCTGCGACGTGACCAATCCATTAACCGGTGAAGCGGGGGCATCGGCAGTTTTTGGCCCGCAGAAAGGCGCGACGCCAGAGATGATTGCCCGGCTCGATAAGGCGCTGGAGCACTATGCAGAGATCATTGCCCGCGATCTGGATATCGACGTACTGAACCTGGCGGGCGGCGGCGCAGCGGGCGGCATGGGCGCGGCGTTATATGCCTTTTGCGGCGCGGAATTGCGCCAGGGGATCGAGATTGTCACCGACGCGCTGGCGCTGGATAAACACGTCAGGGGCGCGGATCTGGTGATCACCGGCGAAGGGCGCATCGACAGCCAGACGGTGCATGGCAAGGTGCCGGTCGGCGTAGCGAAAGTGGCCAAACGCTACAATATTCCGGTGATCGGTATTGCCGGGAGCCTCACCGCCGATGTTGGTGTGGTACACGATCACGGCATTGATGCTGTTTTCAGCGTGCTCTATACGATCTGTACGCTGGAAAAAGCGCTGGAAAATGCAGGCGAAAACGTCCGCATGACGGCGCGCAATGTGGCGGCGGTGCTAAAAGCGGGGCAGCAACTGTAGTTATTTTTGCCGGATAGCGCTGCCGCTTATCCGGCTTACAAAGCGACAAAATTTCGCGCTATCCCTGGCGGGATAAGGCGTCGCTGCCATCCGGCATGCAAGTCATCCGGCGTTCAGGCCATCCGTTACTCTCAATATTGCTACCCAATCAAGCGGTGCGCTTCACGTGTAACGTTATCCATTTCATCAAGCAACTCCAGAAACTCCGGTTCCAGCTCGTCGGCACTGACGCCGCTACGCAGTTGATGCTCAATGAGCTGGCAAAGGTTTTTCAGCCGAGGAACGCCGCTGTAACCGCAACTGCCGTGCAGTTTGTGGATCGCTTCCGGCAGCCCCTGCGGCGCTTCGCCAACCAGTTGTTCTTCCACCATATTGCGGATCTCCGGCAGAAACTCGACCAGCATATGCAGCATCTCGCGCGCAAGGTCGGTTTTTCCCGCCGCCTGGCGCAATGCCAGTTGCCAGTCGAGTGTGGCATCGTGATTGATCGGCAGTTCCACCGGGATCTCTTCGGTTTCCGGAGTATGCCAGATACTGGTTTCCGGGCCGGGCTTGTAGCGCAACAGCAGGTTATGCAGCTTATCTTCTTCGATTGGCTTGGCCAGATAATCGTTCATCCCGGCGCTGAGTAGCTTCTCTTTTTGCCCGGCCATCGCATGGGCGGTCACGGCGACCACTGGCGTTTGCTGTTGATGCGGTAGTTGGCGGATCAACTCGCAGGCGCGAATACCGTCCATATCCGGCATCTGGATATCCATCAGAATCAGATCGAACTGCATCTGTTTGGCCCGCTCGATGGCCTGCAAACCATTCTCGCACAGCTCAACGTGCTGCACCTGATCCTCAAGCAGAACGCCAATCAGCTTCAGATTCGCCGGGTTATCATCTACCGCCATAACGCTCATTGGCAGTTTGCTTTCATCCGCATGTGAGGCCAGAACCAGTTGCGTCGTGCGGCAGTATTCGGTCAACGCGGGCAGCAGGCGGGTGGTCGTCAGCGGTTTAAGCAGACAAGCCGCTGCGCCATCCTGTTTCAGCTCTTCGGCATTCACCTGCGCGTGGCACGGCAGCGCCAGCAGCAAGTAGTCGGTCATGGCTGCCGCACGCGCCAGGCGATCGTGCTGCATACTGAGCGGCTCGCGCACGGTTACCGGCACCGCCAACAGCAAAATATCGTAGTGCCCTTGCGGGAGCGCCGAGAATGACGGGCTGTAAATTATCTCCAGCGGCGTGTTGTTCAGCACTTCCAGCGTGCTTTGCGCCGCCGCAGCATTCGGTTCGACATATGCCAGACGTTTACCGGCCAGTCTTTCCGTGGTCGGCGCTTCGGTGATGGCGTTTGGATTGAGGTCGAGATCAATATGGAACCAGAAGGTCGAACCCCGGTTTGGCTGGCTATGGAAAGAGATATCGCCGCCCATCTCATTCACCAGCCGTTGCGTGATCACCAACCCCAGGCCAGTACCGCCGTGACGGCGAGAGATGCTGGCATCCGCCTGGCGAAATGCCTGGAACAGGCGCGACTGATCGCGTTCCGGGATGCCGATGCCGGTATCACGGATCTGCACCTCAATTTGCACTTTGTTATTACTGATGGCGCGTTTCTCAACCACCACATCAATATTGCCGTGTTCAGTAAACTTGATGGCGTTGCCGATCAGATTGGTGATCACCTGCTGCAGACGCAGCGGGTCGCCAATCACATTATCCGGGACATCATTTTTGATGTTCAGCGTCAGCTCAAGCCCCTTATCGTGCGCTGAGTGCGCCAGCAAGATCACCACCTCATCCAGCGTGTTGCGTAAAGGGAATGGAATGCTTTCGAGGATCAGTTTGCCCGCTTCCAGCTTGGAGAAGTCCAGCACATCGTTAATGATCGCCAGCAGGTTATTTGCCGAGCGCTCAATGGTCAGCAGGTGATCGCGCTGGGTCGGATTCAGCTCAGATTTCAATGTCAAACGGGTAAAGCCAATCACGCCATTCAGCGGTGTGCGCAGCTCATGAGACATATTGGCGAGGAACTCAGATTTAATACGCGCAGCTTCCTGCGCACGCTTTTTCGCCAGGTCCAGCTCAACGTTCTGGATCTCCATCTGCTCCAGCGTTTCACGCAAATCCGAGGTGGATTGATCGATATTATGCTGCATCTCTTCGTGGTAGGCCGCCAGCGACATGGCCATCGAATTGATGCCGTTTTTCAGCATATCCAGCTCGCCGAGCATAAAACCTTCAACACGGCTGTCGAGCTGCCCGCGACGGATACGGTCGACGGTATTCACCATATTACGAATGGGGCCGGTCACGTCGCGCATCAGACGCCAGCCAAAAATCAGCGCAATACCAATACAGAAAAAAATCATCAGGCTGGAGATAAAAATCTCCTTGTACTGCTGCAAGCGTACCGATTTCAGATCCAACTGTAGCGCCACATAGCCGAGCATATTGCCGGTGATTTTATCCGCAGGCAGAGCGGTGTTTGCCGGTTCAAGTCCCTCGGACAGGATCGGCGTGCGCAGCACCATCGTATCGCCACGGCGGGTAACGCTCAGCTTGCGCGGGAAAGGCTGTCCTTCTGGCACCCTGAGATCGTCGCCATCAAGCTGGAAATTGGACGAAACGAACACGTCGTTGCGCCCGTCGTAAATGGTGATAGCGCGGACGATGTCAGAATGTCGGCGGTGAAGCACACTAATCAACTGGCCAATGGCTTCGCGATCCTGTAGCGCCATACTGTATTCGCTGGAAACCGCCAGCGGTTCAATAATACTGGCGCCTGCGTCTTCCAGTTGACGCTGTAAATCGTTATAGCGGTGAACGACGAAAAAGATACTGAGCAGCACACCGATAAGCACAGTGGGGGCCAGGATCAGAATCATCATGCGTGCGCGCAAGCTGTAGTTGGTCATGGAGTTCCGTTATGGGAGAATTAGGCCATTACACAGTTATTGAGAATATTCACTGCAATGGCGCAATTCTACTCTGCAAAACGACGCGTGACGACTCGTGAGCGCATTACCGTCACGGTAACTGACCTCGATCCCTTTGGTCAGGGTGTTGCTCGCCATAATGGTAAAGCGTTGTTTATCCCCGGACTATTACCGGCGGAAACGGCGGAAATTACCCTCAAAGAGGAAAAACGTCAGTTTGCCCGTGGGGAAGTAAAACGTCGCCTGAATGACAGCCCGGAGCGCGTGAAACCGGAATGTCCGCATTTTGGCGTTTGTGGCGGGTGCCAGCAGCAACATGCCAGTGTTGCCCTGCAACAGCGCAGTAAAAGCGCGGCGCTGGCGCGATTGATGAAACAGGATGTTGACGAGGTGATCGCCGCACAGCCCTGGGGATATCGCCGTCGGGCGCGTTTGAGCCTCAGTTGGCAACCGAAAACGCAGCGTCTGGATATGGGGTTTCGCAAAGCGGGTGACAGCGACATTATCAATGTGACACGTTGCCCGGTACTGGTGCCCCGTCTTGAGGCAATGCTGGCGCCGCTGCGTGAATGTCTGGCGGGGCTTGGAGCCGTGCGCCATCTGGGGCACGTCGAACTGGTGGAGGCCGACAATGGCCCGCTGATGGTTTTGCGGCACACGGCGCCATTAAGTCACACGGATAAAGAAAAACTGGAACGTTTTTCGCATTCTCAGGGGATTGCGCTGTACCTCGCGCCACAAAGCGAGATACTTGAACACGTTAGCGGAGAATCCCCCTGGTACAGCTCCGACGGGCTACGCTTAATGTTCAGCCCGCGGGACTTTATTCAGGTCAACGATGGCGTCAATCAGCAGATGGTGGCCCATGCGCTGGCGTGGCTTGATATCCAGCCCGGCGACCGCGTACTGGATCTGTTCTGCGGTATGGGAAATTTCACTCTGCCGCTGGCGCAGCGCGCGTTAAGTGTCGTTGGGGTGGAAGGCGTCGCCGATCTGGTGGCGAAAGCGCAGGAGAATGCGCAACAGAATGGCTTGCAGAATGTGACATTCTTTCATGAAAATCTGGAGGATGATGTCACTCAGCAACCCTGGGCGAGCCAGGGATTTGATAAGGTGTTGCTCGATCCCGCGCGTGCAGGTGCTGCCGGGGTGATGCGACATATTATAAAATTGTCTCCCGGCAGAGTGGTGTACGTTTCCTGTAACCCCGCCACGCTTGCCCGTGACAGTGAAGCGCTATTAAATGCAGGTTACCAGATTCAGCGGCTGGCGATGCTGGACATGTTTCCACACACTGGCCATCTGGAATCGATGGTGTTGTTTGTGAAAAACAAATGATTAATTTCGGCTTGTCGAATTCGGCAGGCCCGGTCCCTGAAAGGAGAGGACAATGGTTGCGGTACGCAGTGCTCATTTGAACAAAGCGGGTGAATTCGATCCAGCCAAATGGATTGCCAGTCTGGGGATCACCAGTCAACCGTCGTGTGAACGCTTAACCGAAACCTGGGAATATTGTCTGCGACAAACGCAGGGGCATCCGGATGCTGGCGTAGTGTTGTGGCGCGGCATTGAGATGGTAGAAATTCTCTCCATGCTGAGTATGGATATCGACACGCTGCGCGCGGCGCTGCTGTTCCCGCTGGCCGATGCCGAAGTGGTGAGCGAAGAGGTGCTGAGTGAAAGCGTCGGCACCTCGGTGGTCAACCTGATCCACGGCGTGCGTGATATGGCCGCCATCCGCCAGTTGAAAGCCACGCATACGGATTCCGTCTCTTCTGAACAGGTCGATAACGTTCGCCGCATGCTGCTGGCGATGGTTGATGATTTCCGCTGCGTGGTTATTAAGCTGGCCGAACGTATCGCGCATCTGCGTGAAGTAAAAGATGCGCCAGAAGATGAACGCGTACTGGCGGCGAAAGAGTGTACCAACATCTATGCGCCGCTGGCGAACCGGCTGGGCATCGGGCAACTGAAATGGGAGTTGGAGGATTACTGCTTCCGCTACCTGCATCCGGCTGAATACAAGCGCATTGCCAAGCTGCTGCATGAACGCCGTATCGATCGCGAACACTATATTGACGAGTTTGTCGGCCATCTGCGCGCCGAAATGAAAACCGAAGGCGTCAAAGCTGAGGTCTACGGCCGGCCAAAGCACATCTACAGCATCTGGCGGAAGATGCAGAAAAAACATCTCGCTTTTGACGAACTGTTTGATGTGCGCGCTGTGCGTATTGTTGCTGAACGCTTGCAGGACTGTTATGCCGCGCTGGGGATTGTGCATACCCATTACCGTCACCTGCCGGATGAGTTTGACGATTACGTCGCCAACCCGAAGCCAAACGGTTATCAGTCTATTCATACGGTAGTACTGGGGCCGGGCGGGAAAACCGTTGAAATCCAGATTCGTACGCGCCAGATGCATGAAGATGCCGAACTGGGCGTCGCCGCGCACTGGAAGTATAAAGAGGGGACGGCAGTTGCTGGCAGCCCGCGTTCAGCGCATGAAGACAGGATCGCATGGCTGCGTAAACTGATCGCCTGGCAGGAAGAGATGGCCGATTCCGGCGAAATGCTGGATGAAGTTCGCAGCCAGGTCTTTGACGATCGGGTGTATGTGTTTACGCCGAAGGGCGATGTGGTCGATCTGCCTGCGGGCTCCACGCCGCTGGACTTTGCCTATCACATTCATAGCGACGTAGGGCATCGTTGCATTGGCGCGAAGATCGGCGGGCGTATCGTTCCTTTTACCTATCAGTTGCAGATGGGCGACCAGGTCGAAATTATCACCCAGAAGCAGCCGAATCCAAGCCGCGACTGGCTGAATCCAAACCTCGGATATGTGACGACCAGCCGTGGGCGTTCGAAGATCCACGCCTGGTTCCGCAAGCAGGATCGTGACAAAAACATTCTTGCCGGACGGCAGATCCTCGACGATGAGCTGGCGCATCTGGGGATCAGCCTGAAAGAGGCGGAAAAACATCTGCTGCCGCGTTACAACTTTAACGAACTGGAAGAGTTGCTGGCGGCGATTGGCGGTGGCGATATCCGTCTTAATCAGATGGTGAACTTCCTGCAATCGCAGTTCAATAAACCGAGCGCCGAAGAGCAGGACGCCGCCGCGCTGAAACAGTTGCAGCAGAAAACGTATGCGCCGCAAAGCCGCAGCAAAGACAATGGTCGTGTGGTGGTGGAAGGCGTTGGTAATCTGATGCATCACATTGCGCGCTGCTGCCAGCCGATTCCGGGCGATGAAATCGTCGGCTTTATCACTCAGGGACGCGGGATCTCGATCCATCGCGCCGACTGCGATCAACTGGAAGAGCTGCGCACCGTTGCGCCGGAGCGCATCGTGGATGCCGTCTGGGGCGAGAGCTACTCGGCGGGTTACTCGCTGGTAGTGCGCGTGACGGCAAACGACCGTAGCGGCCTGCTGCGCGATATCACCACCATTCTCGCCAATGAGAAGGTGAACGTGCTGGGCGTTGCCAGCCGCAGCGACACCAAAGAACAGCTTGCCACCATCGATATGAATATCGAAATCTACAACCTGCAGGTGCTGGGCCGCGTGCTTGGCAAACTCAACCAGGTGCCGGACGTTATCGACGCCCGTCGTCTGCACGGTGGCTGATTTTCACTTCATCCGATCCTCTCCCGTCAGCGGAGAGGATCCCATTTTTTACCAGGAAGACTCATGACTCAAATCGATCGTCTGCTCGGGATTATGCAACGCCTGCGCGACCCGGAAACCGGCTGCCCGTGGGACAAAGAACAAACCTACACCACCATTGCACCCTATACGCTGGAAGAGACGTACGAAGTGCTGGACGCTATCAACCGGGAAGATTTTGACGATCTGCGCGGTGAACTGGGCGATTTGCTGTTCCAGGTGGTGTTTTACGCCCGGATGGCGCAGGAAGAGGGGCGCTTTGATTTTAACGATGTCTGCGCGGCGATTAGCGACAAACTGGAACGCCGTCACCCGCATATTTTTGGCGACGCCATTGCCGGAAACAGCACGGAAGTGCTGGCGCGCTGGGAGCAAATCAAAACCGAGGAACGTGCTGAGAAAGCGCAGCTCTCGGCGCTGGACGACATTCCCCACAGCCTGCCTGCGCTGATGCGCGCGCATAAAATCCAGAAACGCTGCTCCGGCGTTGGCTTTGACTGGACGTCGCTGGGCCCGGTGCTCGATAAGGTGTATGAAGAGATCGATGAAGTGATGGACGAAGCGAAACAGGCCGTTGTGGATGAGGCAAGACTGGAAGAAGAGGTCGGCGATTTACTGTTTGCTACGGTAAATCTGTCGCGCCATCTGGGGGTAAAAGCGGAAGTCGCGCTGCAAAAAGCGAACCTGAAATTTGAGCGTCGTTTCCGCGAGGTGGAGCGAATTGTCCGCGAGCGCGGACTGGAAATGACCGGTGTGGATCTGGAAACAATGGAAAATGTCTGGCAACAGGTAAAACGCCAGGAACATGATCTTTAACGGAATTGTTCCAGTAAGCGCCATTTGTGTGATTTTTTAAATAACAAGCGCTTGATTTACGTCAAAAACATTTACCTGAAAGCGGCTATTTTCACACTCCTTATATCTGCCAGAACGCTTTGAGAAGCGCCTCTTCGACTTACTCGGGGCGCGTCAAGGCGGCAACTGAGAAAATCCCTGGGCGCATCGCCATGCCGTGCGTCCGGGATGGGCGAATGAAGCCAGGGCAGATGCGGCCTGAAGAACGAAGGAGAGGGAGAATGAAAGTTTGTGGCCTCAGCCATGATCGGGTATACTGCTTTCCCGTCCTGGTTATTCCATCGTCTTTTAAACCTAACTTCTCAGGTTCAGCATGACAACGAACTATATTTTTGTGACCGGCGGGGTCGTATCCTCTCTGGGTAAAGGCATTGCCGCAGCCTCCCTGGCAGCCATTCTCGAAGCTCGTGGCCTTAACGTCACTATGATGAAACTGGATCCGTATATTAACGTCGATCCGGGGACTATGAGCCCAATCCAGCATGGCGAAGTGTTCGTTACCGAAGATGGCGCTGAAACCGATCTTGATTTGGGTCACTACGAGCGCTTCATTCGCACCAAAATGACGCGTCGCAACAACTTCACCACCGGTCGCATTTACTCCGAGGTTCTGCGTAAAGAGCGTCGTGGCGACTATCTGGGCGCGACCGTACAGGTTATTCCGCACATCACTAACGCTATCAAAGAGCGCATCATTGAAGGTGGCGAAGGCCACGATGTCGCGCTGGTTGAAATCGGCGGTACTGTGGGTGATATCGAATCCCTGCCGTTCCTTGAAGCTATTCGTCAGATGGCTGTAGAAGTGGGCCGTGAGCGCACACTCTACATGCACCTGACGCTGGTGCCGTACATGGCCGCTTCGGGTGAAGTGAAAACCAAGCCGACACAGCACTCTGTGAAAGAGCTGCTTTCCATCGGTATTCAGCCGGATATCCTGATTTGTCGTTCCGATCGTGCCGTTCCTGCTAACGAACGTGCGAAAATTGCTTTGTTCTGTAACGTTCCAGAAAAAGCAGTGATTTCTCTGAAAGACGTCGATTCTATTTATAAAATCCCGGGCCTGTTGAAATCCCAGGGGCTGGACGATTATATTTGTAAACGATTCAGCTTGAACTGTCCGGAAGCAAACCTGGCCGAATGGGAACAGGTTATCTATGAAGAAGCGAATCCGTCAGGTGAAGTCACCATCGGTATGGTCGGTAAGTACATTGAACTGCCGGATGCCTACAAATCGGTGATCGAAGCGCTGAAGCATGGTGGTCTGAAAAACCGTGTCACCGTCAACATCAAGCTGATTGATTCGCAGGATGTTGAAACGCGCGGTGTGGAAATTCTGAAAGATCTGGATGCAATCCTCATCCCGGGCGGTTTCGGTTACCGCGGTGTGGAAGGCAAGATCGCCACCGCACGCTATGCGCGTGAAAACAATATTCCTTACCTGGGAATTTGCCTGGGTATGCAGGTTGCGTTGATTGAATTTGCACGTAACGTGGTCGGGATGGAGAACGCCAACTCCACGGAATTTGTGCCAGACTGTAAATACCCGGTTGTGGCGTTGATTACCGAGTGGCGTGATGAAGATGGCAACGTTGAGCAGCGTTCTGAGAAGAGCGATCTCGGCGGTACGATGCGCCTTGGCGCACAGCAGTGCCAGCTTGGCGATGACAGCCTGGTTCGCCAGCTTTACGGCGCACCGACTATCGTTGAACGCCATCGCCACCGTTACGAAGTCAACAATATGCTGTTGAAACAAATTGAAGCTGCGGGTCTGCGTGTTGCGGGCCGTTCCGGGGATGATCAGTTGGTCGAGATCATCGAGGTGCCGAATCATCCATGGTTCGTCGCCTGTCAGTTCCATCCGGAGTTTACTTCTACGCCGCGTGATGGACATCCGCTGTTTGCAGGCTTTGTGAAAGCCGCCAGCGAGCATCAAAAGCGTCAGGCGAAGTAAAAAAAGTTACAACGACAACGCGTACCTTTGGTACGCGTTGTTTGTCTGGAGTTTTAGTTTAACTTGTACTGAGGAAAACCTAATGTCCAAAATCGTTAAAGTCATCGGTCGTGAAATCATCGACTCCCGTGGTAACCCGACTGTTGAAGCCGAAGTACACCTGGAAGGTGGTTTCGTAGGTCTGGCGGCTGCGCCGTCAGGTGCTTCTACTGGTTCCCGCGAAGCGCTGGAACTGCGCGATGGCGACAAATCCCGTTTCATGGGTAAAGGCGTACTGAAAGCGGTTGGCGCGGTAAACGGCCCGATCGCTCAGGCAATCCTGGGTAAAGATGCAAAAGACCAGGCTGGCATCGATAAGATCATGATCGATCTGGACGGTACCGAAAACAAATCTAACTTCGGTGCAAACGCAATCCTGGCCGTGTCTCTGGCTGTTGCTAAAGCTGCTGCTGCTTCTAAAGGCCTGCCGCTGTACGCTCACATTGCTGAACTGAACGGCACCCCGGGCAAATACTCCATGCCGGTTCCGATGATGAACATCATCAACGGTGGTGAGCACGCTGATAACAACGTCGACATTCAGGAATTCATGATTCAGCCGGTTGGCGCGAAAAGCCTGAAAGAAGCTGTACGTATGGGTTCAGAAGTGTTCCATAACCTGGCAAAAGTTCTGAAATCCAAAGGCATGAACACTGCTGTTGGTGACGAAGGCGGCTACGCGCCGAACCTGGGTTCTAACGCCGAAGCACTGGCTGTTATCGCTGAAGCGGTAAAAGCTGCGGGCTACGAACTGGGCAAAGACATCACTCTGGCGATGGACTGCGCAGCGTCTGAATTCTACAAAGACGGTAAATACGTTCTGGCTGGCGAAGGCAACAAAGCGTTCACCTCCGAAGAGTTCACTCACTTCCTGGAAGATCTGACCAAACAGTATCCGATCGTTTCTATCGAAGATGGTCTGGACGAATCTGACTGGACTGGCTTCGCATACCAGACCAAAGTACTGGGCGACAAAATCCAGCTGGTTGGTGACGATCTGTTCGTAACCAACACCAAGATCCTGAAAGAAGGCATCGAAAAAGGCATCGTTAACTCCATCCTGATCAAATTCAACCAGATCGGTTCTCTGACCGAAACTCTGGCTGCGATCAAAATGGCGAAAGACGCTGGCTACACCGCTGTCATCTCTCACCGTTCTGGCGAAACTGAAGACGCTACCATCGCTGACCTGGCTGTTGGTACCGCTGCTGGCCAGATCAAAACTGGTTCTATGAGCCGTTCTGACCGCGTTGCTAAATACAACCAGCTGATTCGTATCGAAGAAGCGCTGGGTGAACAAGCTCCGTTCAACGGTCGTAAAGAGATCAAAGGTCAGGCGTAATCGCTAAGCCTTGATGAAAAGAAAAATGCCAGTCATCTGACTGGCATTTTTTTTGGCTATTTGAAATCTACTTCCATCTGCTGCGGGATTGTCAGCCCGCGCGTCGTTTGTACGCAACGGGCAATATAGTCCGTAAAGCGAGGCGGCTTCGGCATGCCCATACTCAGCAGCTTATCGTTGCTGAAACGCACGTTGAGCATGGCGAACGCACCGTACAAACGCATCGCTTTCAGCATCAACCGCTCATTACAGGGGCCGAAAATACCCTTCAGCTCGCGGCGCATCTTCACCAGCGTCTCGTAACTGACCTGCGCGTATTTATCGCCCACCGGTGCTTTTTCCAGCGCTTGCGCCATGGCTTTATCGATATCAGCAAAACGCACGCTGTTCTCTTCACCGGCTGAAATATGCACCACTTCGCCCTGAGCGACCGGACCTTTAAGCAGCATCAGCAATGCATCGGCACAGTAATCGACCGGGATCACATCGACGCGATCTTCCAGCGAGCACATAAATTTCTGCAACATCAGCCCCATACTGAAGACCCAGAAAATACTGGTTGATGGCAGACATCCGTGATGCGTGTGCCCGACGACGATAGAAGGGCGGGCAATCACCAGCGGCATCTGCGGGCACTCCAGGCGCATCAGTTGCTCAATGGTCGATTTGGAGCGCGTATAGGCCACCAGATGCTCAGCATTCTCGTGAAACTCTGCGCTTTCCGGCACCAGTGAATCTGGTTCCGGCGTGCAGGACATCGCTGTGCCGACGTGAAGAAAGCGCTGCAAGCCCGCCACCTGCGACATTCTGCGGGCAAAGGCCAGCGTCCCTTCGACATTCACTTTCCAGACCAGCGGGTTATTGCCAAAAGAGGCAACAGCCGCGCAGTTCAGCACGTGAGTGACGCTTTCCAGTGCCGGATCGTTAATGAAGCCTTCCGGTTCGCCCAAATCCCCTGGCAGGATTTGCGAAGTATTAAGTGTGTTAAGTTCTGCATCCGTCAGACCAAACTTGCGCATGTTGCTTTTAACGCGCTCAAGTCCGGCCTCTTTGTCTTCTGCCCTTACCAACAGCAGTAAATTTATGGCTTCACTGCCGTGGAGGATTTTTTCCAATACCGCTCCACCCAGAAATCCCGTCACGCCCGTTATTAATAATGTATTCATGAGTGCTATCTCTCCAGCGTTGCTCGGGCGGATTGTAGGCACGGAAAGCTAAACGCCATATCAATAAAGCTGAGTGGGAAATGGGGGATTCTTAAGCTTGTTTTAAGGAAAGTACGAAAGGGGATTGGCGTTCGACAACGGCAGTGAACAATTAATTCCAGCACGAAACGTTAAAAAAATAACTAATTGATTTTGAATGCTTTATATTTTTATTGACAGCGTGAAATAGCGACGACAATTTGCGTCGAAGTGTAAGAAAAAACATAGATAGTTACATCATTTTTAGCTGTCACCAGTGGAGAAAAAGCGCAATACCGCGAAAGGCTATGAAGGTTAAGCCAGGATCTGCAATAATTAGCGTTTATTTCTGATCAGAGTTGACTATGCAGTACCCGATTAACGAGATGTTCCAGACCCTGCAAGGCGAGGGTTATTTTACCGGCGTTCCTGCCATTTTTATTCGTTTACAGGGATGCCCGGTTGGTTGCGCCTGGTGCGACACCAAACACACCTGGGATAAGCTTGCAGATCGGGAAGTGTCGCTGTTCAGCATCCTTGCGAAAACCAAAGAGAGCGATAAATGGGGCGCAGCCAGTAGTGAAGATCTGCTGGCGATTATTGCGCGCCAGGGCTGGACGGCGCGCCATGTGGTGATCACCGGCGGCGAACCCTGCATCCATGATTTAACGCCGCTCACCAGCCTGCTTGAGCTGAACGGTTTTAGCTGCCAGATCGAAACCAGCGGCACGCATGAAGTGCGCGCTTCCCATTCCACCTGGGTAACGGTATCGCCGAAGGTGAATATGCGCGGCGGCTACGATGTGCTGTTGTCGGCGCTGGAGCGTGCGGATGAAATTAAGCATCCGGTCGGGCGTATGCGTGATATCGAAGCGCTGGACGAGCTGCTGGCGCAGTTAACCGATGACAAGCCGCGGGTGATTGCCTTGCAGCCTATCAGCCAGAAAGAGGATGCAACCCGTCTGTGTATTGAAACCTGTATCGCCCGCAACTGGCGGCTCTCGATGCAGACACATAAATACCTGAACATTGCCTGATAAATCAGCCCGCCCTGGCGGGTTTTTTTTCCGCGCAATATCTGATGAAGTTTTCACTGCGCTGCATATCACGTTTCAAAGCCCGTTCCGTCATTAATCATTCTCTGCGTTTATTAACAAGAAATAATTCAGGTTAATGGTGTCGGGCTATTATCCAGCGAATATGACGCGAATCGCCCGCAGTAAAGCCAAAACGTCCGGCGAACCGCTGGGGAGATTAAGCAGGATTTGATGGGATTTCTTGCAAGCCGCGCAGCGGGTTCTGCCAACGGCCATATGCTGGCCGTGGATGGCGGCTTCCTGACTCACTAACGGCTATCGGTCAGTCATCTCCGGGAAGAAATGACCGACTCGCTTATTCGCCGCGATAGACGCAACCTGCGGTACAGGTTTCTTTCACCATGACTGCGCTCAGCAGCGGCACAACCGGCTTCATCTGATCCCAGATCCACTTCGCCAGCACTTCGCTGGTCGGGTTTTCCAGGCCCGGGATCTCATTCAGATAGTAGTGATCCAGCCTGTCATACAACGGCTTAAACGCCGCTTTCAGTTCGGCGAAGTCCATGATCCAGCCGGTATAAGGATCCACCTCGCCGGTGATCTCCAGGCGCACCATAAAGGAGTGGCCATGCAGACGACCGCACTTATGCCCTTGCGGGACATGCGGTAAATGGTGAGCGGCTTCAAAGGTGAAATCTTTAAACAACGTGGTCGACATAATGCACTCTCAGACTGACAAAAAACCGCCGCATAGTAGCGGAAATGACCTTTTTTAGCATTAACTAAAATCGCTAAAAGTGTTTACGCGCTGAATACTACTAACCTGCATTTATTTTATTATTACAATTCAATAAGTTAATTAACCAGTTTTAGTGTTATTAACTATAGCTAAAACAGGTTAGTTCTTTTGGTTATTTATTATTTCCAACCTTTCTTTAATTGTTATTATCCCGCCGTTAACCTTAGTTTCACTTCGTTTTTTAAAATTATATCCCCTTATCGTTTTTGCGTTGTTGACCGCGAAAAAGTCTGTCTGCAAAACGAAGGGGAATTTTCGCTACTGGAACATGACAACGCATGACAACTCAGGCTCCACCTTCCGCGTTGCTGCCGCTAAACCCGGAGCAACTGGCGCGCCTTCAGGCCGCAACCACTGATTTGACGCCCACCCAGTTAGCCTGGGTTTCTGGTTATTTCTGGGGCGTACTGAACCAACAGCCCGCAACAGCAGTTACCGTACCGACATCTGCCGCAGAGATCCCGGCAATTACGCTAATTTCCGCGTCGCAAACCGGCAACGCTCGCCGCGTGGCGGAAGCGCTGCGCGACGATCTACTGGCAGCGAAACTTAACGTCAACCTGGTTAACGCCGGTGACTATAAGTTCAAACAGATCGCTAACGAAAAATTACTGGTGGTGGTGGCCTCCACTCAGGGCGAGGGCGAAGCGCCGGAAGAAGCTGTTGCGCTGCATAAGTTCCTGTTCTCGAAAAAAGCGCCAAAACTGGATGGCACTGCCTTTGCGGTGTTCGGCCTTGGCGATACGTCGTATGAATTCTTCTGCCAGGCGGGGAAAGACTTCGACAGCAAACTTGCTGAGCTGGGCGCGGAGCGCTTGCTGGATCGCGTTGACGCTGATGTCGAGTATCAGGCTGCGGCTGCCGAATGGCGTGCGCGCATTGTCGAAGTGTTGAAAGCCCGCGTACCGAAAGACTCTCCGGCGCAGGCGGTGGCGAGCGCGACGGGCGCGGTGAACGAGGTTTTCTCCAGCCCCTATACTAAAGAAGCGCCGTTGACGGCGAGTTTGTCCGTGAACCAAAAAATCACCGGTCGTCATTCCGAAAAAGATGTTCGCCATATCGAAATCGATCTCGGGGATTCAGGGCTGCGCTACCAGCCGGGTGACGCGCTGGGCGTCTGGTATCAGAACGATCCGGCCCTGGTGAAAGAACTGGTGGAACTGCTGTGGTTGAAAGGCGATGAGCCGGTTACGGTTGACGGCAAAACACAGCCGCTCGCTGAAGCGTTGCAGTGGCACTTCGAGCTGACGGTCAACACCGCCAACATCGTGGAAAATTACGCCACGCTGACGCGCAGCGAAACGTTGTTGCCGCTGGTGGGTGATAAAGCCCGGTTGCAGCACTATGCTGCGACAACGCCGATTGTTGATATGGTGCGTTTCTCCCCGGCACAGCTTGATGCGCAAGCGCTGATTGGTCTGCTGCGTCCGCTGACGCCGCGGCTCTATTCCATTGCCTCTTCGCAGGCGGAAGTGGAAAACGAAGTGCATATCACCGTCGGCGTGGTGCGTTACGAAGTGGAAGGGCGTGCGCGTGCGGGTGGTGCTTCCAGTTTCCTTGCGGATCGCGTGGAAGAAGAGGGCGAAGTGCGGGTGTTCATTGAGCACAACGATAACTTCCGCCTGCCAGCCAACCCGGAAACGCCGGTGATTATGATTGGCCCGGGCACGGGCATTGCGCCGTTCCGCGCCTTTATTCAACAACGCGCGGCCGATGAAGCGCCGGGTAAAAACTGGCTGTTCTTTGGCAACCCACACTTCACCGAAGATTTCCTCTATCAGGTGGAGTGGCAGCGTTACGTTAAAGAGGGCGTGCTGAATCGCATTGATTTGGCCTGGTCCCGCGATCAAAAAGAAAAAGTCTACGTACAAGACAAACTGCGCGAACAGGGCGCAGAACTGTGGCGCTGGATCAATGACGGTGCGCACATTTATGTCTGCGGCGACGCCAATCGCATGGCGAAAGATGTCGAGCAGGCTTTACTGGACGTGATTGCCGAATTCGGTGGCATGGATACCGAAGCGGCGGATGAATTTTTAAGTGAGCTGCGCGTTGAGCGCCGTTATCAGCGAGATGTCTACTAATGAGTGAAAAACATCCCGGCCCACTGGTGGTCGAAGGTAAACTGGCCGACGCCGAGCGTCTGAAGCTCGAAAGCAACTATCTGCGTGGCACGATTGCAGAAGATCTGCACGACGGCCTGACCGGCGGTTTCAACGGCGATAACTTCCTGCTGATCCGTTTTCACGGCATGTATCAGCAGGACGACCGCGATATTCGTGCCGAACGCGCCGAGCAGAAGCTGGAGCCGCGCCACGCGATGATGCTGCGCTGCCGTTTGCCGGGCGGCATCATTACACCGAAACAGTGGCTGTCGATCGATAAATTTGCCGACGATAAGACGATCTACGGCAGCATTCGCCTGACCAACCGCCAGACGTTCCAGTTCCACGGCATTCTGAAAAAGAACGTCAAACCGGCACACCAGATGCTGCACGAAGTTGGTCTGGACGCGCTGGCGACCGCCAACGACGTTAACCGTAATGTGCTGTGTACGTCGAACCCGGTTGAGTCGGAACTGCATGCAGAAGCCTACGAGTGGGCGAAAAAGCTCTCCGAACATCTGTTGCCGCGCACTCGCGCTTATGCGGAGATCTGGCACGACGCCGAGAAAGTGGCGACTACGGACGAAGAGCCTATCTTGGGGAAAACTTACCTGCCGCGTAAGTTCAAAACCACGGTGGTCATTCCGCCGCAGAACGACGTGGATCTGCACGCCAACGACATGAACTTTGTGGCGGTCGCGGAAAACGGCAAGCTGGTCGGTTTTAACCTGCTGGTGGGCGGTGGGCTTTCCATTGAACATGGCAATAAGAAAACCTACGCCCGCACCGCGAGCGAGTTTGGTTATCTGCCGCTGGAACATACGCTGGCGGTGGCGGAAGCAGTGGTGACGACCCAGCGCGACTGGGGTAACCGTACTGACCGTAAAAATGCCAAAACCAAATACACGCTGGAACGCGTTGGCGTCGACACCTTCAAAGCGGAAGTGGAACGCCGCGCGGGGATCAAATTCGAACCGATTCGCCCGTACGAATTCACCGGTCGCGGCGATCGCATTGGCTGGGTGAAAGGTATCGATAATAAATGGCACCTGACGCTGTTTATTGAAAATGGCCGTATTCTGGATTATCCGGGCCGTCCGCTGAAAACCGGCCTGCTGGAAATTGCTAAGATCCATAAAGGCGACTTCCGTTTAACGGCGAACCAGAATCTGATTGTGGCCGGCGTGCCGGAAAGCCAGAAAGCGAAAATCGAAAAACTGGCGCGCAGTCACGGCTTAATGGATGCGGTGAAACCGCAGCGTGAAAATTCTATGGCCTGCGTGTCGTTCCCGACCTGCCCGCTGGCCATGGCCGAAGCCGAACGTTTCCTGCCTTCATTTGTGGATAAAGTGGAAGCGGTGATGGAGAAACATGGCGTTGGCGACGATCATATCGTGCTGCGCGTCACGGGTTGCCCGAACGGCTGCGGCCGCGCGATGCTGGCGGAAGTGGGTCTGGTCGGTAAAGCGCCGGGCCGCTACAACCTGCATCTTGGCGGTAACCGCATCGGGACGCGTATTCCGCGTATGTTCCGGGAAAATATCACCGAAACGGAAATTCTGGCGACGCTTGATGAACTGGTCGCACGCTGGGCAAGCGAGCGCGAAGAGGGTGAAGGCTTTGGCGATTTCACCATTCGTGCCGGGATCGTCCGTCCGGTACTCGATCCGGCGCGCGATTTCTGGGAATAATGCATAATACCGGATGGCGGCGTAAACGCGTTATCCGGCCTGGGGTTGGCGTAATTTGTAGGCCTGATAAGTGAAGTGCCATCAGGTAATAAACACGGTGAGGAACTTATGTCCAGACTCGATCTGAATGCGCTGAATGAACTGCCGAAAGTTGAACGTGTGCTTCAGCTTGCTGAAACCAATGCGCAACTCGAAAAGCTGAACGCCGAAGAGCGCGTCGGCTGGGCGCTGGAAAACCTGCCGGGCGAGTATGTGCTCTCCTCCAGCTTCGGTATCCAGGCGGCAGTAAGCCTGCATCTGGTCAACCAGGTTCAGCCGAACATTCCGGTGATCCTGACTGATACCGGCTACCTGTTTCCGGAAACCTACCAGTTTATTGACGAGCTGACGGACAAGCTCAAGCTGAACCTGAAAGTATTCCGGGCAGAGCAAAGCCCGGCGTGGCAGGAAGCGCGTTACGGTAAGTTATGGGAACAGGGCGTTGAAGGCATTGAAAAATACAATGAAATCAACAAAGTTGAACCTATGAATCGCGCTCTTGCCGAGCTGAACGCGCAAACCTGGTTTGCCGGTCTGCGCCGTGAACAATCCGGCAGCCGCGCCAATCTGCCGGTGCTGGCTATCCAGCGCGGCGTATTTAAAGTGCTGCCGATTATCGACTGGGACAACCGCACGGTATATCAGTACCTGCAAAAGCACGGCCTGAATTATCACCCGCTGTGGGATCAGGGTTATCTGTCCGTAGGCGACACGCACACCACCCGCAAATGGGAGCCGGGCATGGCGGAAGAAGAGACGCGCTTCTTCGGATTGAAACGCGAATGCGGGCTGCACGAAGGCTGACAGAGCAGCATCAAACTTTGAAACACAATGAGGCAGGGAGGAATCCCTGCCTTTTTTATAGTTAAACACAGTCACCTAACAACAGGAGCATTGTGATGAAGATTGCGTTTCTGGGGCTTGGCACCATGGGGTTGCCAATGGCCGCGAATCTAATCAAAGCCGGTTATCAGGTTCAGGGCTGGAACCGCTCTGCCGGGCCGCGCGAGAAACTGGCATCGCTGGGCGCCACCGCAGCGGAAACGGCCGCAGAAGCGGTGAGGGATGCTGATGTGGTTATTTCCATTCTGGCGGACGATAACGCCACGCGCAGCGTCGTGCTGGAGGGCAATGTGCTGGCAACGCTGAAACCCGGGGCTATCCACCTGAATATGGCGACTATCTCTGTCGATCTGGCGGTAGAACTGGCGCAACTGCACCAGGCGCGTAATATCGGTTATCTTGCCGCGCCGGTACTGGGGCGGGTAAATGTTGCCGAAGCGGGGCAGTTAAATATTCTGGCGGCTGGCGACAGCGCGCTGCTGGCAAAGGTGCAGCCGCTGCTGGATGTGCTCGGTCAGAAGACCTGGTATCTTGGTGCGCGGCCGGAGCAGGCGAATGCCGCGAAGCTGGCGGTCAACTTTATGATCGCCAGCGCCATTGGCACGATGGGGGAGGCGGTTGCGCTGGTGCAGGGGCATGAGGTCAGTAAAACCGATTTCATTGATTTAATCACCTCCACGCTGTTTGCCGCGCCGGTCTATAAAGGTTACGGCCAGGCGATTGCCAGCGATACCTTCGAGCCAGCCGGCTTTAAGCTGGCTCTGGGGTTGAAAGATGTGCGTCTGGCGCAGGATGCCGCCGAGCGGGTGAATGTGCCAATGGCGATTGCCGGTACGCTGCGCGCAGCGCATGTCGAAAGCCTGGCCCATGATGAAGGGCATCTGGACTGGGCCGCGCTGGCGCGTACCGCCGCCCGCCGCGCCGGACAACTTTAGCAAACCTGCCGGATGGCAGCTCCGCCTTATCCGGCTTACACCACAGCCAACAATGTAAGCCGGTAAGCGCCAACTCCACCGGGCAATTCCTCCCGTTTTAGTGCATTCCTTGCACTAAAATTGTGCATTATCTGCTCAGTGAACCACAGCCCTTCCAGACCTCCGTTTCGCCCGTAAAAAATAAACATTAATAAATCAAAGTATTAACAAAAATTTCAAAAATATGACCGAACCAATACCTAATTGGTTCGGTAATTGCTTAGTTATAAGGGCGACACATCGCGGATTAAATAATTAACTTCATGTAATTAAAGAAAAAGATAACGCGAAATACGGATGAACCAATATGGAAAAACCGTCACGCTATCTGGCAAATTCCAGTACGGCGCTTGAACAACTTCGTGGGCTTATTCACCAACATGAGTCAACACCAGGGACTCCACTGCCCACGGAACGTGAACTGGCGGAACGCTTAGGCGTTGGGCGGCGAGAAGTACGCCGCGCGCTGGACGTACTGGAGGAAGAGGGGCGGATCTGGCGTAAGCAGGGTAAAGGCACGTTTATTGGCCCCGCTGCGCCGGTCGCGCCGCTGGCACTCCAGGGACTGGTGCAACAAACCAATATGCTGGAAGTGATGGAAGCGCGCTTGCAGGTTGAGCCGGGACTTGCGCGGCTGGCGGCACTTCGCGCCAACCCGGAAAACCTGGCGCTGATGCAGCGCATGCTGGAACGCATCGATAACGTCAATCCGGACGATCCGGATCTTAATGAGCTATGGGACAGCGCTTTTCACCGGGCCATCGCTGAAGCGGCGGGAAACCGTTTGATGCTCGGTCTTTTTGATGCCATTGACGCCGTGCGTCGCGAACCCGCCTGGCACCATTTGCGGGAGCTGGCGCGTACTCCGGCGAAGGTCGATCGTTATAACGATCACCACCACCGCATTATGCACGCCATCCGGCAGCGTCAGCCGCAGGAGTCCTTCCTGGCGATGCGTGAACATCTGCTCGACCTGCAACATGCCCTGATCCAGGCCATTCATCTCGAGGACGATACGCCATGACCACCATTCCTTTTCACGATCCCGCGCCCGTCCTGCGTCTGCACAACCTGAAGGTCCAGTTCGCCGGTAGCCCGGTCAGCGTACTGGACGGTATTTCGCTGACCATAAAAAGCGGGGAAACACTGGCGCTGGTGGGGGAATCTGGCTGCGGTAAAAGCATTACCTCGCTGGCGTTGATGGGGCTGTTGCCCAACAGCGCGCAGATCCTCAGCGGCGAAATGCAGTTTCGCAGCCACAATCTGCGCCTGCTTTCGCCGAGGGAATATGCGGATCTGCGCGGTAATGAACTGGCAATGATTTTTCAGGAGCCGATGACCTCGCTGAACCCCTCGTTCACCCTTGGCGATCAACTGAGTGAAACGGTGATGCGCCACCAGCATGTCTCCCGCCAGGCCGCGCGGGATATCGCGCTGCGGATCCTCGAAAAGGTACAAATCCCGGCGGCGGAGATGCGCCTGAAAGCGTACCCGCACCAGCTTTCCGGCGGTATGCGCCAGCGCGTGATGATTGCCATGGCGCTGATTAACAACCCGCGTCTGCTGATTGCCGACGAACCGACAACCGCGCTGGATGTCACTATTCAGGCGCAGATCCTGGCTCTGCTCAACACCCTGAAAGCCGACACCGGCACGGCAGTATTGATGATCACCCACGATCTTGGCGTGGTGGCGGAAGTCGCCCAGCAAGTCGCCGTAATGTACGCCGGGCAAGTGGTCGAGCAGGGCAGCGTGGAGGCGATTTTTGCCGATCCGCAGCATCCGTACACCATCGGCCTGATGGGCTCGATTCCCTCGCTGGGCGCACGCAAAGGCCAGCTTTCCACCATTCCCGGCGCCGTACCGTTACCGGAAGCGATGCCAAAAGGCTGCCGTTTCGCCACGCGCTGCCCGTTTGCGCAGAGCCGCTGCCACGCGGAAAAACCGCCGCTACAGCCGCTGGGCCGCGGTCATCAGGCGGCCTGTTTCCGCGTGCCCCTTGAACAACATATTGCGCTGGGAGAAACCGCATGAGCACACCGATCCTTGAGGCCCACGATCTCAGCAAACGCTTTGTCGGCGCGACGCGCCTGTTCGCGCCAAAACGCTTTGTCACGGCAGTCGATCGCATTTCGCTCGCCGTTTACCCCGGTGAAACGCTGGCGATTGTGGGCGAGTCCGGTTCCGGTAAATCGACGCTGGGCCGCCTGCTGTTACGTCTGTTGACGGCGTCCGAAGGGCGCGTTTACTACCAGGGCGAAGAGATCACTCACGCCAGCGGTGCGCGGTTAAACCAGTTGCGCCGCGAACTGCAAATTATCTTTCAGGATCCCTTCGCCTCGCTGAACCCGCGCATGACCGTGGAGCAGATCGTCGGTGAACCGCTGTGGCTGCATCTGAAAATGGGCAAAGCGGATCGCCAGGCGCGCGTCGCCGAACTGCTCTCGACCGTTGGTTTGCCTGCGGCCTGGGCGCGGCGTTTCCCGCATGAATTCTCCGGTGGCCAGCGCCAGCGTATTGGCATTGCCCGCGCGCTGGCTTCCGGGCCGAAGTTGCTGCTGGGCGATGAACCGGTGTCCGCGCTGGATGTCTCGGTGCAGGCGCAGGTGGTGAACCTGCTGGAAAACCTGAAGCAGCAACTTGGGCTGACAATGATCATCGTCGCGCACGGGCTGGCGGTGATCCGCCATATGAGCGATCGCGTGGCGGTGATGTACCTCGGGCAGATCGTCGAAATGGCGACCGTCGATGAGATCTTCGATGCGCCGCTGCACCCGTACACGCAGGCGCTGATCGCCTCTGCGCCGCAAACCCAGCCCGGCCTCAAGCGTGAAATGCCGCTGTTGCAGGGGGATTTACCCAATCCGGCCAGCCCGCCGCAGGGCTGTCGTTTTCACACCCGTTGCCCGCATGTCACCGATGAGTGTCGGCAACGCGAACCGATCGCTCAGGTACTTGAAGGCGGCCGCCAGGTCTCCTGCCATCGCTGGCAGGAGCTCAACCGTGACCGCACGATCATCCAGATTGCTCCACCCTCCGCCGCGTTCCTGCGACGCCGTGCTCTGTTCGAACACGCGGCCTCTCACTCATCCCTTTAAAGGAAAAAAATAATGATTGTGCGTAATTCTCTTTTGACCGTTCTGGGAAGTGTTATGTTGCTGGGCGCGGCGCTGCCGGCCCAGGCTGAAAGTGTGCTGCGTATTGGTTTAGGCGCGGATCCGGACATGCTCGATCCGCACCTGGCGCGCACCTACTATGGCCGCTTTGTCTTCGCCTCACTGTGCGATCGGCTGGTGGACGTCGATGAAAACCTGAAAGTGGTGCCGGGTCTGGCGAAAGAGTGGTCGTGGAGCGAAGACGGCAAAACTCTGACCATGAACCTGCGTGAGGGTGTGACGTTCCACGATGGCGAGAAATTTGACGCTGCCGCCGCGAAATTCAGCCTCGATCGCGCCCTGACACTGCCTGGCTCGCTGCGCAAAAGCGAGATCTCCTCGGTAGAATCCGTGGAAGTGACCGGGCCGATGCAAATCACCCTGCATCTGAAAACGCCGGATTCGGCGCTGCTGATGCAGCTTACCGATCGCGCAGGCGCGATGCTGGCGCCAGAAGCAGCGAAAAAACCTGACTTCGCCGCGCATCCGGTCTGCTCCGGACCATACAAGTTTGACAGCCGCGTCTCGCAGGATCGCATCGTACTTTCGCGCTTTGACAACTACTGGAACAAAGGCGCTTACCACTTCGACAAAGTGATTTATCTGCCGATCCCGGATGCCTCGGTGCGTCTGGCGAACCTGCGCGCGGGCGATCTGGATCTGAGCGAAGGCATTGTGCCAAGCGATGTGAAAACGGTGGAGAACGACGGCAAATTAAAACTGGCGAAGGTGACCGGGCTGGGGTATCAGGGCATCACCTTTAACATCAACAACGGCAAAGTCCCGGCTAACGATCCGTTTAAAGATGCGCGCGTGCGCGAAGCGTTCTCGCAGGCAATTGACCGCGAGGCGTTAAACCAGGTGGTATTCGAAGGCCTCTTCACACCGGCGAACCAGGCGTTCTCACCGGTCAGCCCGTATCACATTAACCTGCCGGTGCCGCCGCGCGATGTCGAAAAAGCCAAAGCGCTGCTGAAAGCGGCAGGCGTGCAGACACCGATCACCGTTTCGCTGCTGGTGCCGAATAACCCGACTTCGCAGCAGGTGGCGCAGGTATTACAGGCGATGACCGCCGAAGCCGGTTTTAACGTCAATCTGCAAATGACCGAATTCGCCACGCTGCTGGATCGCCAGCAAAACGGCGACTTCCAGCTCAGCTACTCCGGCTGGTCTGGCCGCCCGGATCCAGACGGCAGCATCTTCGGCTTTATTCACAGCAAAGGCACCCTCAACGATGGCCGCTACAGCAATGCGCAGGTCGATGACTGGCTGACCCAGGCGCGTCTGCATAACGATCCGGCTACCCGTAAAGGGCTGTATGAGAACGTTGTTAAACAATTGCAAACGGATATGCCGATTGCGTATCTCTACTTCGAGCCGCGCATTTTTGGGCTGAATAAAAAAGTAGAGGGCTTTAAACCTTACCCGGATGGCATTGTGCGCCTGGCAGGTATGACGTTCGCGAAGTAACGGAGTTGTAAGGAGATACCATGCTGGAATTGATATGCAAACGCCTGCTGCTCGCCATCCCGACGTTGCTGATGGTCAGTATGATGGTCTTCGGGTTGCAAAAGCTGCTGCCCGGCGATCCGCTGACGGCCATGCTCGGGGAAGAGCGCGATCCGGCAGTGATCGCCCAGCTACGCGCGGAGCTGAATCTGGATGCGCCGATCCCGGTGCAATATTTCCACTGGCTTACCCGCGCCTTGCAGGGGGATCTTGGCGTCTCCTTACGCACTCAGGAGACGGTGACGCATCTGATCGCCACCAAACTGCCCGTTACGCTGGAGATGTCTTTGCTGGCGATGATCTTCGCGCTGCTGTTCGGCATCAGCATGGGGATTATGGCGGCGGTGAACCGGAATAGCTGGATCGATCACGGCACTAACTTTGTCGCCATCTCCGGCATCTCGGTGCCGCACTTCTGGCTGGGGATTTTGTTGATCCTGATTTTCTCCGTCAATCTGCAATGGCTGCCCGCGTCGGGCTTTGTCCCCTTCAGCGAAGATCCGCTGCAGAACCTGCGCACCTTGCTGTTGCCTTCTCTGGTGCTTGGCACCGGGCTGGCGGCCACCTTAATGCGCCACACCCGCGCATCCATGATTGCTGTTCTGAAAGCAGATTACATCCGTACCGCCAGGGCAAAGGGTTTGCTGCCGAAAACGGTGATCATGAAGCACGCATTTCGTAATGCGCTGGTGCCGGTGATCACCCTGACCACGTTGCTGTTTGGTGAACTGCTGGGCGGCGCGGTGCTGACCGAGCAGGTATTTACCATTCCCGGCTTTGGCAAAATGATTGTCGATTCCGTGTTTAACCGTGATTACGCGGTGGTGCAGGGCGTGGTGCTGGTGGTGGCGATTGGCTTCCTGTTGCTCAACCTGTTGGCCGATGTGCTGTACGTGCTGATTAACCCGAAAATGCGGAGCGAATAATGGCAGAACTGACCACTACGGGCGTGGCGGCGTCGCTGCCACGTACGGAAAACCGGGTACTGAAGAAATTCCTCGCCAACAAAAGTGCGGTGATTGGCGCGGTGATTGTCGGCATCTTTGTGCTGATCGCTTTGCTGGCGCCGTGGATCGCACCGTTCGATCCGGTAAAAGCGAACTTTCTGGCGGTACGTAAACCCCCCTCTGAGTTGTACTGGTTCGGCACCGACGAACTGGGGCGCGATATTCTGTCGCGTATGGTCTGGGGAGCGCGCACCTCGTTGCTGGCCGGTTGTATCTCAGTACTGATTGCGGTGGTGATTGGCGTGCCGCTTGGCCTGCTGGCCGGTTATTTCCAGGGGATTTGGGATGGCGTGATTTCACGCTTTATCGAAGCGCTGCTGGCCTGTCCGTTTTTGATCATGGCGATCGCCCTCGGCGCGTTTCTTGGCCCAAGCCTGAGTAATGCAATGATCGCCATTGGCCTGTCGGCGATGCCGATCTTCGCCCGTCTGACGCGCGGCCAGGTGATCGCCATTCGCAACGAAGAGTATATCGACGGGGCGCGGGCGATTGGCCTGCCGGATCGCTGGATAATCCTGCGCTATGTGCTGCCCAATGTGATGTCGCCGATCCTCGTTCAGGCGACGCTGGCGATTGCCTCGGCGATCATCACCGAAGCCAGCCTCTCTTTTCTCGGCCTCGGCCAGCAGCCGCCGTATCCCTCCTGGGGCGCGATGCTGAATACCGCCAAAGGTTTTCTGGAGCAGGCGCCCTGGATGTCTGTTTTCCCCGGTGTGGCGATTTTTCTCACCGTACAGGGATTTAATTTACTCGGCGACGGGCTGCGCGATGCGCTCGATCCACGCCACGACTAAGGAGTCTCGATGACGAAAGCGATTGATTTTAAAGTAGGTTATGCCTCATACCGCGCACCGATGATGGGACACAACGCAGTAGCCACCTCCCAGCCGCTGGCGGCGCAGGCCGGCATGCGCATGCTGGCGCTCGGGGGGAACGCGGTGGATGCGGCGATTGCCACGGCGATGGCGTTGACGGTAGTGGAGCCAACCGGCTGCGGCATTGGTAGCGATGCGTTTGCCATTGTCTGGGATGGCAAAGAACTGCACGGTTTGAATGCGTCCGGTCGCTCACCGGCAAGCTGGAATGCGGATATGTTTGCCGGTCTTGATGCGGTGCCGGAGCTCGGCTGGAATGCCGTTACCGTACCGGGCGCGGTTTCCGGCTGGGTGGCGCTGGCCGAACGTTTCGGTTCGCTGCCGCTGACCACGCTGGCGCAGCCGGCGATCGAGTATGCCCGTAACGGTTTTCCTGTTTCGCCGCTGATTGGTGAGCTCTGGCAGCGCGGCTATAACAGGTTAAAAGATCAACCGGGTTTTAGCGCCTGTTTTGCGCCGGAAGGGCGCGCGCCGAAGATCGGCGAAATCTTCCGTAACCCGGCGCAGGCGAAAACGCTGGAGTTGATTGCGCAGACCAATGGCGAAGCGTTTTATCGCGGTGAACTGGCACAGAAAATCGCCGCTTTCGCGAAAGAGCATGGGGCGCACCTGAGCGAAGCGGATCTGGCAAACCATAAAGCCGACTGGGTTCCGCTGCTCTCGAAGGCGTTTGCCGGTGGTTCAGTACAGGAGCTGCCACCGAACGGGCAGGGGATTGCGACGCTGATTGCGCTCGGCATTCTTGAGCACTGCGATATTGGCCGCTATGACCCGGATTCGGTGCAGTCACTGCATCTGTCGATTGAAGCGATGAAGCTGGCGCTGGCCGATCTCGATCGTTACGTCGCTGATACCGATCATCTGGAATTCGCCGCCGACTTGCTGCTCAGCGACGACTATTTAAAAGCCCGCGCGGCGTTGATCGACCCGGATAAGGCCTCCGATTTTGTTTACGGTTCGCCGACGCAAAGCGGCACGGTGTACCTCTCCACGGCGGATGCCAGCGGTATGATGGTGTCGTTTATTCAGTCCAACTATATGGGCTTTGGTTCCGGCGTCGTGGTGCCCGAAACGGGTATCAGCCTGCAAAACCGCGGCTGTGGTTTTGTGCTCGATCCGCAACACCCGAATGCGCTGGCAGGCGGCAAGCGTCCGTTGCATACCATTATCCCTGGCTTTGCGATGGGAGCAGACGGCAAACCGCTGATGTCTTTCGGCGTAATGGGCGGGCCGATGCAGGCGCAAGGCCATATGCAGATGGCGCTGCGCATTATGTTGCACGGGCAGAACCCGCAGGCGGCGATCGATGCGCCGCGCTGGCGCGTGGTGAAGGGCAGGGACGTGGTGGTGGAAGCTACGTTTGAACGCAATCTGATTGCCGGGCTGCGCGCGCGGGGACACCGGATTACGGTGGAAGATCCGCTGGAAGGCTATCATTTCGGTGGCGCGCAGGTGATCTATCGCCTGCCGGAAGGGCACTACGTTGCGGCGACTGAAAGCCGCAAAGATGGACAAGCGTTAGTCAGTTAAAGGGCATCATGCCGGATGGCGCCTGGCTTATCCGGCCTGTGATTCTCTTCGATCTTCAGACCGTAGGCCCGGTAAGCATCGCGCCACCGGGCAGAACCTCGCGGTAAATAAAAAGGCCGGATAGCGCTTCGCTTACCCGGCCTGCAAAACTACAACCCTTGCGTTAATCGAGTGTAAACGGATCGGCATCCTGCCAGGCCGGGAACTGCGCACGATACTCCTGCAATGCGCTGAGCGACATTTCGGCGTCGATGCGGGTTGCCAGGTGCGGCTCGGCGGTGGCGATAATCTCGCCCTGCGGGCTGATCACCCGGCTGTCGCCACGGTAGTGATGACCATTGCCGTCAGTGCCGACGCGGTTGCAGCCCGCCACCCACGCCTGGTTTTCAATGGCGCGCGCCACCAGCAGCGACTGCCAGTGCAGCGAGCGCGGCGCAGGCCAGTTAGCAACATAGAGCAGCAGATCGTAATCGTTGCGGTTGCGCGACCACACCGGGAAACGCAGGTCGTAGCAAACCAGCGGCAGAATGCGCCAGCCGCGCCACTCAAATACCACGCGCTCATTTCCTGCTTCGTAGTGATGGTGCTCTTCGGCCATGCGGAACAGATGGCGCTTATCGTAAAAATGCACTTTGCCTTCTGGCTCAATCAGCAGAAAACGGTTTACCGGCCCGCGGTCGGTTTGCAGCGCGGCGCTGCCCGCAATCAGCGCATTGGTCTGGCGGGCTTTACTTTGCATCCATGCCACTACCTCGTCCTGCGACATGGACTGTTTTGCCGCTTCCATCGCAAAGCCGGTAGTGAACATTTCGGGCAGGACGATGACATCCCGGCCGGTAACGCCCTCCAGCTGGATGTCGAAATGGCGCAGATTCGCGGGTCCATCCATCCAGACTAACGGTTGTTGTAACAGTGTAATTTTCAAACCAGGCACAGTGTTGACTCCCCGTAAGACAGCATTTGCACACTGTAGCATGCAAAGACAGAAAAAAACCCGCAGTTGCGGGTTTTGGTAAGGGAAGAATGCTTTCAGGCGATTACCGCATCAGGCCGCTTCCGGTTTACGCAGCTTTTCCGGCGCCTTGACTACCGGCTGCGTTGCCAGCGCCTCTGGCGCAAAGTCATCAACGCTGATGCTGCGCAGGCGGCTGACTTCCGCTTTGCTCAGCAGCGCCGCTTCTTCCGCAGTGATCAACCCGCTTGCCAGCGCCTGCTGGGCGAGATCGTTGAGGCGGGTAAACGGCAGGTTTTTGCCCAGCGCTTTGCAGATGCGTTGGTGAACCGGATCGGCCGCCATCACATCGACCAGCGCCTCTTCCAGCAGGCCCACCGGGTTGTGCTCGCTCGGCGTCAGATACTGACCGCGCCCGATGCGGGAGCGGGTGGCGCTCGGCGTTTGCAGAATCTTCGCCACTTTGTGGTCCAGCTTATCCGACGGCGCGCGGTAATGGCGACCGGTCGGGAAAATCACCAGGCTTAATGCGCCCGCGACGAAGCGGTTCGGGAAGTTCTCCAGCAGATCGCTCATCGCCTGTTCCGCCTGATACAGCGCGTCCTGAACGCCCCAGTGGACCAGCGGCAGATCCGCTTCCTGACGGCCTTCATCGTCATAACGTTTCAGCGCTGCAGAGGCGAGGAACAGCTGGCTGAGAATATCCCCCAGACGGGCGGAGATACGCTCGCGGCGTTTCAGGCTGCCGCCCAGCACTGCCATTGAGACATCAGACAGCAGCGCAAGGTTGGCGCTCAGGCGGTTCAGATGCTGGTAGTAACGTTTGGTGGCGTCGCGGGTCGGCGTGGCGCTGGTTAAACCGCGCGTCAGGCCAAGCCACAGGCTGCGCATTTTATTACTGCCGACATGGCCGATGTGTTTAAACAGCAGTTTATCGAAAGCGTCCACATCATTATTCTGCGCGGCGGCCATCTCTTCCAGCACATACGGATGGCAGCGGATCGCGCCCTGGCCGAAGATCATCATGCTGCGGGTCAGGATGTTCGCGCCTTCGACGGTAATGGCAATTGGCGCGCCCTGGTAGGCACGTGCCAGGAAGTTGCCTTCGCCGAGCATAATGCCTTTACCGCCGGCAATATCCATCGCATCAATAATGGATTGCTGGCCGCGGTGGGTGCAGTGATATTTCACGATAGCGGAAAGCACCGCTGGTTTTTCGCCGAGCATAATGCCGTAGGTGATGAGCGAGGCGGCTGCATCCATCACATAAGCGTTACCGCCGATGCGCGCCAGCGGCTCTTCGATACCTTCCATTTTGCCGATTGGCACTTTGAACTGGCGGCGAATATGGGCGTAAGCGCCAATCCCCATCGCGACAGATTTCAGGCCGCCGGTAGAGTTAGACGGCAGGGTAATACCGCGACCAACCGACAGACATTCCACCAGCATACGCCAGCCCTGACCGGCCATTTTTGGCCCGCCAATAATGTAATCAATTGGCACAAAGATATCGTCGCCGCGGGTTGGCCCGTTCTGGAACGGAACGTTCAGCGGGAAGTGACGACGGCCAATTTCCACGCCCGGCGTTGATGTCGGGATTAGCGCACAGGTGATACCCAGCTCTTCTTCGCCGCCCAGCAGTTTTTCCGGATCCGAAAGTTTAAAAGCCAGGCCGAGTACGGTGGCAATCGGCGCCAGCGTGATATAGCGTTTGTTCCAGCTCAGACGCATGCCGAGTACCTGCTCACCCTGCCATTCGCCCATGCAGACTACGCCGGTATCGGGGATTGCGCCCGCATCGGAACCCGCTTCCGGGCTGGTCAGCGCAAAGCAGGGGATCTCCAGGCCACGCGCCAGGCGCGGCAGATAATGATTTTTTTGCTCTTCCGTGCCGTAGTGTTGCAGCAGTTCGCCAGGGCCTAACGAGTTCGGCACGCCGACGGTGATGGCAAGAATACCTGAGACGCCGGAGAGTTTTTGCAACACGCGGGACTGCGCATAAGCAGAGAATTCCAGCCCGCCGTACTCTTTCTTGATGATCATCGCGAAGAAGCGGTGTTCTTTTAAGAACGCCCACAGCTCCGGCGGCAGATCGGCCATTTCATGGGTGATCTGAAAATCGTTCGCCATGCGGCAGGCTTCTTCCACCGGGCCATCGATAAAGGCTTGTTCTTCCGCGGTCAGGCGCGGCTGCGGATAGTTGTGCAGCTTTTTCCAGTCCGGGTTACCGCGGAACAGATCGCCTTCCCACCAGGTCGTACCCGCGTCGATCGCTTCTTTCTCGGTACGCGACATCGGCGGCATCACTTTGCGGAAACCGCGAAATACCGGCGCGGAAATCAGTGCCTTGCGCATCGGCGGCAGGTTGAACGGCACCAGAATGATCGCCAGCGGCAGCAGCACCCAGATGGACCACAGCCCCATAACGCCCAGCGCGGCAGTCCACGCCAGTAAAATCACGCTGCTCAGGAGCAGATTGACCCGGTGATAAAACAGCACACCGAGGAGAACGACTGTTGCGATAAGGCTCAAAATCATCATAGAAAAAAGCTCCCTGTCTTGTAGGAGGTCTGACCACTTGTGATGTTATGGTTGTAGTGGATGAGATTTCTTTTAGCAATGTGTTTACAAAATAATTACAACCTGGTTCACATTGTTGGGGGGATTTTGCGCACGGAAAACGAAAACGCGCAGGTGCTGTGGCTTTAGCTTCTCGCTCCGGATCCTATCCGGTACACTGCGCAGTGTTATTTACATCTATGCTGAAGGATATCCTCATGTACCAGGATCTGATTCGTAACGAACTGAATGAAGCGGCGGAAACGCTGGCGAATTTCTTGAAAGATGAAGCCAATATTCACGCGATTCAGCGCGCGGCGGTGCTGTTGGCGGACAGTTTCAAAGCGGGTGGTAAAGTGTTGTCCTGCGGTAACGGCGGCTCTCACTGCGATGCCATGCATTTTGCGGAAGAGTTAACCGGTCGCTACCGTGAAAACCGTCCTGGCTATCCGGCGATTGCTATCTCCGACGTCAGCCATCTCTCCTGCGTAAGCAACGACTTCGGTTATGACTACGTCTTCTCCCGCTATGTGGAAGCCGTGGGCCGTGAAGGCGACGTACTGCTGGGTATTTCCACTTCTGGCAACTCCGGCAACGTGATCAAAGCGGTAGCGGCAGCGCGTGAGAAGGGGATGAAAGTCATCACCCTGACCGGTAAAGATGGTGGCAAGATGGCGGGTACAGCGGATGTTGAAATTCGTGTACCGCATTTCGGTTATGCTGATCGTATTCAGGAGATCCATATCAAAGTGATTCATATCCTGATTCAACTGATTGAAAAAGAGATGGTTAAGGCTTAAGGACGGCTATTTTATTTGCCATTTTGAACCTGGGCAGTGCTCAAAATCCTCCCGTACTTCGTGTACGCTCCGGTTTTTCCGCGCTGTCCGTGTTCAAACTGGCTGCAACAATTACGCCTTCCCAGAATTAAGGCGTTTTTGGGGGTGAGTATGTGCGAACTGCTCGGTATGAGCGCCAATGTGCCGACCGATATCTGTTTTAGTTTTACCGGGCTTGTCCAGCGCGGTGGTGGAACCGGGCCGCATAAAGACGGCTGGGGCATCACTTTTTATGAGGGCAAGGGCTGTCGCACGTTCAAGGATCCGCAACCGAGTTTTAACTCCCCGATCGCGAAGCTGGTGCAGGACTATCCGATCAAGTCCCGCTCGGTAGTGGCACATATTCGCCAGGCTAACCGTGGCGAAGTGGCGCTGGAAAATACCCATCCGTTCACTCGTGAGCTGTGGGGCCGCAACTGGACTTACGCACACAACGGTCAACTGAGCGGCTATAAATCGCTGGAGACTGGCAATTTTCGTCCGATTGGCGAAACCGACAGCGAAAAAGCGTTCTGCTGGTTGCTGCATAAGCTTACGGAACGCTATCCGCGTACGCCGGGCAATATGACGGCGGTGTTTAAGTACATTGCCTCGCTGGCAACGCAACTGCGCGAGAAGGGCGTTTTCAACATGCTGTTATCGGACGGGCGCTACGTGATGGCGTTCTGCTCGACGAATCTGTTCTGGATCACCCGGCGTGCGCCGTTTGGTGTGGCGAAGCTGCTGGATCAGGATGTTGAAATTGATTTTCAGCGGGAAACCACACCGAACGATGTGGTTACCGTGATTGCCACCCAGCCGTTAACCGGCAACGAAACCTGGCAAAAGATTATGCCAGGCGAGTGGGCATTATTTTGCCTGGGGGAGCGCGTAGTTTGACGCCAGCTGTGGCTGAACTGCGGTGTTCAGCGGCTTGCTGACGACATAGCGACCATCCACAACCGAGACAACCGGCGGCTGGTGGGTGGTGGCAAAATAGTCGTAACCCGGCTTCAGCTGTTTCCAGAAATCCGCATAGGTCGAATATTTGTGACGCTGCATATTGGCGTCGGTCATGCGGAACGGATAGATGCTCAGTTGCACGTTCGGCTGCCCAAAGACCAGCGCGGCGGTCACAAACTGGAAGATCTCATCAATGTTCGAATCCGTCATGGCATAGCAACCAATCGAGACGCAGGCACCGTGGATCATCAGGTACTTGCCTTCATAGCCGTGGGCGCGGTCATAGGTATTCGGAAAACCAATGTTGATCGCTTTGTAGAAGCGGCTGTCCGGCTTCAACTGATTACGCTGAATGGAGTAAAACCCTTCCGGGCTTTTAAAATCACCCTGGCGCTGTTTCGGGCCGAGACCGCCGGAGTAATTGCAGATTTTATAGCTGTCGAGCAGTTGGTATTGCTCGCCCATTTTGACGTAGAGATCAAGGGTGCGCTCTTCTTTGAAGATTTGGATATAAACCGGCGACCCCATTAACTGCTGCTTATATTCTTTGCTTACCGGCGTAATTGAACTGTTGCTGCCCATTAAGCCAGCGAACGAGACGCACGGGATCAGAAGCATCGCAATAAACAATGCGATTTTGCGCATACAACTTGTTTCCTTGATAAAGCGAGTACCACATTGCCAGGACGGCAAAAGATGCCCAAAATTCAGACTAATCTGTTTCGGTGCGCCCACATTAGCATTACGGCATTTTTTCGCAAGCCAGAATAGAGTTCATCTTTCACGCTTCATCTTTTTTTGGCGATATTTTCGCCATCGCGCAAATTGTGTTCTGTTTTGCGTTTCAAACACCTGGCCGTTTAGCTGGGGTTATTATGAAACTAAAACGGCAGAAGTAACCATCAAATTACCCTCTTTTCGGCGGTTTTACGCACTGGCTTCTCATTTCAATGGAATATGCTGTATACTTATCCAGTGTTCTGTGAGGGCGTACGCATGCGCAAAATCATACATGTCGATATGGATTGCTTTTTCGCGGCGGTCGAGATGCGCGATAACCCCGCCCTGCGCGACATCCCCATCGCCATTGGCGGCAGCCGCGTTAAGCGTGGCGTTATCAGCACCGCCAATTATCCGGCGCGTAAATTTGGCGTGCGCAGCGCAATGCCCACAGCGATGGCGCTGAAACTTTGTCCTCACCTTACTCTTCTGCCCGGCCGTTTTGATGCTTATAAAGAAGCGTCAAATCAGATCCGCGAGATCTTTTCCCGCTACACGACGTTGATTGAACCGCTTTCGCTGGATGAAGCCTATCTGGATGTTACCGACAGCCCGCACTGCCACGGTTCGGCAACGCTGATGGCGCAGGAGATCCGTCAGACTATTTTTAATGAAACACAACTGACGGCTTCGGCGGGCGTGGCGCCGGTGAAGTTTCTCGCCAAAATTGCCTCCGATCTCAATAAACCCAACGGCCAGTACGTGATTACGCCAGCGGACGCTCCGCAATTTCTCCGCACGCTGCCGCTAAGCAAGATCCCGGGCGTCGGCAAAGTGTCGGCGGCAAAACTGGAGACGCTGGGGCTGCGCACCTGTGAAGATGTTCAGCGCAGCGATCTGGCGATGTTGCTTAAACGCTTTGGTAAATTTGGCCGTATTTTGTGGGAGCGCAGCCAGGGGATTGATGAGCGGGAAATCAGTAGTGAGCGGTTACGTAAATCGGTCGGCGTGGAGCGCACGCTGGCAGACGATATTCACCACTGGGAAGAGTGCGAAGCGATTATTGAGCATTTATACCCGGAGCTGGAGCGACGGCTGGCAAAAGTGAAGCCGGATTTGCTGATTGCCCGCCAGGGCGTAAAGCTGAAGTTTAATGATTTTCAGCTCACCACCCAGGAACATGTCTGGCCACGCTTAAATAAAGAGGATCTACTGATAACGGCGCGGAAAACGTGGGATGAGCGTCGCGGCGGGCGCGGTGTGCGGCTGGTAGGGCTGCATGTGACGTTACTGGATCCGCAACTGGAGCGGCAACTGGTGCTGGGGTTATAAATGAATGTCCGCGCCGGGTGGCGCGGACAGCGGGCTTATTTTGCCGGAATCGCTTTCAGCAGCTCGGTCAGCAGCGTCCAGTAGTGGCCCACGCTTTCGATATGCACTTGCTCATCCGGAGAGTGCGGGCCAGTGATGGTTGGCCCAATGGAGACCATGTCCATGTTCGGGTACGGTTTTTTGAACAGACCGCACTCCAGACCTGCGTGGATCACCTGAATGTTCGGCGTTTTGTTGAACAAACGCTGATAAGTCTCACGCACCAGCGCCATTACCGGCGAATGCGCGTCTGGCTGCCAGCCTGGGTAGCCGCCTTTCGGCGCCGTTTTCGCGCCAGCCAGCGCGCCCAGCGATTCCAGCATGCTCACCACGTAATCTTTACCGCTATCGACCAGCGAACGGATCAGGCAGATGATTTCCGCGCTGTCGTCCTGCAGGGTAACCACGCCGACGTTCAGCGAGGTTTCAACCACGCCTTTTGCCACGTCGGAGTTACGAATGACGCCGTTTGGCGTGGCGTTCAGCAGGCGAACAAACGTGTCGCGGGAAGCGGTGGTCAGTGCGGCTTTATCGCTGCTTGCGCTTTCCAGCAGCACCACCAGGTTCTTCTCTTTCATCTCCAGCTCGTTTTTCAGGATTGCCTGGTACGTGCTGGCCAGCGTTTTGAGCTGCGCGGCGTTAGCGGCCGGAACAGCAACTACGGCAATTGCTTCGCGCGGGATCGCATTGCGCAGGGTGCCGCCGGTAAAATCAAGCAGACGCAGATCCAGTTCCGCTGCGTGTCCGGCCAGGAAGCGCGCCAGCAGTTTGTTGGCGTTGCCCAGACCGACATGAATTTCTGCGCCGGAGTGGCCGCCTTTCAGGCCTTTCAGCGTCAGTTTGAAGGTTTCATAACCGGCCGGTACGGCTTCGCGGGTCAGCGGCAGGGTGGTGATAAAATCGATCCCGCCCGCGCAGCCCATGTAGATTTCACCCTCTTCTTCAGAGTCGGTGTTAATCAGAATGTCTGCCTGCAGCCAGTTGGCCTGCAAACCAAACGCGCCGTCCATACCCGCTTCTTCGGTCATGGTCAGCAGCACTTCCAGCGGGCCGTGTTGCACGGTGGAATCGGCCAGCACGGCCAGCGCAGAGGCCATACCGATGCCGTTATCCGCGCCGAGCGTGGTGCCGCGCGCTTTAACCCATTCACCATCGATATAAGGGCGAATCGGATCGGTGGTGAAGTCGTGAACGGTGTCGTTATTTTTCTGCGGCACCATGTCCAGGTGCGCCTGCAATACGACCGGTTTGCGATTTTCCATGCCGGCGGTGGCC
This sequence comes from Kosakonia sp. H7A, assembly GCF_003028445.1. NCBI lineage: Bacteria > Pseudomonadati > Pseudomonadota > Gammaproteobacteria > Enterobacterales > Enterobacteriaceae > Kosakonia > Kosakonia sp. H7A. The sequence goes on along the minus strand of NZ_PYTZ01000013.1, from coordinate 29,150 downwards.
GGCTTGCGGATCAGGATGTTGCCCACCTGGTCGCGCTCTGCGTGGAGACCTTTTTCCTTCGCCCAGCCCATAATATGTTCGGCGAGTTGTTCTTCATGGTAGGACGGGTGCGGAATAGAACAGATTTTGGCAAAAATATCCCACAGCGGCTGTGGCGATAGTTGAGACAGTTCAGACACGATGAGTCTCCTTACAAAGAGCCTGCGAAACTTACCTTGCAGGTCACTGGGTTAAATAAACAGGCATCGCAAGAGCGCCTTGCGAGATGGCGTTGAGAATAACACTTTCTTGCCAGACTGCGAGCCTGTAAACGTGGAAAAAGCGCCGCTAATGCCGGGTAATACTGGTTTTTAGTGCCGCAGATCTCTATAATCTCGCGCAACCTATTTTCCCCTGGAATACTTTTTAAGCCGTAAAACACGGGCTGGGACACTTCACATGAGCGAAAAATACGTCGTCACCTGGGACATGTTGCAGATTCACGCACGCAAACTGGCCGCCCGACTGATGCCTTCAGAACAATGGAAAGGCATTATCGCCGTAAGCCGCGGCGGTCTGGTACCGGGCGCATTACTGGCGCGTGAGTTGGGCATTCGTCATGTTGATACCGTTTGCATTTCCAGCTACGACCACGATAACCAGCGCGAATTGAAAGTGCTGAAACGTGCGGAAGGCGATGGTGAAGGCTTTATCGTGATTGACGATCTGGTCGATACCGGCGGTACAGCGGTGGCAATTCGTGAAATGTATCCGAAAGCGCACTTCGTCACCATCTTCGCCAAACCGGCAGGTCGTCCGCTGGTTGACGATTATGTTATTGATATCCCGCAGGATACCTGGATTGAACAGCCGTGGGATATGGGCGTGGTTTTTGTTCCGCCTATCAGCGGCCGCTAATCCCCCCGCACGTTCTGCTAACGCCCGGTTCTACCGGGCGTTGTTCATTTTGTAGCACCTCAGGTTACAATAACCTCCAGTGATAGATACATGGAGGCTGCGCGATGTCACAAGCCAATCTTAGCGAAACCCTGTTCAAACCCCGTTTCAAGCATCCGGAAACATCAACGCTGGTACGTCGGTTCAACGCTGGCACGCAGCCGCAGGTCTTATCAACGCTGGATGGTAAAAACGTCCCGCACTGGTATCGCATGCTCAACCGCTTAATGTGGATTTGGCGCGGTATTGATGCCCGCGAGATCCTCGAAGTGCAGTCGCGCATTGTGATAAGCCAGGCCGAGCACACCGATCCGGAACTGTACGATACGGTGGTGGGTTACCGCAGCGGTAACTGGATCTACGAATGGTCCACGCAGGCGATGCTCTGGCAGCAAAAGGCGATGCAGGAGCAGGACGCGACGCAGAGCGGTCGCCACTGGCTGCATGCCTCCAGCCTGTACAGCCTGGCGGCTTATCCGCACATCAAAGGCGATGTTCTGGCCGAGCAGGCGCAGGCGCTGGCGAATCGCGCCTATGAAGAGGCGGCGCAGCGTCTGCCTGGGGCGCTCAAAGAGATGCAGTTCAGCATTCCGGGCGGTTCGCCGGTGACCGGCTTTTTGCATATGCCGCCAGGCGACGGCCCTTTCCCGACGGTATTAATGTGTGGTGGGCTGGATGGCCTGCAAATCGATTACTACACCCTCTATGAGCGTTACTTCGCTCCGCAGGGGATGGCGATGTTGACGCTGGATATGCCTTCTGTCGGCTTTTCGTCGAAATGGAAATTAACCCAGGATTCGAGCCTGCTGCATCAGCATGTTTTGAAAGCGCTGCCGAATATTCCGTGGGTCGATCATACGCGAGTAGCGGCGTTTGGCTTCCGTTTTGGCGCAAACGTGGCGGTACGCCTGGCTTATCTGGAAGCGCCGCGCCTGAAAGCGGTGGCGTGTCTGGGGCCGGTGGTGCATTCGCTGCTTAACGAGCCGTTACGCCAGGGGCGGGTGCCGGAAATGTATCTTGATGTGCTGGCCAGCCGTCTGGGGATGCATGATGCTTCCGATGAAGCGTTGCGCGTTGAGTTGAACCGCTACTCCCTGAAAACTCAGGGTCTGCTCGGACGGCGTTGTCCAACGCCGATGCTTTCCGGCTTCTGGCAAAACGATCCGTTCAGCCCGGAAGAGGAGTCGCGTTTAATCAGTACGTCATCGAGTGAGGGCAAACTGTTGGAGATCCCCTTCAATCCGGTCTATCGCAATTTTGATAAGGCGTTGGAGCAAATAACCGGTTGGATCAACCATCATTTCCGTTAATAGATTGATAAATTCTATTGATTTGGTAAAACAGTTGCTTCACAAAAGGAGATCGCAATGACGTTACCGAGTGGACATCCGAAAAGCAGACTGGTTAAAAAATTTACTGCGCTTGGGCCTTATATCCGCGAAGAGCAGTGCGAAGATAACCGCTTTTTCTTTGATTGCCTGGCTGTTTGCGTCAACGTAAAACCAGCGCCGGAGAAACGCGAGTTTTGGGGATGGTGGATGGAAATGGAAGCGCAGGAAACACGTTTTACCTATCGTTATCAGTTTGGTCTGTTTGATAAAGAAGGGCACTGGAAGCCGACGGCAATTAAAGACCAGGAAGTGGTCGATCGCCTCGAACAGACGCTACGTGATTTCCACGAACGGGCGCGTACGATGCTGGCGTCCTTAGAGCTGAAGCTGGAACCTGCCGATAATTTCAAAGAGTCGTTGAAACTCACCGCGTAAATTCCCCCCTGAATAAAAAAAGCCCGATCGCCTTTCACGTATCGGGTTTCTGGCACTGGCCAGCTTGTAACCTGAATCAGGTTAAAGAAATGCCCTCAGCCGAGGGCATTAATATAACGAGGGTGTTGCGGGTTCAAAAACTTAGAACTGGTAGGTTACGGCAACGGCTACGATATCGTCGCTGCTGATGCCCAGTTTGTTGTCATCTTTGATCTGGTTGATTTTGTAATCCACCATCGCAGAGATGTTTTTGTTGAAGTAGTAAGTTGCGCCAACGTCGATGTAGTTAACCAGATCTTCGTCGCCGATACCGTTTTCGATGTCTTTCCCTTTGGTCAGCACATAGCCCAGGGACGGACGCAGACCGAAGTCGAACTGGTACTGGATCACCGCTTCAAAGTCCTGCGCTTTATTCGCAAAACCGGTGCTGGAAGAGATCGGCGTCATGTTGTAAGACACGCCGTACATGGTGGCGATGTACAGGTTGTTCGCGTCATATTTCACGCCAGTTGCCCAGGCTTCTGCTTTCTCGCCGCGGCCCAGCGCCAGAGAAGTATTCTGTGCGTTAGTACGGTCAGAGTTGGCATAAGCGCCGATCAGCGTAACCGGGCTGCCGCCGAAATCGTACGCCAGAGAAGTACCCCAGCCGTCACCGTTCTGTTTGATGACGCTGCTGCGGCCGTTTTCGTTTTTACCCTGGTATTGCAGGGACATATCCAGACCGTCAACCAGACCGAAGAAGTCGGTGTTGCGGTAAGTTGCAACGCCCGTGGTGCGTTTGGTCATGAAGTTATCGGTACGGGCCAGACCGTCGCCACCGAATTCCGGGAACATATCGGTTACGGCAGCCACGTCGTACAGCACGCCCAGGTTACGACCGTAGTCGACAGAACCAAAGTCTTTCATTTTCAGGCCAGCAAACGCCAGACGGGTTTTCTGACCAGAGGTGGCTTCGTCGTTGTTACCGGCAAATTCGGCTTCCCAACGACCATAACCGGTCAGTTGATCGTTAATCTGCGTTTCGCCTTTGAAACCGAAACGAACATAAGTTTTATCACCGTCGTTGCTGGTATCGTCGCTGAAGTAGTGCATGGCTTTCACTTTGCCGTACACATCCAGCTTGTTGCCGTTCTTGTTATAAACTTCCGCTGCGTGAACGGATGCAGAAGCGACAACGCTCATTACCATTAATGCCAGAGTGCTCTTTTTCATTTTGATTCCTGATTTAACTAACGCGCTAATATTCGCTGGGCATATGCCCCGTGAAAAACAGGAAGGGTTTTATCGCTCTGAAATTAAATATTTATGACAAATTGAGAATAATTTTAAAAAGTTGTGTTTTAGTGTGTTTGCAATAAAAACGTCAAAATTTACCGTTACGCTTGCTGATCCCGCGCAACAAAAAAGTGGCCTGATTGCACTGACGGTTGGCAATCGCCGCGACTCCTGTTACAACGTCTGACGACTATCGATATTTCTTATTTTTTCTTAAAAACGGCAGAGAATCATGAGTGACAGCCAGACGCTGGTGGTAAAACTCGGCACCAGTGTTTTAACGGGCGGTTCCCGCCGCCTGAACCGCGCCCATATTGTGGAACTGGTGCGCCAGTGCGCGCAGCAGCACGCCGCCGGGCATCGTATTGTAATTGTGACTTCCGGGGCGATTGCCGCCGGGCGCGAACACCTGGGCTACCCGGAATTACCAGCCACCATCGCTTCGAAACAGTTGCTGGCGGCGGTCGGGCAGAGCCGTTTGATTCAGTTATGGGAACAGCTGTTTTCTATTTACGGTATTCACGTCGGGCAGATGTTGCTGACCCGCGCGGATATGGAAGACAGAGAGCGCTTCCTTAACGCTCGCGACACGCTGCGTGCGCTGCTTGATAACAATATCGTGCCGGTGATTAACGAGAATGACGCGGTCGCGACGGCGGAAATCAAAGTCGGCGACAACGATAACCTTTCTGCGCTGGCAGCGATTCTGGCCGGTGCGGATAAACTGCTGCTGCTGACCGATCAGCAGGGGCTGTTCACTGCGGATCCGCGTAACAACCCGGATGCGGAACTGATTACAGATGTTTACGGTATCGATGATGCCCTGCGCGCGATTGCGGGCGATAGCGTTTCTGGCCTTGGCACTGGCGGAATGGGCACCAAATTGCAGGCTGCCGATGTCGCCTGCCGCGCCGGGATCGACACTATTATCGCCGCAGGCAGCAAACCGGGCGTGATTGGAGATGTGATGGAGGGGATCTCCGTGGGAACGCGTTTCCACGCGCAAGCTTCGCCGCTGGAAAACCGCAAACGCTGGATCTTCGGTGCACCGCCAGCGGGTGAGATCGCCGTTGATGAAGGCGCTACCGCCGCGATCCTTGAACGTGGCAGTTCACTGTTGCCGAAAGGCATTAAAAGCGTGACAGGCAACTTCTCCCGTGGTGAAGTGATCCGCATCTGTAATTTGCAGGGGCGCGATATTGCCCATGGCGTTACCCGCTATAACAGCGATGCGCTGCGCCGTATTGCCGGGCATCACTCGCAGCAAATCGATGCCATTCTGGGCTATGAATATGGCCCTGTCGCCGTTCACCGCGACGACATGATTACCCGTTAAGGAGCAGAAGTATGCTGGAACAAATGGGCATTGCTGCGAAAGCAGCATCATACAAACTGGCATTGCTCTCCAGCCGCGAGAAAAATCGCGTGCTGGAAAAAATCGCCGATTATCTGGAAGCGCAGTCGCAAGAGATCCTGCTGGCGAATGAACAGGATCTGCTGGAAGCCCGCCGTAACGGCCTGAGCGAAGCGATGCTCGACCGTCTGGCGCTGAACCCGGCGCGCTTAAAAGGGATCGCCGACGATGTTCGTCAGGTTTGCAAACTGGCCGATCCGGTCGGCCAGGTGATCGACGGCGGTTTGCTGGACAGCGGCCTGCGCATTGAGCGCCGTCGCGTCCCGCTGGGCGTTATCGGCGTGATTTATGAAGCGCGCCCGAACGTGACCGTTGATGTGGCTTCGCTGTGCCTGAAAACCGGTAATGCGGCAATCCTGCGCGGTGGCAAAGAAACCTGGCGCACCAATGCGGCCACGGTAAAAGTGATTCAACAGGCGCTGGAAGAGTGCGGCCTGCCTGCCGGTGCGGTACAGGCGATTGAAAGCCCGGAGCGCGAACTGGTCAATCAAATGCTGCGCATGGATAAATACATCGACATGCTGATTCCGCGCGGCGGCGCTGGCCTGCACAAGCTGTGCCGCGAGCAGTCAACGATCCCGGTCATCACCGGTGGTATTGGCGTCTGTCATATCGTGGTGGATGAGTCTGCCGAGATCGAACCGGCGCTGAAGGTGATCGTCAATGCCAAAACGCAGCGCCCAAGCACCTGCAACACCGTCGAAACCCTGCTGGTGCATCAGGGGATTGCCGCGACTTTCCTGCCTGCGCTGAGCAAACAGATGGCGGAAAGCGGCGTGACGCTCCACGCCGATGAACAGGCGCTGGTGCTGCTGAAAAACGGCCCGGCAAAAGTGGAAGCAGTGAAAGCGGAGCAGTACGACGACGAGTTTCTGTCGCTGGATCTGAATGTGAAAATCGTGGCCGATCTCGATGCGGCTATCGATCATATTCGCCAGCACGGCACACAGCACTCCGACGCGATCCTGACCCGTTCGCTGCGCAATGCGGATCGCTTTATCAATGAAGTGGATTCTTCGGCGGTGTATGTGAACGCCTCCACGCGCTTTACCGATGGCGGTCAGTTTGGCCTTGGCGCGGAAGTGGCTGTCAGCACGCAGAAACTGCACGCGCGCGGCCCGATGGGCTTAGAAGCGCTGACCACTTATAAGTGGATTGGTTTTGGCGACAATACCGTTCGCGCATAAATAAAACGGGCGGTACATCAGAATGGGATGTACCGCCCGTTGGTTATTTCTGGTTCTGACTCTTTCTGCGCGCCTGCAAATTCCTCTCGCGAATAACTTCAACAATCGGCCTGTTTACAGGCGCGAAGCCTTACATTTTATAGCGCCGGATGGCATCCATAAGCTCGTTTGCCTGCTGCAACAGCCCTGAAGCGGTGCTTTTGGACTCTTCCGTCAATTGCACGTTACGCTGCACGGTGGTTTCGAGTTGCGTCACTGCTTTGCTGATTTCATTGATGCCTTTGGTTTGTTCCTCTGTCGCCAGGCTGATTTCAGCAATCATGGTGGTTACTGAGGAGACGCTACCGACGATTTTTTGCATCGTCGTACTGGTATTATCTACTTGCTGTACGCCAGAGGCGACGCTGCTTACCGTGGTATCGATGAGGTTGCTGATCTCTTTCGCCGCCTCTGCGCTACGGCTGGCCAACTGCCGCACTTCATTGGCGACAACGGCAAATCCACGCCCCTGTTCGCCAGCGCGCGCCGCTTCTACCGAGGCATTGAGCGCCAGGATGTTCGTCTGGAAAGCGATACCGTTGATAACGCTGGTAATCACGCTAATTTGCGACGATGCGGCTTCAATCTCTTTCATTGTCTTAATGAGATAATGAACAGAATCAATGCCTTGCTGTGCGTCACTTGCCGCGTCAACGGCGGCCGTATTCGCCTCGCGAGAGGTGGCCGACGAGTGGGCTACGCTGGCAGAGATCTCCTCAAGCGATACTGACGTCTGTTGCAGGCTGGCAGCAGACTCTTCCGTGCGCAGAGCCAGGTCATCGTTTCGTGATGACATTTCTATCGCCGCGGCGCGTACCTGCCCGCTATTGTTGCGGATGCTGGTCATCGCTTCGACCAGTTTGTCGGTGAAGCCGTTGAAGGCTATGGCGATTTGTGCGATTTCATCTTTGCCGTGTACCGGTAAACGTTGCGTCAGATCGCCTTTATCGGAAGAGAAGAACTCGTCCATCGCTTCACGGATCTTAATCAGGGGCGCAACGCTCTTCTGCGTAATGTAGCCGACGGTCAGCACAGATAAACAGATCAGGACAAGCAGCGAAATGGCTGATGTTTGCAGTAAGGTATTCATCCCGCTTCTGACTTCGTTTTTATCAATCGCTACAACGATATACCACGCCGTACCTTTAATCGGGCGAGCCAGCAGATAGGCATCTGCCCCGGAAATGCTTGCTTCAACTGGAGTAGCGGAAGCGAGTAGTTTGGATAAATTAAGATTCGGGCTGACAGAACTTAGCTGCTTCATGGTGAGATCATCATTGGGATGCGCAATGATTTGCCCTTGCGCATCGATAAGCATGCCAAAACTGCGTGGCGTTGGATGTATCGCCCGGACATTTTTAATAATTTCATCCATCGCAATATCGCCTTCGATTACCGCTTGCAATGCATTATTGTTGAAAGCAGGCGTGGCGATAGTCATCGTCAAACGTCGGGAAGAAATATCCTGATAAGGCTCAGTAATGATGGTTGTTCTGGCATTGTTAGCCTCGATATACCATGGCCGGCTGGTAGGATCATATCCTTCAGGAATACCTGAAGGGTCGGAAGATAAAACATGCTTGTCAGTAAATGCAATGTCGACATTTAAGAAGTTTCCGGCTGCGGCAACTTGCTTAAGCAGTGCTACCGGGTCCGGGTGATTAACGTAAGGTGTAAGATTTGATATTTGCGCAATTCGCGTGGTAACCCACTGTTCTATTGTTGTAGTGTTACTTTCCGCTAAGGAAGTCAGGGTTGAGTTGATGGACTTTGTCGTCGCATTATTACTGATAAAATAGTTAATTGCGGTGTTCAAAGAAAGTGATAGCACCAGAATTGCGACCACGATAAATAATATTCGATTCCGAAAAGATGAGAGCATAAAGCGTCCTTGTGTCTCGAGGAATACAACTAAGCGTAATGGGGTAATAACCCATATATAATACTTTACTCAATCAGCAAAGGAAGACTTCATATAGGTTGAATACAGCGCTTTTATGTGGCTAATCATGCTGATGAATAAAAAGAAGTGTAGAAATAAGGGGATATCGTCTTAACCTATTTAAATGTTTTATAGGATTCTACTTAATATATAAGAATGTAGTGAATTAAGAGAATTATCTTTACTTAAACAACGGCTTTAAATGAAATGATACTTATAATTGATGAGCAATATTTATAATAAACTCACGAATAATTTGCGTAAATTATATAAATATATCTGTTCATACTTTTAGTTCATTTAACCTGGCTAAAACAGGGTCGCGATGACGGTACACAGAAACGGTGCGAGTGCTGGAAATGCCAGCAATCTACCTGCGACAGCACGCTCCACCGCGCACAAATGAAGCAGGGTGGTGCAAAAGTAGCCGTTTGATTCCCAAGGGCATTGACGCATCACTCGCTTAGTTTTAACCTTCTACTCCGTGATTCACATTCGTGAACGCATCGCAGGGCCGATATAGCTCAGTTGGTAGAGCAGCGCATTCGTAATGCGAAGGTCGTAGGTTCGACTCCTATTATCGGCACCATTTCAAACTCTTCTCAGATCTACCTGTAAGCATCCCTGCAAACCGGCCCATTCACTTTTAGCGATCTTCCGGCATACAGATTATCTCCTCCTGAGGAGATCACCATGCGTAAAGCCCGATTCACCAGACATCAGTTCATTGCCGTTCTGAAGTCTGTTGAAGCCGAACGTACCGTTAAGGATGTCTGCCGTGAAACCGGGAAAGCTAACGCAGAATGCTTTTATCGAACGGTTTAACCGGACGTACCGGACAGAAATTCTGAATTTTTATCTGTTCAGAACCCTGAATGAAGCGCGGGAAATCACGGAAAGCTGGCTGGCGGAACGATAACAGCGAACGGCTTATGAACCCCTGAATAACCTGACGCCGGAAGAGTACCGGCTGATGGCTGAACCCCTGGAAACCTCAAAAAGTGCGTGGAACTAAAACGGGTGTGCTTACAGGGAATGAACGAAAAGGAATTAATTTTGAAAGCAATGGCAGTGAGATAGAAAAAAAAGAAATTGAAGGTGCAGAAGCCGCTGTTGGAATGATGAATGAGATCATAGATTCTGGTTGTTTTCTGTTCTCACGACCGGGCGGAGTCAGTCCAGTATAAAAAACTGACGTTGTTGTTTCATGACCGAGCTCGGTGTGACGCCAAATGCTTTACGGAATGCATGGCTGAAATGAGTAAAATCAGAGAATCCGTACTCAAGCGCCGCCTCAGATACGCTGCGCACTCGCCCCTGTTCAAGTGCATCACGGCTGGCCTGAAGTCGCTCTTGCCAGATAACGGCTGCTGGCGTTTTCTGATGGCGGGCAAAGGTCCGGGTAACGGTACGCACGGATACGTGATGAGCGACAGCAATATTCTCTACGCTAAGCTCAGGGTTAGTCAGATTTCTGCTGATATAGCTTCTCATTTTTGCATATAAATCGCGTTCTGAAGCCGCTGTATTATGATCCTGCAACTCCAGGCTCAGAATCAGTAGATCCAGCATCGTTTGTGAAAAGCGACTGGCCACAGCCGGATTACTCATCAGCACAGGCGTTTGAGCTGCCTGGCTAATCATCTCACGCAGCGGAATAATACCCGGACGGGTATCATCAAGAATAGTGGCGGTCAGGGTCTCGCTGGCGGGGACTTTTCCTGCGAGCAGATGCCGGGGTATTCGTATGAGATGGTTATTTTCGCCCCCCAGACTGAAGCGAAACGTTTGTGCCGCATCATAAAGAACTAAATCATTGGACGACAGACATGCTTTTCGTCCTCCCTGTTCCAGTTGTCCATATCCTCCCCGAAAATAACCGAGCCATAAATCGTCGTCCGGTCCTGTTCTCAGATGGCGTGGTTTTCTCTCCCAGTGGTGAAGCGTTGAAGTGAGAGTGCATACATCCACCAGCCCCACTTCTCTTACGGCAAGTTCTCCGTCAAAACTGCCATCAGCGAGCGGTTTACCATCCGAAGGAATGCAGTGACGAAGAATAACATCATTCCAGTATTCGAAACGGTGATGCGCTGAAACATGCTCGGTGGAATAGCGTATATCCCGGGAAGTGGAATGACTGTTCACGGCGACACCTCATAGCAGAATGAATTATTTCAAACTGAAGGCAATATTTGCGCCATGACAATTTTGAGAGATATTTCATGGGTAATGTATATATTCAGATGTGTTAAACGTGAGGCGGTGCACTATTAACGGGCAAAGCTGCACTGTTTTATTTCATCACGACTCCCCCGCAATGATAAATATCGATGTGTCCTTCCTGACCATGCGAATGTCCGGTTGAGCCAGGTATCCCGTAGTTTTCTCCCTGAGTATCAGTAGGGAATTTACCCATCGCTGAAACTCTATATCCGGGAGACTTTATGGAATCTGCCATTGATAAACACCTGCAATGCCCCCGCACACTTTCACGCCGGGTTCACGACGGCTATCAGCCACCTTTCCCTATGTTTGTCGGACGGGCCAGCGATGATCTGACACAGGTCGTTATGGCTTATCTGGGGGTGCAATTTCGTGAAGAGGATCGTGAGAACGCGGTCCGGGCAATGCAGCACATAGTATCGACCTTTAGCCTGAGTAACGGGCCCGGCAATCATGACATCTCTTTTCATACCGACAACCAGGGCTACGGTAATTTCATCGTGGTGGGGTACTGGCGGGTTCCGGCTGCGTACTGTCGCTGGGTCCGTCAGCCGGAGATCGAAAACTGGTGGTCTTCAGATGAGCGTCTGCAGGATGGCGTCGGTTATTTCCGCGAAATTATCGCCCCGCGGGCAGAACAGTTTGAGACTCTGTATGCCTTTAAGGATGATCTGCCGGGCGTCGGCGCGGTGATGGATAATATCAGTGGTGAGATCCAGGAACATGGTTACTGGGGGTCTGTGCGTGACCGCATCCCTGCATCCCAGAATGACTGGATGCAGCCTGACAATGAACTGCGCATTATTTCTGGCGATCCTGATGCTGGCGGCAGGGTTGTAGTGCAAGGACATGACAACATTACGCTCATTCGTTCAGGGCAGGACTGGATGGAAGCGGAAGAGCCAGAACGTCAGCTTTACTTCACAGAAATGCTCCCTCCTTTGCAGGCGGGTATGGATTTTCTTCGGGATGAAGGTCAGTCGCTGGGTTGTTACAGCAACCGCTTTGTTCGTAACGTGGATATCAACGGAAATCTGCTGGATATTGCCTACGATATCGGCTTCTGGCGTTCACTTGACCGGCTCGAGCGCTGGGCGGAATCACATCCCACACATCTTCGCATCTTCACCACCTTTTTCCGGGTGGTAACCGGATTGCAGAAACTGCGGCTTTACCACGAGGTTTCTGTTTCAGATGCCCGGTTTCAGACCTTCGAATATATCAACTGCCATCCGATGACCGGGATGCTGCGTGATGCTCAACGCTGAACAACACGACTATCACTTAATTCTCCGGGGATAAATTATGCACGCACTACGCTTTTTCCTGCCCGCCATACTGCTTGGTTCTGCGCCTGCACTCGCCGTTGAGGTAGCTCCCGGCGACTATAGTCAATTTCCCGACGGCACCACCGTGGGGCTACTTTATTATCAGCATGCTTCAACCGGTTCTGCGCACTCCCGCGGTGACAAAATCAGCTCTGACTACAACCTGACCTCTGATATTGGCATGCTGCGCCTGCTACACACGTTGCAGATCAGTGAGTCAGCTACGCTCGACCCGCAATTCCTGCTGCCTTTTGGCCGGATATCAGGCGGTGGCGACGCGTCTTCTCTCGGCTCAGCGAGCGGTACCGGTGACCTGATCCTTACCGTGCCTTTGAAGGTAAAACTTAACAGTGGGGGCGATATTTTCGGCTTTGCTCCCTATCTCTATGTGCCGAGCGGCAATTATGACCACAACGATGCGCTAAATCTGGGGGAGAACCGCTGGAAAGTCGACCTGCAGGCGGCCTGGGTGAAATATTTCACTGATAAATGGGCGCTGGACGTGGTCGGCGACGCCATCTGGTACGGTGACAATAACGATTACGGGCCCACCTCATCCCGCCTTCAGCAGGACAATGCATGGGCAGCCCAGATTATGGGACGTTACATGCCCGATCCTACCCTGGCGTTCGGCCTGGGTTTTGGTCAGACCTGGGGCGGTGAAACCACTATTGACGGTGACAAGCAAGATAACCCGGCACAGACCACTAACGTCCGTATCACAGCCACGAAATTTGTTACCCCCCGCGATCAGTTCCAGATACAGCTGGGCAGGGACCTGCGCGTAGAAAACGGCGCAGAAGAGAATTTCAGGCTAAATCTCCGCTATGCACGCGTTTTCTGACGCTGTCCTTCCTGACCATGTCACTGTCCGTCTCAGCCAGGTCGAGGCAGTGCCAGTGCGATATGTTCAGATCAGGATCCAGTCAGTCATTCTTGATAGAAGGAATAAATATGTCCATTGAACGTCCCGACGCCAGCCAGTTGCAGCAGATTGCAAGAGAGCTTCATATGCAGATTTCTGAGAGTGAGGCGGCAGAATATCTTGCCCTTATGCAGCCCAATCTCGACGCCTACGACCTGATTGACGGGCTAAGGGATGAGATCCCCTCAGTTGAATATCCGCGTAAAAAAGGATACCGCCCTGAGGGCGAAGAAAATCCGCTGAATGCCTGGTATTACAAAAGCGAGGTGCAGGGGACACCGGAAGGCAGGCTTGCAGGGAAAACCGTGGTGCTTAAGGACAATATTTCCCTGGCCGGCGTCCCGATGATGAACGGCGCAACATCGCTTGAGGGCCATGTACCCGCTTTTGATGCCACCGTGGTAACGCGTCTCCTTGATGCCGGTGCCACCATTCTTGGTAAAGCCACCTGTGAACATTTCTGCCTCTCAGGCGGCAGCCATACGTCAGATCCCGCTCCGGTACATAATCCCTGGCGCAGAGGGTACAGCGCGGGAGGCTCTTCATCGGGTAGTGCGGCGCTGGTTGCCGCCGGGGAAGTGGATATGGCGATAGGCTGCGACCAGGGAGGCTCCATCCGTATTCCGGCCGCTTTTTGTGGCGCTTACGGCATGAAGCCGACCCATGGGTTGGTTCCCTATACCGGAATTATGCCAATTGAAGCCACCCTCGATCATGCCGGGCCGATTACCGCAACTGTGAAGGACAATGCTCTGATGCTGGAGGTAATGGCTGGACCGGACGGGCTTGATCCGCGGCAGTACACCTCGCGGGGGGGCAACTATACCGCGGCACTTGATAAAGGGGTCAGGGGGCTGAAAATCGGGGTGGTAACGGAAGGATTCCAGTTGCCCAATCTCCAGCCCCTGCTTGCTGAAAAGGTCCGTAGCGCGGTGGCGCGGCTGGAAAGTCTTGGCGCAGTCGTTGGGGAAGTCTCTGTGCCCGGTCATCAGCTTGCCGCCGCGCTGTGGTCACCTATTGGTTGTGAAGGGCTCACCATGCAGATGATGCATGGCAATGGGATGGGTTTTAACTGGGAAGGACTCTACGACATATCCCTGCTGGACAAACATGCGGCCTGGCGTGACAGCGCGGACACACTTTCTCCCTCTCTCAAAATCTGCATGCTCATCGGCCAGTATGGACTGACGCGCTATAAGGGACGTTATTACGCGAAGGCACAGAACCTGGCCCGTCGGGCCCGGGCGGACTATGACCGCGCGTTCGGTGATTTCGATCTTTTAGTCATGCCGACAGTTCCGGTGACGGCCCAGCCGCTGCCAGAAGCGGGTTGTTCAATTACCGAGTATATCTCCAGAGCATTCGAGATGATTGGCAACACGTCAGCACAGGACGTGACAGGCCATCCGGCCATGTCTGTGCCCTGCGGGCTGGTTGACGGGCTACCGGTGGGCATGATGCTGATTGGGCGGCACTACGCTGAAAGCACTATCTATCAGGCCGCCGCCGCGCTGGAAGCGAGTGGTAACTGGCAGGAGATGTAAACGTTTGTAGCCCGTCTGTTCAGGGCGATACCGCCGGACCAGGAGCCCGGCAATGACATTAAACTTTCCGGAGACTTAACATGGCACACGACCACGAACACCCTCATGACCATACTGAACCACCTGAGGAAATTGCGCTTCGCGTGAAGGCGCTGGAGTCCCTGCTGACAGAAAAAGGCCTCGTAGATCCCGCTGCGCTGGATGAGCTTATCGACACGTATGAACACCGAATTGGTCCGAGGAACGGCGCGCTTGTCGTGGCAAAAGCCTGGACCGACCCTGATTATAAGGCTCGTCTTCTTGCCGATGGTACCGGGGCCATTGCGGAACTGGGTTTTTCAGGTGTGCAGGGGGAAGACATGATGGTGGTTGAAAATACTCCCGAGGTTCATAACGTAACGGTCTGTACGCTTTGCTCATGTTATCCCTGGCCAACACTTGGCCTTCCTCCTGCCTGGTACAAATCAGCTCCATACCGATCGCGTATTGTCATTGAGCCCCGCGGTGTTCTGGCCGAGTTTGGTCTCAACATCAGCGAGGACAGGGAAATTCGGGTGTGGGACAGCAGCGCTGAGTTGCGCTATCTGGTTCTGCCGGAAAGACCTGCCGGGACTGAGGGCTGGAGTGAAGAGCAACTGGTCGAACTGGTAACCCGTGATTCCATGATTGGTACGGGTGTGGCACTCCAGCCGGGTGATAAGTAACACACGGTATTTCTTTCAACTTTTTTGGAGAATCAGATGAACGGGATACACGATCTGGGCGGCATGCATGGTATGGGCGCCGTCATCACTGAAGAAAACGAGCCTCCTTTCCATCATGAATGGGAGAGGCGTACCTTTTCGCTTTTTGCCTCTCTGTTCGTTGGAGGTCACTTCAACGTTGATATGTTCCGGCATGCCATTGAGCGCATGAAACCGGCGCATTATCTCGAAGAGAGCTACTACGAACACTGGATGCATGCTTTCGAAACACTTCTGCTTGAGAGGGGTGTTATTACTGCGGATGAGCTTTCCGGTGCGGTTAAGCCGCTGGCAGCCTCGCCGGAAACACCGGTGCTGCGTCTGGATATGGTGCAGGCGGTTGTCAGTACCGGGGGATCTGCACGGGTAGCGATGGATGTGCCGGCCAGCTTTAAGCCTGGCGACCTGGTCAGAACCAAAAATATCAATCCTGCCGGGCATACCCGCCTGCCGCGCTATGCCCGTGGCAAAATCGGTACGATTGTGATTGACCATGGCGTATTTATCACCCCGGATACAGCGGCCCATGACCTGGGCGAACATCCTCAGCATGTTTACAGCGTGAGCTTTGCCGCAACTGAGCTATGGGGCGAGAAAGCACCGCCTAAAGACACAGTGCGAATTGATCTGTGGGACGACTATCTGGAGGCGCTATGAGTTCAGAAATCCGGACAATCTCTGCTCCCTCTGTTGAAGAGAGCGCCCCATTTGAACATCCGTGGCAGGCGCAGGTTTTTTCGCTGATCGTTTATCTTCATCAGGCCGGGCAGTTCAGCTGGAAGGCGTGGGTGGATGTTTTCAGCACGGAAATAAAAGCCAGCCCGCTTCAGAAAGGCGAAAGCATCAACGACGCCTATTACCGGCAGTGGGTCTCAGCCGCAGAAAAAATGCTCCTGTCGCTGGAACTGACAGGAAAGGAAGATATTACCCGGCGAACCAATGAATGGCGTCAGGCTTATCTGAATACTCCGCACGGGATGCCGGTTGTACTGGCCAGCGCGACCTGCGCGCCAGCCCATAATCATCACCATCCGGCTCTTCGTGTTCCCGTGGCGGTCAGCCCGGCATCCGCCAGAATGAAACCATGAATATTATCCACAGCCCGTTATGAGGAAGAAAAATGGAACATACCGTTAATAAAATCGAAGTCGTGCAGGCGCCGATTCCGCTTAATGCCATATTGCCGTGGATTGCATTTATCACGCTGATGGTGATGCTGTCTGTCTATTTTATCGGGGCAGAGCAGGGGGCCACTGCCGTTTTTTCCGGCAATCAGGTACACGAATACTTCCATGATGCCCGGCATCTGCTGGGATTCCCCTGCCACTGAGGATAAAACCATGACGGGAAAACTGCTGTTACAGGGGATGATGGCCGGGCTCCTCGCCGGCATTATCGCCTTTAGCTTCGCCCGTTTCTTCGGGGAGCCGCAGGTCGATAGTGCGATTTCATTTGAAGAAACCCTTTCCCACAAGCAGTTAAGTGGGGAAGGTGGGCATCACCACGAGGGTGACGCTGGCGGCGAAGTTTTTAGCCGGAAAACACAGTCTGGTGCGGGTCTGCTGAGCGGAATGATCCTCTTCAGTGCGGCGATGGGTGGTGCTCTGGCCCTTGTCTGGTCGTTGTGCTGGCAACGCACAGGACCGCGAGGAGCAAGAGCGCTGGCGCTGTCATTGTCGCTGGGCGGGTTCCTGATAATGAGCATGATTCCGGGGCTGAAATATCCTCCTAACCCTCCTGCGGTGGGAGATCCTTCAACAATTGGCTATCGGACTGCGCTCTACTTCAGCATGTTGCTGGTTTCCGTGGTGATTGTCGTGACCGCAGCCTGGAGCGCCCATCAACTGAGACAGAAGCTGGGCGGGTGGAATGCCGCGCTGTGGGGAGGGCTGGTGGGGCTGGCGATGCTGATTGCTATCTGCATGCTGATGCCCGCAGTGAATGAGGTTCCGGAGGGTTTCTCCGCCGATCTGCTGTGGCGTTTTCGCCTGAGTGCTTTCGGCACTCAGTTAACGATGTGGTGCGCAACGGGGCTATTGTTTGGCACATTTGCCGAAAGGACGCTGCGCAAGCCCGGGCATCGTTATCCGGCCGAAGGATGCTGACGGCATGGCCTTCGTGATGCAACTGATTTGCCAGGGGGAAACCCTGGCAAACAGGAACTCGCGGTTCCCGTTTGACGATCCTCTTACCGAAACTTCCGTGAACCAACTGCGTCAGCTAAAGGAGTGCGTCGGGCCATTCAGTAAAGTCTGGACCGCTCCGGATCTACCTGCACGGCAGACAACATCTGCGCTAGGGCTGTGTGGTGAGTCCGTTGCGGAACTCGCTGAACCCGGATATGGCCGTTGGGCGGGCATCCCGATTAAAAAGGTTATTGAGCAGGAGCATGGCGCATTTCAGTGTTGGCTTTCCGGGGACGCGCCACCGGGAGGAGAAAATATTGTGCAAGTAATGGCGCGCACAGGAAGGTGGCTCTCGCTGAGAGTTGCAGAGCGAGGGTGTCAGTGTGCGATTGTTTCCTCTACGGTTATCAGGGCGATAGTGATTCAATTGCTCGATGCGCCTGCCAGTTCTTTTCAACTGCTTGATATTCAACCGCTAAGCATGACGCAACTGAGTAGTAATGGAAAACGCTGGCATCTTAGCTGTCTGGGAAGAAGGATGGCTGTGTGAATCCTGAATATCTCAGTGCTCAGGCATTATCCGGCAACGTGAGGCCACAACTCATCAAACAGCCATCTATGGAAAAGCTGCAATAAGCGGCTCAAACGCGCTCTGGCACGTTTTTATTCGTCAATGTTTCTGCGGACGTTCTTTGGGCAAGATCGGTCAGGCAAACTGAATCGCCTTCGAGCATATTAAGCAGCACGGAGGAAGCCATGTGTGATAACAAAACCGATAGTTACGCCAGACGTTTTAAACAGGTCTTTGATTATATTGACTGTCATCTCGATGACACATTATTACTGGAGAAACTCAGTGAAGTGGCTCACTTCTCGCCATTTCACTTCCATCGTCAGTTTTGTAGTTATTGTGGGATGCCACCTGGTCGTTACATCCAGATGATGCGCTTAAAACGCGCATCTTATCGGCTGGCTTTTAATCCGTTAGAGAAAATCACTGATATCGCGTTCGACGCCGGTTTCCAGCATTCTGAATCATTTAGCCGTGCTTTCAGACAAATGTTTGGTCTCTCACCGACGCAATTTCGCCAGCAGCCCCCTTGGGTCGATTGGCATAAGCGCATATCCGAACCTTATAAAGCCAGGAGACAAACGATGCAAGGCCAGATCAAGATCATCCATTTTCCCGCGACATCAGTCGCAATGCTGACTCATTATGGACAACCGGAGCTAATAAACGAAACTGCGGCCCGCTTTATTGAATGGCGAAAAACCACGGGTTATTCGCCTGTTGCCAGCAGCCAGACATACGGTATTGCACCACACGATCCGGACTTAACACCGCCCGATGAATTTGAGTTCCATATTTGCGGGACAGTAACGTCACCCATTGCGGAGGACAATCGCTTCGGGGTGATAAATAGTGACATCCCTGCTGGTCGATGTGCGGTGTTGCGCCATCAGGGATCGCATGATGCATTAACCGGGTTGGCTAAAACTCTGTATCGTGACTGGTTGCCTGAGAGTGGCGAGGAACTTCGCGACTTCCCGCTTTTCTTTCATTACCACAACTTTGTGCATGAGGTAGCGGAACATGAATTACTCACGGATATCTATTTGCCGTTGAAATAAACTGATTCAGCGTCATGTTTACAGTCGCCTCAGGTGTGAGACGCGCCGGGAAGCGTCCTGGCGCGTTTTTTCTCAGGGGGAGATCTGTGCAGAATTCGCAGCGCACGCTCTGCGGGATTGGTGCAGTATTGCTCTTTTCCCTGTCAGCTACATACGTAAGCACAGCGACAACAACGGCTATGGCTTCATGATACCTGGTTCACCATTTTTGCTCATAACATAGCGGAGTGTAGAACGGTGTCACTCCTTTAAGGAACCCGGCGCTAAGGTTGTCCAAAGACTCTTTGCCAGTTTTCTCATCAAAGGCCCGCAGGTAATCATCCGCAGTTGCCCCCATAAAAATCAGACCGCTGCGGATAATAATGTTACCGCCTATCATGAAACCGCCACTGAATCTGGCGGCGGAAAGAAGATTTACTCTTCGTTGACCCAGATCCTCATCTCTCCTTCTCCTCTGTTGGCCCAGCAAAACCACGGAATAAAGGTTAATGTCTGCGGCTGCCTGGTTGATGGCGAATGGTCATAGTGCCAGAGCAACGCTTGTTCGGGATTCGCTGACGTGCGTTTAATGCCCTCGGCCTGAATTAAAACTTTGTGCGAGAACAGGCCCTTGCCTTCAGTCGTTTTGAAGGTTGCGGTTTGCGGTAACCACAGGTTATGCAGTTCCTCACCGTTATCGGCCTGTTCAAGGCAATACACCAGTGGCCCCCGCTGAATCGCCACTTTTCCGGCAACGTGCCGCACCAGCGGATTACCGTATATTCGACGTACCGGCATCGGCAAGGTCAGGGTTAACGTATCGCCTTCCTGCCAGAGTCGGTGAATATGCAGGTAACCTTTGTGAACCGCTTTTTCCACCGCAACGCCGTTGAGCGTGACCTGTGGCGCATCGCACCAGTCAGGCATGCGTAAAGCAAGGGTATGCTGCACCGGCAACGGCGACTCAACCGCAATCATCACCTTTTCCTGCCACGGGAAATTACCGCTGACACGCAGCCGCAGAACCTTATCCCCGACGGGCACTTCAATGCTGTTGCCGACATAAAGGTTGATATAGAGCGCATCCTGGTGTGGGGTATAAATGTAATGACCGAGCGAGGTCAGCAAACGCGCGATATTAGGGGGGCAGCAGGCGCAACCGAACCAGCGCTGGCGAACCGGTTTAACGTGATCATAGATATGATTAAAGCGGAGCGTTTTCGGGTGAACCTCCAGCGGGTTAACGTAAAAGAAGTGTTTACCATCCAGCGCCATGCCGCCCAGCACGGTGTTATACAGCGCTCGTTCCATCACATCGGCATACTGGCTGTCCGCTTCCATCTCCAGCATACGGCGGGCGAACATCATCAGGCCAATGGACGCGCAGCTTTCGGCATACACGCTGTCGTTCGGCAAATCGTAATCGCTGCTGAACGCTTCACCGCTGCTTTGCGAACCGATACCGCCCGTAATATAGAGCTGGCGCTGGGCCATGTTATGCCATAAACGCAGGCAGTCTTGCCGTTTCGCCTCATCATTGCTGAGCCGGGCCAGGTGCGCCACGCCGGTCATCAAATAAACAAAACGTACCGCGTGACCGATAGCGGTTTGCTGCCCGGCAATGGGTTGATGCGCCTGGCTGTAGGCTTTGTCCTTTACCATCCACGCCGGGCCATAGGTGTTCCAGTAAGATGTTTTGCCACGCTTTTCATATTCGATATCGTAAAAATGCGGCTGCGTTCCGCGCTGCTCGACGAAGTAATTCACCAGCGCCAGATAACGCGGCTCCTGCGTTACGTCATGCAGGCGCATTAGCGCCAGCTCGATTTCGGGATGCCCGGGATAACCGTGCAACTGTGTCTCACCAGGCCCGAACACGCTGTCGATATGGTCGGCAAGTTTACACACCACCTCTAACAGACGGCGCTTACCAGTGGCCTGAAAGAAGGCCACTCCGGCCTCGATCATATGCCCGGCGCAATACAGCTCATGACATTCCGCAAGGTTAGTCCAGCGCTCGCTGGGGGCTTTGACGGTGAAATAGGTGTTGAGATAGCCGTCTTCACACTGGGCGGCAGCCACCAGTTCAATCACCTCATCGGCGGTTTTTTCCAGTTCCGCATCCGGTTGTTGGCACAGCGACCAGGCGACGGCTTCCAGCCACTTCGCCACGTCACTGTCCTGAAACACCATGCCGTAAAATTCTCCCTGCTGTAGCCCGGCGGCGATACGGAAATTTTCAATTGCATGGCTGGGATCCGCCTCGGCGATCCGATCGTTCAGCGCATCCCATTGATAAGGAATGACGACATCCCTTACCAGTTGCTGATACTGACCCAGAAAGGGATCGTTAATTTTCAGCTTATGCAGATCGACTTCCATCACAGACATAATGTTCTCCTCAGACCGGAGCATGGCGAACACGCAACTCGCTGGCTATGCGCGCCATGAGTGGATTGTTGAGTTTGCAGGCGAGAATAGTGAACGCCAGCAGCAAGTGGAATAAAGCAGGCAGCAGGGTTTCCATGCTGGTAATGCCATGCAGCGATGCCGTCGTCTGGTGCCCTGCGCCTGGGTGATAAGCGACAAAGATAAACACCAGGCTGATGATCCCGGCGCTTGAGGCCCAGGCCAGTTTGATGCAGAAGAGATTAAAGGCGAAGTTCATCCCCGAGGAGCGCACGCGGGTTTTCCACTCACCGTAGTCATCGGCGAAAGCCATCAATGCAAAATGCAGCGGCAGGGTGAAGCCGAGAATAATACCGTTGCCAAAAATCACCACCAGCCAGAAGGTCTGCCACGCCGGGCTTGTAGGCAAGAACCACATCACGATTGCCAGCGCAGCCAGGACGATGTTGGTCCAGTAATACAATCTGACGGTATCCACGCGTTTGGAAAGCGGGCTGACCAGCACCGAGCCAAGAATCGAGGCAAACGTCACCATGGTAAAAAACAGCGAGGTGTAAGCAGTACTGCCCTGCAAGACATAGGTGATGAAGTACATATAGCCTCCACCCCGAATGTTGAACACATTGATCAGCAGGAACGACATCAGCAGCATCAGCAGTAGCTGGTCATTTCGGCGCAACCCAGCCAGATGCTCACGCAGGGTAAATTTCCCCAGGCTGTCCAGTGAGACGCGCTCGCGTACCCAGAAAAAACAGCACAGAAACATCACCACCGCCACGCTACACAGAAGCCCGACGCCCAGTTGATAACCCTGCGCGGTGTTGCCTTTGCCCAGTACAGATACCAGCCAGGGCAGGCCCACAGAGACCAAAAAACCCGCCACGCCGCACAGCACAAAGCGCCAGGACTGGCAGGCAATCACTTCGCTGTGGCGGCTGGTCATGGTGTTGATCAGTGCGCAATAGGGCACGTTGATCGCGGTATAGCTGACGGAAAGCAACAGATAGGTACCGAACGCCCAGACGATCTTCATGTTCATGCTGACGTCAGGTGTGGTAAAGGTCAGAACGCCGATCACGCCAATCGGCACCGCAATCCACAGTTGCCATGGACGGAAACGTCCCCAGCGGCTCTGCGTACGGTCAGCCATAATGCCCATAATCGGATCGGACACTGCATCAAACACACGCAACGCCATAAACAGCGTCCCGACCAGCGCCGGGGTAAGACCAAATACATCGGTGTAGAAAAATGTCAGGAAATTCATGATCAGGCAGGTGATTACCGTGCCACCGGCGTCACCCAGCCCGTAACCGATTTTCTCGCGCAGGGAAAGGGCATCGCTCGCGTCCTGCTGCGTCAGTTCGGTTTGCGTAATCGGGCTAGCAGTCATAATAAACTCCTCATCAGGGTCAGAGTCCATTGCCCGCATCAGGACGGGCTTATTTTCAGGTACGGATTTATTTTGCCCGGAATACGGCGCTCAACAAGAGAAGGGAAAAGTATAAAAAGAGAGCGATTCCGACCTGTTTAATAAAGTGTGAGCTGGATCGGGCAGTAAACTATTTTTTGATTAATAATCAAATGGAAAGGTCTATTAATATGACTTAAAAAGCGGAAAATTGATTATCGATGCTTGAATTATCCATAGCGTTTCCGGTTCGTGTGCAAAATGGCGGATTGTTCATTTCTCGCGGGATAGGGAGCCATCCCGCGCGCACGCTGACCTCATGGGAAGTCATCTTTGTGGAGCGCGGAGAGCTGCAAATCCGTGAAGACGATCACCTGTTTATTGTACAGGCGGGCGAGAGTTTGCTGCTGCGCCCGGGGCATCGCCATGTGGGCGAGGGCGCTTTTCCAGCCGATCTCAAATTCTACTGGCTGCATTTTGACTGGCTGCAAGGCGTGGCCGAAGAAAGGGGGTATGCTGCGCTGCTGAGCGTCCCCCAATATACACGGGTGAGCGATCCACAGTATGTCATTTCCCTGTTTCGCCAGTTTCTCAGCGAGCAGGAAAATATTCGCCGCAACGTGGCGATGGAGTGTATTTTGCTGCTGATCTTGCAACAAATTGCCGCCCCCGGCCCGCAGGAAAGCACCAATGACAGCCCTGGAATGGCGCTGGCGTGGAAGGCCCATCAGCTCATTCGCACCCAATTCCATTTGCCGATCACCACGTCTTCGCTGGCAAAGGAGTTGCACTGCAACGCAGATTATCTGGGACGCGTCTACCGCCGTGTTTTTCGTCTGACGCTGACAGAAGCTATTCATCGCCAGCGCGTACTGATGGCGGAGAAGTTGCTGATCAATAATTCGCTGTCGCTAACCGAAGTCGCTAGCCAGTGCGGATTCAATGACACCAGTTACTTTCGGCAGATCTTCCGTAAACTGACCGGGCTGACGCCCACAGGCTGGAAACGTCTTTACTGTCGCGAGCACGTCAATTCGTAGTCCTGGGCAGAAATAAATGACGTCTTGACCTGCTCCTCCAGAATTCATTCCCAGGCGTAAGAAGGCTTCACTTATGGTATGGAGATGGTGAAATTTGGGGATGTGAGGTCTGCAATGAGCGATGAGCAGACATTGATATGTGGTCTGTGCTACTTGGATTGCTCTTGCTTTACTGGCGGGAGAGATATCCTCGCCTCCGAAATCAGTTTTTCCACTGCTTCCAGAGGGATATTCTCTTCGTAGCAGGTCAAAAAGAATTCGTGAGTAACGTCAGAATAGAAAACCTCAGCAATTTGCCGTAAAGGAGATGTCTCGCTGACAGATAATTCCAGAAACATGCCATCACGTAATACGTCGCTTCCACGACTCAGTTCAAATTTAATTTTAGACATATTATCCGAATTCCTTCTTTTCAACGACGCAAAACATTTTGCATTAGTGATATCAAAAACAATTTGGTCAGGATACAGCGGGTTAATATTCCGATCACGTTAGTCTCAAGTGACCCTGACAAATTTTATGTCCCACGCGTCGAGGGCAATTATCCCGGCCAGTTCACCCGTAGCCGCCCCTGCAAAATACGGCGCCGCAGCCCCGGCCAGCACCTGCATCGCGGCAGTTGCGGTGGTGATTATTCATGCCGATGCAATTGCTATGAAGGCAATAACATTTAGGTCCACTCCAGTGAACCATCCTCAAGTACCCAGACTGCTCCTCCCGGACATGCCTCATCAAAGAACCAGATACCATCCTCCATCTCGGATTCTGTCAGGGGGAACGCCCGTCTGAAACGTTCAACCTGCTCCTCAACACTTCCTTCAAGGAACTTACCATGCTTGGCAAGTCTAATTCGTCCATCATTCAAAAGCCGTTTTAATACCAAAAAAAATAATTCTCTTCGTTCACTAAAACTAAAGCCAGGTGGACAGGGATCTGGTACTGCATAACATAAAATTGCATCAAGAGTTTGGCCCTCAGCCGCATCTGCCAGTTCCTTATATTCCTTTTCACTTAGCTCACTAATCATTTAAATTTAATCTCCACACCCGTATACTTATTCCCTAATTCACTGATTTTTGACTATTCCGTATATCAATAGTCCAACTGACCTGTTCCCCTTTATTTAACAAAGGATGATTTTGGTCACGTCCGCCCTTGGCACGAGCGAATGCTGCTAAATCAGTTTATGTTAATTAACGGGAGCAGGTCCCCCCTGCAATATACGGCGCCGCAGCCCCGGCCAGCACAGATTTGATATCGCCGCGCGCGACCGCCTGTATCGCGGCAGTTGTGGTGGTAATTATTCATGCCGATGCAATTACCATGAAGGCAATAACATTTAAGTCCACTCAAGTGAACCATCCTCGAGTACCCAAACTGCGCCCCCCGGACATGCCTCATCAAAGAACCAGATACCATCCTCCATCTCGGGTTCTGTCAGGGGGAACGCCCGTCTGAAACGCTCAACCTGCTCATCAACACTTCCTTCAAGGAAATTACCGTGCTTAGCCAGCCTGATTTTTTCTCGTAAAAGGCGTTCCAGCACACTAAAGAAAACTTCCACTCTGCTAACATAATCAGCAGAGAACGCTTCTGTTGCCCACCAAAGAGCTTGCAGGTTTCGGCCTTTCAGTGCCTCATTAAGACCAGCATAATCAGCATCATGTAGTATAGAATTCACTTGAATTTGATTTCCCCCCCCTGTTTTGTACTTCCTAGCTAACTGACCCAATTGATTATTGCTTTTAATATCAGTGGTCGATCTGGCTACCGTTTGTGACCTGTTTCCCATAAATTAACATATCTCAATGTTATCAATGTCTGCTTTGGCACTAAGCGGAGCGGCGCGAAGATCGATGTCCGCTGTGAGCGAGAATCGGACGTTGGTACTTTTGCATCCACGAGAGTATTTTTATAAACAGTCGCCATTCATTCATGTTCTCGACTACCTGCGCGCCACTTTGGCGCGCAGGGCTTGGAATGTAAACTACAAAAGATACCTAAGACGTGAAGCTAAAGGACAGACATGACAGCATATTCAAACGCTGATGCGGCAAGAGACTTACGCCCGGCCTTAGGCAAGGCACCCGTTGGCGCTGTGAACGGAGAATGGTTCTTTATAACCGAACAGGCTGGCGTCTCCTCACTAACTGGAGGCTACATGTATGCAGATGGGAGTCACATTGCAGAGGGGAACCACGCCCTTCGAACGGTCCGGGAGGTTGTCGAGAAACTTGAAGCATCACATTTACAGCCTTTTAATAAGGTCATCGTTCGCTGGACAAGATCTAAAATACCGTTAATACGCGGGCGCGTTACAGTTGATACACTGTTCGATAAGACAATCGTGCCGCGCGGCCCTCAAGACCCGATTTATGAGGCCGCCTCTATGGCAAGACGAGCCTTTTGGGAAAGGTATGGCAGTGTCTCAGATGACTTTATAGCTGAACGAGATGACGCAAACGTACACAACCAGACGAACTGGTTCGGGCCCCATCGTCGAGTGCTCAACATTAAGAGCAAAACGACATTTACGCTGGCCACCGATGGACTCTCGACGCCCTGGGCCGGCATTGCTGACCCGGAAAATGGCGTAGGCTGCGAACTTTTCATGGAATTAGACGCTTATACTACCATCAGCCACCCGATGGATGACTGGGCTTCTCTCTTGATTAGTCTGGGCGATCTCGTTGCAGATGGGTATCAGGTTGCTGACGATGTTGAAAAATATGGCGCAATCCTGTTTTGTACGCTTACAGACGAATATCACCCATTGACCCGAATCATTCTCAGCCTTGATGACCGCAGGATTGATAATTTACCTTTTGGCTCAGTTCCGCTGATCCGTGTCACGCCGATAGCAGAAGCCGAGATTGAACACCTGGACCAATCTGATGAATGGGCATCACGCGCAGCAAAACATGCACTCGCGGAACGGCAGAGAGAAACACAGGAATTACGACGGCGTTATTCACGCTCCTTACGAGGCCGAGTGAGTTCAGTCACCTTCTTAACATAATGAAGTTTAAGGTCCGCTGTGAGCGAACAGCAGACGTTTTTGAACTCTGCGTGAGTTAGTTGAACAAAATTCAGTGACAATTTGGCATTACAATTCTTAATGCCAGGACAATATGAAAGGCATATTATGTCGTCATAGGCTTTAAATAAAAGCTCGATTTATTATAAAGAAAAAATAACAGTGGATATCTATAGCTTAGTCCATGTATTTGAAACCTTAAAATGATGTAGTCTGTAATTTATCATACAGATAATTTATATGGTTCATTTAACTATGCATAACAATACATATGAAACATTTCTGGAGGCGCCAGGCCCGCAAGGCTCCCTCAAAGGCACTCTACTTAGCCCATGCCCGAATCCAGAAAATGTCATTCTGATTATTCCGGGTTCCGGGCCAACTGACCGGGACGGCAATAATCCGCTTGGCGTTAATGCTTCAACTTATCGACTTATTGCGGAAAATCTGGCGTTAAAAGGCATCGCAACGTTGCGAGTGGACAAGCGTGGAATGTTTGCCAGCTCAGCGGCGGTAACGGACGCAAACGCTGTGACAATCAATGATTATGTTGAAGATGTTCGCTCCTGGATAACGGTATTGAAACAACATCTGGAAAGCCCGTGTATCTGGCTTCTCGGTCACAGTGAGGGGGGCATCGTTGCATTGGCCGCGGCGGGGGAACCTGATGTATATGGTTTAATTCTGGTTGCAACACCATCGCGCCCTCTGGGGGAAGTGTTAAGATCTCAGTTTATGTCCAATCCGGAAAATGCAGTCCTGCTGGATGATGCACTCTTCGTTATCAATGAGTTAGAGCAGAATAGACGTACCAATGTTCAGGACATGCACCCCGCTTTGCAAAGGATATTTCATCCAGCAGTTCAAGGTTTTCTTATAGATATTTTTTCCTTTAACCCAAGCTATCTAATAGCCCGTATTACGAAACCTGTACTTATATTACAGGGGCAACGTGATCTCCAGGTAACAGAAAATGATGCCCGAAAGCTTAAGTCAGCGAATACGAAATCAACCCTTGTCCTTTTACCAGATGTAAACCACGTTCTTAAAGAAGTTAACTCGGACGACAGGTATGAGAATAATTCAGCTTATACAAATGCATCTCTACCACTGGCTCCAGGGGTAGTTGAAGCCATTACGCAATTTATGACTCATAACTGATTACACCATTAACTTTATTTAATGAGGCAGTTCCTTGCTTCTTGGACTTGAATGTATAGCATGAGCTTCCGCTCCTGGCACACTGGGGGCGTCGTTTTGTCCCGTCAGACATTTGCTGGACACGCCGCTAATTCTGTCCCTTTTTGTTCGTTCGCTGCACCGCATGAAAAAACCCACTGGGTGGGCTTAAACCAGATTCTTGTTCGTACAGACAGAGGCCTGCGTCATGCAATTAATCGAACATACCAGAGGGGCAGTATTTGCCTTCCCAACTCACTATATTAGCGCTTTTATCCAAATCTTTTACCGATACGCTATCTCCGGAAAATTCTGAGCCGGTAACGATGATATCGTAATCATGATTTGGCTGAGGAATGAATCTATAGGAGGCAGATCGTTCTGTATTTTGATTGTATCCAGATTGGGTCCAGTAATGAATTACCGTCACCAGTTGCCCTGGCTTGATAGTAAATTCATTGATGAAAACGCCGTTGTTGTTAGATGACTCGGGCATTCCAATTTTTTTATTTCCTGTGACAGGAATACCGACAATAGCCAGACCAGCAGTAACCCGGCGCTCTAAAACTTTTTTATAACAACCACTTGCCTGTTTTTCGTAAAATTGAAGAGCTGTATTGCCATCAGATGCAGCACGAATCCGCGCTGCATCTGAACCTTTATAGTCTTCCAGCGAAGGCCTAAACCCCGCCGTACATCCACTCAACAACGTTACCATTATTCCCGTAATGACCAGTTTTCCATACATGCGCATCACCTTGCGTTTTTGTTGATCCTTACCTTATCGACTCAGAGGGATAAAACTTTAAACGGATATTGAGCCAGTCATTTACCACGACTGACATGCTCACATATTTTAATTCACCATAGGTTAGGAATGTCCGCTCTTGGCTGTGAGTTCAACAGGTCGATGCAACGCTATCCTTAATCGAAGGGGGACGTTGCCATGAAACGAAGAACTCGCATCTACTACACACCAGAACAAAAGGCGATTATCCAGGACAGATATAAGCAA
>NZ_PYTZ01000138.1:0-436 GCF_003028445.1 Kosakonia sp. H7A | reverse complement strand
CCGGACGCAGTTCACCCAGGCGGCGGGCCACGCGCAGCTGGCGGCTTTCGTCTTCCAGGGTGAGGCCGTAGCCGGATTTGATCTCGATCGTGGTCACGCCTTCGGCCAGCATCGCGTCCAGGCGGGGCAGCGAGGCCGCGATGAGCGCGTCCTCATCCGCCGCGCGGGTGGCGCGCACGGTGGAGACGATGCCGCCGCCGGCCTGCGCGATTTCCGCATAGGTGGCGCCACGCAGTCGCTGTTCGAATTCGTTGGCGCGGTTGCCGGCGTAGACGAGATGGGTATGGCAGTCGATCAGGCCGGGGGTAATCCAGCGTCCGCCACAGTCGATGCGCTCGGCGGCCTCGAAGGCGGGTGCGTCGGCCGCGGGGCCGGCATGCACGATGAGGCCGTCGCGGCATGCCACGACGCCGTCGCGCACCAGGCCGAGGCCTTC
>NZ_PYTZ01000137.1:0-437 GCF_003028445.1 Kosakonia sp. H7A | reverse complement strand
CAGCGAGAGCACATCGCTTTCGACGAAGAGTTGCGTGCGGCTTTCCGCCACCTCGCAACCCTCGGCACGCGCCTGCGCACGGGATGCTTCGCTGCCCCATACGAGGACCCGCATCCCGAATGCCTGCCCATAGCCAGCCACCAGGCGACCGATCTTGCCGTAACTCCAGATACCCAGCGTGCGTCCGCGCAACACGCGACCCAGCGAGCCGTCGCCCGTGGCCTGCCAATGCCCTGCATGCAGCGCATCACCATGGGCGCGCAGGCGCCGGCTCGCCGCCATCACCAGCGCCCAGGCCAGTTCCGCTGGCGCCACCGGCGAGCCGCTGCCTTCGGCCACCGCAACGCCGTGGCGAGTGCAGGCCTCCAGGTCGATGTTGGACGACAGCCGCCCGGTCTGGCTGACCAGCCGCAGCCGCGGCAGGCGGGCCAGCAACG
>NZ_PYTZ01000136.1:0-437 GCF_003028445.1 Kosakonia sp. H7A | reverse complement strand
CATCGACGCGGTCAACGAGTTCGACCCGATACTGGACCTGATGTACGACTACTGCGATGCGATGGAGCTGGACGTGGACACGTTGATCCACGAATCCGGCGCCGCGCAGCTGGAGGTCAATTTCACCCATGCCGATGCGCTCTCGCGCGCCGACCAGGTATTCCTGTTCAAGCGCACCATGCGCGAGGCGGCGATGCGTCACGGCGTGTACGCCACCTTCCTGGCCAAGCCGATGGAAACCGAGCCGGGCAGTGCGATGCACATCCACCAGAGCCTGCTCGATGCCAAGGGCCGCAACGTCTTCAGCGGCAAGCTGCACGATGGCCTGAGCCAGACCTTCCTGCATTACCTGGGCGGCCTGCAGAAGTACGTGCCGATGGCGATGGCGTTCTTCGCGCCGAACGTGAATTCCTACCGGCGCCTGGTGTTCGGCGAGG
>NZ_PYTZ01000135.1:0-438 GCF_003028445.1 Kosakonia sp. H7A | reverse complement strand
ATCCGAAGGATGAAAGAAAGTCAGGCGAGTGCTTCGGCTTCGGCTTTTGCTTTTGCCTTTGCTCTTCCCCCATTCCCATTCGGGCGCGCTTCGTTCGAAGTGGGGACATGGAGGCGCCTGGCGCCGGTCTGGCGGATAGGTTCGTCAGCGGGCCATGGATGGCCCGCGGCGGCGAGTCAGACAGGATGTCTGACCGAGCCGCGACGGACCTGTACGCCAGGCCGGGGCCCGCGCCGCAAGCCAGCGCAACCACCCGCCAGACGTAACCCGCCCGAGAACCGCTCCAGGCCCACCGACTGGCCCAAATCTCCCAGATGGGGCAATCTGCCAAACCCACGCTGTCCCCGGAGCCCGTTGATGCCGTCCCGCCTCGTCCGCCTGATCGCACTGTTCCTGGCCACCACCGTCTCCCTGGCGATGGCCCCCCACAGCGAGGCG
>NZ_PYTZ01000134.1:0-439 GCF_003028445.1 Kosakonia sp. H7A | reverse complement strand
CCCGCAGCATGCTGATGCAGCAGGTCGAGCAGATGCGCCGGGCCGGGCGCGACCCGGGCCAGCCGCCGGCCGATGCCCACCAGGGCTTCATGGACGCTGCTTCCAAGCGCGTGCTGGTCGGCCTGCTGGTCGGCGAGGTCGCCCGCACCAACCAGCTGCGCCTGGACCCCAAGCGCGTGAACGAGACCCTGCGCCTGATCGCCTCCACCTACGAGGAGCCGGAGCAGGTCATTGAGATGTACCGAAACGACCCCCAGTTGATGGGCAGCCTCCAGAACCGCGTGATGGAAGAGCAGGTGATCGACTGGATCGCAGAGCGCGCCCAGCACACCGAGCAGGCCCTGTCGTTCCAGGATGCGATCCGCAATTGACCCGGGTGCCGGCGCAGGTCGGTGCCACAACAGGAAGACCGATGAGCATTGAGACCAAAGCCCTGAAC
>NZ_PYTZ01000133.1:0-441 GCF_003028445.1 Kosakonia sp. H7A | reverse complement strand
AGCGCGGCGTTGTACGATCCGACAGGCGCGCAACTGGACAGCACGACATATTACCTGAGCTACGGAACCGAGCAGTTCAACCTGACTGCCAAGAAGACGGGCACCTACAGCGTGATCGTCACTCCGCAGGCGGCCACGCAGACGATACGTCTCAATATCACCCTCTCAGAGGATGTGCGCGCCAGCCTGATGCGCGAAGTGCCATTGGCGCTGTCGTTGCCGCGTTACGGTCAGAACGGTCGGCTCACCTTTACCGCCTCGGCAGGTGATAGCTTGGCGGTGCAGTTGAATGGTCAGGCGACGTTGCCCGCGTCCCGCACGCTCTACTATTACATCTATAAGCCAGACGGGACTTTGCTCGACACCAAGAGTTTAACCTCGGTCTACGGCACTCTTAACCTGGCGACTCTCCCGATGGGCGGGGAGTATGTGATCGTCGTC
>NZ_PYTZ01000132.1:0-441 GCF_003028445.1 Kosakonia sp. H7A | reverse complement strand
GCATGCCCACGCGGGTAGCCAGCCATTCGGTCAATCGTTCCAGGCCCAGCTCGCCGGCCGGTGGCTGGCCGGCGTGCAGCTTGAGGTTGGACAGCAGCACCAACGGATGCACTTCGCTGGCATTGCGGGCGCCGCCGGCGGAGAACTGGATGCGCTCGCGGTCGTTCGGGGCGACCATCTCGTCGGCGAGCAGGGCGGTGGCCACCCGTTCGAACACCAGCCGCCCGCGCGGTAGCGCCGCCCCGGCCAGGGCCATCGTCGTTTCGGCGGGCTGCCGCTGTTCCATGAGCCGTTCCCCGCTGCGGAATGCCCCGCAGGTCGGCCGCTATACTAGCGCACCCCTTCGCACGGCCCCTGCCGCATGTCACAGCGCGTACCGATCACCTTCCAGGGCCTGATCCAGACCCTCAACCAGTACTGGGCCGAACAGGGCTGCGTGCT
>NZ_PYTZ01000131.1:0-441 GCF_003028445.1 Kosakonia sp. H7A | reverse complement strand
CCAAAAAGCGCCGCGCTCTGGCATAGTGACCGCCCCGTACCAAGCCCGCCGCCGTCGCCATGTCGCCGAAGAAGACCTCGTTCCCCAAGCAGGACATACGCGTGTTGTTGCTCGAAGGCGTCAGCCAGACGGCCGTGGATACCTTCCGCGCGGCCGGCTACTCGCAGATCGAAGTGCACGCCAAGTCGTTGCCGGAGGACGAGCTGAAGGCGCGCATCGCCGAGGCGCACATCGTCGGCATCCGTTCGCGCACCCACCTCACCGCCGAGGTGCTGGCCGAGGCCAAGCGGCTGATCGCGGTGGGCTGCTTCTGCATCGGCACCAACCAGGTGGACCTGGACGCGGCCGAGCTGGCCGGCATCCCGGTGTTCAACGCCCCCTATTCCAACACCCGCAGCGTGGCCGAGCTGGTGATCGCCGAGGCGATCCTGCTGCTGCGCG
>NZ_PYTZ01000130.1:0-444 GCF_003028445.1 Kosakonia sp. H7A | reverse complement strand
TATCAAAGGGTCTGCTGGAAACGATTCCCCAAGATGTTTCGGACGTCGATGTTCTCGGTGTCTACGCCAAGCACCCCACCAAAGACGAGCATAGCTGGCGTGCCGTCAAGCTGAGTGCCGCCTGAGGAATCGCATCCATGTCCGATCGGGTCCAATCTCTCATTGCCGATGTCCAAGCGCGGATCGTTCCGCGGGACAAGCTGCCGGAGAACCTGCCAAACAAGTGGCCAGGCTCCGAGGTGCTGGCTGGAGAGTGCACCGTCGAACCCATTGAGGAAGTCGACCTCCAGTACGGCGATGCGCCTGGCATCTGGCCTGAGCAGCCCGAGGACAGGGAGATCCTGCCGGGCGGTGTCACCCATGTCGCGTTCCCGGAGGGCGTGGATGGCGGCACGGGGCTGCAGGCAAGCAAGTCGCCGCACGGAATCGACTCGGTTGACTCGC
>NZ_PYTZ01000129.1:0-444 GCF_003028445.1 Kosakonia sp. H7A | reverse complement strand
GAACCAGCCGGCTAGCCTACGTGTACCTCCGAACGAGTGCAACGTCGGCCTGACTGTCCTTCAACTTCGCGCATCCGGCGCTGCTTCGGCTGGTCACTATTGGCTCCTGAATCAGAAACGGATCAGGGCACTTCGCACGCCCAACCAACCACTCCATAGAGTCGAGGATACGTATGCCAGGGAGACGGCTCCCTCGATCTCGCCGGATATCACCATTGCAATTGGCGCTGAAGCGGACTCCCTGCCCT
The DNA here is from genome assembly GCF_003028445.1 of Kosakonia sp. H7A. Taxonomy (NCBI): domain Bacteria; kingdom Pseudomonadati; phylum Pseudomonadota; class Gammaproteobacteria; order Enterobacterales; family Enterobacteriaceae; genus Kosakonia; species Kosakonia sp. H7A. The sequence goes on along the minus strand of NZ_PYTZ01000129.1, from coordinate 196 downwards.
CGAACATCGTCAGAGCGGGAACCGCGCCTACCATCACCCGAGGTACGGCGGGCCGCTGGCTGACAAGACAGCAGGCCATTGAGGAACTGGGACTATGAGTGAAATTCTCCACTCCAGTAGTGAGCTTCTCAGCGAAGCAGGCTACACAACCGAGCAGGTCACCATCGGTCAACGGCAGGCGCTTGTCTTCGAAGGA
>NZ_PYTZ01000012.1:0-97490 GCF_003028445.1 Kosakonia sp. H7A | reverse complement strand
TTGCTTATATCTGTCCTGGATAATCGCCTTTTGTTCTGGTGTGTAGTAGATGCGAGTTCTTCGTTTCATGGCAACGTCCCCCTTCGATTAAGGATAGCGTTGCATCGACCTGTTGAACTCACAGCCAGAAGCGGAAGTTGATGACATATTCTATGTTAATCAAGTAGATACAGATTGATTAACTTGCGTTCTTTCCTTCGTTGATGTAAATACGGCGACCACGAAAAAAACCGAAATGCCGCTTTGATTCCTGCTTTGATGCCTTTTCTGTAGGGAGTGCCTCCAAGTAGGATCAGAGGGCATATTACATAAAAATAACTATAGATCATTATGTTAATGAATAAAAATAAACACCTGAACGTTCGATGAAGTTATGCTAATATAACTGTGTATTCATACAGCATAAATCCAAAGTGAAGTTGTAGCAAACCCTTAGCGTACATAAACAAAAAATCTAAGAGTGAGGAGTTCATTCGATGACTATATCTGAAATGTTTTCAGGGTTTATATCAAATTTATCTATCAATAATGCAGAAACAATCAGCTCTCGCTATGGCGAATTAACCACTGCTTTAAACAAACAGTTCAGAGATACCGAATCTAATACAGCAAATACTTTACAAGTGGGTTCATTTGGGAGAAAAACGGGAATCAGAGGTATTTCAGATCTAGATATGCTATATATTATGCCTAAATCAAAATGGGATAATTACAAAGACGGTAAACAATTAGAACTACTTCAAGATGTCAAATCAGCAATATTAAAAAGGTATCCGACGACGAAAGTTCGTGTGGACAGACTTGTCGTTACTGTAACTTATACCAATTTCCATGTTGAAGTTCAGCCCGTTTTTGAACAAGAGGATTGTAGTTATAAATATCCTGACACGAAAAACGGTGGCAGTTGGAAAATAACGAAGCCCAGAGATGAAATGACAGCTATAAATGACCTTGACGCAAACAAAAATAGCAACCTCCGTCGGCTATGTAAAATGATAAGGGCATGGCGTAACAAACATGGCTTAGCTATGGGAGGGCTTCTGATTGATACTCTGGTATACAATTTTCTAAACTCAACAACTGAGTATGATGATAAGAGCTATCACTATTATGATTGGTTAAGTAGAGATTTTTTCAAATATATTCATTAACTTGAAGAACAGACTGAGTATTCAGCCCCTGGCAGTCGTCAACGAGTGAAAGTTAAGAAAAAATTTCAAAAGAAAGCTAAAAAAGCATACCATCTGTGTCTTGAAGCAATTGATGCTAACGGTCAATCGAATGAAAATGATAAATGGAAAAAGGTCTATGGTCGCCCGTTCCCGAAAGCTGAAACTGTATCAAAGGAATCCCTTTCGTTCCATACCCACGCAACATGGAAAAACACAGAAGAATTTATCGAAGATAAATTCCCTGTGGATATTAAAGAAAACATAAAAATTGATTGTGAAGTGAAACAAAATGGTTTTAGAGAGTTTTTTCTGCGTGATATGATCTCAAGACATATTCCTCTACGAAATAAAAAGGATTTAAGGTTTGAGGTGAAAGAGATTTCAGTTATACAACCTTATGATATATACTGGAAAGTATTGAATAGAGGTGAAGTGGCAAAGAGAAAAAATAATATTCGAGGACAAATAGTTGCAGATGCAGGGATGAGACAGAAAATAGAGTCCACCAATTTTCGTGGGGATCACATTGTCGAATGCTATTGTGTTAAAGACGGAGTTGTCGTTGCCAAAGATAGAATTCATGTACCAATAGTAATCGAGGGGAACCGTGATGAATGAAGACCGTTTAATCCTTGAAGGGCAGATAAGAGAATGTTACGGACGGGTCGTTTACTCCCATAAAACTCATGAAAAATGTGCTGACATACTTATCCGTAAGCATGAAAACATAAAATTATGGCAAATAGTCGTGTCAGCCTTAGTTACAGGTGGAATAGTTTCAACTTTCTTTGAAAAGGGCAACGTTAGCGCTATTATCAGTGTTGTCCTCTCAACCATCCTTTTGATTTTAAATACATATACAAAAAATTATGATTTAGGAGAACTGGCTCAAAAGCATCGGCAAGCTGGCTGTGATCTATGGATTATAAGAGAAGAATATCTTTCATTGTTGACTGATATTCGCATTGGGGATATCTCCCTTGATAAAATAAGAGAAAAAAGAGATAAACTAACAAAAGAATTACAGTCTGTATACGCAGGTTCTCCGAGCACAAATTACAAGGCTTATATAGCCGCGCAGATGGCTTTACAAGAACTGGAAGATATGAGTTTTTCAGATAGTGAAATTGATGCCTTTTTACCAAAAGAATTAAAACGGTCTTGAACTTGCAGACTATAAACTGTATTAGCCGCGACTAATACAAATTAAGGTCGATATTCATTGAGGAAAAACCTTATGCTCCCGATCAAGCATGACAAGAAAAAATGCAGCCTGCGATTGAAACCCATGAACTCTGAGCTTATCTGTTACTCTTAGCTCAAAAAAGTTAATATCAGGTGAAAGCTTACTCCTGATACCTTCCAGAATATCCTTCCCTGCTTTCATTTGTGCAATATTGTATTGTGTATAACCTAAACTTCCTTTGTTTTGCCCTTTACCGCCAGATTTATAGACCATTTCCCATGTCTGGTTAGAAAGAATATTAAGAAAATTTGAAAAAGCCTTCAGTTCTATTGGTGTCCAGTCAGAAAAACATTCCCACCCTTCCTGAAAATACTTCAAAACAACATAAGGTTTTTTCTTTATACTATTGTCTCTCTCACCATTCTTCTTTAACCCAGGAAAATCAAAGATTATTTTTTCAAGTTCGGTTGCAATTACTGAACCGGAGACACTTTCAGACTCATCTTTAATCTTATCTTTAGGTATTTTTTTGTCTTTTTTTGCCATGATTTACATATCATATTTATGTTTAAAGAATTTTTTTATTTCGCTTTTAGGCATTATATTCTCACAACGTTCTTCTGGTTCAAAACCATCTCTTGCTTTAATCCACGGTTCATCTTTATGTGTCATGTTTTCAAGTGTCTTAGCTGGTAATTCCCCATAAGAGTCCAATACTTGCTTTAGTATATTTTCCGCATCTGATGAAATTTTTGGCAATGCACTTTTATCTGGCATGGGTAAAGTATTCCAGCCATGTTTTCTAAAAGCCTGAAAAACTTCAGGAACGACAGGTCCATGTGCCCATGCTTGGAACTCCCCTTCAATAAGTTCGCTATTGTTTATAACCTGATACCATGCTTCAGCATAATAGAGCAATTTTTGTACTTTAAGATGTGTTATTGGATCTCCAGATTCCGCAAATTTGTATATAAACCAGTTAGCGATATCTGTAGCTTTGTACTTTTTCATACCCCACTCCATTTTTATAAAAAATGCTATTCCATTATACCATTAACTTATTTTTTGTCAAAAAATAAAACTTTAATAAATACAATTACAAATATAATCATCACAGCATATACCACATTGTTAATCTGTAAGTCTAATTACGTCAGAAACCTTCATTTCTTTTAAGTGACTATTCTTGTTTATAAAAAAATGGAACTGCCTGATAAAATTAATCGTGCAAGCTTTAAGAGCAAGAGGTCGGTCAGTATCCTTAATTTGCTGGGGTAGCCTCATTTCACTTTCTGCTTCGTCGTCTGTATATAGAAACCTGGATAGTCTGTCATCAGAGACGCGGATTTTTTAATGGCTGCCCAGACCAGAATATCCAGCATAGGTATTACACGATAGTTGATCAGTTTCTTGATAGTTCCATACCCAAACCGAACTGATTCCAGGGGATTTTCTTCTATACCCTTAATTTTTCGCCATTGCGGTAGTGCAGCCTTAAGTGATTCAGCAATTTCCTCGTCAGTCCCACTTGTTAAATCTATTTCAAACATAACTGTCCGGGGAAACTGATCTGGCATACTCTCAGAAACAGGTTTTTCTTCAAATTCTTTATTTACAGCATACTCATCCCCACCACTCCAGAAATACATTTCTCTTTTCATAGAAAGTATGCTTAATCGAGCAATATCATCTGTCGTAGTAAGCAAGAAATGAGGTGGTTGAAACAACTTGTTTTCGGGAGTCATATACCCAAGCCTTTCTTCTTCTATCAGAAAAGGATTCCCACTAAAGATTTTCGAGAAGTATCCCATAAGAGCTTTGCTCTCAAAATTTTCTCTGTAGCTTTTGAAGAACAATGTTCTTGCCCATAACTCATGATAGAACCGTATAAATGTAGGCTCTTCGAATTTGCGGTAAGTATCAATGTCGAGCCAAGATTTGATCTCTTTCGTATGTTCAGGAGACCAATTTTTCATAAGTGTATACTCCAACAAAAGTCCATAATCTGTTAGTGTTGAACTTGTCAGACTTACTCGACATATTCAAGTTCTAAGGCTTTCTACATACTGTTGAAAAGTCTTTAATTATTTGTTGGTATAAATGTTGGAACAAATATGAACAACTATAAACTTTCTTTATTAAATCATATAATTATTTATACATTCGATTCCTGCAGGACACCATATATCCCTCTCCTGACGTCTGCCGAATGCAATAAGCATCCTTATATTACCTTCAACTTTAGCTATGCGGCATCAGCCGATATCTACCAGTTTCAACGTGAATCAATAAATGCCCTGTTCAAGGAAAAGTGAGCCCCCTACAATTGCCGCTACCTCCCTCGGTTGAACTACACACGCAACATTCATCTATTGAGAGCAGGTCAACCCTACCCGACGTTTAAGCCGCTGAAAGCGCACCTTATCCAGTTGTCCACAATGATGAAAACCAGCGGATCGGGGCCGGATAAGGTGCGCGTTTTAAGCCCGGCAGGTTAACTGGCCGGGCTTAACGTGTCAGGCTGGATAGCCAATCTGTTCCGGCTGGCGCTGCATGATTATTTCACCGTGGCGAATTGACGTCAGCACTTTGGCCTGGCGACAGACCGCATCATAGTCATTTTCCGCGTCAAGGATCAGCAGGTTAGCCGGGCGTCCTTCGACAATGCCGTAATTATCACCCAGGCACAGCGCCCGGGCGCTGTTATCGGTAATAAGATCGAGGCAGCGCTGCAAATCTTTATACCCCAGCATATGGCAGATATGCAGGCCGGCGTCGAGGATGCGCATAATATTGCCGTTGCCCAGCGGATACCACGGGTCCTGGATGGAATCCTGAGCAAAACAGACATTGATCCCGGCGCGGTCCAGTTCAGCCACCCGCGTCACGCCGCGACGTTTCGGCCAGGTGTCGAAGCGCCCCTGTAAATGAATACTCTCGGTCGGACAGGAGATAAAGTTAATGCCCGACACTTTTAGCAGCCGGAACAACTTCGAACAGTAAGCGTTATCGTAAGATCCCATGGCACAGGTATGGCTGGCGGTAACCTGCGCGCCCATTCCACGTACCCGGGCTTCTTCCGCCAGCACCTCCAGGAAGCGCGACTGCGGATCGTCGATTTCATCGCAGTGCACATCGACCAGGCAGCCGTGGCGCTGGGCCAGATCCATGAGAAAAACAAGTGAGCTGACGCCCTTGTCACGGGTGTTTTCGTAGTGCGGAATGCCGCCCACCACGTCGGCCCCCATCTCAATGGCACGAGTCATCAGATCTCGCCCGCCGGGGAAGGATTCGATGCCCTCCTGTGGGAAGGCAACGATTTGCAGGTCGATAAGATGAGCCGCCTCTTTTTTCACCATCAGCATGGCTTCAAGCGCCGTCAGGGAGGGATCGGTAACATCAATATGGGTGCGCACGTGCTGCACGCCGTTATCACGCAGCATACCGATGGTTTTCAGCGCGCGTTGACGCGTATCTTCAACCGTTACGCTCTCTTTTCGCTGGCTCCAGCGGGAGATCCCCTCAAACAGAGTACCGCTCATATTCCACTCCGGCTCGCCCGCCGTCAGGGTGGCATCGAGATGAATATGTGGCTCGACAAACGGCGGGATAACCAGTTTTTGTTGCGCGTCGATATCGCAGACCTCAGCTACCTGCGCTGAGGTCTGCAAAGTGATGCTTTTAATCACACCGTCCTGTAATTCAAGGGTATAGAGCGCTTCTTTATGGCGCAGGCGCGCGTTGATAATTTTCATGGATGTTCCCGTAAATGATTTTGCGACATACGCCAGATCGTTAAAGCGACCGAGGCGTTGAGATGGAATTGCGGATGGCTGATCGGATAGCTGGTCAGCTTTTCAATTCGTTGAATACGTTGATGTAATGTGTTGCGGTGGATACCAAGCCGTTCGGCGGCCCTGACCACGTTACCGTTCTCCTGGAGCAGCGTTTCCAGCGTCTCCATTAACAGCCATGGGCTTTTGCGATCGCGTTCTATCAGACAGCCGAGGGTGTCATGCATAAAATCGCTCAGCAGCGCAGGGTCGCCGATGGCAGAGAGTAGTTTGATAAAGCCCAGTTGTTGATAGTCGCTAATGCGCTGGGCCGGACGCAGATTATCGCTGAGGTCCAGCGCCTGACGCGCCTGCGACAGCGCGCGCTGATAATCCTGTAATTGCTGCACTCTTGCGGAAAGGCCGCACAGTAGCGACAACCCATCGTCGCTATCCGCCAGCGCGAGCAGCCACTGCTGTAACCACTTTTTCTGCTGATAAAACTCACCTTCCTCATCCGGAAGCAGGAAAATAAACATATTGCTGCGTTCTACCAGCGGAAAGGGGTTGCCCTGCTGATTGAGTTGCTGCTGCAATCGCTGGCGTACGCTACGGCGAGCCTGCTGTAACCATGCTTCCGCCTGCTCGGGTGGAAACTGACGAAACAGGTTCTGTATTCCCTCAAGGCGTAATGCCGCGACCCGCAGCGGGCGGGTAAAATCCAGTCGCTGATGGATCGCGCGTTGCTGCAGGATTTGCAGATCGGGATAATCCCCGGTTAACAGCTGCATCAGAATATCGCGCTGCGACTGCAGAGCGTTTTCACTGCGCACCAGTGCGGTGCCAATGCGTTCGGTAACAATCACCATCTTCAGCAGATAGGGCTGTTCGATCAGTGGAATACCCAACTCATCGGCGAGGGTTATCAAACGCAGCGGGATTGACTGGATATAGTCGCCTCCGGTCAGGATCACCATTCCGGCGATCCCGCGCTGCTTGCCTTCCATCAGCAACTGGATCAGGTTGTCTTCATCGCGGGGATGGTTGATCCCGGTGATAAACACCAGTTCCCCGCCCATGATCCATTCGGCGATATTTTCATTTTCTGCGACGTAGTACCAGCGAACCGCCAGTTGCAGTCCCTGCTTGCCCGCGCGCAGGCGCATAGCGGAGAGTTCCTCAAGGGCGAGGATTTCTCTGACCGTCAGGCTCATGGTTACTGCTCCGCAACCGAATCAGCGGCAGGCTGACGTTTACTCAGGCGAGTCAGGGCGATGTAGACCAGCGCAGAAACGGTAATGCCCACCAGTGGCGCGATCCATGGCGACAGATAAGCCACCACGGCTCCCACGGCGTAGGCGCAAAGCCCCGACCAGTTAAAGCGCGGCAAACGTGCAGTTTGCAACAGCGGATAGCGGCCGCCCCGATAAAACCAGTAGTCGGCGAGGATAACGCCGCCGATGGGCGGAATGATGCTGCCCAGCAAGACGAGGAAAGGGATCAGCATTTCATACATACCGCCAATGGCCAGCAGAATGCCAACGCCAGCGGCGACAATAGTCAGGGTGCGACGGCGCTCACTGCGCAGCAGATGGCAGGCGGCAGCCGAGACGTTATAAATCGTCGGCCCCTGAATCGTCAGCAGATTGAGGCACAGCATCACTACCGCAGCGACGGACAGCCCCTGCAAAATCAGCACTTCCACGATATCAGCCTGCTGGTAGACAATAGCGCACCAGGCTCCGGCAACAATCATCAGCCCGTTACCGACAAGGAAGCTGCCCATGCTGGCGACGATGGCGGTGCGGCTGGAGTTGGCCAGACGCGTCCAGTTTGTCGCCTGGGTCGCCCCGCTGGCGAAAGTGCCGAACACCATGGTGATAGCCGCTGACCAGGCCATGGTTTCGCTTCCGCCCGGCTCGATTTTGGTCATCGCCTGCCAGCCGCCAGCGTGATGGGCAGCAATATACATAGAAATAACCAGCAGAATGAACATCAGCGGCACCGACACGCGCGACAGCGCATCCAGCCCCTTGTAGCCGACCAGCGCGGTCACGCAGAACAGAATACCGAACAGGATCATCAGCGGAATGGTCATGGCTTCAGGTATGGCGAGGATTTTGACCAGCGAAATGGCGACGGTCGCCGTCCCCCAGGCGTACCATCCCAGTTCAGCGAAACCGAGAATAAAATCGGCGAGCTTACTGCCTATTTCACCGAAGCAAAAACGCCCCATCAGCACGGTATTCAGCCCGCTGCGCGCAGCAATCCAGCCGAGCGACGCGGCATAGAGGGCCAGCAAAAAGTTACCGATAACGGCAATCCACAACAGGTTAACGATGGAAAAAGAGACGCCGAGCTTACCGCCCGCGAACATCGTGCCGGTAAAGAAAGTAAAGCTGAACAGAACCATGGAAATCGAAAATATACCCTTGCGCCCTGATGCAGGCGCTTCGACGAGCGGAAAATCATTGCTGTTTGACATAGTTGAACCTCTGAGTGGCTATCTGAATGGCTATGCACAAAAGAGCAAGAGATATGCCAAAAATATCTGGGCAGAGGCCACACAATGAAGTGGGCACATTGCACACAAATACTCATTAATCTGCAGGTAACCGTCAGGATATTGTGCATGGTGCAAACTTTCGCACCATAACGGGGCAGCGATGGATACACATCGATATGTGTACATTCACAATGGAAGGGGTATATGAGGCCCACCTGGAAAACGGAAAATCTCCCCTGCCGGGGATACTTTTCAGGCGGTCAGCTTTGTGCCAGGGCAGAGGTTGTAACTTCAGATGGTGTTAATCAACGGGGGAGCAAATCGCTTTAAGTGTATTTGCACAATGGAGGTGAACCCTGAATCGAATAAAAAACACGGCTGGCACGTTTACACGCTAAACACATCAAGGATTATCAACATGACGCGTATCGTGCCTGTAATCGCTCTCGGATTTTTAATCAATCCCTTTTCGTTATATGCCAGCCCTGCTAACTACAGTATCAACACGCAGAAAACAACGATTACCCTCTCCTGGCATGCATTTGGCGATACTTCTGAGGCCAGACTGGGAGATGTAACGGGTGATATTGCACTCAATGCCGGAAACGACGAGGGCGACACTATCAATGTATCCATTCCGGTGGCGACGTTGAAGGCGTCTAACACACTGTTAACCTGGCAGATGAAAGGGACGCTTTTTTTTGACGCTGGACGCTATCCGAATATCACTTTCATCAGTAGCCGCGTGGTGGCATTGGGACAGGGCCATTTTCGGATTTTTGGCACACTGGCGGTTAAGAACGTCTCGCGCCCGGTCATTCTGGATGCCTTACTGATGGGGAAAAACACCGGGCTCACCAGTGCTGAGAGCATTTATCTGCATGCCTCAACGACGATTTCACGCTCAGCATTCAATATGGACAGTTTCGCTGCGCTTGTAGATGACAACGTGACAATCAATATTGAGATTCAGGCCCGGCTGCATCAGGCCGTATAAACATCTCCGGCCAGCATACCGGTGCATCCCTTTTGCTATGAAAGCGCAGCCTGTAGCGTCAGTGCGTTTTGTTTCAGTTGGGAAGCAGGGTTACGGCCAATCAACACAAACTGGTAGCCTCTGGAATGCCACCAGATGAGATTCATCGTATGGCGCTGTTCTTGATTCAGTTCTGTGCTGGCTGGCTGGCGGTCTGGTGAAATACACAGCGCCATCGGGCCATAATCCGCATGCATCCAGGCGATTTGCGCAATCGAGGTGCTGTCATAGCGCAGCATACGCACCATTTTCAGCTCTGCCCCATGCAGCACAAGTTGCTGCTCATTCGCCTGCAAACCTATGTCTTGTGCAGTACGCGCCAGTCCACGTTGCAATGCTGACGGGGAACTGTCTGTATCAAGCAACGTTTCTGCACTGTACAAAGACATATACTGTGCCTCAAGGTCACGAATTTTTTCGCTCTCACCCTGAGCCTTTGTGGCAGGCCGCGCGAAATAGCCCAGCCCTGAACCGATAACCAGAAAACTGAGCGAGGCCGCGATCAACGCTCGTCGGCTAACTCCCTTTGCACCGGAAGTGGTTGCCGATGGTTGGGCGAGTATGTTGGCCAGTTGTGCCTCCAGGCGAGACTGCGGCGCCTCTTTCAGCAGGGGCGCGAAGGCGCGGGCAATATCAGTCTGGTTGAGCCTTAACACTTCTGTTCGTTCCGCCAGTTGTTTATCCTGACCGAGCGCCGCCTCAAAGCGCTCTGCATCACTTGCCTGCATTTCGCCATCCAGCCAGGCGACTATCGCTTCATCGCTGTACGGTGCTGTAAATATCATTGAGTTCAATATCGCTTCTCCTGTACAGGGTGCGGCGTGTGAATCACCTGGGCGATTTTCGCCCTCGCCGTAGCCAGCCGGCTCATGATCGTGCCAATCGGGACAGACAATGTATCTGCCGCCTCCTGATAGGTAAAACCTTCAACATAGACTAAAAATACCGCATTGCGTTGTGCTTCCGGCAGAGCGCTCACGTACTGCATAATTTTCGCATAGTGCAGGCGCGCCTCATCCTGTTCATACGTATCCGGCGCCAGTAATTCATCGCTTTCAACGAACCCCTGCCCCAACCGCACCCGGCGGGAACGCACCTCTGAAATCCAGATGGAATGCAGAATAGTGAATAACCAACTATCAATGCGTGTGCCGGGGGTGAACTGCGCGCTTTTTTCAAGCGCTCGGACACAGGTAGACTGCACCAGTTCTTCGGCAACCTCGCGGTTACGCGACAGAACCAGCCCATAGCGCCACAGGCGTGTCAGATGTTCAGCAAGATGCTGACGGACGTCACTGGTAGTGATTTTTTTATCCTCATACCATTCTCAGGATTCAGGATGGCCGTCGATAGCAGCCTGCAGATCCCTGTACTCTTCGCAACTCTGGCCGCAAAGTGTGGCGATGGTTTCCAGTTGCGCTTTTGCCAGGTCAGGACGCCCTTTCACCAGCCATGCTTCACCAAGGTATTCACGTACTTTGGCATAGGTCGGATCGAGTGCTATTGAACGCTGATAATAGCCGATACCTTCATCAGTACGACCCAGCTTACGTGTGGCATAGCCGCGGTAATTCCAGGCTTCCGCAGTATCGCCATTTTTCAGCGTGTTGAGCAGATCCAGGGCCGCCTGATACTCCCCTTTTTTTGCCAGATGATAAGCATAACGCGTTTTATCTTCATCGCTGAGCTGGCTTGTTTTCTCGGGTACGCATTGTTTTGTCGTGCTGTCATACACCTGCCCGGTGGGACAATCCGGCGTTTTGCTGTTGGTATTATCGTCACCTGCGGCAAAAACCGGCGTGGTTAGCAGAACAAACACCACGGGCAGCAGACGTTGAATAATTGCGGAATGTGAAAACGAAAATAGATTCATGGTGAACTCCGGGTTAACGAAAAGCACGGCCAGGCAGCATACGGCTCAGTACGCTGTCCCGTAACAGGTAGTGATGGAAAAGCGCCGCCAGAGCATGCACAAATGCCAGCGAAACCAGTGCCCAGGCCACATTGCCGTGCCACTGAGCGAGGGTATGCCGTAGCGTTGGTGTAATCTGCACCCAGCCAGACAGGTCGAAAAGACCAAAGAACGAGAAGGGTTCCTGCTGCGACCAGCGGAAAAGAAACCCAAGCACGATTTGTGCGAAAAGGAGGAGATAAAGCGCGCCGTGCATGCCATGTGCGAGCAGTTTAGCAAGCCTTGCACCTTCAACCGGCGGCATCGATAAATGGGGAGAGTGCTGGCTGTATAGCCGCCATAGCGGCCGGATTACCATCACCAGTGCCAGTAGAATTCCGCAAGAAATATGAACAGCCTGCAACCCTTTTCTCAGCGGCGTCCCCCGCTCAAGTTGCTCCCAGATATGTGCGCTTGCAAACAGGAAAATGACACAGGCTGCGGTGACCCAATGCAGTACCAGGGTAAAGCTATCGTAGCGCTGTCGTGTTAACGGTTGCGTTGTTCCAGTCATAAATTATGACTCCATCAGTGTGTTAATGATGGGTAAACGCCACACCTTCTGAATCTATTCGAAAAAAAATACTTTTTTATCCCGGAGCACAGGTCAACGGTCGCCTGTTTGTTGTTCTTTCCGTTCGACTTTGCAAAGATGTATCGCACACGATCCAGACCTGCCACACAATCAGGAACAGGATCTACTCTCCAGGCCCCGGCAATAACGAGCTACGTGGCAATGCCGACGTCAAACTGGTTCTGCTTTGAGGATTCCGCTATGACTCCCTTTCATCAACTTACAGCCACCAGTCTGGGCGGCCAGCTTATCTCTATGGCCGACTACGCAGGTAAGGTGGTTCTGGTCGTTAATACCGCCAGCCTTTGTGGCTTCACGCCACAATACGGAGGCCTTGAATCGCTCTACCAGAAATACGCCGCCCGGGGTTTGGTGGTGCTTGGTTTCCCCTGCAACCAGTTTGGTAAACAGGAGCCCGGCGGCGCCGACGACATCGCGCAAACCTGTCACATTAATTACGGTGTGAGCTTTCCGATGTTCGAGAAAGTTGAGGTCAACGGAAGTGCAGCGCACCCGCTGTTTCGTTATCTGAAAAACGAATTGCCCGGCGTGCTGGGTGGGCGGATCAAGTGGAACTTCACTAAATTCCTGATCGGACGCGACGGTAAACCGCTCAAGCGTTTTGCGCCGTTCACCACCCCGGAGAAAATGGAAGCCACAATCCTTGCGGCACTTGAAATTTAAGTTTATCGGTAATTCGAACCATTCAATTTTAGAGCGCTGCCGAAAAATTCATTATCCGTTCATCGCACATAGCAGCCTGTCATGTCTGCTTAAGAACCAGCTTTACGGGTGATTTCGTTCCATTGCGAGCGATAACTGCCAACTGTCTGGCAGCAGGCAGATTGTGGAAACCAGCCACCACCAGAAATTGACTGCTGCTGTCAGTGCAACTCACGCTGCGCAAGCTGCGTTGCGAGCGTTTCGATACGCTCGGCCATTTGCCGGGTCAGCTCGGTCAGATGCGTATTTTGTTTCAGCAATTCCAACAGTTGTGCCGACTGCTCCTCGGCCAGCATCTGGCGCTTCGCCATTGCGTCATCCAGATCTTCGCGGTGCTGCGCGTCCGCCAGCGCATGCGCCTGATCGCGCTCCGCCTGTCGGGTTTGCGCTAACAGGATCAGCGGAGCTGCATAGGCAGCCTGAATACTGAACGCCAGGTTGAGCAAAATAAAGGGATAGGGGTCAAACTTCACGACGCCTGCTGCGTTCAGAACAATCCACACGATCACCGCGATAGTCTGCCCAATAAGGAATGTCGGTGTACCGAAAAAACGTGCGAAGGCTTCTGCTTTCAGCGCAAACCACTCTTCGCCGAAAGTATGCGTAATATCCTTCAAAGGGCGATATAAACGAAACTCTTTATCTTTGTGCATATCAAAAACTTCCTGCTGCGGGGCATTGTCGGCATCGACGAAAACTTTGGCATCAGTGGAAGCTGATGCCCAACCGTACGAAAATATACGTCAAATATGTTATACAGTAGCTCTCACGACTGCATAAATCCCATCGCCCCACTTAACTACGCCCCTATTATTCCATCGCCAACAGCAGGATTCGGGGTTATCGGAGAAGTTTTCGGAACAAAGTCACCAGGGATTGTCCATTATCCTCAAGCGGCATAAAAAATTTTTTATCGGTGGCTTCTACAACCTGCACGGCTTGTTCAGCCAGCTCCCGCCCCGCTTTTGTTACCCTAATCACTTTGGAACGCGTGTCTTTTTGATGCGGAATACGCTCCAGATAGTCTGCCTTTTCAAGGACACGAACAACCTGGGATATCGTCATCGTGTCGCTCCCGGTTAGCTGTGATAACCGTATTTGTGTCAGCGCCTCCTTTTCCTCAAACCAACTGGCTACAGCCAGAACGACAAACTGCGTGTGTGTCAGGCCTAAGTGTTGCAGGGCATTTCGTTGTTCGCGTTGCCAGCTATTTGACACTCTCCACAGTAAATAGCCGGGGCTCTCGTCCGGCCCTTCGAAAGCGCTGGGAAGGGGCTTATTTTCAGATGTCATTTACATTGAACCTGTTTCCGCAAGGTATTTTGCCAGCCCCGCCATCACTTCAGGGAAGTCCGAGCTTATTCCCTCTCCGAAAGCCTGAGCCTGGGGACCTTGCGTGCTGATAGCATAAATCAACATGCAGTGACCAGTACCTGATGCTTCAATACGATGTTCAACTTTGACCAGCGTTTCATCTACCCTGGTCTCATCAATAAAATACTTTTCTTCAGAAACATCGATAAGCTGGCTACGAACAACATCACCTTCCGGTAACTCCATCGTGAACCATGTTCCCGTATGAAATGGCCCCTCGATAGTGATTGACTTTACGCCAGGGTTCCATCGCTTCCAGTTATCTATGTCGATAAATGCCTGCCATATTGCTTTCGGCTTGCTGTTTACAGCGAGCGTAAAGGATTTACTCCAGACGTTATCTTTGTTCATAAAATCCCCATCAGCCTTAATAAGTAAACATATAGTATGCGCACTTATAATAATGTGCCGCCAGTTTTTTATACGACCCTGACGAGTCTCTATTTCGCTGTGGGGGCATGATTGTTTGGTGCTCGCTCTGGTGACATATCTATCCGGCATCCACAGTCAGAACAGAGGAAGCCGAAATGCCTGTCCCGTAGAACACCAGAACGGCATATAGAAGGGGCCGGGAAATATCGTTGTCACCGAAGAAGAAGGCCTCTGGCTATTATTGATGCCCCTTTATCCCCTCCCCCTCCGGAACGCCTGTTTTAGGCTTCTGCGCCTGCTCAGCGTTACGTTTTTTATCACCAGAGTTCCCTTCCCTGTAAATGATGTTCACTCTTCCGACGCAGTCTGCTTTATTTCTGCATAACGGGTAATCAGCTGCTTCAGACGCATCTCCAGCCGGGTCTTATCGGCCAAAGACAAAGCCTGACCAGCCGGGGTCAGCGACAGTGCCCGCAATTGTTCTTCGACCGGTATGGTTTGATTAAAGGATTGCATGGCGGAAAATACGACTGACTTCAGTTCGCTGACCGTCATGTATCTTCCCTTCTGCTCGTCCAGCCTGTTCAATCGATCGCTCAGCTGCTTTAGCTTCGTCATCCCCTGATGCCAGCCGTCCAGGTCTTCTTTTGACAACGCACTGGCATTAAGTTGTTGATACCATTGTAAAACAATGGATTTAGCCTGCTCCGGCCACAGCGCCTGAGCCTGCTCAATTAACTGACGGCTGTAGGCAATGTTCCAGTCAGGGGGAAGTTTCTCCAGGCGGGTAAGTTGCTGCTGTGTCTGCGTAATGAAGGCTTGCTCCAGAGGAGCCTGCTGTCTCAGCAAATCCCGCTGCACAGGAGTGAGAGTTGCAGGCAACGGTGCCAAAGATGCAGCAAGCTGAACCTGTAGCGGGTCAGGTTGGCGCAAAACGTGCCAGCTCCACAGCGTTGTAGCGCCGATCGCCAGCATGGTACACATCCCCGCAGCGAAAAATTTCCATTTTTTTATCGGCACCGGCATCACTGACAGAACGTCCACATTCGGTATATGTTCCGGCTGGGGAACATATACCCACCTCGTTGTATTTTTCTTTGGAAGAGGTAGCGCAGAAGGGGTTTCTGCCGTTATTTTCGCGCCATCCATTATCCCCGGCAACAGGATACCAGGCTGAACGAAAACATCAGAACCCGATGCGCCGTCGCTATTTTCCAGCCTGACGGCATTATTGTGCATCAGCGTCCGCAAGGTATCGAACTGGCTCAGGTGCTTAAGCTCCAGGCACTCAAGGATCGTTCCAAGGCTGGTAAGTTGCTGTTCTGCTGTGTAAAGCTGGCTCAGGTCACTGTAGTTAAGTGGCAGAGTGCGCATCACTTGCTGTAGACGCAGGCTCAGGTTACTGAGGATCTCCATCCGCGTATGGACCGGCTGTGGCCAGAGCGTTCCCCACTGGTGGTTTATAAGAGCCTCCAGTATTGCCAGACCTTCATTAAGGCCGGGCAACCCTGCCAGCTGGGTTCGAGCAAGGGTATACCAGGCTGCAGTTTGCAGTTCGACGCCATTTTGCCCGAACAGCGAGAGGCAGAGTTTTTCTACATGCTGCCAGTTGACATCCGGGCGAGCCGGATGAGTCAGTTTGCCCAGCTCATCGCGCAGAGCTTCATAATCCGCCAGCGTGCGTGGGTCACCGCCAGTTTTAATTTTACGGTAGGGAATGTCATTCATGACCAGTTGTCCATTTAATTAATATGCAGCACAGGAGGGTTATTATTTATGCGGCTTAGCTTTCTACATTGCCGATGTACATCCCGGATTTTTTGTTCCAGTTTAAAGCGCTCTCTTAGCAGATCTTCCCTGTGTGCACCTTCAGCGGTAAGCAGGGCTTCTTCCAGTGATCGCTGATATACAGCAAGATTTTACTGAGAGGATATTCTCTGGCTTTACATACGGGTTGTCGTGTCGAGATATTGCTGTTGCTTAAGATGTCGCAACAGCACCCGTCCTTCGGGCATAAACTCCGTGCCATAGCGCACCAGGCCAATACCTTTAAGTTCAGCATCAATGGCATAGCGCAGTTCGCCGGGGACGTTCTGCTCCAGCAGAACGACGCCTATCTTTTTCAGGCGTGGCTCATATTTGAGCAGGACGACAGACAATGTGCCCATAAGCTCATGGGCCGTTCCCGGCATTCCCTGCAGGATTTTCGTCATATCGGGCAACCCATAGTCAGGCAGATGCGCCAGCGTGCCGGCGCGACAGTTGAGAACGCGCTGCATGTTGTCAAGTACGGACAAAACGACCTGGTTCTGCTCGCTGACCTGATGCAGGTCAAAGCCGCCAGTGAAGTTGCCATAAAGAGTTTCATACAGTGAGGGACGGGATGACTCAATCATCTTTCAGTGCCTTCAGGGTCAGGCGGTTGTTACCGGCCTCAATCACCCGGGCTTTATCCGGATCGAGATCATCACGGCTCAGCACCACCCGCCAGGTGTTGTTCACCTGGTCCGGCGACATAAACATACCAGCCACTGCGACATACTGCGCATTTTCATCCATCGGCATATCCACCATCACCGCCCCGCCCGGCTGAAGGCGGATATCTTTCTCAGCTACCCGGCACGACTTCCGTGGTACTGAACAGACGGGATGCATCGGTATCGCCGGTCATGTCTTCCAGGCGCATATCGACATACAGATGTGCCACCTGGGAGAGCATCTTCTGGTACAGGGTCGATTCACTGTTGCGCACACCCATCAGGCGAACCAGCAGCGAGCGCGCCTGGCTGACCATGCCCTCATCAGCACGGAACTTCCACTCTAGATGCGTGACCAGCTGCGCACCATAGAACGACAGCAGCGACGGTGCTACGCCCTGCCAGACGCCGTCTTTCACACCATCACGTTTTGGCCAGTCACGAAGCAGCGCCGAACTGAACCAGGCGGCGTCCATATGTTCCGGACGCGCCAGCATCAGGTAGAGCTTGAGCTGCTCCCAGGTGGTTTTTGCCATCTGCTCACGCAGCGGGCTGCCTGGCGGCAGCGCATTGAAGGCACTAAGCTGAGTCTGCAGATGGTCCGCAGCCGCATCCCGCAATAACGGTAGTGCGCTGTCCTGATAACGTGGCCAGAGTGCGGCCAGCAGGGCGTTATTCTGGCTCAGTCCGGCCTTCTCGTACCACGGCACGCCGTGTTCTGAACGGTACTGCAGTCGGGCCAGCGTTTTCTGAAGTTCAGACAGTGCGTGCAGGCGCTGTTCCAGCGGCTGATTCTGGCGGGCGGCAAGTGTGGCCTGTACATTAGCGCCAGCTATCTGGCTGCGGTTGGTGACATACGCGATACCCATCCACACAGCCCAGCCCACCATCGCCAGGGCAGCAACTGACGCAAACACTTTGCGCCATGGAATGCCCGGTTTGCGCGGACGCAGTCCGGCAGGAAGCGTCCGGACGGATTCAGGCAGAACATCCCAGCGCTTATCCATGCCCCAGTGGTGCGGCACGGCACGTTCAGCACCAGCTGAGGGTTGACTGAACACCACGCCAGCCAGCGGCAACGGGCGGTACGGATTGAGCATCACCGACAGCGGTGCAGTCACGCTCTGTGGCTCGCGAATGAGCTGGTCAGCCAGCGTCAGCAGGAAGTTATGTTTCACCTCACCGCAGGTCTGCTGCAGGCCCTGTGAAGTCAAATCCGGCGTCAGGGCGGAAAGTTGTTCTGCCAGCCCCTCGGTACGACAACCGGCAGGCAACAGGCAGCCGGTCGCCTGCGTAATGCGTCCTTCCGGCTTACCGGCTCGTGGGTGCAAGCACCAGACATACAGCGGGAGTTTCCAGCCAAGCGTATCCATACGCGCGCTGATAGCATGAGACAGGGAATCCATGGTGCTTTCAGACGGTACCGGCAGCGGCTGCTCCAGCCCAGGTGCTGAGAGCTGGTCAAAGGCCGAGGTGACCCATACCATGCCATCCATCGGACGACGGCGCAGCTTACGCAGCGCGGTCAGCCAGGCACTGTCTGCTGGCGTATTGAGGTCACCGCCCCACAGCAACAGTGTGCCGCGGTCTTCCTGCCAGAGCTGAGCCGTCAGACCCGGAGTCAGTTGCTCTACTTCAGCGGTCGTACCGGTTATCAGCAGGATGCGTGTTTTACGTCCCCAGCGCCGGCCGTAGAGGTTACGCATGGCGTCACGGATGGAATCAACGGTGACATTGCGTGGCGGAGTCCGGGCAACTCTTGATTCATCAGAAGGCAACGCATTGTTCTTCTGTTCCCGCCAGCGGTGATACTTTTCCCGCATGTACCGGAACATGAACGGCGTATAGAAAACAATCAGCAAGACTATCCATACGGTAACAAATGCAAGCACTTGCTTCAGTCGGGTATCAAGGCCATACGAGGGACCAAAATGCAGGATCAAGGCCACTATAATCGCTGAGATGCAGGCTATTATGCCGGCAAGCCCCCCTCTGCTCCATGTACTACCCGGCATCATTATTTCCACTCCCTGAAGTAACAGTACTGACAAAACGATCAGTACCTGAGGTAAACAGCCCTAAAACAGGTTTGTTGCTGACGGACACGATGTCGGCCAGTAATGTGGCTAGAAGCCACGCACTCCCGCCCCCTGGAATTCCGTTATATTTTTCCAGTACATCAATTTCCTGGGGCACCCACGGTGTCAGATGTGATTGAGACGCGGTCATTAGATCAGCAAACCCGTCATTCCAGTGCCCGTAATCACAGAACACGTTTGATGTCTGACAGGCGATCGTTTGTGTTTCGAGGAACAACCCCATATCAGCCCTGAAATTTGTCATGTCCAGCGGCATCGGTCGCAATATGCGGGCGGAGTGTGAAAGCTGGTATTTTTCAGCAACATCATCGCTGGTAAGTACCATCGCTGCGAGTGCATCGGAATACTGTTCAGCACCCTGGTCCTGCAATATCAGGATCAAATCAATATCGAAAATGGGATTTTTAAGGCGCTCCTCGAGCCAGGCAAAAGAAAGGGCTTCACAACATGAAACTGAACCTGTTAGCGCACGCCCAGGGTAAATTTTCCCCCATGATTTGCGAAACCGGGTCTCGAAGTCTGACGAAATCATGTCGCTCACAATGGTGACGTTGAACGGCACTGTCGCAGGCAGCATCGCGATCGCGTTTTGTACACCGGCCAGCCCCAGTTCAAGCAAGGAGGTGGAATTCACCGATTGCGCATCAAAATGGCTGGTCAGTGAAAGAAATTGCGGCGCATCTGTAGCACCAGATTTAGCAATGGCGTCAGAGGTCACTCCGGAAGGTAGCAGTATGCTGCTTCCAAGGACGGCCAGATAGCGTCCAGCCCAGGCTTCCCATCGTTGCTGTCCGTATTCCGCCTCCCTCTGCAAAAACTGATGTTCATTGACTGTTCTGCCCCACAGCCATCCCCGCAAACAAAACAGGAAAAACCAGCCAAGAACAGGGCTGGATGCCAGCCACCAGATATTGAATGCAGCCAGTGCCTTAACCATGCCTGACGCATGCAGAATAAACAGCAAAATACCCACAACCGCGGCAACACCACCAGCCAACAGCCATCCCGTAAAAGATGGTTCAGGAGGCAACTCCATCGTTGTTGCTTTCGTCCTTTCCCAGCCCATTGCTTATCCTACCGTGCTGTTCTGAGCACTTGAAATTACAGTACAACCGCACTGACATTTACAGCCATCGACGACAACAGCGCGGCCGTTAAATGTCCGGTGCGGTGATCCTTCCACGATAGGATTAGTTCCATGCCCATCTACCGGACAACTCACCATATCACCCACCAATGCGGCTTTTTTCCCGTCGACAGTAATATTGGAAGAGGCGGAGATCACTTTTCCGCCGTGAGAAGTTTTGTCACCAAGTAAAACCAAACCTTTTGTCATATTTAATTCTCGACTATTAAAAACACACAATCAATTAACTTTCATTTCATCAACCTTTTTAAAGTCAGGTTTTATTTCTCGCGATGACACCCTTTCACCATTGGGGTATACAAAAGTGAATGCCACTCCTTTTTTCTTTTCATAAGGGAATATCATCTCAACTTTCTTATTTTCTTCGATTATTGGATGGTAATTCACCCAGACATCATTATCTTTTACAATCAAACGAACATCAAAAAAGGAACTTCCCCCCCCAAATAAGTTCAGCTTATCTGATTTTGTAGAATTCTTTTGAGTACTCCACCGTTCTAATACGGGGTAATATTTAGGGGCGTAATTGAATCTATTTCAACTTATGATTTCAAATTGTCCATTCCTAGAGGCATCATCATCAAATGCAACCGTTCCACCTACAGCAGAGCCTGGGATAAGATCCTTCCCAAGATGGGCCGCATCTATATATTCAACACCTACATTTACTGCACTTAAAGTCCATTTGCATGAACCACCATCAGTCATAGCCACTTTTGCTTCCCAAATATTTCCACTTCTTGGCATCATTGGGATCCCGATAACGTTATAGCTGGGTTCTGTGACAACTGAGCCGTCAAATCCACTGATTCTCTTTTTCATGCATTCATACGAGATGTATCTAACCTCAAGCGGGAATGGCTTTGTATACTGAGATGGATTTTTTACTTCAAAATTGACCCATTTTGTGTCCGCCGGTGGAGATAAGGTTTTATCCATTGCCTGTGCAAAGCTATTCAAAATCAATGCAGACAGAAAAACAGTGATAATTTTTATCGAATTATGCATTCCTATACCCCCGGATATAACAGATACAACCATACAATCATAAAAGAATCATTTACTGTTCATTCCATCTACTTTGTCAAAGTCAGGAAAAGTTGAACCGTCAGATACAACTGTTCCATCCGGGTATATTATAGTGGGATGAGAGTCATCCGTTTTTTTTCTTGGCTCTATATATCTAACAACTTTACTTTCATCAATCATTGGCATATATGATATCGCTGTCGCCCCCTCCGCCCTATAAGAAAAAAATCTTTCCTTTGCAAGAAAGGTTAGCTCATTTTTTTGCCTTACCAAATGCCACTCTCTTATATATGGATAATATTTCGGAGTTAACCTAACATCCCCCTTCACAAAGGTGAACTGACCATTTCTTGATGCATCGTTATCAAATGCAATCGTTGCACCTACTGCAGCTCCAGGAGCAAGGTCTTCTCCAAGATGCGTTGCATCTATATACTCAATTCCTAAATTGAACTCGCTTAATGTCCAGTCACATGACCCACCGCCTCTCATCGCAACCTTAGCAATCCAGACATCGCTTTTACCCTGCTGCTGGAGCGGGATTTTCGTTCCGTTATAGCTCGGTTCAGTGACCGACGAACCATCAAAACCACTGGTCCTGTTTTTAAGACATTTATGCGAAATGTAAGTCACCTCAAGTGGAAAAGGTTTGGTATAACGCGATGGGTTTTTAACTTCAACATTCACCCACTTCGTGTCTGAAGGCGGAGAAAGTGTTTTATCCATTGTCTGTGCGCAGCTATTCAAAATAAATGCAGACAGACAAACAGCGATAATTTTTATCAACTTATGCATTTTCCATATCCTCTTCTCCATACAAAGCAAAACGTTCCAGAGCATTACCACCATCTTTCATTGAGAGTGTAGTGTTTAATGCCACATCAAGCCTATCTTCCAGCAAGAGAAACAATTCATTTCGCTTAATCTCAGTGTCGGGAATATATTTTTGATCTTCCGAAATTTGATCTTTAAATTTCACAATATTTTCAGCATGCTCAGTAAAGTGTTTCTTCTTACTCAGACCTTTTTTATCAATCAAACCAAGAATTTTGTTATTAATGTAAGGCATATAAGATGTCATGAAGTGCTCCCCAAAAGTTAAATCCGCGAATCTGGATGGGTTTTGCTCTTCAGGAAAATATTTACTTAAATCATTTGCTGTTAATGATTTTTTATATTCATGCTGTTTTTTCCCAGCTTCTTCAGATTCCACCTCTGCAAATGATGGTACCAGATAAAGCTTTGCTGTAATTGGTAGCGGGCCACTCAAAGTTATACATCCAGCTGGTTCAGGAAAACTAATTTTACACTCTTTCCATTCTCTAAATTGCGTTGCCGTGAAAAATGCAACGATTTTCCCATGATGCCAAAAACAATCCCCCCAAGATTTCAATTGATATGCCATCAATTCACCTACGGACCAAGTCATACCTAATAATGCACCAACTGGTCCCCACAAATTGTATAGTTCATTATCAACATTAGCTTCAGGAGGAACAGCAGGAACCGGGTCATTGTCATTAACATGACGATAGTGAGTTATGCCGGATAACTGCTGGATAGCATCTTTTGTAAATGTTCGGGGCATTCCATATGTATATAGCTTAGGCTCTAAATTCTTTAGCTTCGCGGAGTGAATCAAAGCTAATGCACCACCTAAGCTATGACCACATATGAATAACTTCAAACCACCTGCTAATTGTTCCAACTCTAACATTTGGTCTTCAAATTTTCGTTCGGCTCGACAATAGCCACTCCAAAAACCATCATGAACTTTTCCAGCCGAAAGCAATTCAGCACACTCAGTCTTATCCGCATTGCATGTTTGAGTATTTACCGGAGCAAATGAAAGATCAGTTCCAACGTCATATAAACTTGCTGTGCCGCGCCATGAAACTATCACTTTATCCGAGTTATAAACGTAATATAACTGAGTATCGCCATCGGCTTTGCCTGTAGTACTATTATTTTTCGGAGTGCTCCCGGCATCAGATGAAGATCCACCGGTATTTTTTGATGTATCCATAAACACCGGTGGATTATAGCGATCGCTATAGGGAACATCACATACAAGGGCATTGTAAGTATTGCTACCTTTATGAAACTTTGGTAATTGCTTTAAGTCCTGACATTGACTTATGAAAAAGCGGGTTATTGATTTTTCATCAAACACATTATCATCTACATATGCTAAGCAAGCCCCTCCGCCTAAATTTATAGCATTCGCCAGCGAATAATCTTTCTGATGATGTAAGACAAGTTCCCAAGCCCGGAACGGACATATTTCTATTACATGACGTTTTTCAAGCTGATTTGACCTTATCGTCAACCCTTTCATAACCTTGTCTGCCGGAAAATGAAATGGCGGCCACACTTCTCCTTTTCGTAGTTTAACGGAAGGAAGGGTACGGCAAAGTTCACCGATAACTGCATAGTGCCAGATATACCCTTTCTCTTCAGCTTCAGGACGCACAATAGAATCATTTTCCGCATCGCGACTAACGCGTAAAGCACGTTGTTCCATTTCCGTAGCCAGCTGATTGCCATCTAACGTCAGCCTCAGCTCCAGACCGTGCGGCATATCGATCCTGATTAGCCCGTCAGCATCGCTCTGACCAGAATAAGTGAATCCCTCCACCGGCCCGGAAACAGGATGAGCGCTTTCCACAGTCCATGGCATATTCGCCACGGGATCGCCCTGCTCATCAACCAGTTGAAATTCGACCCAGTAGGGCATTTGCTCTTCACATGGAGCATGGGGATTTTTACGGCAGAGTGAGGATACAGCGGTAGTCATGTTATTCGCCCTCCTGGCTATCAGCAATATTGCGCGGATATTCGATTTTTAACTGCGATGGCATAGACGTAAATATTGGAGAAGTCTCTCCTTCTGCACCGGAAATGCCCTCATAAACATCTCCTTCAGCCGTCGTAATTTTATATGTGGTGAAAGGCTTTACTGCTCCGCTGGCCGATGACGTTGTGATAAACCCTTCACTGTACCCTTTCGGGAAAGTCACTGGTGGTGTATCTAAACTGGCAGGACCTGTCTGATTAACATTGGCCGCTTTCAGCAAAATATTTCCCGGACACCCCAGTTCAATATTCCCACCGCTAAGCTTTATATAAGCGCCGCCGCAACTTAAAATCAGTTCCTTGCTGGCATTTACCTTCACGCTCCCCTGACTACTGGCGACAGTGATGTCCTGTAATGCTGAGACATTCATGGCATCTGCCTGCGCCTGAATGTCAACCTTCCCAGCTCCAGCATACATTTTCATTCCTGCAGCCTGTGCAAACAAACTTACAGCTTCGCTTGCCGCTACAGTGAATGATTGCCCGGTACTGATATCCGTGTTTTTACCTGACATAAGGCCAATACTTGCCCCGCCTGAAGCAAGCCGGACAGCCTCAGGACTGATAATGCCTATTCCAGCGGGAGCACTGGCCAGCAATCCTGGCATTTTTAGATATTTCAGTGAGCTGTTTAGCGTCTTTTGGCTGTCGATGTCAGATACTGTTGCCTGTGCCCCTTTCGCAGCGGCCTGGAGGCTTCTTGCCAGCGTGAGTGCCTGCTCCAGTTGTTCTACAGCCCTGTCCATTTCAAGCATTTTACTGCCGACGTCAGGCTGAGCATCTGCAGTAAGCAGAATGCCCTTACCACCACGAACGCTGACCCAGTCGTTAGTGCGCAACTCTGCCCCTTTACCACGAAGAACCCTGGAAGCATTGACGTTGTGCCCTAAATTCAGTTGGGTCTTCCCCCCGTATTCGGTACTGAGCTTAATGTGCTCTTCGCCGCGCTTGTCCTCCATCCGCAGTTTGTTCAGGCCTGCAGTCCTGATCACATTTCG
This sequence comes from Kosakonia sp. H7A, assembly GCF_003028445.1. Lineage (NCBI taxonomy): Bacteria > Pseudomonadati > Pseudomonadota > Gammaproteobacteria > Enterobacterales > Enterobacteriaceae > Kosakonia > Kosakonia sp. H7A. The sequence continues at coordinate 72,217 of NZ_PYTZ01000012.1, read as the reverse complement.
GCTGCTGTTAGCTTCAGTAACGTGGTCAACGTGGCGGGAGTCGTGCATGGCATGGGCAATATACGGCCGATCCGGATCGCCTTCATGGAAGGCAATGGCGACTTCAGTACCCTGTATCAGCGGAAAGTGGAAGCCGTACTTGTCACCACCGTAAGGTTTGGCAAAGCGCACCGGCATGCTTTCCATGCCCTGGCGTTTATCGTCGCGGTCAGCATCAAACTTCACCCGGTACATGCCGGATGCATCCTGCCAGGCGTAGATGTCGTTATCTTTGGCACTGGTCACACGCGCCATCGTCCGTCTCACGGAAGGATTTCCACTTGATGTACTCCGCACGATCGAAGTAGTTACCAATGTCTTTGATGGCCGCAACTTCCTCCATCGAATCCTTGAGGAAAAATTTCGGGCCGGCAGAGCCGATAAATGGCATGTGAGCAGCAGCGGAGACTTTTGAAATGTTGCGCAGGAGCGCGACATCCTGCGCAGACGCATCAAATTCGTAAGCGGAAATCAGCGCAGCGATCGGCTCTCCACCCGGTGTGTCATACTCATCGATGTATGTATGTTTATACAGTCCACTCTGAATGATTTCCGGGCTGTCTTCGAAGTCCTGACGCAGATCTTCTTTGGACATGTCCAGAAGTTCAATTTTCACGTTCTGGCGAAAATCTGTTTTATCCACCAGCGACTTCACACCGCGCCAGAGGCTCTCTACAGCCTGAAACTCCTCATGGTGCATCACGGCATCCAGTTGGCGGCTAATCTGATAGTCGAGTTCTGCAATATGGTGGTCTATCAGGTTCTTATCGAGCTTTTCAATTTTAGAACCGGCTTTTGTCAGACACTCCAGAAAGACCTGCATCCCGGCGGTCAGACGCTCATCGGCTGTGGCATCAGACATTGCCTGCGCATCCTGCCAGATATCCAGAGCACTCAGTTCAGAGACCGGATTCAGGTTAATTTTTTCAAACAGAGAAGCATAAACCCCGCCTGCCGCAGGGCGTTCCAGAACCACGCTTTCGCCGCCAGTCGCATTCTCATTTTTTACAGACATCAGCATCTTCCTTATTAATCCGTTAAATCATCAGTGACCGTTATGGCTGTTTCGGTGCCAGGGCTGACAGCTCAGTTCTGAGTTCTGCGCTCAATTCCGGGTCGAGGAGAATTTTTTCCAGCTCCTTTCGGAAAGCCTGATTGTCCAGCAGGTTCGCTTTTAAATCGCGAAGCAGATTGCGCATGGAAAGCATTGCCTTCAGCTGGGGAATTTGGCGGGCCACCTTTTCCGGCGAGAAATCCTTCATACTTTGAAATGTCAGGCTAATATTGTCTTCGCTGCCATCATCAGCCAGCGTATTTTTAACGGTCAGACTGACGTTTGGGGAATATTCAGAAAGAACACTATCAAAATTATTTTTGGAAATATTTACCTTACTACGTTCTGATAATGACGCAGTTTCCTGCCCGTTACTAAAGTCACCGGCAACCAATAATTTCAGTGGTAATTCCGTTTTTTTGCTCGCCCCGCCCGTATGCAGATCAAGTTTTAAATTAATACGTGCCTTAGGCACTTCGTTCTGGAAGCTGTCAGCCATTTACCTGTCCCTCTGTTTATATTTGCGCATATTTTCCATGCACGACCTTTCCTGGCTCGCGATAATAGAACAATGATCTATAAAATATCAAATACACAAACTCTTAAACCATATATATAATAAAATTAAGAATTTTCACCCATTAATTAAGAAGAGAGTAATTATGATAAATAAGAAAAACAAACTATCATCACTGCTAAAAATAAAGCTTTATAGCGAAAAAACAAAAAAGGATAGAGCATTGTTAAAAATGCGATTTTAAAATGACATGCATCAATGTTAAGAAAATAAAAATACCCATTCGCGATAAGAGATGTAATTACAGAGCGAAATAATGGAAAGGATAAGAAACTGACAGGAGAAATGGATGAGGTAAACACGTCGAAAATATGACCACATGGCCAATAATTATTTTAAGGCCGACCTGAAATGGTAAATAAACCCGCAATCAGAATTTTCAGTTCGACCGACAAAGTGAATGCACGGCAAAAGGAAGCCATACTGAGGGCTTAATCTTCTGCCAAACAGAATGCAGTCAATAATTAACCGCAAAGAAAGAGCACATATTCCGGCCAGAAATGTCCTCACGCACTTTCATTTTCTACTTCTACGCGCCGATAGACTGGTACACGCCGCGTTGTTCCGGTCAAATTATCAAAAACGTCCGTTTCAGCGGTGACTATCTTCAGGCCGGTTTTTCTCAGTCGTTGCACATCGGCGGCGATTCGCTGAATACCAAACCAGAAAAGCCCGTCCAGCGCGGTTACCTGTAATCCTTCCGTCAGCGCAACTTTAAGACGCTCACGCGGTGCTTTAGTCTCTTTCGCAATCTGTTGATAAGGCGCGGCTGTATTGCCTTCGGCATCAATCCGACGGATGCGCGTTGACAGCCGGTACTGAAATTCATCCGGAATACCGCTCAAATCGTTTCTCAACGTGTAGACGCAACCAAAACGCTTACCGTTAAACAGCACATTTTTCTGGCTGATTTGCAGTTCATCACGCAGGCTGGCGATCAGTTGCGGAGCGCGAATAAGCAGCAACCGGAAAGGTAATTCAAAGCTGGTGACATAATCGACATTCAGCAGCGCGATCCGCAGGCGCTCTTCGGCTCCGGCCTGCGTCTGACGGCACTCTTCTGCGACATCGGCCCATTGCTGCGTCAGGCGCGGCGTTTCACCCACTTCCGTAAAACTGTACTTCTCTATCTGATAGTCAATTCTTCCGGTCACGCTGAATTCCCTGCTGGTCACGTTACAGTATGCTTCACTTTACCAACCCAGGCGTTTAACCGGAAGTGAGTTAACGAACCGCAATCCGGTGATCCTTTATGACAAAATATCCGGTAGCAGCAGTGCCAGATGACGCTCCGCCAGCATCTGCGAAGCCTGCTCAATATCCGGCGCGAAGTAGCGATCTTTATCGTAATGAGACACCCGTTCACGTAGCAAATGGCGCGCCTGCTCAAGTAACGGGCTGGAGGTTAATCCTTCCCGCATATCCAGCCCCTGGCAGGCAGCCAGCCATTCCACGGCAATCACGCCGCGGGTATTAGCCGCCATTTCCCAGAGCCGACGACCGGCAGCAGGCGCCATCGAAACATGATCTTCCTGATTAGCAGAGGTCGGCAAACTATCGACACTGTGCGGATGCGACAACGCTTTGTTCTCACTCGCCAGCGCTGCGGCTGTAACCTGGGCAATCATAAAACCGGAGTTAACACCGCCGTTTTTTACCAGGAAGGGCGGAAGTTGCGACATATGGCTGTCCATCAACAGAGCGATACGCCGCTCCGCCAGCGAGCCGATTTCAGCGATGGCCAGCGCGATATTATCAGCGGCCATCGCAACCGGCTCCGCGTGGAAATTACCACCGGAGATCACCTCATTTTCAGCAGCGAAAACCAGCGGGTTATCAGAAACCGCATTCGCTTCGGTCAGCAACACATCGGCGGCAAAACGCAGCTGCGTCAGACACGCTCCCATTACCTGCGGCTGGCAGCGCAATGAGTAAGGATCCTGCACTTTATTGCAGTTGTGATGAGACTGTGAAACCTCGCTATTATCAGTCAGCACATGGCGATAGAGAGCCGCCGCGTCGATCTGCCCACGCTGACCACGCACTTCGTGAATGCGCGCATCGAATGGACGGCGTGAACCGAGCGCCGCCTCGGTGGTCAGCGCACCACAAACCACTGCAGAAGCGAACAGATCTTCGGCCTCAAACAGGCCGCGCAATGCGAACGCTGTCGAGGTTTGCGTCCCGTTGAGCAGCGCCAGCCCCTCTTTCGCCGCCAGCGTCAGCGGAGCAAGCCCGGCTCTGTTCAGTGCTTCAGTTGCAGGCAACCATTCGCCTTGCCAGCGCGCTTTGCCTTCGCCAAGCAGCGTAAGCGACATATGTGCTAAAGGCGCTAAATCGCCGGACGCACCGACAGATCCTTTCGCCGGGATCCAGGGATAAACACCTGCATTTACCATCGCCACCAACATCTGGATCACCTGCAAACGAATGCCGGAAAAGCCACGCGCAAGGCTGTTGATCTTCAGCACCATAATCAGGCGCACCAGGTCATCATCCAGCGGTTCGCCAACGCCCGCAGCGTGAGAAAGCACCAAAGAACGCTGTAAATTTTCCAGATCGTCGGTAGCGATACGCGTCTGAGCAAGTAATCCAAAACCGGTATTAATACCGTATGCCGTTCGACCTTCCGCCATGATGGCATTGACGCAAGCGACGCTGTCGTTGATGGCGGTAAAGGCGCGCTCATCCAGCGTTAACAGGTGCGGTTGGCTATAGATATCACGCAGTTGGGTCAGTGTGAGTTGGCCGGGGATGAGGGTGATATTTTTCATTGTCAGCAAAGTCTCTGCAGTGAGGATATAAATACATATACTTGTCTATACATATCCACGCAAGCCAGCTTTTAACAAGAAAGATACAGTTTTGTTATATTGCGCCTGCAATCACGGTTTTATACAACGCCTGGCCAGTCATGTCGCTCGCTCCACCATATGATTTAAGCCCCTATTCTTACTCATGACATAAGTATGCATTATGCTTCTGGTGTGCAAAACGTGACCACCATCAAAAAATAAGTCTTAGAATTCAAGTGGAAATGAACCGTTTCAGCCTTGCGTTTTTTGCGTCGCTCAAAGGCAATTTATTTAGCAACGAAAGTATTGTGTCGCCAAAGCCCGACACATTGTAAGTCACTAAAATTTCATAAAAAAAAGCCTCTTGTAAGGCCAAAAAATTAAGCGTACATTAGCCCCCGTTGGTGAGGAATTCACCCGAAATTCTGAGATGGAGCTGTGGCCAGAATGGAGATAATTCTCAATTTGGTTTTGGCGTAGTTTCACCTCTCTATACTCAGTCCTTGTTAAGGTCATTAAGTGCATACTGAAACGTATGCGGAGCGATGAACGTGAAATATTTCTTTATGGGCATTTCTGTGATGGTCATTGTGTGGGCCGGCACTTTCGCCCTGATGATCTGACCTGAGCTATTGATGCGGAAAAAAACAGGAGCCTCGCGGCTCCTTTTTTTTAGGGTTCAATATCTTCTGTTGCGCTTTTTTGCGTCACTGGCAGTAGCCCGTCGTTGCGGAACATCGTCTTAATGCCGCGTACCGCCTGACGGATACGATCGCGGTTTTCAATCAAGGCAAAACGAACATGGGTGTCGCCGTAATCACCAAAACCAATGCCAGGAGAGACGCACACTTTGGCGTCTTGCAGTAACTTTTTGGCAAACTCCAGCGAGCCCATCGCCGCATACGGTTCCGGAATTTTCGCCCATACATACATTGAGGCTTTTGGCATTTCAACCATCCAGCCCGCTTCATGCAGCCCTTTCACCAGCACGTCGCGGCGGCGCTTATACTGTGCGGCAATATCGCGTACGCACTGCTGATCCCCCTCCAGCGCAGCAATCGCGGCTACCTGCAATGGCGTAAACGTGCCGTAGTCATGGTAACTTTTAATGCGCGCCAGCGCGTTCACCAGCACCGGGTTACCGACCATAAATCCAATGCGCCAGCCGGCCATATTGTAGCTTTTCGAGAGTGTGAAAAACTCCACCGCAACGTCGCGCGCGCCCGGCACCTGCATAATCGACGGCGCTTTCCAGCCATCATAAACGATATCGGCATAAGCCAGATCGTGAACCACCAGCACGTCGTAACGTTTAGCCAGCGCGACCACTTTCTCAAAGAATTCCAGCTCCACGCATTGTGCCGTTGGGTTGGACGGGAAACCCAGAATCATCATCTTTGGTTTCGGGTAACTTTCACGGATCGCGCGTTCGAGCTCATTGAAAAAATCCACACCTTCAACCAACGGCACAGAGCGAACCTGCGCACCCGCAATCACCGCGCCATAAATGTGGATCGGATAGCTTGGGTTCGGCACCAGGACGGTATCACCGTGATCCAGTGTCGCCAGCATCAGATGCGCCAGCCCCTCTTTCGAACCGATGGTCACAATGGCCTCAGTTTCCGGATCGATCTCGACCTGATAGCGATCCTGATACCAGCGGGAAATAGCCCGACGCAGCCGAGGAATGCCGCGCGAAGTTGAATAGCCGTGAGTATCCGGACGCTGGGCAACCGTGCAAAGTTTCTCAACAATATGCGCTGGTGTTGCGCCGTCCGGGTTGCCCATACTGAAATCGATAATATCTTCACCGCGACGACGCGCAGCCATTTTCAGTTCAGCGGTGATATTAAAAACATAAGGGGGAAGACGATCGATACGCGTAAAACGACGTTCAGGACTGAAGTCAGCCATAGATTCCTCGGAGTAACGTTAGCGCCCGGACCGTCCGAGCGACGTCGCTGTCAACACAGCGTGCTTAAAACATATCCTGAAAAATTTCCTGCTGTCGAGAGAAAAAAGAAAAATAATGGTCAGGTATAAAAGAGGAACATCGATTTAGGAAAGGGGAGTCAATCTCATCCTCTTATCACTAAATTGAGTGCTAAATTTAACAATATGATATCAATGTAATTACTTTTATTTTTCAGTATCTTTCGCCATTCGCCACTATCCTTTGAGCATCTTTTAATCCCCTTTTGGAAATATGGTCTTTCCCCATTGAACGAATGAATGTGGTGACTGGTTATCTGCGACAGGGTTCCTTATCATAGCTTTTTGACGTCATTCACCGAGTCCCCTGTGCACGAAATATTCGATATGTTATTGGCGGTTTTCGATCGCGCAGCATTAATGCTGATCTGCCTGTTCTTTTTGATCCGCATGCGCCTGTTTCGCGAACTGCTGCATAAAACCGCCCACACGCCAAAAGAATTGCTTGCGGTTACCGCGATCTTCTCCATGTTCGCCCTGTTCAGCACCTGGTCCGGCGTGCCGGTTGAAGGTTCGCTGGTTAACGTGCGTATTATTGCCGTTATGGCCGGCGGGATTCTGTTTGGCCCGTGGGTCGGAATTATTACCGGCGTCATCGCCGGGGTACACCGCTATCTGATCGACATTGGTGGCGTTACCGCAGTTCCATGCTTTATCACCAGTATTATTGCCGGGATTTTTTCGGGAATGATTAACCGAAAAGTTCCCAAAGCGCAGCACTGGCGCGTGGGGATCATTGGCGGCATGATTTGCGAAAGCCTGACCATGATTTTGGTAGTTGTCTGGGCACCAAGCATCGCGCTGGGGCTGGATATTGTCTCCAAAATCGGTGTGCCGATGATCCTCGGCAGCGTTTGTATCGGCTTTATTGTGTTGCTGGTGCAAAGTGTCGAAGGGGAAAAAGAGGCTATCGCGGGTCGCCAGGCAAAGCTGGCGCTGGATATTGCGAATAAAACATTGCCATTATTCCGTAACGTCAATAGCGACTCGCTGCGTCAGATATGCGATATCATTCGTCGCGATATAAAAGCCGATGCCGTGGCAATCACCAATACCGATCATGTGCTGGCGTACGTTGGTGTCGGCGAAAATAACTATCGCGACAGCGACGATATTCTCAGCCCGACCACGCATCAGTCGATCAGCACAGGCGAAATTATCATTAAAAACAATGATGAAGCCCACCGCACGCCTGAAATTCACTCCATGCTGGTGATCCCGTTACGGGAGCAGAGTGTGGTCACCGGTACGTTGAAGATCTACTATTGCCATGCTCATCAGATCACCTCCTCTTTACAGGAGATGGCGGTCGGGTTATCGCAAATTATCTCGACCCAACTGGAAGTTTCCCGCGCTGAGCAACTGCGTGAAATGGCGAACAAGGCAGAACTGCGCGCACTGCAAAGCAAAATAAACCCGCACTTCCTGTTTAATGCCCTGAATGCGATTTCTTCCTCTATTCGTCTCAACCCGGATACCGCCCGACAACTGATTTTCAATTTGTCGCGTTATCTGCGCTATAACATTGAATTAAAAGACGATGAGCAGATCGACATCAAAAAAGAGCTGTATCAAATTAAAGATTACATTGCGATCGAACAGGCGCGTTTTGGCGACAAATTGACCGTTATTTATGACATTGATGAAGAGGTCAGTTGTGTGATCCCCAGTCTGCTGATCCAGCCGCTGGTAGAAAACGCCATTGTGCACGGCATTCAGCCCTGTAAAGGCAAAGGCGTGGTAACGATAAGTGTGGAAGAGTGCGGCAACCGCGTACGTATCGCGGTTCGTGATACCGGCAACGGCATCGCACCGGAGATGATTGCCCGCGTTGAGGCCGATGAAATGCCGGGCAATAAGATTGGCCTGCTTAACGTTCACCAGCGCGTAAAATTGCTCTACGGCGAAGGATTACATATTCGCCGCCTGACACCGGGAACCGAAATCGCCTTTTATGTTCCGCGCTCGCCGTCCGCCACATTGTTGCCCTAACTGGAGAAGTCGATGAAGGTCATCATTGTTGAAGATGAATTCCTGGCGCAACAGGAGTTGAGCTGGCTGATAAAAGAGCACAGCCAGATGGAGATCGTCGGTACCTTTGACGATGGCCTTGATGTGCTGAAATATTTACAGCACAACAAGGTTGATGCCATTTTTCTGGATATCAATATTCCGTCGCTGGATGGCGTATTGCTGGCGCAAAACATCAGCCAGTTCGCACATAAACCCTTTATTGTGTTTATTACTGCGTGGAAAGAGCATGCAGTCGAAGCCTTCGAACTGGAAGCGTTTGACTACATTCTGAAGCCGTACCAGGAGTCGCGAATAATCAGCATGCTGCGGAAGCTGGAAGCGGCCTGGCAGCAGCAATCGGGTACCGCCAGCAGCCCGCAATCGCGGGAAAATGCCACGATTAATCTGGTGAAAGACGAACGCATTATCGTTACCAACATTAACGATATTTATTATGCGGAAGCGCATGAAAAAATGACCTTCGTCTATACGAAGCGGGAATCGTACGTGATGCCGATGAATATCACTGAGTTTTGCAGCAAGCTGCCAACGGCGCATTTCTTTCGCTGCCACCGCTCGTACTGCGTGAATCTGGATAAAATTCGCGAGATCGAACCGTGGTTCAACAACACCTATATCTTGCGGCTGCGGGACCTGGATTTTCAGGTGCCCGTCAGCCGCAGCAAAGTTAAAGAATTCAGGCAGCTAATGAATCTTTAAAGGAAATGACCCAGCGTCTGGCGCAGATGTGCGCCAGAGCCGAGCAGGCCGGGGTTATCGTGCACAATGAGATAGACCGGAATGTCCTGCACATAGGACTTGAAACGCCCTTTATCTTCAAAGCCGCCACGGAAACCGGAGGCGGTAAAGAAATCAAGGAAGCGAGGCACGATCCCGCCCGCGATATACACCCCGCCGAATGTACCGAGATTCAGCGCCAGGTTACCGCCAAAACGCCCCATAATGACGCAGAACAACGACAATGCGCGGCGGCAGTCAATGCAACTGTCCGCCAGCGCTCGTTCGGTAACATCTTTGGGTTGCAGATTCTCCGGTAAACGACCGTCAGATTTCACAATCGCCCGGTAAAGATTGACCAGCCCAGGACCAGAGAGTACACGTTCGGCGGAGACATGGCCGATTTCCGCCCGCAATTCTTCGAGGATAATCCCCTCTTCTTCACTGTTCGGTGCGAAATCGACGTGACCGCCTTCGCCCGGCAGACTCACCCAGCGTTTATCGACATGCACCAGATGCGCAACGCCAAGACCCGTACCAGCGCCGTAAACAGCGATCGGCTTGCCTTCCACCGCCTCACCGCCGCCAAACTGGATCAGGTGATCTTTTTTCAGCATCGGGATCGCCATTGATACGGCGGTAAAATCATTAATAATTTCCAGATGCGCAAAGCCGAGGTTTTTCTTCATTTCCGCAATCGAGAAAGCCCATGTGTGATTCGTCATCGCCACCCAGTCGCCGGTAATCGGACAAGCAATAGCGATGCAGCCGTCTTCCACGCTGACGTCATGTTCTTCAAGATAAACGCGCACTACGGCTTCCAGGCTCGGGTAATCGAGGCCGGAATAAGTTTTGGCCCGGGAGATATCACCACTGTCGACATCGCACAACGCTAAGCGCGCGTTGGTACCGCCCACGTCTCCCACTAAAGCATACTTTGTCATTCTTTTACGGCTCCGCTAAAGTCAGAATAAATCTTTGGCACACTGTAAATTCAAGGCGCTGTAACAACAACGACGATAACACGAGTGCCCCAGGATAATCGATCTACGTCACAGATTAACCCGCGGGCTGCCGCCAGATTGTTCTGCGTCGCCCCGACGTCTTTACAAGGACCTATGTATGCTTCATCCGCGAGCCAGAACACTGTTACTGCTGGCCCTGCCTGCGTTGACTATCGGCGTGGCCTCCAGCCTTGTGCTGCAACTGGTAATGAAGATCGCTTCGCTGCTGCAAGCCGTTTTGTGGAGCGGCATTCCGTGGCAACTGGGCATTGCGCCCGATTCGCCAGGCTGGATCTTATCGATACTGACGCTAACCGGGATCGCCGTTGGTCTGGTGATCCGTTTCAGTCGCGAACACGGTGGTCCGGATCCGGTGACCGTCCCGCTGATCAATGCGCCAGTGTCCCTCAAAGCATTGCCCGGCCTGGTGCTGGCGCTGATCCTCGGGCTGGCGGGTGGCGTTAGCCTTGGGCCGGAACATCCGGTAATGGTGCTAAATATTGCGCTCGCGGTGGCGCTGGGCACACGCATCTTCCCGCGCGTAGCGCCGCTGGACTGGACCATCCTCGCGTCGGCGGGCACCCTTGGCGCGCTGTTCGGTACGCCGGTAGCGGCAGCGCTAGTATTTTCACAAACCCTGACCGCCAGCAATGACGTGCCGCTGTGGGACCGTTTATTCGCGCCGCTGATGGCCGCCGCGGCTGGCGCGCTGACCACCAGCTTGTTCTCCCTGCCCCATTTTGCCCTGCCAATCCCCCATTATCCCCAGTTGCATATCGTCGATATCATCAGCGGCGCGGTGGTCACTGTTTTTGCCATCGCGCTGGGTATGGTTGCCGTCTGGTGCCTGCCGCGCCTGCACCGGTTGATGCACAAGCTGCATAACCCGGTGATGGTTCTTGGCGTTGGCGGCTTCCTGCTTGGCCTGTTGGGGATCATTGGTGGCCCGGTCACGCTGTTTAAGGGGCTGGACGAGATGCAACAACTGGCCTTCGCCCAGACGCTAACGGTGACGGATTACCTGCTGTTTGCGGTGGTAAAACTGGCTGCACTGGTGGTTGCTGCCGCTTGCGGTTTTCGCGGCGGGCGTATTTTTCCGGCGGTGTTTGTCGGTGTGGCACTCGGGCTGATGCTGCATGAGCATGTCGATGCCGTACCCGCCGCCGTGACGGTTTCTTGCGCGGTGCTCGGTATGGTGCTGGTGGTAACGCGCGATGGCTGGCTGAGCCTGTTTCTTGCCGCCGTGGTGGTGCCGGATACCACGTTGCTGCCGCTGTTGTGCATCGTGATCCTTCCCGCCTGGCTGCTGCTTGCCGGGAAACCGATGATGATTGTTCCCCGGCGCGATCAATAACGCTTAGCTGTTGCGCTCTTCGAGCGCGTGGGTGACTTCCCGTAGCAGATCCGGCAGATCGTTTTTTGGCAGCATCACTTCTATCAACGCAAGGCGGTGGTGATGCGCCGCCGCTTTCAGCGCTTCCGCCAATTGCACGGTTTCACTCACGCGCCAACATTCTGCCTGGCAGTCCACGCTTAAAGCATGGGGAAGATGGGTCCAGTTCCAGCGGGCAATGTCGTTATAGCGCTGTTTTGCGCCGTGAATAGCGCGTTCGACCGTATAGCCATCATTGTTGAGCAGTAAAATGATCGGCCGTTGCCCGTCACGCAGCATCGATCCCAGTTCCTGAATCGTCAGTTGCGCCGCGCCATCGCCAGTGATCAACACCACCCGGCGTTCCGGGCAGGCGGTTTGCGTGCCAAACGCGGCGGGCAGGCAAAAACCAATTGATCCCCATAGCGGCTGTACCAGCAGATCCGCTCCGGCAGGCAGACGCAGGGAGGCTGCGCCAAACGCCGCCGTGCCCTGATCCGCCAGCAAAATGTCATCAGGACGAATAAATTCCTGTACGGTCTGCCAGAATGTCTCCTGATTAAGTGTCCCCTGATGAACCGGGGCATGAGCAACCTGCGACGGGCGATGATTTGCTACGGAATGCGCTCTGGCACGCACGAGGGGAATCAATGCATTTATCGCCTCCCGCATCGGAATACCGCTAAACCACACATTGCCGACGCGGGCGGCAAACGGCTGGATTTCAATGGTACGCTCCTGCGCAAGTCGCTGGGTAAACCCGGCGGTCAGCGTATCGGTAAAACGTGTACCGATGCAGATTAGCGTATCCGCACCCTCTATCGCCTCTCGCACTGGCGCCGGGCTGGCCGCGCCGCTGTAGGTGCCAACAAAACCGGGTTGCGTTTCATCAAATAACCCTTTCCCCATTAGCAGTGTGGCATGCGGCAGCGGTGAATCTTTCATCCAGCATTGCAGCATTTTATGAACACCAAAACGGCGGGCGAGAAAGTCGGCCAACAACGCCACGCAGGAACCGGCTGATAACATCGCCTGCGCATGCTGACGAAAGGCATTCAGGCACGCTTCGTTTACCGGGAACGGGGAAATTTTGAGAGCGTTTACAGGCGGAATGGCAGGCATTTTCGCCACATCAGCAGGCAGCATCAGATAGCCTGGACGGGACTGTGTCAGCATCACTTCGAGCACACGATCGATCTCATAGCAGGCATTTTGCACTGTTAAAATGGCGCGTGCGGCGGTGACCGACTCACTCATCCGGTAAAAATGGTGGAAATCGCCGTCGCCAAGCGTGTGGTGCAACAATTCACCCCGTTGCTGTACGCCGCTACAGGGCGCACCAACGATATGTAATAGCGGAACATATTCGGCATAGCTGCCAGCAACGCCGTTGATTGCGCTCAGTTCGCCCACGCCGAAGGTGGTTAATAACGCACTCGCTCCCCGACAACGCCCATAACCATCAGCGGCATAGGCGGCATTAAGTTCATTTGCACAACCCACCCACTGCACAGCCGGGTGTTGAATCACATGATCGAGAAATTGCAGGTTATAGTCGCCCGGCACGCCAAAAAGGTGGTGGATACCGCAGCCAGCAAGCCTGTCGAGTAAGTAGTCGGCAATTGAGTAATCACTTTGCATGTCGTTGATCCCTGACCTCTAACATTGATCTGAGTATTAAAGAAGTGTGATGAGAATCCAGGTTAGAGGTCATATTTCAGGTGGAAAGTAAGCTTTACGACACAACCCGGTGTACGCTCAGGAAGGCCAGTTTGTGTAAACGTATACACTCACGTAATAAAGACATAAAGGAGTACGGCATGGCTTATCAGGCAGATCCTGGGCGTTATCAAAACATGGCTTATCGTCGCTGCGGCGACAGCGGATTAAAGCTTCCGGCCATTTCCCTTGGGCTGTGGCACAATTTTGGTGATACCACGCTGCTGGAAAACAGCCGTCAGTTATTGCGGCACGCTTTCAATCTCGGTATTACGCACTTTGACCTTGCCAATAACTATGGACCACCGCCGGGATCGGCTGAACGCAATTTTGGTTGCATACTGCATGAGGATTTTCACTCCCTGCGGGATGAACTGATTATCTCCACTAAAGCCGGTTACACCATGTGGGATGGCCCGTATGGCGACTGGGGTTCCCGCAAGTATTTGATTGCCAGCCTCGATCAAAGCCTGCATCGGATGGGGCTTGAGTATGTGGATATTTTCTACCATCACCGCCCGGACCCGGAAACACCGCTGAAAGAGACGATGCGCGCGCTAGATCATATTGTGCGCCAGGGCAAAGCGCTGTATGTCGGCCTGTCTAACTACCCGGCAGCACAGGCGCGGGAAGCAATTGATATTCTTAATGATCTGGGAACACCTTGCCTGATCCATCAGCCCAAATATTCGATGTTTGAGCGCTGGGTTGAAGACGGATTGCTGGACGTGCTGCAGGAAAAAGGGGTGGGCAGCATTGCCTTCTCTCCGCTGGCTGGCGGCCAGCTAACCGACCGCTATTTGCAGGGGATCCCAGCGGATTCGCGCGCTGCCAGCGGCAGCCGTTTTCTGAATCCGGAGCAGCTCACCACACAAAAACTGGACATCGTGCGCGCGTTGAATGCGTTGGCGCAACGGCGTGGTCAGAAGCTGTCGCAGATGGCGCTGGCATGGGTACTGCGGGATGATAAGGTGACGTCAGTGCTGATTGGTGCCAGCAAGATAAGCCAGCTTGACGATGCGGTTGGCATGCTGGAAAACCGTCACTTCACTGCGGATGAACGTGCTAAGATCGATGGGATTCTGAACGGTACAAAATAAATACATTTTTAGCAAAAAGTGCTGCCATTCACGATTTAAGAGTTCCGCCAATAATACGGGGTATTGCCGCCCCGTAAAATTGTTGTAACAGGCCGTTTCGGCCCGATCGTGAGGAGAAGAGTATGTTCAGGTCACTGATTCTGGCAGCAGTGTTAATGGCTTCAGCGCCGCTGGTCGCTAATGCTGGCGAAATCACCCTGTTGCCGTCGATTAAATTACAAATTGGCGATCGCGATAACTATGGTAACTACTGGGACGGCGGACGCTGGCGTGACCGGGACTACTGGGGCCGCCACTATGAATGGCGCGGTAATCGCTGGTACAGACACGATCGCGGTTGGCATCGCGGCTGGGATAAACACGATGCTTACGAGCGCGGCTATCGTGAAGGCTGGCGTGACCGTGATGATCATCGCGGCCCAGGGCGCGGCCATCACCACTAATTTTCGTGCCGGAAGCGCTCTGCTAACCGGCATTCAACACCCTGCCCGCAACGCCAAACGGCTGCGGGCATTTTCATTATAAATCTGCAAGTGTTCCGACCAGCAGCCAGCCATTCAAGCTCACCACCAGCACCACAATTAACCAGCCTATGCGGTTTACCAGCGCGCTGTTTACCAGCCCGCCCATCAATTTACGGTCGCTGGTAAAGACCAGTAACGGCACCAGTGCCAGTGCGATGCCGAAGCTCAACAGCACCTGGCTCATCACCAGAATGCGGGTCGGATCAAGCCCCAGCCAGATCACGATAAACGACGGCATCATGGTAATGCTGCGGCGCACCCACAGCGGAATGTGAAAGCGGACAAATCCCTGCATCACCACCTGTCCCGCCAGCGTCCCCACCACGGTGGAAGAGAGACCAGCCGCCACCAGGCTCAGACCAAAAATGGTTGCCGCAGCATGGCTTAAAAGCGGTTCCAGCGTCAGATAAGCCTGATCGAGATCGGCCACGCCGGTATGTCCGTTGAAATGAAACGCCGCCGCTGCCGTCGCCATCATCGCCAGGTTAACAAAGCCGGCAATGGTCATGGCAATGCCCACGTCCCATTTTGTCGCAGAGTAGCGCTCGTGCTGCGTGCCCTGATGCAGATGCTGCGTCAGCGACGAATGCAGGTAAATCACGTGTGGCATGATGGTTGCACCAAGCACACCAGCGGCAAGGAACACGGCATCCGTTCCCGGCAAACTGGGGATGATAATGCCTTGCGCCAGTTGCGCCAGCTTCGGCTGCGAAAAGACCAGCTCAACAATGTATGCCGCCGCCACAAACAACAACAGCCCGCCAATGACTTTCTCAAGCGGTTTTTGCCCGCGACGTTGCAGCATCAAAATAAGGAATGTCGCAATACCAGTGAGTACTGCGCCTTGCAGAAGTGAAACGCCAAGGATCAATTTGAAGCCAATCGCAGCGCCAATAAATTCAGCCAGATCGGTCGCCATGGCGATGATTTCCGCCTGAATCCAGTAAAACCACACCAGCGGACGCGGATAGTGATCGCGGATCTGCTCAGCGAGATTTTTTCCGGTGGCGATACCGAGTTTGGCAGACAGCAACTGGATCAACATCGCCATAACGTTGGCCCACACGACAACCCACAGCAACTGGTAGCCAAAGCTGGCCCCTGCCTGGATATTGGTGGCGAAATTTCCCGGATCGATGTAGCCAATCGCGGCAATAAACGCAGGCCCCATTAACGCCAGCTTTAACTTGCGCGCTGCACGCCCACTGCTATTCTCAACGCGACTATTGTTCATTTATTGCCCCTAAATATAGCCTTTGCTATGTTTCATGTTAGCAAAATGAGAATGATTATCAAGTTCATTTAAAGTGGATTTACCTGATTTCTCTGATAGCCAGAAACGATAGAAGGGCCGGATCTCAAGGATGGTGACGGCGGTAGCAGGAACCATCGTCGAATTATGTTAAGAGTGTAGCATTTCAACGTAACTTTTCACTCCTTTACTTAACATAACAGAAATGTATGTTTGATCACTATTTTTGAGTCTGGTCACAGGACATCAATATAGTGTGTGTTTGATCTCGTTTTCTTTCCGCTTGTTACATAGAATGTGCACGAAATTTCTACCCGTCTCATATTTGGAGCAAATATGTCCCGCGTTCTGCACTTTGTACTGGCGCTTGCTGTTGTGGCGCTGCTTGCCCTGCTCTTCAGCAGCGATCGCAAGAAGGTCCGCATTCGTTTTGTTATTCAACTGCTGGTGATTGAAGTTTTACTGGCCTGGTTCTTCCTGAACTCTGACATTGGCCTTGGCTTCGTAAAAGGCTTCTCCGAAATGTTTGAAAAACTGCTCGGTTTTGCTAACGAAGGTACTAACTTCGTCTTCGGTAAAATGAATGACGAAGGCCTGGCGTTCTTCTTCCTGAAAGTGCTGTGCCCGATCGTCTTTATTTCTGCATTGATCGGTATTCTGCAACACATTCGTGTGCTGCCAATCATTATTCGCGCCATCGGGACGGTGCTTTCCAAAGTTAACGGCATGGGCAAACTGGAGTCCTTTAACGCCGTCAGTTCCCTGATTCTGGGTCAGTCCGAAAACTTTATCGCCTATAAAGATATCCTCGGCAAAATGTCACGCAACCGCATGTACACCATGGCCGCGACAGCAATGTCTACGGTTTCCATGTCCATCGTCGGCGCGTACATGACCATGCTCCAGCCGAAATATGTGGTGGCGGCGCTGGTACTGAACATGTTCAGCACCTTTATTGTTCTGTCGCTGATCAACCCGTACCGTATTGAAGAGAGCGAAGAAAACCTGCAGATGGCAAAACTGCACGAAGGTCAGAGCTTCTTCGAAATGCTGGGTGAATACATTCTGGCGGGCTTTAAAGTGGCGATTATCGTGGCGGCAATGTTGATCGGCTTTATCGCGCTGATCTCCGGCCTGAACGCGCTGTTTGCTGCTATTTTCGGCATCTCCTTCCAGGGCATTCTCGGTTACATCTTCTATCCGATCGCCTGGGTTCTGGGTGTGCCGGCGCACGAAGCATTGCAGGTAGCCAGCATCATGGCAACCAAACTGGTGTCTAACGAATTCGTGGCAATGATGGATCTGCAAAAAATCGCAGCTAACCTCTCCCCGCGCTCTGAAGGCATCCTGTCAGTGTTCCTTGTTTCCTTCGCAAACTTCTCCTCTATCGGCATTATCGCTGGCGCGATCAAAGGCCTGAATGAAGAGCAAGGCAACGTCGTTTCCCGCTTTGGTCTGAAGCTGGTGTACGGCTCGACGCTGGTCAGCGTGCTCTCTGCCGCCATCGCCGCGCTGGTGATCTGATAGCGACACAAGCGACAAAAAAACCGGGGAATTCCCCGGTTTTTTATTCGCCATCAGCCAGCGGTTGCGGCTTGCCAAACAAATATCCTTGCAGATAATCCACTCCCGCTTCCAGCAGCAGTTCGCGTTGCGCTTCGTTTTCCACATACTCTGCCACAACGGTAAGCGATTTCGCTTTCGCCAACTCGCAAATGGCTTTCACAATCATCACATCTTGCTGATCCTGAAGAATATCCCGTACGAAACAGCCATCGATTTTGATGATATCCGCTTGTAGCCGTTTCAGGCGCTCAAAGTTGGCATAACCGGTACCGAAATCGTCAATAGCAATTTTGAATCCCGCCTGGCGCAATTGCAGGATGTTAAGAATGCTCACCTCAGAGTTAGAAAAAGCCTGCTCTTCGGTGATCTCAATAATCACCGCCTGCGGCGCTATCGCATAGCGCTCAAACAGTGCCAGAAATTGCGGAGCAAACGCTTTTTGCATCAGCGTCATTGGCATCAGATTCACTGAAAAACGCGCAGACTGGTTGTTTTGCGGATGCTGCTGCATCCATTGCAACAGGCGTTCAACCACCAGCATATCGAAGCGTGTTCCCAGGTTGAACTGCGCGATAACCGGGATAAATTGATCCGGCGTAATGATTTCACCCTCGCTGATAAGCCGGGTGAGAATTTCCTGATATCCCTTCCCTTGCGCATCAACAATCGGCTGGCCATAAAGCTGAATGCCATTTTCATCCAGCGCGCGTTTAACCTTATTAAGCAGCAAAACACGGTCCGTCGTCTGGTCAGCTACCGCCTGTAAACTGTTGGTAAGAGCCAGTACCTGATGCCCGACGCTGGCCTCCTCTGCCAGCCAGCTCAATTGCCCCAGCGTCTGATGCAGCGCTTCGCCGTACGCGTGCAGCTCCCCCCAGGAGGCGCCAAATTCGATATCAAGGCCGACGTTGTTCCAGAAGATGCGACGACTGTTCAGATAATCGGTCATATGCTGTAAGCGTGCCGCCGTTTCCGGCCCGTTTAACAGCAGCAACAGTTCACAGCCTGGCAACTGGAAAAAACGCTCGCCTTCCTGCAACAGGGATTGTAGCTGCCGGGTAACGCAGCGCTTCACATGCACCCGCATCATCATGCCGAAATGCTTGCTGAGAAACTCCATATTCTTCATGTGCAGACAACACACCACGCCGTTGGGCTGTTGTTCCATCTGTTTTTCCAGCGCGCGAAGATTTGGCAGACCGGTCAGCGGATCGCTCATTGCCTGTAACTGCCAGCGTCTTTTCAGCCACTCATTGCGGTGAAAAACCTGCGTCATATACAACATGCAAATGGTAAAGCTGATCAACACTGACATGACAAACGCCAGCGAGTAGTCGGAATTTACCCCCTGCAGGAAGTTATTGTTATAAGCCAGCAGCATAAACGCCGAAACAGACCAGCTAAGTGTAATAAATGAATAACTTAACCTGCTGATCCCCAGCGTAAAAAGGATGAAAATAATCGGTACTAAATATCCGGCAATATAGTCGGTTTTAAAAGGTGAGCACAATATAATAACGGTCGTAACTAACGCCCCCAGCCAGCCCAGCATAAATAATCGGTTTTTAGCTGATAAAAAAGGCTGACGATTGCGATACCAGAATGTTCGGGCAAAACGCGGATTGATTATCATCCGTAACGGATAATAGATAATCATGGTAAAAATGAGCGCTGCGCAAATCAGACTTTGTATATCAATTATGGAGAAAATGATTGCTCCGGAACCGAAAAAATTCGAGATATTAATCGGATAGTTAAACCAGGCTCCGGCAATATACATTGACGCCTTAATGCCAACAGGCGCAACAAATCCCATCCACACCACGCGTACCGCTATGTCTCTATTTGGCATACCGTGACGCCAGCGCGCGCCAAGCCGCCAGCGCACAATAGCGCAGACTGCAAATACCGGGAATAACTGGCAGAATAACAATACCGCCGCTTCCGTATACGGGAGATGAAATGTGCTCTCATTCACTACGGCAAAGCTAATGATTATTGGAATTATTCCATGACGGCCGAATAAAAAAATAATCGCCAGCATTACGCTTAATGGTAGCCATGCCAGAAATAGCGTAGAGGAATCGACAACTGCGCGCGGTGAAATAAAACGAGAAACAGAAAGCGCTACCAGGCATAAAATTAACGCGAGCAGAAATTTTCTTATACAACTGTATTTTTCATATGTCATCAAAGTTAATTAAATGATCCCGGCAGAAGAATAGAATAGCCAGAATAATAGGTTTATTCATTACATGAATCAAGTTATCAGACCGTCGAATAGCTTTCATTACTGCGGCTTTACCGGACTACTACTTTTCCAGTTTTTGCTGTAATAAATTGACAAATTGGAAGCCAGAAAAGCAAAAACCCCCGCGTAAACGCGAGGGTTTGAAATTATGGTGGAGCTAAGCGGGATCGAACCGCTGACCTCTTGCATGCCATGCAAGCGCTCTCCCAGCTGAGCTATAGCCCCACAATTTGTCTTTACGCACCAACTCCGTTGGGTTCGGAATTTGGTGGAGCTAAGCGGGATCGAACCGCTGACCTCTTGCATGCCATGCAAGCGCTCTCCCAGCTGAGCTATAGCCCCATTGCGTAAAGCGTGTCGTGTTGACGGGCGGCATAATATGAATTCCCTTGCCAGGTGTCAACGGCAAAATCGTACCGCGTCAACCAATCGCTGAAAAAGCATGCAAATTAAGGACATTGCGTAGCTCCTCGCAGTCAGTAGTTAAACGTGTCACATTTTCCCGTAAAATGGTGCTATAACATAAGCCATTAATTACCCTTACAACCATTCGGGAAATTACATGCTCAAGGAACGAATGACACCAGAAGAGTTAGCCAGTCTTACCGGGTACAGCCGGCAAACCATCAATAAATGGGTGCGCAAAGAAGGCTGGATCACCTCGCCAAAACCCGGAGTGCAAGGAGGAAAAGCCCGGCTGGTGCATGTGAATGAGCAAGTCCGCGCCTTTATTCGCAGCGCACAGCGTAGCGAAGAGCCAGCCCCTGCGATGCGTACTATCAGCAACAACTCACTTGAAGCTTTGCTTATTTCGTTGGCGAAAGAGATGACCGACGCCGAGCAAAAGCAGCTCACCTCTCTACTCTTACGTGACGGCATAACCGGGTTATTGCAACGTCTTGGCATCCGCAATCAGAAATAAAATGATGAAACTCGCTAACAAAATGACGACTGAAGAGCTAGCCGATTTTCTCGGTGTTGCCAGACAAACCGTTAATCGCTGGATCCGTGAACAAGGCTGGCAAACGGAAGCGCTCCCCGGTATCAAAGGTGGTCGGGCAAGGCTGATTCACATCACCAAAGAAGTGCGGAATTTCGTGATGAAAACGCCTTCCATGCGCCAGCGCCATTCTCCTTACTCTATCGCAGAGCCGGCACCATCCTATGCGAGTGAAAATAGTTCGCTGCGGGAGATTGTCAAAGTTTTACAGAACATGACGCCCGAAGAACAGAAGCTGTTGGCGGTATTACTCGCCCGTGAAGGGATCTGTGGGTTCTTACAGCGTCTCGGTATAACGCAGACGATCGATGAGTAAAAAAACCGGCCTTGATGGCCGGTTTTTAGTTTGTGCGTTTAATGCGTATGTAGGTGATTTTCCCGACGATACGCACCCGGCGGCTGATTAAACGTGCGGGTAAAGGTACGTGTGAAGGTTTGTTGCGAATCAAAGCCGTACTTCAGGCAGATATCGTAAACCTTCTGATCGGTATTGCGTAAATCCTGCGCAGCAAGCGCCAGTTTACGCTCACGAATATAACGTCCAAGACTCTCCCCTTTGTACTGCATGAAGAGGCGTTGCAGGTGCCATTTGGAATAGCCCGCGTGCGCTGCAATATCATCAATACGTAACGGTTGATGGAGATTGTCGTCGATCCACTCGACGATAGTGTCGATAACCTGAGCGGAAATAGTCATACTGCGCTCCCCCTCTGCTCTTCGATTAATAAACGGGTTTATTCCCACCAGGCACGGAATTCCTGCGCATCGTTAGCCGCAAGAACCGGTTCGCCCAGCATCGGTGTTAGTAAACGAAAACTTTTGCCCCGACTTGCTGCCGCCAGCCGTTTGTACGGATCGTCCCATGTGTGTTTTGCCAACACAAAACGCCCCGCGTGGCCCGGCAGAACCGCGCGTGCATTAATCTCTTCCGCCGCCTGCGCGGCCTGTTCCGGCATCATGTGGATGTACTTCCAGTCTTCGTCATACTGACCGTTTTCCATGATGGCGATGTCCACCGGGCCAAACTGCTCGCCGATGGCTTTAAAATGCGGGCCATAGCCGGTATCGCCGCTGTAATAGACCTTACGCTGGTCGGTGACGAACATAAAACTGGCCCACAGCGTCTGGTTACGTTTCAGGCCGCGCCCGGAAAAATGGCGCGCCGGCAGCACATGTACCGTCAGTTCATCGCCGATCGCCACCTTCTGCTGCCAGTCCGCTTCATGAATAATCTGCGGATTCATGCCCCAGTAACGCAGGTGCGAACCGACGCCCAGCGGCGTCACGACCCGTTTGATTTTCGGCATCAGCGCTTTGATGGTGGCGTAATCCAGATGGTCATAGTGATCGTGAGAAATGATCAGCAGATCGATCTCCGGCAGGCTCTGCGCTGTCCATGCCTCATTCCCGGCAAACGCTTTATTGAGAAATGAAAACGGCGCGGCGTAGTCGCTCAGCACTGGATCGATCAGGATGCGTTTGCCCGCCAGTTGCAGGTACCACGAAGAGTGCCCCATCCATACCAGCGTGTCCTGTTCCACAGGCAGGCTGGCGAGATCCGTTTGCACCATTGGCAGCGGTTGCTGAGGACGGACATTTTCCCGTTTGGTGACCAGAAAATCCCACCACGCGGCCAGCATATTTTTCTTGCCGGTAAAACCTGGCGTCGGCAGCGTATTTTGAAATTTGCCGTCACGGTAATGGGGTGATTTTTCAACTTCCGTAAGCTGTTCGCCTTGCGGCGCTTTGCCAAATCCTGCATTTAAAACAAAGGGTAAACTGGCGGCGGACGCAACGAGCATAACCATGACCACGCTGAAAATGAGACGCTTCATATCCTGACCCGAAGAAATCGCTCCAGTCCGTAGAGACGATATGAACTAAACTTGATTATGAGTGAGTAAGCACTCATTATAGAAAGCAACAGCAAACCGTCAAGATCATTTTCTTTCTTTGACATTCGACGTTGCAGCCTCCTGGTGGGCATGTTTCAATCGTGGTTTTTATAACGTGTGAGGAAAAATGTAGTGGCTCGTCCAAAGAGTGAAGACAAAAAGCAAGCGTTACTGGAAGCAGCAACCGAAGCCATCGCGCAGTCCGGGATCGCCGCTTCCACCGCCTTAATAGCCCGCAATGCGGGAGTTGCGGAAGGGACGCTGTTTCGCTACTTCGCCACCAAAGACGACCTGCTGAATGCACTTTACCTGCATCTGAAAACTGACTTGTGCGGCACCATGCTGGAGAATCTCGATCGCTCCATCAACGATCCGAAAGTGCATACGCATTCGGTCTGGGACAGCTATATCGACTGGGGAATTCGTCATCCCAACGGCCACTGTGCGGTGCGGCAAATTTCCGTCAGCGAAAAACTGCGCCCGGAAACCCGCCAGCAGGTTACCGATATCTTTCCGGAGCTGCACGAGCTCTGCCACCGCTCGGTATTGCCGATTTTTCTCGACGGCGAATTCGCGCCTTTTGGCGATGCCATTTTCCTGACGCTGGCGGATACCACCATTACCTTTGCCAGCCGCGATCCCTCCCGCGCCAAAGAGATCAAACGCCTCGGTTTTGAAGCGATGTGGCGCGCACTGACAGCTGAGGGGATAGATGGACAGTAAAACATTGCAGACCTGCGCGCACCGTATTGCGCTTGAGATGCCGTTTACCGAGCACTGTTGGCCGTTTGGCCCGGAATATGATGTGTTCAAAGTGTGTGGCAAAATTTTTATGCTGACTGCCACCGCCCATGGCAGGCCAATGGTAAACCTGAAAGCAGAGCCGCAAACCGCCCTGCTCAACCAGCAAATCTACCCCAGTATTGAACCGGGATATCACATGAACAAAAAGCACTGGATTTCCGTCTATGCGGGGGAAGAGATCGACGAATCGCTGCTTGCCTCGCTGATTCAGGCGTCGTGGGATCGGGTGGTGGATGGCCTTTCGCGTAAACAGCAGCAGCGCCTGCGCCCTACGCGTTCTCAGCCAGCCAGTTAAGCGCCCGCTCGCCCGCTGCATCCACCGGCAGATAAACCAGCAGCCGCGAACCGTTACGCGGCGCTGAGTACCAGTACATTTGCTGTAAGGTAAACTCTCCCAGTTGCGGATGGGTAAACAGCTTCAGCTTGTTTTCCACGCCGCGCACATCCAGATATTTCCGCCACAGCGTGGCAAATTCGGTCGATGCCGCGCAAAAACGCGCCAGCTTCGCTTCCCATAACGGATCGCCACGGTGCTCCGCCATCGCCGCACGAAAATAGGCCACAAATGTCTGCAATATGCTGTCATCGCTGCCAAGACGGTTGCGCCACTGCGGATGCGTGAGATAAAGGTAGATGCAATTACGCTCATCTTCGGGGATTTCACCGAATTTAATCCCCATCAGGCGTTCAAAAGCGACATTCCACGCCACAATATCAAAATTAGGTTTCTGAATACTGGCCGGTTGCGGCAGCAGGCTATCCAGCAGACGGCGTGTGCCCTCACTAATTCCCTCGCATTGCGGCACATTCAGCGTTTCGGCAGGCGCTAATCCGGCGAGTAAAAACAGGTGCCGCGTTTCAGTGGGAGAACACTGCAACGCGCTGGCAATGGCCTGTAAAACCGCTGACGAAGGGTTCACATCCCGTCCCTGCTCCAGCCAGGTATACCAAGTGACGCCAACATCAGCCAGCAGCGCCACTTCTTCACGCCGCAGCCCCGGCGTGCGCCGCCGACCACTGCGCGGCAGCCCCAGACGCTGCGGATCGAGACTCTCCCGGCGGGCGCGTAAAAATGCGCCGAGCTGTTTGCGGTTTTCATCCTGGATGGTCACATCCATCATTCGATCGCTTATCAGCGTCATCACACTCTCCAGCATGGTAGTGCCAATACCAGTATACGCAAGAACTGGTACCCGTTTTTCTAATCGGTGATGCTACGTCTATCTGATGAATGACGCAATGGAGTCACCATGAAAACGTCTGCTGTTTCACCAGGCCGGGCAGGCCTGATCCTTCTGCTGACCGGGCAGATGCTGCCCCAGATAGATACTTCAATCACCAACGTTGCGCTCGATTCGATCACCCAATCGTTGCACACCAGCGCCACGCAACTGGCGTTGATCGTCGCCCTGTACGGCGTGGCATTTGCCGTCTGTCTGGCGATGGGCAGCAAGCTGGGCGATAACTTTGGCCGCAAGCGCCTGTTTTTAGCGGGCGTAGCGCTCTTCGGCCTCGCCTCGCTGCTGTGCGGCCTGGCAAACTCTGTCTCCGCTCTGTTGGCCGCCCGCACGTTGCAGGGCATCGGCGCGGCGCTGATCGTGCCGCAAATTCTCGCCACATTGCATGTCACGTTAAAAGGCACCGCGCATGCCCGCGCCATTAGTCTGTATGGCGGTATTGGCGGCGTGTCATTCATTATTGGCCAGATGTGCGGCGGCTGGCTGGTATCGGCAGATATCGCCGGGCTGGGCTGGCGCAACGCCTTCTTTATCAACGTACCGATTTGTCTGCTGATACTGGCGCTGAACCGCTACCTGCCGGAGACGCGCAACGACACCCGGACAAGTATTGACTGGCAGGGCACTTTCGCGCTGGCGCTAATCCTCTGCTGTCTGCTGTTCCCGCTGGCGCTTGGCCCGGATCTGCACTGGCCGTGGCCAACACAGGCCGCGCTGCTGGCGCTGTTCCCGCTGGCTCTGTGGATGCGTACCAGCGCCTTGCAACAACAGCGCGCCGGTCTGATTCCGCTGGTGCCGCCGCATCTGCTTAAGCTGCACAGCGTTCGTTTTGGTCTGCTGATTGCGCTGCTGTTTTTCACTGCCTGGTCCGGCTTTATGTTCTGCATGGCGCTGACGTTGCAGGCGGGCATGGGAATGACGCCGTACCAGTCCGGCAACAGCTTTGTGGCGCTCGGTATCGCCTATTTTGTCTCCGCCTGGTATGCGCCGAAACTGATTGCCCGTTACAGCATGCGTACGATTTTACTGACCGGGCTGGTCATCCAGGTGAGCGGCCTGCTGGCGCTGATTGCCACGTTGCAGCTCTCCGGGCGGATGGTCGGCGTGCTGGCGCTGGCGCCTTCCACTGCACTCATTGGCTACGGCCAGGCGCTGATTGTGAACAGCTTTTACCGCATCGGAATGCGGGATATCACCATGCAGGATGCAGGCGCTGGCAGCGCGCTGCTCAGCACGCTGCAACAGTCGACACTGGGTCTCGGCCCGGCAGCGCTCGGCAGCGTATTTCTCTATCTGGTCGGTCAGTCAAACGGCAATTACAGCACCGCGCTGAGCGGCTTTCTGGTGACAGAAGTGGTCATGATGCTGGTACTGGCAGCAGCGGCAGTCAGCGCGCGCCAGCAACTGGCTCACCGTTGTCCGGCCAGTTAAAGAACGCTATCCGTTGTCGCGAAACAGGGGTAGTGTTATCACTTTGTTACGAAGGGAGCGAGGCGGTGGAACTCGATATTTATCAGGTGGACGCGTTCAGTGCGCGTCCTTTTTCTGGCAACCCGGCGGGCGTATGCATCACGCCGCACGGGCTGGAAAGCGGGTTAATGCAGCAGATTGCCGATGAGATGGCGGTGTCGGAAACCGCGTTTCTCAATCTTGCCGATAACAACCTGCGCTGGTTCACTCCGCAGGCTGAAGTGGATTTGTGCGGCCACGGTACGTTGGCGACGGCACATATCCTGCGCCAGACCGGGCTGCTGCAAGTGGGTGATACGATCACGTTTCAGACACTCTCTGGCCCGCTATCCGCCACGCTCGGCGCAGCGAGTATCCAGCTCGATTTCCCGTTACTCACCCCGCAACTGCACAGCGCGGTGCCGCCCGCATTACTTGATGCGCTGGGGCTGGAGAGCGCGCAAGTGCGAGATTACGGCCAGTTTGGCCCAAAACAGCTGGTGGTGGTTGAGGATGCGCAGATCGTGCAGGCATTGCAGCCCGACTTCCAGGCCCTGAGCGCATTACCGGGACGCGGTGTGGCCGTTACCGCGCCAGGTGATGGGGAATATGATGTGCTGTCGCGCTATTTTGCACCGTGGGTTGGCGTCAATGAAGATCCGGTCACCGGCTCGGCGCACTGTGCGCTGGCAGCCTACTGGTCCGAGCGACTGGGTAAGCGCTCGCTTACCGCTTACCAGGCATCACGGCGCGGCGGCGTGCTGGCGCTTCACTGCACCGACGATGGCCGCGTGCAGATGAGCGGCGCGGCACATACGGTGCTGGCAGGAACGTTACGCCTTTGATGGCAGGCGCGACACCATACGCCAGCGGAACCAGATCTGTGCAAGCAGGATCAGCACTCCGCCGATAATTTTTTGCAGCGGCAGACGTTCGCCGTACCAGAGGGAGGCGGCAATCACCGTCAATAGCGGCTCCAGCACCATAATAATGGCGGCGCTGGCAACGGCGGCATATTTCTGCCCCTGCAATTGCAGGCCAAAGCGCAAACTGGTGGCTATCAGGATGCTGGCCGCCAGCCAGCCTGCGGTGGTGGCGGTGAACGGCTGCGTCCATGATTCAAACAGCGCCGAAATCGCTAATCCGGCGATACCGGTAATCGCCAGTTGCACTGCGGTCAACGACAGCAGCGGCACTTCCCGCGCACAGCGGCTGGTATAGCAAAAGTAGATCGATTGCACGAACGCCGTCAGCAGGAACCAGCCCTGGCTGGCATGAAATGTAATAGGCATATGCAGGCTTAACAGCCCGAGGCCGATAATCGCCACCGGCAGGCACTCCCAGTATGCGCGCGCTGGTCGGGTGCGCATCATTCCCCAGGCAACCAGCGGCACAAACAGCATCGACAGGCTCATGATAAATGCCCCCTCGCCCAGCGACGCCGTGGTCGATACCGACCAGATCCACAGACACAGATTAAGCGCCATCCACAGGCCGCTAATCACCACCTGGCGCATTTTTTCCCACGGAATACGCTGCCCACGACAAAACGGCAGCAGCACCAGCGCGGCGCCGAAAAAACGCAGCCCGAGAAAGGCGAAGACCGGCATACCAGAAATCGCCTCGCGGGAGAAAATCCAGCCGCAGGCGGCAATCATGGTGGTCAGAACGAGGAAGAGGTCGGCTTGTCGTTGCCGGGTCATGTCAGCTCCAGAACAATAAAAAAGCCAGCGCGGACGGCTGGCGAAATTTCTCGTTATCATGCCTGAAATAGCAGACGCTGGCGCGGGAAATATCACGTCAGTCCATCATTACGCTTTCTGATATTACGTCAGTGTAATCAATGGAAGTCAGCAAACTCGCGGGCAATCGTGGAAATTCCCGCCGAATCCGGCGGGAAGAGAGCGGGATTACGCGCGCTGCGGTGCGCGACGCAGCAGCTTGAAAGCCACGAACAGGAATGCGATCCACGCTGGCAGCAGTACGGCTGACAGGCGCATATCGTCCATGGTGTACATCAACACGAGGATCATCAGCATAAAACCGATGCACAGATAGTTGCCCGCCGGGAAGAGCAGCGCTCTGAACTGCGGATCGCGCCCTTTACGGCGCATCGCGGCGCGAAACTTCAGGTGCGCCAGCGAAATCATGATCCAGTTCAGCAGCAGGGTCGCCACCACCAGCGCCATCAGCATACCGAACGCTTTTTGCGGCAGCAGATAGTTCACCAGCACCACCAGCGAGGTAATGGCCGCCGAAAGAAACAGCGAGTTGATCGGCACGCCGCGACGGCTGACGCGGGTCAGAAACGCGGGCGCGTTACCCTGCACAGAGAGGCCAAACAGCATACGGCTGTTGGAGTAAACTCCGCTGTTATACACCGACAGAGAAGCCACCAGAATCACGAAGTTCAGCGCAGAAGCGACCAGATTACTGTCCAGATCGTGAAAAATCATCACGAACGGGCTGCTGTTCGCTTTGACATCAATCCACGGATAAAGCGCCAACAGCACGACCAGAGAACCGATATAGAACAGCAAAATGCGGTACACCACCTGATTCACTGCTTTCGGGATGGTGGTGTGCGGCTCGCTGGCCTCGGCGGCGGTGATACCAATCAGTTCCAGACCGCCGAAAGAGAACATAATCACCGCCAGCGCGAGAATAAGCCCATGCCAGCCGGTGGCGAAAAAGCCGTTATAACGCCAGAGGTTATCGAAGCTGGCGCGTTCGCCGCCGTGGCCGGTAAACAGCATCCACAGGCCAAAAGCGATCATACCGATGATGGCGACCACTTTGATCAGCGCAAACCAGAACTCGGTCTCGCCATACAGACGCACATTCACCAGGTTGACGGCGTTGATAATGACAAAGAACGCGGCGGCCCAGATCCAGGTCGGCACCTGCGGGAACCAGTACTGCATATAGATCCCGGCGGCGGTCAGCTCGGCCATGCCCACCAGCACAAACATTGCCCAGTAGTTCCAGCCAGAGAGAAAACCGGCAAACGGTCCCCAGTATTTATAGGCAAAGTGCGAAAACGAACCGGAAACCGGCTCTTCCACCACCATTTCACCAAGCTGGCGCATGATCAGGAAAGCGATAATCCCGGCGATACCGTAACCCAGCAGCACGGCAGGCCCGGCCATCTGAATCGCCGGGCCGATACCAAGGAACAACCCGGTACCAATCGCGCCGCCCAGCGCAATTAACTGAATATGACGGTTTTTTAATCCCCGTTGTAGTGTCGGCCCTGTTTCCGGCCCGGCATCGGTTACGTTACCCGCTGCCTGTGACGCGTTTTTCACGTCCTTCCCCTTTCTGGTTTTATAAAGGGGCACCTTTTAACATCTCAGGTCAGGGCTGGCAAGAAATGGAAAAGAGAGGAAGGATAAACAACGCGAGTCGTCATATCATCAATGCTTACCCCTACACCCCTTCAAGGAGATAACAATGAAAATTGCCCACGTCGCGCTCTGGACGCGTAACCTCGACGCTCAGCGAACGTTCTGGCGCGACTTTTTTTCCGCCAGCAGTAATGAAAAATATGTCAGTAAAAATCGCGCGGGATTCGCCTCGTACTTTATCTCGCTAAAAGATGGCCCGACGATTGAGCTGATGACGCTGCCGGAACTGGCCGATGCGCCAGCAAACCCGGAATTTGTCGGCTGGGCGCATATCGCCATTACCGTTGGCCGCGTCGAAACCGTGGATGCGATGGCAGAAAAAGCGCGCCAGCAGGATAAACTCGCCAGCCCGGCAAGATGGACTGGCGATGGTTTTTATGAAGCGGTGATCCTCGATCCGGACGGCAACCGCATCGAACTGGTCGCCGAATAGCGCGACCTGCGGCGTTACGCTTCCAGCCGGAATTGCTGCACGCTTTGCGCAAGCTGCTGCGCCTGATCCTCAAGCGAGGTGGCGGCAGCGGCCATCTGCTGCACCAGCGAGGCGTTCTGTTGCGTTACGCCGTCCATCTCGTTCACCGCGATGGTCACCTGGCCGATACCCTTGGCCTGCTCATCCGATGCACTGACGATCTCGGTAATGATCGACTGTACCGAGTTCACCGCTTGCGTCATCTCCTGCATGGTTTTCCCGGCGTCGTTGACCAGTTGAACGCCGGTTTCCACCCGCTTGCCGGACTCTTCAATCAGCGCGCCAATCTCTTTCACGGCGTTGGCGCTGCGCTGCGCCAGGTTGCGCACTTCTGAGGCCACTACCGCAAAACCGCGCCCCTGCTCGCCCGCCCGCGCCGCTTCTACCGCTGCGTTCAGCGCCAGAATATTGGTCTGGAAAGCAATGCTGTTAATGATGGCGGTGATATCGCCGATCTTGCGCGCGCTGTCATCAATCTGCGCCATGGTAGATACCACCTGGCTGACCAGCTTCTCGCCACGGCTGGCGATCTGGGTGGCATTCGCCGTCAGTACCGTCGCCTGGTGTGCGTTTTCCGCGTTATGTTTCACCGTCGCGCTGAACTGTTCCATGCTGGCGGCCGTTTGCTCCAGCGCCGACGCTTGCTGCTCGGTGCGCGACGAGAGATTGATATTACCGCTGACAATCTCCCCGGCGCCCTGGCGCACGGAGTCGCTGGCCTCTTTTATCTGGCCGACAATCTGCCGCAACTGCGCCTGCATGGTGTGCAGCGCATAGAACAGGCTACTGCGATCGCCCTGTTTAACATGGATAGCGTTATCCAGCTTGCCATCCGCCACGGAGAGTGCAATGGTCGCGCCTTCAAGCGGCTCGCCGCCAATCGGCTTCAGCACTTTGCGGCTGAAGAGAATCCCCAGTAGCGCACTGACCAGCAGGATGCTGATCACACCAAGAATAATGGCGCTGAGTAGCTGGCGATTCGCCGCCGCCATCACCTGGCTCACCGGCGCGACAACGCCGAGATACCAGCTATCGCTGCTGTTGCCGATGGTAATTGGCTGCCAGGTAATCAGGCCTTTCTCACCGAGGATCGGATCGTCCTGCTCCACCACGCTGCTGCTGAAGTTGTCCGTTTTACCGGGATACGGTTTGCTGGTCAGGTTTTTATCCGGGTAAGAAATCACTTTTCCGGCAGTCGAAAGCAGCACCGCGTAGCCGCCGCCCGCCCACGGTTTGATCTGATTCACTTTCTGCTGCAACGACGCCAGCGAAATATCGGATGTCACCACGCCGTGCAATTTGCCGTCGCTGACAATCGGCGCCGCCACCGAGGTCAGCAGCGTCGGCACACCGTTATAGGCATAGCTGTAGGGTTCAATCAGCGTATCTTTCTGGCTTTTCTGCGGCAGCAGATAGTAGTCGCCCTGGCCCGGCGTCAGATAAGAGAGCAGCGGATGCATTTTGTAGCTGCCGGACTGATCGCGATCGACAAAGAAGGCATAACGCCCTTTTGGTGCCTGATCGGGCTTGTCGGTGAATTCCGCATCGCGCCCGTCATAGGCATTTTCTTCAAAAATGACCGAAATAGAGAGGTAATCCGGGTTATCGCGCAAGGTGGATTCCATGATCTTGTCCACCACTTTACGATCGGTGACGCCGCCCTGCGGCAGGGCAATCAGACTATGTCCGAGGTTATGCGCCACATCGCGGGCGTAACTGAGTTGCTGCTGGATTTTCAGCGCTTCGTTTTGAGCGATCTGCTGGAGATAGTGTTCGGCGAGACTTTTTTGCGCATTACTGGATTGCCAGCTCAGCACCCCAATCGTTACCACAAATCCGAGGGTGATGGTGATAGCACCCGTCAGCAGCATCTGCGCACGGGTACTCATTTTTTTACTCACGAGTTGTCTGGCCATTACAGCTCTCCTGGTATAAACCTGCTACATCAATATTCCTTTCATCACATGCTCCCTGATACCTGCTCTATCGGCGTACATTTTTTGATCTTTAATTGTTAACAGCGAGGTTACGCAGGTGTAAAAACGCGCGCGCAAAATCATAATCAGCGATATGAGAGGGCGGGATGTTGTAGCAACGGTTAACCCACGGAGCTTGCCGTTTAATGCAGCAGTTTATGCTGTGGTCTTAGCAGAGGAATTTTTGCAACAGGAGAGCGCCCCGGCACGCGCCAGGGCAGGAAGCGTTAGCCTTTGTCGTCTTTCGGGCCGAGGAAGTAAAACCCGAAGGGCAGCGAGCCAATAATGGTAAACATCAGGCTGTAAATCGCCACCCATGCGCCCTGGATGATAAACATCGAGGTGGTCCACGTTTCCATCGGCAGATTGTACTGCTCTTCCACGCCCTCGAAGGCGGCTTTCGAGATCACACTGACGGCAATACAAAACACAATCACCACCGCCGTGATAAATTTTTTCCCCTCGCGGGTACGTAGTTTTTCCAGCATAGACACCTCCTGTCATGTGGCTTTTCTGTGCGGCGAGTGTAACCGATCTGCTGTCGAATTGTTGTGAGAACTTACATAAAACGGCGAACAGTGACGCTATCTGCGGCTATTTTTTGCAGCATTCTGTTTTTTTATCGCCGCTGCGTATTATGTCGGCCACGCTTTAACGACACTGTTTTTATAGTATTTTTACTGCCTCGCATTTCCTTTTTACGCGGCATTTATATCAAAATAAAAATGGCTCTTTTATGCTGAGTTCATCGCCGCAAGGCCTGACAGAAAGAACACTATGAACTCGTTGATGACTATTCCACTGCTGAAGAATATCCGCACGCTGTTTACTTCCATGCCCATTCCGGCGCTGTCAATTCCATCCAACGGAACAGAAAGTGATATCAAAATCAATGAATTGCAGGAAACGCTTACTGACGAAATAAGAGACTACCTGAACCATTACCCTGAAACAAAGCATGTGGATATTTATCTGAACGATACGCATGGCATATTCAGGGGGAAAAGAGTCTCTGTGGATAATTTATTTTCCATAAGCAAAGGATGTTATTTCCCGCAGTCTGTTTACACCATGGATCGCGAAGGGAAAATAATCTCATCCGATACGCTGATTAACGAAGAACCGGATAATTTATGCCTGCCTGTTCCCGGCACACTGCGCCCCGGCGCCCACGATCCGCAGCATAATGCTCAGCTGTTGTTAACCATGCTTGATGAAAACAACCGGCCTTATGCGCTGGAACCAGCGGCGATCCTGCAAAATGTAGTGCGGCGGTTTCATTACCACGGTCTCTATCCGGTCGTCGCCCCCGAAATTGAGTTTTACCTTGTTGATCCTGCCGCGCCAAAAACCCGCCCGCAGGGCTGTTTTCATATGGCGGTGCCCTCCACCTACTCGGCGTTTATCGAAGAGCTGGAAAGCCTGGCGGCAGCGCAGCGGCTTCCGCTCTCTGGCGTGGTGAGTGAAGCCGAGGCCGGACAATTCGAACTGAATATGCCCCACTCGCATCATGTCGTGGAAGCCTGCGAACAGATCCTGGCGCTGCGTCGGCTCACCGGTACGGTGGCCGGGGAATTTGGCTTTCAGGCCAACTTTATGGCTAAGCCCTTCTCCGGGCTGGCGGGTAACGGCCTGCATTTTCATATCAGTCTCAATGACATTCACGGTGAAAATGTTTTCGCCTGTCCCGCAGAAGAACTCAACGACATGGTGCGCCTCTCGCTGGCCGGGATGCTGGAACTGATGCCAGCGTCAGTGGCAATTATGGCGCCAGGGGTTAACGGATTCCGCCGTTTACGCAAGAACCTCAGCGAACCGCTCTTTCATTCATGGGGTTACAACAAACGCAACGCCGCCTTGCGTATTCCCTGTTCCGACGCCCGTAACCGGCGCATCGAATATCGCCTCGCAGGCGCGGATGCCAACCCCTATCTGGTAATGGCCACCATCCTCAGCGGCATCCTGTACGGTCTGGAGCGAGTCGATGACGATACGCTGGCGAATTTCACCCACACCGCACCGACATTACCGCTGTTTCAGCAACCGGCGCTGGAGATGTTTCGCCAGAATAGCTATCTGGCAGAGCATCTCGGCAGCGCGTTCTGCGAGCAGTGGTATAGCGGCAAAATGGCGGAACTGAACTGGTTTGAAAGCCTCGTCACGCAGCAGGAGCTGGCATAACCCGCTGCACTTAGCTGGCCTGTGGCAATGTGAAATCTCCTTCCCCCAACGGGCGCTGCATCAGCACGGTATCCAGCCAGCGCCCGTGCTTCATCCCCACGCTTTTGAGCGTGCCGATCACCACAAATCCGGCTCGGCTGTGCAGCCGTAACGAACCTTCGTTTTCGCTGTTGCCGACGTTGGCAATCAGTTGCCGGTAGCCCTGCGTTTCGGCCCATGCCACCGCGCGGGCGAGCAGCGCTTTGCCTGCGCCCTGGCGACGAAACGTCTCATCAACGTAGATGGAATCCTCCAGCGTATACTGGTAAGCGCGGCGCTCGCGGTAGCGGGAGAGATAGCAATATCCCCGAACCTCTCCATCCTGAACGGCCACAAACCACGGCAGCCCGGCAAGGCGAATTTTCTTAAGCCTTGCGCGCATCTCGTCGATATCCGGCGCTTCGGTCTCAAAAGTGGCGTTCCCCTGCGTCACGTGGTAAGCATATATCTGTGTAATCGCACGCAGATGTTGTTCTTCTGCCTCAATAATTTCCATCATCCGTCCTCTGTTCCCGCTTTCGCACAGGTTATCTGCCGCGCGGCAAAACAGGCACCGGGCGGCGCTTATAACCGCGATAAGGAAAACTTTGCCATGGCGCAATTTAGCCTCGACCAGTTGGCAACCTACAAACTGGTGATCGCCCGGGGAAGTTTTACCGCTGCGGCAGAAGTGCTGGGTATTTCGCAACCGGCGGTCAGCCTGCAAATCCGCCAGCTTGAACAGGCTCTCCAGACGCGGCTGATTGAGCGCACCGGGCGCAGCCTGCGACCGACCGCTGCGGGAAAAACCTTTCTCGCACACTGTGCGGAAATCGAAAACGCGGTCAGCGCCGCCGTGCAATCTGTCGCAAAGCATCAGCAGGAGATTAGCGGCAGCGTCACGCTCGGCACTGGCGCAACCACCTGCATTCATCTGCTGCCACCCGTGCTGCAACAACTGCGCGAAGATTTTCCGTTACTGACCGTTGGCGTACGCACCGGCAATACCACGGATATTGTGCGCGCGGTGGAAGAGAATCGTATCGATATTGGCCTGGTGACGCTGCCCGCGAGCGGGCGCAACCTCGCCATTTCACCGCTGTTTGATGAAGATTTTGTCGCCATCAGCGCCAGCTATTCGCCTGCGTTGCCCGATGCCACGCCTGCGCTATTGCAGGCCTTACCGCTGATTGTCTTTGAGTCCGGCAGCAGTACCCGCCAGTTGATTGACGGCTGGTTAACCGCCGCCGTCACGCCGGTGATGGAGCTTGGCAGCATTGAAGCCATCAAACGCATGGTGCGCGCCGGTCTCGGTTACAGCCTTGTGCCTGAAGTCGCCGTGCAGGCTGAGGAGGATAGACGCGGGTTGCGCGTACAGGCGCTACAACCGCCGTTACAGCGCACGCTGGCGCTGGTAATGCGGCAGGATAAGGTGGTCAATCGCGGGATGAAAGCGGTGCTGAACAGCCTGAAACAGGCGGGCAAGACGCCCGCCTGCGAAACGCGCGCTTAGAAGTCGTAGCTCATAGAGATTTTCAACTTACGCGCATCACCCTGATAGATATAGGTGCCGTTGTCTTCGACACTGGCCCAGTATTTCTCATTGGTGACGTTATCCACACCGACACGCCAGACCATCTCGTTTTTATCCTGATTGAGGTGCATACGGTAACGTACCCCCAGATCCAGCGTGGTATAGCTGTCGAGTTTTTTGGTATTGGCGTTATTCGCATACTGCGAACCGGTATGGTTGATTCTTGCCGTCGCCGTCAGGCCGTCAACCGGTTTGATGTCGTATTCCGCGCCCAGCACGCCATAGAAGCGCGCCACGCCAATAGGCCGGTTCCCCTGATTAATACCATCTTCGGTTTTGGTCAGCTCGGCATCGATCCAGGTGGCGCTGCCGTTCAGGCGCAGGCCAAGCATCGGTTCACCAAACAGATTCAACTCAACGCCGCGGTTACGCTGCTCGCCGTTCAGCGCATAGATATTGGTATCGCTGTTCTGAATGGCGGTCGGTTTCTTAATTTCAAACAGCGACAATGTACCGCCCACGCGGCCAAAGTCCGTTTTCACGCCAACTTCATTCTGTTTCGAGTGCGCAATGCCGGTGGTCTGATACTGGTTAGCGGCGCCTTCCGGCGCGGTGCTGCCCGGTTGCAGCGCTTCGGTATGGTTCGCATAGAAGGAGACCACTTCCCACGGCTTATAAACGATGCCGTAAGTTGGCATCCAGCGATCCTGGATAAAGCGTGCGGTGTCATCTTCTGCGCCCGTCGCATTGCTGTAGCTGTGAACCCACACTTTCTGGTAACGCGCGCCCGCCGTGAACAGCACAGTGTCGTTCAGAACGCCCAGCGTGTCGCTCAGCAGCCAGCCCTGTGAACGGGTGCGGCCAGTGGTCAGCGGATCGCTGTAGTTGCCGCCGACGTAGCTGTAATCAGGCATCGCAACCGACGAGTTATCATAGATGTTCACTGCCGGGTTATCCGCCGCGGCCGACATGCGCCACGCCACCTTGTCCCGCTTGATATTGGCCGAATAGCCCACGTTCACTTTGTGCGATACAAAGCCGGTATCGAAGTTACCGCGCACACCGGCCATGCCGCTCCAGGAGTCGCTGATGCGGTTGGTGTCGAGGCGGCCAATCGTCGCATCGCCCTGCTCATCATTCACTTTTGGCGCGCCGTAAATCCCCTCTTCATGCGAGTGCTGACCACCAAATGCGGCATATGCCGTCCAGATATCGGTCAGATCATATTCCGCGCGCGCCAGGCCAAATTCGTTTTCGATATTGCTGTACGCCCACTGCTGGCTGTAGTTTTTGGTGTTGCTCGGGACCTTTGGAACAAAATCCACTGCGCTGATGTTCACGCCCATCGAGCCACCGTGGAAGGTCTTTTTCTGATAACCGAGATCCAGCGAGCTGCGGAAGCGATCGCTGCGATAATCCAGGCCAATCGACGCCGCCGTAGTACGACGGTTGTCATCCTCAACGGTGGCTTCGCCTTCGCGGTGCAACAGGTTGACACGCACGCCGAACTGATTGTTATCACCATAGCGACGGCCAACGTCCAGCGAACCGCCAAGCTGCGAACGCGAGGAGTAATCGACGCCGACGCGCGTCAACGGCGTATCATCGGCATGTTTCGGTTCGAGGTTGATCATCCCGCCGACGCCGGAGGACGCCGCGCCATTCATCAGGGCATTGGCACCTTTAAACACTTCCACGCGCTCAAGCATCTGGGTATCGACCACCTGGCGCGGCACAATACCGGCCAGGCCGCCCATCAGCATATCGTCGCCATCCAGCTCGAAGCCGCGAATACGGTAAGTTTCCGCCATGTTGCCGTAACCCTGGCCAACCTGCACGCCCGCATCATTGCTGACCACATCGGCAATGGTTTTCGCCTGTTGATCCTGCACTAACTTCGAGGTGTAGCCGATCACGTTAAACGGCACATCCATCGCCTTCTGTTCGCCCATCATCCCAAGGCGACCGCCGTACGCGACCTGACCATCCAGATACGCCGGAACCAGCGCATCGCCGCCCGGTTTGAAGTCGCTGCTGGTGGTCGACTGCACCACAATGGTGTCGTCTTTCGTCTGGCTGGTGTTGGCATTTGTCGTCGCGGCCTGCGCTGAGTGCGCCGCTGCGCCAATGGCCAGCGCAAGTAACGTCTTGCGCAAAGAAGGATGGATCGTTTTGCTGTTATTCATCATCGACTCATATCGAAGTGTGTGGAAAAACGGCCCGTTTCCGGGCCAGATTGATTACTGGTTAAGGGCGATACGGACGACGCTGTCCGGCCCGTTGGTAGAGTGATCTTTGTTAAACGCCTGTTTGACAGTGACAAACAGCGTCTGGCCGTCGGCAGAGAGCAGCAGGCTGTTTGGATTCGGCGGCAGATCCCAGCTCTGCTTCACCGCAAGGCTGGTGGCATCGAGGCTCAGCACTTTGCCCGCTTCACGCTGGGTAAGGTAGATTTCGTGGCGTTTCGGGTTAAATTTCACCGCCAGCGAACCGCCCAGATCGAGCTGTTTCAGTACCTTGCCGCTATGGATATCCAGTACCAGCGTGGTTTTAGCTTTCGAATTATCGGTAACGAACAGACGGCCGGTCTCGCTGTCTTCGGCAATATTCAGCAGCAGCGCCGGTTTATCACCGAGCGGTTTCCAGCGTTGTTCAATGCGGTTGTTGCGCGGGTTGACGACCAGAATTTCACCGACGCCGTTCGCCACATACAGGCGCTGAGTTTGCTCAGACCAGTGCAGGCCCGTGACCCATTTCCCGGCATTTTTAATCCGTGCTTTCACTTTCAGGGTTTTGGCGTCCACCACCCACACCAGCGCCGGATCAGCCACCGCGCCAACATACAGCACACCGTTGTGCAGCAGGATTTCACGCGCGCCGTACGGCAGGCCTTTCTCATTGCGTTCCGGGAACAGCGTGCGGGCCAGCACTTTGCCATTGCTGGTGTCGATAGCGCTGATGCCGCCATCAAGGGAGTTAGTAACGTAAACCGTTTTACCGTCCGGGGAGATCGTCATACCGAAGTTTTTCAAATCGGTATGAGTGGAACCGAGGGTTTTCAGCGTCGCAGGATCCAGTTTGTAAACCACCCCGCCCTGCACATCTTTAAAGCCTTCCGCGCTGGAAACGTACAGCGCATCGCCCTGCGGGCTGAGCGCCATTTCATACAGGCCGCTTGCCAGATCGCGTTTTTGTACATTCGCTGGTAATGACGCGGCAGCGGTTTTTGGCGTTTCGGCGACAGGTTGCGCCGATGTGGTGTGCTGAGCGCTGCATCCGGCCAGTACCAGGGTTGCCAGCAGCGCCAGCGCGGGGGTTTTCATCGTCATCGGAAAGATCCTTTACCGTTAATGTCATCAACAGGCGAGCCAGCGCGTTACGCTCAGGTGCGTACTTTTTGATGAAGGCAGTTTTGCCCGGCGCAGCTCGCCACTTCTTCGTGTCCCTGTAAGCGTTTACGCCTACTGTTTTTGCGGGAAAATTCCGTGCTGCGCCCACAAACACTAAAGAGAATGAGAACTATACTCATTCATTTTATTCAAGCAAGAACTATTGTTGCATTGTGTTGTCAGGGGGAAAAAATGCGCCGGAAAGGAACAACCAGCCCGGCGCGGAGTGAGGATGTTGGGAGGAGATTACAGGCCGAGCGCTTTTTCCACTGCCGGTTGCGCGGGTTGACCGTCACGCGTGGTAACACCTGCAAGCCACGCTTTCAGCAGTTCCGGGCGTTTTGCCAGCTCAGCTTTGGCGGCCGCCTGCACATCTTCTTGCTTATCCAGCACGCGGGTGATCACCGCGTTTTCCAGCGCGACATCAAATTTCAACTGGCTGAAAAAACGGTTGGCGTTCGGGCATGCTGTAGCGAAATCTTTGCGTGTCACTGTATTCACGGTGGCGCTACCGTAGTTCGGCCCGAAATACGCATCGCCGCCGCTCAGGTAAGCCAGCTTGAAACGTGTATTCATCGCATGCGGTTCCCAGCCAAGAAAGACGATCCACTGCTTACGCTCCACCGCACGCGCGACCTGCGCCAGCATGCCGCTTTCGCTCGATTCCACCAGTTGCCAGTTTTGCAGGCCGAAATCGTGTTTATCGATCATCTTTTTCAGATTCTGGTTAGCAGGCGCGCCCGGCGCAATGCCGTAAATTTTGTTATCGAATTTCGCCGCGTACTTTTGCAGATCGGCAAAATCTTTCACTCCGGCCGCCGCGACATAATCCGGCACGGCCAGCGTAAAGCGCGCCGCAGGCAGGTTCGCGCCCAGCACGTTAATCGAACCATCAGCGGTAAATTTGCTGATGACTGGCTCCTGCGCAGGCATCCAGTTGCCGAGAAACACATCGACCTGTCCGGTTTTCAGCCCCTGAAACGCCAGCGCGACTGAGAGATTTTGCACCTTTTGCTGGTAACCCAGCGCATTAAGCACCACGCCGGAGAGCGCGTTTGTCGAGGCGATATCCGTCCAGCCCGGATCGGACTGGGTAATCGTCGCGCAACGGGCTTCGTCGGCGGCATAACTGCTCAATGAAACCCCGCCAGCCAGCGCCAGCAGTAAAAGTTTGCTCACACGTTTTTTCATTGTTATTTCCCTGCCGGTTGTTTTAAAGGGCGCGGATAACGGGCAAAAGCTTCCTGTTCATCCAGCGTTTGATGGTTACGAATGTAGCGTTGCGACGCCTCCTGATGCGGCTGAAAATCCCACTTCGGAATGGCATCGCTGCCTGCAATACGGGTTAAAAACAGCCGCCGTTTCTGGCTTGCCAGCACCTGCTCGCGCAGCGTAGGCAGATCCCAGCGGCGGGAAACTTCAGCGGCAAACTCAGCGCTGACCTGCTGATAATCGCTGCTTGCGGCCAGGTTTTGCCGCTCATCAGGATCGTTTTGCAGATGGAAGAGCTGTGGTGCTTCACTGAAGGAGTGAATGTATTTCCACGGGCCGCGACGGATCATCAGCATCGGTCCCAGCGCGCCTTCGGCGAGGTATTCGCTGCAGGCACCGTCCGGCCCCGATTCGCCGCGCAGATGCGGTACCAGGCTGTTGCCATCCAGCGGCGCAATCGCCTGCGCTTTACGGTCTTCACCGCTTGCCAGCTCAACCAGCGTCGGCAGCAGATCGACCAGAGAAACGCTGTGAGCAATGCGTCGCGGCGCAAAGCGCACCGGGTTATGCACGATAAACGGAATGCGCACCGCATTTTCGAAGAAGGTCATTTTGTACCAGAGATCGCGCTCGCCGAGCATTTCGCCATGATCCGCCACCACCAGCACCACGGTATCTTCCGCCAGCCCGGTTTCTTGCAGGGTGTTGATGATTTCGCCAAAGCAGTCATCAACGTAAGCCAGCGCACCGTAATAAGCATGCCGCGCGCGACGGATCTGCTCATCGCTGAGCAAGCCCTCTTCCAGTTGATACATCGCCCGCAGACGCGCGGAGTGCGCATCCTCCTCGACATCCTGCTTGCGGGTTTTCGGCATATCGATCGCTTCCTCGCGAAAACGGTCAAGATAACGGCGCGGAATCGCAAATGGATCGTGCGGATGGGTGAGCGACAGCAGCAACATAAAAGGTTGTTCCGCAGGACGACGCGCGGCGTCATACAGCCGCTGGCGCGCCAGAAACAGCGCTTCATCGTCGAAATCAAGCTGGTTGGTGCGCACGCATTCGCCCGCTTCCAGCACCGAGCTCATATTGTGATACCAGTCGAGACGGCGCTCCGGTCGTTCCCAGTCCGGCGTCCAGCCAAAATCAGCCGGGTAGATATCGGTGGTCAAGCGCTCATCAAAACCGTGCAACTGATCCGGGCCGCAGAAATGCATCTTGCCGGAGAGCCAGGTGCGGTAGCCCTGTTCGCGCAGGTAGTGGCAAAAGGTGGGCGAATCGGCATGAAACTCGGCGGCGTTATCATAGACGGCATTGCGCGAGATAAATTGCCCGGTCATCAGCGACGCCCGCGACGGCGCACACAGCGGGCTGTTGCAGTAGGCGGATTCAAACACCACCCCCTCGTCGGCCAATTTATCGATATTCGGTGTCAGGCTAACGTTATTACCATAGGTTTTTAATGCGCTGGCGGTTAATTGATCGGCCATCAGAATAACGATATTCGGTTTCTTTATAAGCATACTGCGTCCAACAATAAAATATTCAATTAAAACGTGATAGGTTTATCTCACGCTTATTAAACTCCGTGAAGGGGTTATTTCTTTATCATGAAATAAGGTGGATTTATGGCAGACAAATTACAGCTTCCGCCTTTACAGGCTTTAGTGGTATTTGAAGCAGCGGCGCGGTTAGGTAATTTTACCGCCGCAGGCAATGAGTTAGGACTTTCGCAACCGGCGGTTAGCCAGCGTATTCAGACGCTGGAAAGCCGGCTCAATGCACCGTTATTTGAACGCCGTCATCGCGGCGTGCAATTAACCGAATCCGGCCACAGCCTGTACCTGATTGTTCGCAGCAGCCTGAATGACATCAGCGAGCAACTGGAGCGCACGCGCCGCCAGCGCAGCGTGCTGCGCATCGACACCGATATGGGCTTCGCCAGCTACTGGCTGCTGCCGCGCATGGAGCGGCTGCAGGCGCTGATCCCCGGCGTGGAAGTGCAGGTGACCACCTCGCCGAATGACTACAATTTTCGCGACAGTAACGCCGATTTAGCGATCTATTTCGGCCTCGGCAACTGGCCGGGCGCGCAAACCCAGCGGCTGTTCCCGGAGATCGTTTTTCCTGTTTGTAATCAGGAGATTAAAAAGAAAATTGGCGCTGAAAATAACGCCGAACAGTTGCTGAGCTACCCGCTGTTAAAGCTGCCGGAAACCCGCCCGCAGCGCTGGATAACTTGGGAAGACTGGTTCCGCCACCATCAGGTTTACGGCCAGAGCCACAGCGCCTCACGCACCTTTAACGCCTACTCGCTGGTGATCCAGGCCGCGCTGGAAGGCCAGGGCATTGCGCTCGGCTGGCAGCCGCTGATTGCGCCGTTTATCGCCAGCCGCCAGCTGGTGCAGTGCGGTCCACAAGTGCGTACCGAACGCGGTTATTATCTTATTTCCGCCAGCCATAAACCGCTCAGTACGCAGCAGGAAAAAATAAAAGCCTGGTTATTAGATGAAGCCTGGGGATTTCATGAAAATAGCGCATTGATTGCCGGAATATAAATAAGCTAATGCGGAAAAAGCATATCCGCAAAGTTAAAATCAATTCTCCCTCTATTTCTTTTACGCTAGGGTGTAAACATCTTCCCGATAATAAAGTATGAACTATGTCACAACCGTTATTCGAGTTAAGTGCGGTCAATAAATCTTATTATTCCACGCGCAAAAAACGTCTGTTTTCCCGGCGCGATAACCGCACTGCGGTGCAAGCATTGCATGATATTAATCTGCAAATCTTCGCCGGTGAAATATTTGTCATCGTCGGTTTATCCGGTTCGGGCAAGTCGACACTGCTGCGTACGCTCAATCATCTTATTCCGGCCAGCTCCGGCGAGGTGCGCTTTCAGGGCCAGCCGCTTGCCGCGTTATCCGACCGCGAACTTATCGCGCTGCGTCGTGAACAGATGGGTATGGTGTTTCAGTCGTTTGCCCTGTTTGACGAGCGCAACGTACTGGAAAACGTGGCGTTCGGGCTGGAAGTGGCGGGCGTTCCGCGTGAAGCGCGGGAAGCAAGGGCGCTGACAATGCTGGAGAAAGTCGGGTTGAGCCATGTGGCAAAACAGTATCCGCATCAGCTTTCCGGCGGAATGCAGCAGCGCGTCGGGCTGGCACGAGCGCTGGTAGTGAATCCGTCGGTACTGTTGATGGATGAAGCCTTTTCCGCGCTCGATCCGATTATCCGCCGTGAAATGCAGTCGCTGTTGCTGGTGCTTCAGGCCGAAGCGCAGCGGACAATTGTCTTCGTCACGCACGATATGGAAGAGGCGCTGCGGCTCGGTTCGCGCATCGCCATTATGGAAAAGGGCAGACTGGTGCAGGTAGGGAAACCGGAAGCGCTGATCAACGCGCCCGCCACGCCTTATGTGCGTCACTTTTTCTCCGGCGTTGATGTGTCTCGCTGGCAAATGGCGGAAAACTACGCCGATATCTGGACGACACGCTAAGGAATACCATGGCTTATCCATTAGATTTTAGTCGGCAGATTGACGATGCCGTCCACGCACTGCTGGCCCATGCTGGCGGGTTATTTGACGGTATCGCCCGGATAATCGATCTGTTTGCCGGTGGCCTGGAGCAGCTAATTAGCGCGCTGTCGCCGTGGGGGCTGGTGACGCTGGCGGTGGTCATCGGCGCATGGCGGATCGGCAAAGGGTTTGCGCTGTTCGCCCTGCTCGCCACGCTGTACATCATTTACAGCGGTTACAGCGATCATGCGGCGATCA
This sequence comes from Kosakonia sp. H7A, assembly GCF_003028445.1. Lineage (NCBI taxonomy): Bacteria > Pseudomonadati > Pseudomonadota > Gammaproteobacteria > Enterobacterales > Enterobacteriaceae > Kosakonia > Kosakonia sp. H7A. The sequence continues at coordinate 27,868 of NZ_PYTZ01000012.1, read as the reverse complement.
CGCTGGCGCTGACCTTATCTTCCACCTTTTTCAGCCTGCTGCTCGGCATTCCGCTTGGCATCTGGAGCGCCCGCCGTGCGGCCGTCGGCAGCGTGGTGCGCACCCTGCTCGATTTTATGCAGACCATGCCCGCGTTTGTCTATCTGATCCCGGCGACGATTCTGTTCGGCCTCGGCAGACCACCGGGCATTTTCGCCACCATTCTGTTTTCCATGCCGCCGGTCGTGCGTCTGACGGATTTAGGCATTCGCCAGGTGAACAGCGCCCGGCTGGAAGCGGGCATCGCCTTTGGTTGTACGCCGTGGCAGTTATTGTGGAAAGTGCAATTACCCGCCGCGCAGCCGTCGATCATGGCCGGGGTGAATCAAACGATAATGATGGCGATGTCGATGGTGATCATCGCCTCGATGGTCGGAGCCGGTGGGCTGGGGAATGATATTCTCAGCAGCATTCAGCAACTGGAAATTGGCCTCGGTTTACAGAGCGGCGTCGTGGTGGTGCTGATGGCCATTTTGCTGGATCGCCTCTCCGCCAGTTTTGCCCGCCGTCCGGCGGATCAATAACCGCGGAATTGCGCGCGTTGCCAGGCGCCGTCGACCAGCTCGGCGGCCGCCAGCGCCTGATCGCGAAAGTTCGCGCCGTAGAGCTCCATCAGCGCGGCGTGGCGGGTCAGATAGCGCATCCCCTCCTCATCTTCGGCAATGCTTTCCAGAAACCACGCCGGCACGCCTTTTTCCAGCGTCTGCTTAGTTAGCGAAGCGTTGAATTGCATGCGCAGAGAAGCGTCGGTAATCCACGACGGTTGCTGACGAACCATATTGCCCTTAATCGCACGCAATGCACGCTGCGAACGTTGGTAATGTTCGTTAAGCCTCGCGGAATTCCACGCTTTCACAAATAACAACACCAGTACCGGGATCACACACCAGAATAGGCTCATCGCTCTCTCGTTATCTCTGTTTGCCGCTCCTGGATAGTACTGACAAAAAATTACAAAAGCCTTCGCAAAGATCAATATTTGGTTTTAAGAACGATACCCGGCAATCAACCTGCTGCCGGGTACAGAAGAGGATAAAAGGCGGGAGATTAACGCTGCATACCCCAGCGTTTGACGGTGACTTTCTCAAGGCTGGCGAACACCACGCCTTCAACCAATAAACCGATGGCTATCACCGTAACCAGCCCGGCAAAAACGCGGTCGGTGAATAACTCGTTGCGGTTCTGGAAGATATACCAACCCAGACCGCCCTGCCCGCTGGAGGCACCAAACACCAATTCGGCGGCAATCAGCGTACGCCACGCAAAGGCCCAGCCGATTTTCAGCCCGGAGAGAATGGCCGGTAGGGATGCCGGGATCAGGATCGTCACCACATAACGCGGGCCGCTAAGACCATAATTGCGCCCGGCCATACGCAGGGTCTCCGGCACGCCGCTAAAGCCCGACCAGGTGTTCAGCGCAATCGGCCACATCACCGAATGTACCAGCACAAAGATCAGGCTGGCATTGCCAAGACCAAACCACAGCAGCGCCAGCGGCAACAGCGCAATCGCCGGTAACGGGTTGAGCATCGCCGTGAGTGTGCTGAGCAAGTCGCGGCCAAACTGGGTGGTCACCGCCAGCGCGCTGGCCACCAGCGCCAGCACGCTGCCAATCAGATACCCTTTCAGCAAAATGCTCAGCGAGTTAACAATCTTCTGCGGCAACTCGCCGTTGCGCATATCTTCGCTGAAGGCGTGCCAGGTTTGCAGCACGCCGGGCAGCATCAAATCATTCTGTTGCACGCGCGCGGCGATTTCCCATAACGCCAGCACCAGCAGCACAATAAAGGTTTTACGTAACCACGTCATATTCCACAGCCGCTGGCCGAGCGGCAACGGCGCTTCAACGGCCACATCGCGCAGCGGCGGCAGTTCACGTTCAAATTCAGGACGAATGTAGGGTGGCTGCGACATACGCGGGCTCCTCACCAGAAACAGGAGATGTGCGGTTTCCACCAGAGGGGAACAGCAGATCGTGAATATGCTGCGCGGCATGCTGGAATGCCTCGCTACCAAAATCGTTGAGCGTGAACTGATGACAGTTCAGCTCGGCGCGAACCCGGCCCGGGTGCGGCGACAACACCAGAATACGGCTGCCGACCACCAGCGCCTCTTCAATGGAGTGCGTGACAAACAGCAGGGTAAAGCGCTCCTCTTCCCAGAGCGCAAGCAGCTCCTCCTGCATGGTGCGGCGCGTCAGCGCATCCAGCGCGGCAAACGGCTCATCCATCAACAAAATGCGCGGCTTCATCGCCAGCGCGCGGGCAATTGCCACGCGCTGTTTCATGCCACCGGAGAGGGTATGCGGCATCGCATCGGCAAACCCGGCCAGCCCGACTTTATTGAGAAAGTGCAGCGCCGTTTCTCTGGCTTCTGCGCGATTGGCTTTGCGGCTGGCCAATAGCGGGAACATGATGTTTTCCAGCACCGTTTTCCACGGCGGCAACTGATCAAACTCCTGGAACACCATCATCCGCTCCGGACCAGGCGCTGCGATCGCCTCGCCCTGCAACGTGATCTCGCCGCCACGCGGCGCCAGAAAGCCGCCCGTCGCTTTCAGCAGGCTCGATTTCCCGCAGCCGGAAGGGCCGAGCAGAATAAAGCGGTCGCCAGGCCAGACATCAAAACTGACGTCGTGGGTTGCCCGCACCAGCCGTTCGCGGGTGCGGTATTCAATATCAACATGGCTGACCTGCAACAGCGGCCCGTCGTTGTGGTGAGTTGCCATCGCGGCCTCCTGGGTGATGGTTTAACTGCCTGGGTTTTCCCACGCTTCGTCGAAGAAGTAGTCTTTCCACGAGGCGGCTTTGTTTTTCAGCACCCCAAGTTCATGGAGTTTTTCGGCGTACACACCGGTGCGTTCCGGCGAAATGGTGAAGCTGATCTCCGGGTCGTTCACAATTTTCTGTACCAGCGGTAATGGCAGCCGTGATTTTTCCACGCGAATATAGGTTTCCGCCGCCGCATTTTTATCGGCGTTGATGATTTTGGCGGCGTCGCTCAGGGCACGATAAAACGCCTTATAGGTTTTCGGGTTCTCGTCGTGGAATTTCTGCGTGGTATAAAGCACGTTAAAGGTGGCCTGTCCGCCCAACACATCATACGAACTGAGAATTTTATGGACGTTGCTGTGTTCCAGCGCCTGATACTGGAACGGCGGGCTGGAGAAGTGAGTGGTAATTTCCGAACCACCGGCAATTAATGCTGCGCTGGCATCCGGGTGCGGCAGGCTGACGCTAATATTGTCGAAGCGTTTAAAATCGGCATCGCCATATAATTTGGCAGTTTCAATCTGTAATGTCCGCGACTGGAAACCGACGCCCGCAGCCGGGACGGCAATTCTGTCTTTATCGCTCAAATCTTTAATGCTTTTTACCGCCGGGTTATTACTGAGCAAATAGTTGGGCATGGAACCGAGCGAGGCAATGGCTTTTACATTCTGCCGATCTTTGGTGCGATCCCACAGCGTTAATAGCGGCGGCACGCCTGCGGAGGCCACATCCAGCGCGCCGGAGAGCAGCGCTTCATTCATACCAGTGGCGCCGGAAATGGTGCGCCACTCAACCTGAATATCCAGCCCCTCTTTTTTACCTTCTTTTTCAATTAGCTGCTGGTCGCGCACCACGTCCAGAATTAAATAACCAATGCCAAACTGCTGTGCAATGCTAATTTTCCCCTCCGCCAGCGCGGACGGGCTGATACCGCCAAGCGTGGCAAGCGCCAAAACGCCTGCGAGCGTCTGGTGTAATTTCTTCATCTCTGTTCCCCGTTTTTTTAATTTTTCAAAAGAAAATGATTGGCTGGCGGGGTCAGAAAAAGGAAATGATTTAATCTGCAATGCTTAGTTAAAAATTAACAATAGCCAGATAAGGCGCAGGCGTTATTCAGCGGGCGGGAAAGGATAGTTATTTTTAATGGTTAGGTGACAAATATATCCTCGTTATAGTCGAAAGCTCCTCTTTATTTCCTTAATGAGTTCAGGGATTATGCCGTTATTTTCACATCAACAATTGCGCACGCTGCTGCAACAGCATCTGCTACGGGTGAATACGCCTGCGGATATTGCGCAAAAAGTCGCAGATAATCTGGTTGAAGCCTCATTAAAAGGCCACGATTCCCACGGCGTCACGCTGCTACCGCGCTATATTCGCGCCATTCTCGCAGGCGATCTGAAACCGGATGCCCGCCTGCATACCGTACGTGATGCAGGCGCGGTGCTCTCCTTCGATGGCGGGCACGGTTTCGGCCAGTTGCTGGGCGAACAGGCGATGCAGGCCGGGATCGATCGCGTGCAGCAATTTGGTGTGGCGCTGGTCGGTTTATCCAATTCACACCATCTTGGTCGCATTGGCGCATGGGCGGAACAGGTTGCCGCTGCCGGGCTGGTATCGATCCATTTTGCCAATGTGGCGGCCCCTTCGGCGGTGCTGCCGTTTGACGGGCTGCGGGCGCGGCTCGGCACCAACCCCTTCTGCGTGGGTATTCCACTGGCGGATCGCCCACCGGTAGTGCTCGATTTCGCCACCAGCGCTATCGCCGGGAACAAAGCCCGCGTGGCATGGAACGAAGGTCGCCCAATCCCGCCAGGCTGCGCGGTGGATGCTAACGGTGAGCCGACCACCGATCCCGGCGTATTGATGAGCGAGCCGCGCGGTGCGCTGCTGCCATTCGGCGGGCACAAAGGTGCCGGGCTGTCGCTGATTTGCAGTCTGCTGGGGGCAGCGCTGACCGGCGGCGAAACCGAAAGTCATGACATTGCGCCGCGCGCTGGCATTATCAACAACATGCTGTCGATTCTGTTCGATCCCAAAAAGTTAGGCGCAGGCGAAAGTTATCAGCAGGAAGTGCTGGCGCAGGTGGACTGGGTACGCCACGACCAGCAGGGCCGCGACGTGCAGATCCCCGGCGAGCCGGAACAGCGGGCCAGGGCGCGCCGGATTGAAGAAGGGATCGCCATCGATGAGGTGAGCTGGCAGGAGTTTGTCGCCCTGGAATCCTTAACAGCATGAAGTCGCACAAAATTTGGGGTTGATCGGAAAGATGATAAAGATTATCTTTCTCATTACCGAATAGTTGAGTTAATCACTCAGATATTCGGTACGACATTGCTCACATTGCTTCCAGTATTTTTTGCCCGCACGTCAAGCGCGGGCTTTTTTTTGCCTGCACAACTGCTCTTACCGCCAATATTTCACTTAAGTAGCAATAATCTCCCGTTATTCATCGAGTTACCTAATTGAAATCAAACCGTCACAAACGCCCCATAATCTAGGATTATTCTTAATACAGGGTTTTGCGTGGATGATGGACATACCGATCTCTTCCCGGCAGCTTAACGCGGGTATTTTGCGCCTTGCCGTCCCGCACGTGACGCCGGACGCCAATAACCTGCAGGTGATGTCGCTGTTCAATGAACACAAGTCATTGATCGGTCTGCCGGTGCTGGAAAAAAACCGGCCTATCGGCATGATTAACCGACATATTTTCCTCTCGCAGATGAGCCGCCCCTTTTTCCACGAGCTGTACGATCAGAAGAGTTGTATCGCGTTTATGGATAAAAACCCGCTGATTGTCGATGCGAGTGCAGGTCTTGAATATCTCTCCGGGCGGGTCATTGAAACCGGCGACAAAGCGGTGACCGAAGGTTTTATCCTCACTGAAGAGGGGCAATATGTCGGCATTGGCCTCGGCATCGATCTGATTCGTACCGTTTCCGACTTGCAGGCTAAACAGCATCTGCAAATTATGCAAAGCATTGAATATGCGCGCATTATTCAGGAATCCATGCTCAGCCGTTCACGCACTGCCATTGATAAAACCCTGCAAGACTGGTGCCTGCACTGGCATCCGCGCGACTGCGTCGGCGGCGATATTTATGCTTTTCAGCGCGCGGAGAATGGCTGGTTGATGGTGCTGGCCGATTGCACCGGACACGGCGTGCCGGGCGCGTTTATGACCTTTATCTTCTCCTCGGCGCTGGAAAAAGCGCTGACGCTGGCGCCGATTGACGCGCCGGAACAACTGCTGAGCCATATCAATCAACATATAAAACAGACGCTCAGCCAGATGCATCCGTCGGCGGACAGCGGCCAGTCAAATGATGGTTGCGACGCCATCGCCCTGTTTGTTGATACGAAAAACGAACAGATGCGCTGGGCCAGCGCCCGTATGCACGCTTTTCTGCTGGGCGCAGAATCCCGGCAGAGCGAGGTACTGGAGAGTTGCCGCAAAGGCGTGGGCTATACCGATACGCCGGTGGATTACCAGTGGCAACGTTATCAGGCGCCGTTGCGCCGTGGTGACACACTGTTGCTGGTTTCCGATGGCGTCACCGATCAGCCCGGCGGCCCGCGCAACGTGATGTTTGGTAAGAAACGTATTCAGTCATTGTTGGCGCAGCACCGTGCGCTACCGCTACCTGCGCTTTCTGACGCCCTGCTGACGGCGCTGACAGCGTGGCAGGGGCAGCAAACGTCGCGCGATGACATGACATGGTTTGGTTTTCGTTGGTAGATAAAAGCATGCAAATAAACGACCTGCAGGTCAAAGACGCCGTTCTGTTACCCCTTTTTACGCTGCAACGGCAAAACGCCGTTGAGCTTTTTTATACCGGCTATTTTTCCCAGCAACATATTGTTTCGCTGGGCGAAGTGATCCGCGCCTGGCTGGATAAACATGAATCCTCCGCCGTGACGCGCCGCAAACTCTTCTCGGCATTTATCGAGATGGGGCAAAACATTGTGCGCTACTCCGCCGACGATCGGTTTTTATCGGCCGTTGAACACGAGCTGCGCTTTGGTTCGGTCTGTTTTCATATGGATCAGACCCATTACTACCTGGAAACGGCAAACCTGGTGGGGCCGGAAGCTTCCACCCTGCTGCAAACGAACCTTGAAGTGTTGCGTGGCATGTCGCAGGCAGAAATCCGCGACGCCTGGAAGCAGGGGCTGAGAAGCGAAGCGCCGGCAACCAGCAAAGGGGCCAATATCGGTTTGTTGACCATGGCGCGCGATACCAGCGTTCCGCTGGAGTATCGCATTCATCCACTGGCGGCAAGCTCCCTTTCCGCCTTTCACTTAAAGGCAACGTTTTGCCATGACTGATATGACATTGACGCCTGCTATTGAATTGTCCGCCACCGCCGCCACGCCGGAGGTGAAATTTGATTTTGCCGCGCAAAAGCTGCTGCTGAAAGGCGAAGCCTACCCGGAGAATGCCGCCGCGTTCTTCCGCCCGCTGCTGGATGCGCTGGAGGGCTGGCTGCAAAGCGGGCAACAGACCAGCGCGCCGCTGCAATTACATGTCGCGCTTAGCTATTTCAACAGTTCAAGCACCAAGCTGTTGTTTACACTGTTTGAGATCCTGAATAATCACGCGAAAAGCGGCGCGCCGTGCGAGCTGTACTGGTACTACGACCCGGAAGATGACATCTCCGAAGAGTTTGGTCAGGAGCTGCGCATCGACTTCCCGTCACTGGCTGTGTTTCTTATCCCGGACATCACCGCATGCTAGATATTAATGAGCTCTTCAGGGAGGAATATTCCGTACTCGAAGAAGCCCGGCTGGCGGCTGCCGATGCGCAACTTCCGGCGGAGGTCTGCCGCGAAAAACTGTGGGCCGTTTCCAGACATTACCAGCGTCTGATCCGTGAATCGTATCGTCTGATCTCCCGCAGCGACCGCGCCGAGCGCGAACTGACGCGAATGAACGAGCAGCTCCAGCAACTTGCCGCGCGCCTGGAGTACGAAGCAACGCACGATCCGCTGACCGATGTGTTTAACCGCAGCGCGATCATCAACCAGATCAACAGTGGCCTGCTGAAAGGCGATGTGGCGCTGATCCTGCTGGATATTGATCATTTCAAACGTATTAACGACGAATATGGTCATCCGACCGGCGATCGGGTGATTTGCGCGCTGGTGTCGCGCGTACGCCGCGCCGTGCCGGAGAGCGCCGCTATCGGCCGCGTCGGCGGCGAGGAATTTACCATTGTGCTGCCGAACGCCAGGGTGGAAGAGGCGATGATTACCGCCAGCTATATTCACGCCTCGCTGAATGCTTCGCCGCTGGACGTGTTGCCGCAGCAGCTGGTCACCGCCAGTTTCGGCGTCAGTCTCGGCGTGAAAGAGAGCAGCTTCGAAACGCTGTACAGCGAAGCCGACGGCGCGCTGTATAACGCGAAAAAACGTGGGCGAAACCAGGTCGCGCTGCATGAGGCTTTTTTTCCCGCACCGGTAAAGGTCAATTTTTCACGGGAAAATATTCAGCATTGAGGGTTGCCTGGTTCTGAGGAATAGTTCCGTTCACCAGACGTTCGGTAACCAGCTGAACATCAACATACGTGAACAGGAAAAGGGGAGCTTGCCGCGCTCCCCTTTTCAATCCCTGCGGCCCCGCGGGAAATCGGAGCTTCGCACCGTGCTCACCTCCCGCACATCTGCCTGCGGTCGGCTCGGCTCGACTCGACGTCCTGTCTCGTTTCGCCGATTTCAGCGGGGACCAACCCCGCCGCTGTAATATTGTGGCTTATAAAAACTCTGTATCGCGACAGGAATGCCGTCCGGCGATATAACTGGCCCGTGCTTTTCGTTCTTTCATTAAGGTACAGTCTGGTGAACGGAACTATTCCGCAGAGCCCACCAACTTCACCGGCTCGACTGCAAAAACTTCCTCACCCTGTCCGAATCCGGATTGGTAAAAAACTTCTCCGGCGGTGCTTTCTCGATTAGCAGCCCTTTTTCCAGAAACACCACTTCATCCGACACCTGACGGGCGAAATCCATCTCGTGGGTCACCACCACCATCGTATAACCTTCTGCCGCGAGATCTTTCATCACCCCCAGCACTTCATTCACCAGCTCCGGATCCAGCGCCGAGGTCGGTTCATCGAAAAGGATCACTTCCGGCGACATCGCCAGCGAACGGGCGATCGCCACACGCTGTTTTTGCCCGCCGGAAAGGGTAATCGGGTAGACATCGGCCTTGTGGCTCATGCCCACTTTTTCCAGCTGGCGGCGGGCAATCTCGTTTGCCGCGTCGCGCTTCATCCCTTTCACATGCACCAGCGCTTCGGTGACGTTTTGCTGCACCGTCAAATGCGGCCACAGGTTAAAACTCTGGAACACCATCCCAACCCGCTCGCGGATATGGGAGAGATCTTTGTGCGACATCGCTTTGCCCGTCTTCTCATCCACCCCTATGCGCTGGCCGCTGATACGCACTTCACCGCGATCCGGCTGCTCCAGCCAGTTCATGCAGCGCAGCAGTGTCGATTTACCGGAGCCGGACGAACCCAGAATGCTCACCACCGTGCCCTTCTCCACCGTCAGGTTGATATCCCGCAGCACTTCAACGTTATCAAACTGTTTGGACAGGTTTTTGATGCTAACCGCGCTTGCTTCAGGCATGGCTCATTCCTCTTTTAGCTCCATAATGACTTAACCGCTTAATCAACAACTCCAGCAAAATGCTGATCCCCCAGTAGAGCGCAATGGCGACAATAAAGGCGTTAAACGGAATAAAGTAAGTTGACTGCACGCTATTCGCGGCGGCGGTAATCTCCTGCACGGTAATAATGCACAGAAACGCGGTATCTTTCAGGCAAATAATAAGCTGGTTACCCATTAACGGCAGCGACGACGAAAAGATATTTGGCAGAATAATACGGCGAAAGGTTTTATAGCGCGAAAAACCCTGCGACTGCGCGGCCTCAATATACCCGGCGGAAAATATCCGCCGCTGGCTGCGTAATATTTCGAAGAAATAAGCCCCGTGATAAATCACCAGCGCCAGCAGACCGGCGGTCCAGGCTTCCATACTGATACCAACTTGCGGCAAGCCGTAATATAGCAGATACGCCAGAATTAAAAATGGCACGGCGCGCATCAGGCTGACAAAAGCGATAATCAGACGATTAATAACGCGATGCTGATACTCCATGACATAGCACAGCGTAATACCAATAAACAACCCGACAACGGCAGCGATAATAAACAGTTCCAGCGTTGCCAGCAGCCCGTTAAAAAAACTCTCACGCGCCGCCCAAATAATTCCCCACTGATTCATATCTCCTCCGCCTCTTATCGCGCCAGGCGCTTCGCTTTACGTTCGGCCGCGCCCTGCAACTTCAGCAGCAGACCGATAATAATGACGTACAACAACCCGGCGGCCAGGATCGGCGACAGCGGTTCATAGGTCACCGAGGAAATGCGGTTGGTTACGCGGGTTAAATCCACCACACCGATGATCGCAATTGCCGGGCTACCTTTAATCAGGAACGACATCTCGTTGACCAGCGCAGGCAGGCTTTCAATCCACATCTGCGGCAGCATGATTTGCCGGAAATAGGTCCAGCGGCGCATACCGACGGATTCTGCCGCTTCCCGCTGCTCACGCGGGAAATTACGAAATGCGTTGCGCCAGATTTCAGCGTTAAATGCCGAGGTATTCAACGTCAGCGCCAGAATAGCAGCGGGCGTTTTATCGAGATTAATGCCGAGCGTCGGCAGCGATAAAAACAGAAACAGCACCAGCGTCACCAGCGGCGTCGCGCGAGCCAGGCTGATGTAGACCACCAATAACTGATCAATAACCGGGATCTTCATCATGCGGATAAAGGCGATCACCAGGCCAATCACCACGCCGAAAGCAATCGCCACGCAAGAGATCCAGAGGGTCGTCCATGCGCCTTCAATCAATAACTGCCACGAGATTAAGTCCATGTTCCCTCCTGTTAAAACGTGCGGCGGTGCCCCGCCGCGTTACACTTACAGACCGGCTAACTTGTGGAACTGATCGGCGCTGGTGATCGGTTCTTTCGGCAACTCGTAGGTCTCACCGAACCATTTTTTCTGCAACTCAGTCAGCTTGCCGGTTTCGGTCATATGATTCATAAACCCGGTCATGAACTTCAGCAGTTCCGGCGAGTTTTTCGGGATTGGCCAGGCCATATAGCCAGGGCCAGAAACCGCCAGCCCTTTGGCGAACACTTTCGGCTTCGCTTTCACCAGGTCGTTCACCGAAATCACCACGTTGATCACGTAATCGACACGTTTGTTCGCCAGGTCAGCATAGGCTTCCGGGTAGGATTGATACTCAACGACCGGGCCAAGTTTACCGCCTACTTTTTCCAGCATCGCTTTCAGTTCCGGCAAACGCGCCAGCAGTGCGCTGCCCGCCTGAACGCCCACTTTTTTACCGCTGAGATCGGCAATGGTATTTAACGTTTTGTCATCTGCGCGTTTCACAAAATAGTGCTGCGCGGAGGCCCACGGCGGAGTGAAATTAAATACATTGAGGCGTTCGTCGGTAATTACCGCGCCAGTGAGAGCCATATCATATTGCCCGGTGGAGACCGCTGCGAGTAATCCGGTCCACGGCAGAATACTTTGGTTGATATTGAATTTTGCGTATTTACGCAGCTCTTCAAGCATGTCCTTGTTAAAACCATCCGTCTGGCCGTTATTCATAAAGTTAAACGGCGCATAATCATCTTCGGTCGCGACTTTCATCGTGCCGGATTTTTCAATTTCAGGTAAATCCGCTGCCACTGCGTGTAATGAAAATGCCAAAGAGATCATGGCTGCAAGACAATATTTGCCGAATACTTTTTTCATCTCTCCACCCTTATTTAATTTGCCAGACCGGTACATTCCAGGGGTGCCGGAAGCTTTGCAAGATATATGCCGAAACAGGAACTCGCCCGACGTTTTGTGACTGCGTTTTTACAATAGGGAGGCAAAGTCGCTTCTGAATAGAGCCAGTTTTTGCAAATGGATGTGTCAGTTTGCCGGAATCTGGTATGAAACTTGCTCAACTCCTGTAGAAGATATATCGAGAGGAGTGCAGCATGATTCGCCATCTACTGAACGTAAATTTTGATGCCCGGCGTGGACTTCAGGAGCAAGTTCGCGAATCGCTGGTCAATGCCATTCTGAGCGGTATTTTCCCGGCTGATACCCCTCTCCCTTCCTGCCGACAGCTCGCCAGCCAGCTTGGCGTCTCGCGCAATACCACGGCGCTGGTGTTTGAAAGCCTGGTCAACGAGGGCTACCTGGTTAGCCGCCCGCGCAGTGGTTACTACCTGCATCCGGATTATTACTCCGCTGGCCCGGCGAGTGGGCAGAGTGTCGCGGCTGCACCCGAATGCGAGGGCGATGCACCACGATGGGGCAATCGCCTGAAAATTACCCCCAGCCAGCAGGAGTCGATTCTCAAACCCGCCGGCTGGATGCACTACCGCTACCCGTTTATCTACGGCCAGCCCGATACCCAGCAGTTTCCCCTCGCCACCTGGCGCGCGGCGGCGAACTGGCTGCATGGCGGCGTGCGCGATCCGGCCTGGGTGATTGACCATATCGACCAGGATGTGCCGATGCTGGTTGAGCAGATCCGCACACGCGTGCTGCCCAAACGCGGCATTGTCGCCGCGCCGGATGAGATTCTGATTACCCTTGGCTCGCAAAATGCGCTCTACCTGCTGACGCGCCTGCTGATGTCTGAGGAAACCCGCGTGGCGGTGGAAAACCCCAGTTTTCGCGAAGCCATCAACACCTTTTTATTAAGCGATACGCAGATTGTGCCGCACCCGGTAGACAGCGAAGGGCTGGTGCTCGATGAAACGCCCTGCGACTACTACTACGTGACGCCGGGCCATCAGGTACCGACCGGGGTGACGATGAGCAAAGCGCGGCGCACGCAGTTGCTGGAATACGCCACCCGCCACGATGCGGTGGTGATTGAAGATGATTACGACTCGGAAAGTAACTTTATGCAGAACCCGCTGCCCGCGCTGAAAGCCAGCGATCGCAGCGGACGGGTAATCTACGTCAGCAGCCTGTCGAAAGCGCTGTCGCCGGGGCTGCGCCTTGGATTTATGGTTGCTGCGCCGGAGATTATTGATGAGGCGCGCGCGCTGCGCCGTCTGGTGTATCGCCATCCGCCGACCAATATTCAGTATCAGATGGCGCATTTCCTCTCTCAGGGGCACTACGAAACCCATTTGCGCCGCTACCACGAGGATTCCGCTCGCCGCTGGGACAGCTTGTACAATGCACTGCGCACCTTTTTACCGGAGTGCCAGATGATGGACGGCAGCGAGCATGCCAACGCGTTCTGGCTGCGCACGCCGGAGCATATCAGCACACAGCAACTGACCTGGCGGGCCGCGCATGCGGGCGTACTGATTGAACCTGGCGCGCGCCATTTTCTCAATGCCGCGCCGCCGGATAACTTCTTCCGCATGGGCTTTCACGCCATTAACCCGCAGGCCATTGCCCCCGGTGTGGAAGTCCTGCGCGGGCAGCTTGAGCAGTTCTGCTAAACCGCCCCAATGAGGGCGGTTTTCTCACTGTGCTTTCGCGTACTCCATCATCACCTGCAGCAGCACATTCGCTCCGGCAGTAACATGTTCCGGCGAGGCATACTCAATTTCGTTATGGCTGATGCCGTCTTTGCAGGGAATAAAGATCATTCCGGTCGGCGCAAGGTAACTCATATAAACCGCATCGTGACCAGCGCCAGAGACAATCGGGCGTGACGGATAACCAAGCTGCTGCGCCGCGCGGCCAATCGCCTGCTGGCACTGCGCGTCAAACGGCGCGGCCGGATAATGGCTGACCTGCTCCAGCGTGACGCCCAGCCCCGTTTCCTGAGCCACGTTGGCGGTAAAAGCGCGCAGTTGCGCGTCCATCTCATCGACAGCGGCATCGCTGATGTTGCGCATATCCACGGAGAATTTCACTTCGCCTGGCACCACGTTGCGGCTGTTCGGGTGCACCTGCACCATACCTACCGTACCGCGCCCCTGCTCGCTGCGCCCGGCAATCGCCACCACTTCCTGCATAATGCGCGTCGCCACCTGCAACGCATCCTGCCGCAGGTGCATCGGCGTTGGCCCGGCGTGGGATTCCATCCCCGTGACGGTGCAGTCATACCAGCGGATGCCCAGTACGCCCTGCACCACACCGATCACTTTGTCCTCTTCTTCCAGAATCGGCCCCTGTTCAATATGCGCTTCAAAGTAGGCTGCCAGCGGATGATTACCCGGTGTCTGCTCGCCAATGTAGCCAATCTTCTCCAGCTCTTGCCGCACGGTTTTGCCTTCGGCATCGGTGGCGGCGTAGATTTTCTCCAGCGGGAAAACGCCAGCAAAAACACCAGAACCCATCATCACTGGCACAAAACGCGAGCCTTCTTCATTGGTCCAGAACACCACTTCCAGCGGATGTTCGGTTTCAATCTGCAAATCATTGAGCGTGCGCACTACTTCCAGCGCCGCCAGCACGCCAAAGTTACCGTCGAATTTTCCGCCGGTCGGTTGCGTGTCGATATGGCTGCCCGCCACAATCGGCGGCAGGTTCGGGTTGCGCCCTTCGCGGCGCATAAACACGTTGCCGATTTTATCGATGGTGATACTCAGCCCGGCGGCTTTGCCCCAGCCAATCACCAAATCGCGCCCCTGCCGGTCGAGATCGGTTAACGTCAGGCGACAGCAACCACCTTTTGGCGTCGCGCCGATTTTCGCCAGTTCCATCAGAGAATCCCATAACCGCTCGCCGTTAACCCGGCAGTCGCTCAGCGTCAGCGCGTGGCTGTGCAAAACTTCGCTTGTCATCTTATTTCTCCTGCATAAAGGTGGTGGCCATCGACACCAGCAGCGCATCGCTGCCGCACGGGCCGATGAGTGAAATCCCCAGCGGCGCGCCGTCAATCGTCGTCACCGGAATATTGACCTGCGGGCGACGGGTCAACACCGCGATCAGCAACAGGTCGTGCGAGATGCGCCGCGTGGCTTCGATCTCTTCTGGCGCGGCCGTTAATAATGGTGCCGCATCCGGCACGGTTGGCAGCAACAGAATGCGATCGCCCAGTTGCGTCTGCCACCAGGCCGTAAAGGCTTCGCGAAGCTGGCACGCCGCAGCGAATTCCGCCTCCGTGACCGCTTTGCCGTACGCAAAGCGCTCCGCCACATCCGGCCCCAGTTGCATGCCCAGTCTTTCAATGTTGTGTCCCTGTGATTGCCAGGCTTCATAGCCCTGAATCTGGCGAAACGCGGTGTAAACGGCTTCGCGCTCCGGCAGCGGCGCATCCAGCAAGGCGATCTCACCAAAGTGCTGCGCGAGTTTTTCCCGTACCGGCAACAGCGCCTGCTGGCTATGCGGCGGGAGCGCGGCAAACAGCGCTTCATGGCAGGCCAGTTCGATCTGCGCAGGCGTGAAGGTGTCGTCACCGAGCAGGCAACTGGCCGCTGCGCTAAAGGCCTGCGGCGTGCGGGCGAAGAACCCACAGGTGTCCATGGTGGCACACAGCGGCTGGCAGCCTGCCAGCGAAATGCGCCCGTGGGTTGGGCGCAGACCAAACAGGCCGCAATAGCTGGCAGGCGTGCGTACCGAACCGCCAGTGTCGGTACCGAGCGCAATATCACACAGACCATTGGAGACCGCCGAGGCCGAGCCGGACGACGAGCCGCCAGGAATGCGCAGCGGTGCCGCGCCATTGCGTGGCGTACCGTAATGGATGTTATGGCCGCTCATCGAATAGGCCAGTTCGCTGGTGTGGGTTTTGCCAACAAACCGCGCCCCGCCGTCCAGCAGCATTTGCACGGCGGGCGCAGTGGTGGTCTTGATGCCCGAGGCGGCAAGCACGTGCGGGTTGCCGCCGCCGGTGGGATAGCCTGCGACATCAAACAGATCTTTTGCGGCAAACGTCAGGCCGCTCAGCGGGCCGCTTTCCGCCTGTGGCACTGCGATGAAGGGATAAGGCATAAAAGCCCGTGGGTCCTGCATGTTACCTCCCCGGTTTCAGGCGAATGCCTGCTGTGGTGTGATGTCGGTTGTCAGTTCGCGCCAGCGGTGGCAACTGACCACATGGCGTTCAGCGACCTGTTCCGTAACGGGTTGTTGCTGGTGACAGGCAGACTGCGCGTGAGGACAACGAGCGGCAAAGGCGCACCCCGGCGGCAGAGCGGCCAGATCCGGCGGCGAACCGGGAATGCAGTGCAGCACATCGCCCTTTTTCAGCCCCTCTTTCGGGCGGCTGCCGAGCAGTACGCGGGTGTAGGGATGGCGCGGCTGCGCGAGGATATCGGCAATCGGCGCTTCCTCCACGATGCGCCCGGCGTACATCACTGCCACCCGATCGGCGATCTCCACCGCCGCACCAATGTCGTGAGTGACGAAGATAATCGACAAATCGCGCAGTTTTTGCTGCTCGCGCAATAGGATCAGGATCTGGATTTGCACGGTGGCATCCAGCGCGGTGGTCGGTTCATCGGCCAGCAGCAGTTCCGGGTTGCAGGAGAGCGCCAGCGCAATCATCGCCCTCTGGCGCATGCCGCCAGACATCTCGTGCGGATAGGCCTCAAGACGACGCTCCGGGCTGGGAATACGCACCTGGCGCAACGCCTCCAGCGCCCGCGCTTTCGCATCATTGCGCGACAGCCCTTCGTGACGCTGCAAACCTTCCACAATTTGTTGGCCGATGGTGTAAACCGGGTCAAACGCCAGCAGCGGCTCCTGGAAAATCATCGCGCAGATTTTCCCGCGATAGTGGCGCAACTGGCGGCTGTTCATCGCCAGCACCGCTGCACCGCCGACATTCATCGTGCCGCTAAGCCGGCTGCTCTGCGGCGGATGCAGGCGCATCAAGGCCCGCAGGGTGACGCTTTTACCGGAGCCGGATTCGCCAATCAGCGCCATCACTTCGCCTTTGCGGACATCAAACGAAACACCGTTGACCGCATTGACGGTCTGCCCGTCACGGCGAAACTCGACGCGAAGATCGCGAATATGGACGAACGCTTCATGCGACATCACTCACCTCCTGTAGCGGAATATCCCGGTGCCAGGGCGAATCCGGCTGCGCCATCAGGCAGGCACTTTGATGCGCCTCGCCGACCAGCGCCAGTTGCGGTTTCACCTGCGAACAGACCGCTTTGGCGTGCGGGCAGCGGGTGTGAAAACGGCAGCCCGCAGGCGGTGAAATGGGGCTTGGCGGATCGCCGGAAAGCGGTGAAACCTCGGTGCGGTTATGCGGGTCCATCGACGGCATCGAGCTGAGTAACGCGCGGGTATAAGGGTGTGCGGAAGCGGTAAACAGCGCTTCCGATGGGCCAATTTCCACCACTTCGCCGAGGTACATCACCAGAATGCGATCCGACAACCAACGCACCACGTGCAGATCGTGGCTGATAAACACATAGGTAAGATCGAGGGTGCGTTTTAACTCCTGCAACAGTTGCAGCACCTGCGCTTCCACGGATTTATCCAGCGCGGAAACCGCTTCGTCGAGGATCACCAGCCGGGGTTTCATTGCCAGCGCGCGGGCAATATTGACGCGCTGGCGCTGACCGCCGGATAAAGCGTGCGGATAGCGATGCGCAAACCGCGCAGGCTCCAGCCCGACGTGCGCCAGCAGATAGCGGGCATATTCATTGGCCTCTTTGCGGCTGATGCCATGTACCTGCTGGCCAAAGGCGATGCTCTCTTCCATGGTCATACGCGGGTTCAGCGAGGCGTAACTGTCCTGAAACACCATCTGCACCTGGCGACGATAGGCTTTCAGCGGCAAGCGCGACGAACCAACAGCCTCGCCATCAAACACCAGTTCGCCGCTGTCCTGCGTCAGCAGTTGCATCAGTAACCGGGCGGTGGTTGATTTCCCGCAGCCGGACTCCCCCACCACGCCGAGAGTTTCCCCTTTGTGCACTTCGAAGCTGACGTTATCCACCGCCTGCACCACGTCATGGCCTTTACGCACGCCGAGGTGAAAATGCTTCAGCAGATTGTTCACCCGCAGCAGCGGCTGCGCCGGGCCGCCAATATCGACATTGATAAAAGGTTGCATGCTGTTACTCCTTGATCGCCATGGCGGCGCGCAGACGATCCGCCAGAACGTTAAACGAGATGGAGGTGATAAAAATCATCATCCCCGGCAGCGCCGCCACCCACGGCTGGGTATAAATGGCGGTGCGCAGCGTGTTGAGCATCAATCCCCATTCCGGTTCCGGCGGACGCACGCCAAGGCCGAGAAACGACAAGCCGGAGGCGAGGATCATGCAGACGGAAATCAGGCCGGTAGAGAAGACGAAAATCGGCCCCAGCACATTGCCCAGCACCTGCACACGAATAATGGTGAACGCACTGGCACCGGTGGCGCGGGCAGCATCGATATAATCCATATGTCGCACCTGCGCGGTAACGCTTTCGGCGATACGCGCCACTTGCGGCACAAACACCAGCGTCAGCGAAAGCAGCGCATTGCCAATGCCAGCGCCCATCGCGCCGGAGAGCGCAATCGCCAGCAACACCGATGGAAAGGCGTAGAAAATATCTATGGTGCGCATGATCAGGGTGTTGGTTTTCCCGCCGGCATAACCGGCGATAATCCCGATGGCGCCGCCGATAAAAAAGGCGAATACCACCGGCACAATCCCCATAAACAACGACAGGCGTGTCCCCAGGATCAGGCGTGAGAGCATGTCGCGCCCCAGTTCATCGGAACCGAGCGGGAATCCCTCGGTGCCGATCGGTTTCAGGCGCAGAAACATTGAGGTCTGGTAAGGATCTTTGAGGATCAGCCACGGCCCGAACAGTGCCATCAGCAGCAACAGCAGAATAATGCTTCCGACTACCATGCCCGTTGGATCGCGCAATAACCGCGCGCCCACACCGCGCCAGTAGCCCTGCGTCGCCGCAACCGGCGCGGCGGCAACGTTGATTTTTGGCGTTACGCTATCCACCATCGTTAGCTCCTCTTAATGCGCGGATCGAGAGAGGTTTGCAGCACATCCACCAGCAGATTGAGCAGCACGAAGAACAGCGCCAGCACCCATATCGTCCCCTGCAAGAGCGGCAGGTCGCGCTGAAAGATGGCGGTATTGAGCAGCAACCCGGTGCCGGGCCATGAAAAGACCGTTTCGACCAGAATCGAGCCGCCCATCAGGTAGCCAACCTGCAAGCCCATGACCGCCAGCGCGGTCGGCGCGGCGTTTTTCACCACATGCAGAAAGATGCGTGATTCATTGAGGCCGCGTGCGCGCAGCCCGACGATGAACTCCTGGCTCAGGATATCCGCCACCTGCGAACGCACGGTACGGGCGATAATGCCGGTGGGGATCACCGACAGCGTGACGGCGGGCAGCAGCATAAATTGCAGATGCGCCCAGTCCCACTGCCAGCCGGTTTCGCCAATCGGCCCGCCGCCGGTCGCGGGCAGTAGCGCAAACTTGACGCAGAAAACAATCACCAGCAGCATGCCGAGCCAGTAGTGCGGCACGCTGACGCCGAAGACCGATAGCAGCGAGGCCACGCGATCGATAATGCTGTTGCGAAAGTAGCCCGCGACAAAACCAAACAGGCTACCGAGCACAAAGCCAATCAGCGTTGCCAGCAGCGCAAGGCGCAATGAGTACGTGACGGCAGTCATCACCTCACTCATTACCGGACGACCGGTAGCGATCGACATACCCAGATCGCCATGCAGCGCCCGCCACAGCCAGTGCACAAACTGCACCGGCAGCGGTTTGTCAAAACCGTAGGCCTGCATCAGCGTCTGGCGCATCGCTTCGGACGCATCCGGCGGCATCACCGATACCAGCGGATCGCCCGGCGCGATTTGCACCAGCAGAAAACAGATTACCGCTACCCCTAACATGGTCGGAATAGCCAGCAAAACGCGGTAAAAAAGTGTGCTGATCATGGCCCCTCCTCGGTTACTCTTTCTTGCTCACCAGACTTAAATCAATAAACCAGCTCTGCGGTTGCACCACGCCGGTCACGGCCGGGGAGATGGCGCGCGGGCCAACGTCGTGCGCCACAAACAGGAACGGCACCTGATCCACCAGCGCGGCATGCAGCTCACCGGCGGCTTTATCCATCTCGGCCGGGGTGAAAGCGTGTTTGACGGCGGCCGCCAGTTTTTCGGTTTCCGGCGAGGTGAAGTAACCCCAGTTGGTGGCGGTAGGCGGGAAGGCTTTTGCGGTAGAGAAGCGGATCATGCCGAAGTACGGGTCGGTCACCGCAGCGCTGACGTTGATGGCGTTAACCCCCTGTGCGGACGGATCTTTCGCTCCTAAACGCCAGTTGGTGAACAGCGTGTTCCACTCGTTGACCTTGATATCGACGTTGAAGTAGCAGCTTTTCAGGCTCTGCTGGATGTATTCATTCATCGGCAGCGGCTGCATCTGGCCGGAACCCGAGGCGGACGTCGCCACGGTAACGTGCAGCGGTTTGCTTTCGCTGTAGCCTGCTTCGGTCATCAACTTACGCGCGGTATCGGGATCGTATTTGATCTGGAATGTCGGTTTGCCGCGCCACGGGTTGCCCTCTTCATACACTCCGGTCGCTTCGGACATATAACCGCCGAGATAGCTTTTCAGCTCGGAACGGTTGAGGCAGAGGTTGGCGGCTTTGCGCACACGAATGTCGCGCCACGGCGAACCTTCCAGGAATGAGAACTGCCACGGCCAGAGGTGCGGCTGGGTGTTGGAGTAGATTTTAAAACCCTGCGCTTTGATCTGATCGACCGCATCCGGTGCTGGCGCTTCAATCCAGTCCACCTGTTTCGACAGCAGCGCGGCGGTGCGGGCGTTAGCTTCCGGTAGCGGGATCAGCACCACTTTATCGACGCGCGGAATGCGGTCTTTATTCCAGTAATCTGGGTTCTTATCGAGGATTAACTGCTGGCGCGGCACCAGTTTTTCCAGCTTGAATGGCCCGCTGCCGACGGCCTGCGAGGCAAAGGTGGTCCACGCTTGTTTGCTGCGTGCGGCGGTATCGCCTGTCGAAGCCGGAACCGCGTCATAAATTTTCTGCCACGCCGTCGGCGAGACAATAAACAGGTTAGTGATGTTGTACGGCAGCAGTGCATCCGGCTCTGAGGTGGTGAGCGCGACCGTGTGATCGTCAATTTTTTCAGCGCCGGTCAGCGTCGGCATACGCGACAACGTGTTGCCGATTTGCCCCGGCGCATATTGCGGCGCGGCTTTATCCAGCACTTTACCCACGTTCCAGACAATGGCGTCGGCATTCACTTCCGTGCCGTCGTGAAACTTCACGCCAGGGCGCAGCGTGAAGATCCAGCGGCTCTGGTTTTGCGGATCAACATGCCATTCGGTTGCCAGCCCTGGCACCAGCCCGCTCGGTTTTTCGCCTTGCGACAGATCCCACTCCACCAGCGAGTCATATAACGGAATACCGGTAAAGCGATTGCCTTCAAAACCCTGGTCAGGCTGGCCCAGCGTTAACGGGATATCCGCTGCGGTCATGGCGATACGCAATGTTGAGGCCTGCGCCTGTAATCCCCCTGCCAGCGCCAGTGCGCCAATCGCGGCCGCAATACGGTGTTTACGCCAAAAAGATTGATTAAGCATCACAGTGTCCCTGTTAAATAAATGAGACATTTAATAGGCAAGATACATACCAGCCGAATAAACAAGAATTTATCGCATTCAGACGCAGAAAATATCAGAAACGGTTATTACTCAGGGCATTATGCGGTGTTACGGATAACAGCTTTATATAGTTCGCGGCAGTAAGCGCACCCATTTCGGGAAAAATGTTGCAAAAATGCACCATTAAATCGGGAGAATGGTGGTTTCATAGCGATATTATTTTCCTGTGCGACTATTTATTAAATCTTTTCATGATCATGCATAAATCATAAGTAATCACTGTAGTGCGGATAACGTGCGTGGCGGCAAAAGAGGAAGGATCAGTCATTCACTTCCATAATAATGGAAACTCATTTCATAAGGGATGACTATGCCACTAGCCGATTTTCATGTTTCGGATCCGCTGACCCTCGGTATTGAAGTGGAATTACAGGTGGTTAACCCGCCGGGCTACGATTTAAGCCAGGACTCATCCCGGCTGATAGACGCGATGAAAAGCCAGGTGACTGGTGGCGAAGTGAAGCACGATATCACCGAAAGTATGCTGGAGATCGCCACCGGCGTCTGCCGCGACATCCATCAGGCGGCTCACCAGTTTTCCGCCATGCAGCAGATAATTTTGCAAACCGCGGCCGCTCACCACGTACAGATTTGCGGCGGCGGCACGCATCCGTTCCAGAAATGGCAGCGCCAGTTGGTGTGTGAGGATGAGCGCTATGCCCGCACGGTGGAGATGTTCGGTTATCTGATGCAGCAGGCAACAGTGTTTGGCCAGCATGTGCACGTCGGCTGCGCGAATGGCGACGACGCCATCTATTTGCTGCATGGCCTTTCCCGCTTTGTCCCGCACTTTATTGCGCTCAGCGCCGCTTCTCCCTACAGCCAGGGCTCCGACACCCGCTACGCCTCGTCGCGCCTCAATCTTTTCTCCGCCTTTCCGGATAATGGCCCGATGCCGTGGGTGGCAAACTGGCAGGAGTTTACCGGTCTGTTTCGCCGCTTAAGCTACACCTCAATGATTGAGAGCATTAAAGATCTGCACTGGGATATTCGCCCCAGCCCCAATTTTGGCACGGTTGAAGTGCGGGTGATGGACACGCCACTGACGCTTTCCCACGCCATTAATATTGCCGGACTTATTCAGGCAGTGTCGCACTGGCTGCTGGCCGAGCGCCCCTTTAAGCACCAGCCGCAGGATTACCTGCTGTATAAGTTCAACCGTTTCCAGGCGTGTCGTTACGGCCTGGACGGGATTATTACTGACGTTCACAGCGGCGAGCAGCACACCATTGCCGAGGATCTCACGCGTCTGCTGGAAAAAATCGCGCCGTGGGCCGACAGGCTCCATGCCGGTAGCGCACTGGATGAACTGGCAGCGCGAGTCAAACGCGGCAAGAATGAGGCGCAACTGATGCGCGATTTTGTAGCGGATGGCGGCTCATTAATTGGCCTGGTGCAGAAACATGCCGAAATTTGGGCGGCAGGATAATCAGAATTTACTCAATCGATAATTTTAGCGCAGCTTAATGCTTTGCTGCGCTAAAATATATTTTCAGTGTTACTTACAAAATAGTAATCATAAAGTGGTAGAACCCCCTGTCGGAATTGATAAATATCAACAAGCCTCGTGTTAAAAATAAAGAATGCCTCTTTATCCCCGATAAGCCATATAAGTTAAAGCCAACCTGAGGCATCGGTATGAGATGGATTTATCGTTTATCAATGAAATTGAAATTATTGCTGGCACTTTTTCCTTTATTGTTTGCACTCATAGGGTTAGCGTCTAACGGCATCCTGAGTCGTCTTGAAACAGGCCAGCAAATGCGCACCATTATGAACTTAACATTGCTGGCAAAATATGCCGGAAGCGTTATTCATGAATTGCAAAAAGAACGTGGATTGAGCGCCGGATATTTAGGCAGCAAAGGCCAACAATTCTCCGCTGAATTAAACGTTCAATATCCACACTCTTCGAAAGCCATTACGCAATTAACTGAAGCGCTTAAACAATTTCCTCTCCAGCAAGCGAATAACGATATTCGTCACGCGCTGGAACAATTTCAGCAGCATCAGCAGGGAATCGACGCGTTTCGTCAGCAAATTCGCGGGCAGAGCGTAACCGGTACCGAATCCCTGGCGTGGTACAGCGCAATGATTAACGACCTGCTGAATGTCGTTGGTGGGATCAGCCAGTTGACCGATAACGGGGCGATCGTCAACCAACTGGCGGCCTATTACAGCATCCTGAATGCCAAAGAGCAGACCGGCATCGAGCGCGCGCTGATGTCGAACGTCTTCTCCGCCGATCGCTTTACCGACGGCCAGTTTCGCCAGTTGAATGAAACGGTAGGCAAGCAACTATCGTGGTTCGCGGCGGCGCAGGCCTTCAATACGCCAGCAGTGAATGAAAAACTGGCCGCACAGTTGCAGGCACCGCAGGCGACGCACGCCCTTGAAATGCGCCAGCAGGCGATTGACCATGCGGCAAGCGGCAGTTTTGGCGTGGCTCCCGCAGACTGGTTCACCGCTCAGACGGCGCGGATTAATGCACTCAAAACGGTGGAGGATTCAGCCTCCGATACGCTACTCGCCACGGCGCAGTCGCTGGCGGACAGCGCCTGGCGCGGGGTAATTATCTTTGCGCTGGTTAGCGTCGCGGCACTGGTGGTGGCGCTGTTCTTCGCCCTGCTGGTCGCCAGCAGCATTCACCGTCAGTTGCATCACTCTCTGGCAACCATCGAAGGGATGGATGGCGATCTGACTCAGCGCCTCGACGTGCCCGGTAGCGATGAGCTGTCGCTGCTTAATCGCGCTTATAACCAGGCCATTGAGAACATTCAGCATATTGTCAGCGAGATAAAACAGGGCGCTGCCGTGCTGCGCAGCGCCAGCGCAGACATTGCCGATGGCAATCAGGATCTGGCTTCGCGTACCGATGAGCAGGCCGCATCGCTGGTTGAAACGGCCGCCAGTATGGAGCAGATTGCCACGGCGGTGAATCTGACGGCAGATAATGCCATTGAAGCGAAAAGGCTGACCGAAGAGATGGAGCAGCAGGTGCAGGAAGCGAGTCGCGTGGCGGCAGAAGCCAGCAGCAGTATGCTCGCCATTCGCGGTTCCAGCGAGCAGATCTCCAGCATTGTCAGTTCCATCGACGAGATCTCTTTCCAGACCAACCTGCTGGCGCTGAATGCGGCGGTAGAAGCCGCCCGCGCCGGGGAACTGGGCAAGGGCTTTGCGGTGGTAGCCTCCGAGGTGCGTAATCTGTCGCAGCGCTGCGCCAGCGATGCCCGGCAGATCCGCGAATTAATAAGCAGGAACATGGAGCAGATCGAGCAGGGCGTGACGCTGGTGCAGGCATCCGACCGGGCGTTGCAGTCGGCGAAAGCCAATACCGGCCAGATGCTGGCGTTTGTCAGCGATATCGCCCATGCGGCAGGCGAGCAGTCACTCGGCGTCTCGCAGGTGCATGAAGCGCTGAACCAACTGGAGCAGGTGACCCAGCAAAACGCCGGGCTGGTGGCCAGCGCCGCCAGCGCCAGCCAGATGCTGGATCAACAATCACAAACCATGACGACGCTGGTCGATCGCTTCGTGGTGGCGTGATCCGTCATACGGGGAACGTTGCGCTGCGGCGTGCTTTCCCCGACAATGCTTTTTTTCACCGATGATTAACGCTTATGAAACACCCGCTCGAATCGCTGGTTACGCTGGCAGGAATCCTGTTGATGGCTTTTATCTCTGTCCTGCTGCTGCCCGCGCCATCACTGGGCCTGCAACTGGCGCAAAGTCTGATGCAGCGCTTTCATCTGCTGGATTTGAACCA
Organism: Kosakonia sp. H7A; assembly: GCF_003028445.1. Lineage (NCBI taxonomy): Bacteria > Pseudomonadati > Pseudomonadota > Gammaproteobacteria > Enterobacterales > Enterobacteriaceae > Kosakonia > Kosakonia sp. H7A. The sequence continues at coordinate 2,612 of NZ_PYTZ01000012.1, read as the reverse complement.
GCTTTATACTCTGCTCTACTGCCTGTGGTTTTTACTGCTTGGCTGCATTGAGTTTTTCGTACTGCGTTTTATCTGGCGGCGCTGGTTCGCCGTCTGAGTATGTTTGCTCCCTCTCCCTGCCCTGTCTGCGGCAGGGTATCGCTACGCTTTTAGCGCAGAATTAATTCCATAGTTGTTCTAATTATTTGAACGTTATCCGCAAATAGTTCAGCTTTTTCTTCGTATTCATCAGGCATATGATTTATCACATCAGGGCAACACAGCCCTCCCAAACAAAATGATGCAGGAATACGACCATGAAATTCATCAAAACTTTCGTTGCAGTTGCCGCACTGTCCGCCCTCTCTTTCGGTTCTTTTGCCCAGAGCATCAGCGCCAGTGCATCGACGCTCTCCGCCGCTGAAGCCAAAATTGCTGCACAGGCGGAAAAAGCCAATGCGTCTTACAAAATCACCAGCGCACGTGCTGACAACGGCGTGTATATGACTGCTGAACTGACGAAATAAATTACCCAGCCGGAATAACAAACAGGATAAGGCGAGCCATGAACCCGTTGCAGAAACTTTTTAGCGCTTTGTTCCCGCAGGCCGCAAATAGCGACACCACGGAATTACCATCAACTTCAGGAGCCGTTATGTCAGACAATTTTCTTGCTTTAGCGAAACAGCGCAGAACCATTTATGCCCTTGGTAAAGATCTGCCGGTTGCAGAAGAGGTTGTTATCGAGACCATTAAAGAAGCCATTCGCCAGGCACCTTCTGCGTTTAACTCTCAGAGTTCTCGTGCGTTGATTCTGTTAGGTAAAGAGCATGCGAAGTTCTGGGAACTGACCCGCGAGCAGTTGAGAAAAATTGTTCCGGAAGAGAGTTTCAAAGCGACATCCGACAAACTGGATGGTTTTGCCGCCGCTGCGGGTTCGGTGCTGTTCTTTGAAGATCAGGACGTGGTGAAAGGGTTGCAGGAGCAGTTCGCTGCCTACGCCGATAACTTCCCTGTCTGGTCAGAACACAGTACCGGTATCGCCCAATACGCCGTCTGGCTGGCGCTGGCGGAAAAAGGTATTGGTGCTAACCTTCAGCACTACAACCCGCTCGTTGATGCTGACGTGCAGAGCAGCTGGAATATTCCGGCGAACTGGAAACTGCGCGGCCATATGAACTTTGGTTCCATCGTGGCTCCGGCGGGCGAAAAAGCCTTTATGGACGATGACAAACGTTTTGTCGTTGCCCGCTAAGCATTCCTGAAACCACCCCGGTAAAGGTGAAATCCCCCGCTCGTTGGCGACAATGCGCGGGGATTTCTTTTTTGGCGGGTTTACTGCGTCTGGGCATCAAAAACCAGTGTTACCGACCCCTTCCACGTTGAGCCTGGCGCTTTTACCATCGTTTCCACCGCAGGCCTGAGCACGCGAAAATCAACGTGCGAACGACGATATGTAATAAAAGCACCCGGCGGATCAATAACTGCCCCATTGGCAGCCGAAGTAAGCCGCAGGTTATTGACATCGGTGCCATTGCTTTTAAATCCAGGGAGTGTCAGCCTCACTTCCACAGGTACTTTCTCGTTGGTTTGCGTATTCTCTATACCACAATTCTGGTTACCGCCATCAATACCGCACTGCATCTTGACGGTAAATTTCGAGGATGAAGAGACAATAAAAGGCACCTCTTTACTCAATGACTGGGGTATATGACCGCCATTCATCCACGGCTCCCAGCCTCCCTGTGCGCCCAGCAGGACATTTTCGCTGCCCGGTGCGAATTTAATAAAAAATGCATGTTCAACGGTCGCTTTTAAGTGGATTCTAATTTCATTATCAAAAGTCGCATCGGCATGGAAATCAAGGTCACCATTATCTCCAATCGTATAAATAAGGTCACCTTCGTATGTTCCCGCTAAAATATTTAACGGTTTCGGAGTGATAGTTAACAGATATCCTATACTGACCTGGTCAATATTAACCTTACCCTGAAATCCTGTATTATTCATTTTCCTGTAACAGGTCAACTTCGTGCTTTGTAGCATTCTCCAACCCAAGCGGTACCAGTTTTCATCCATTGCAGTGCTATTTCCATCACACCCTCCCAAAGGGGCCGTTCCTAAGCCACTCAATGCATCACTCAATATACCGTTATTGGCATCCAGACGATTAATTGTCGCACCAAACATCGCGAACCGGAAAACTGCACTTATGCTGTTGCCAGTTTTCGTATCGGTTAAGGTTACTGTTCGCGCAGTACTATCAAATGTAAATGATGGATGATGTTTATTCAGATCGGGGGATAAATAATCCAGATATTTTTCTGCCCAAACGCCAGAAACAGCAAAACTTTTCTCATTACTCGCGCAATTGTATCTGACGCAATATCCTGAAACGGGAGTGGTATTGGTAAATTGATTATTTTGCGGCTTGCTGATGTCTGCCGCAAATTCTGCTGTGATATCCACCGTGGCGGCCTGTACCACAAAGGGAAATTGAAGAAAAAAACAGAAAATTACTCGAATAATAGTTTTGCAGTTTTGCAGTTTTGCAGTTTTGCAGTTTTGCAGTTTTGCAGTTTTGCAGTTTTGCAGTTTTGCAGTTTTGCAGTTTTGCAGTTTTGCAGTTTTGC
>NZ_PYTZ01000128.1:0-444 GCF_003028445.1 Kosakonia sp. H7A | reverse complement strand
GGCGATCTGCTTCTCGCTATAGCCCTTGCGCAGCAGCCACGCGGTGATCTTCGGCAGTTGGCTCACGTCTTCCATGCCCTGCACGCCGCCACCGCCATCCCAATCCATGCCGATGCCGGTGTGTTCCGGACCCACGACATCGAGGATGTGGCCCAGGTGGGCGAGGAAGTCATCCAGCGTGGCTTTCTTCACCGGATAGCGTGCATCGAGCTCCTTCAATGCTTCGCCATAGGCCTGTGCTTGCGCCATGCTCATGCCGTCGTACTCGCCGAAACGTGTTTCCAGCGCTTTCTCCGCTTCCAGCCGCTCCGGCGACTTGGTGATGGCGGTGAGATATCCGCCGTAGGCGTTGACCTGGATCACCCCGCCCTTGGCCGCCAGCTGGCGCAAGCGTGCGTCGTTGAGGTTGCGCGGGTGGTCGAATACCGCGCGCGAGCCGCTGTG
>NZ_PYTZ01000127.1:0-444 GCF_003028445.1 Kosakonia sp. H7A | reverse complement strand
GTCCACATGCCGTGTGGATAGTCTGAACGGTTGACAAAACGCGCGCGCCGCCGCAGCGGCCGCGTCAGCGCGAGAACGACCAGGACTGCATGCGGCCATCCCGGTACGGCATTACCCCGTGGAAAGGGCGCGGGTCGCCGTCGAACACCAGCGGCAGGAAATGGCGGTCGCCTTCCCACATCGGCAACTCGTGCAGGCGGTCCAGCGGCACCCACTCCAGGGTGCCCTCGGGGTTGGAGGCCAGTGTCTGGCCGCTGTAGCGGTCGATCACGAACACGAAGCCCAGCCAGTCTTCGCCCTGCTTGCCGAAGCCCGGCCAACTCACCGTGCCGCGCAGCTGCATCGATTCGCACTCGATGCCAGCCTCCTCGCGCAGCTCGCGGCGCATGCCCGCCATGACGTCCTCTTCCGGCTCGACCTTGCCACCCAGGCCGTTGTACTTGC
>NZ_PYTZ01000126.1:0-445 GCF_003028445.1 Kosakonia sp. H7A | reverse complement strand
TCGGAGAGGAACAGGATCTGCGGCGCGGGCAAACCGATGCTCTCGGCGATCTTGCGGTAGCTGTTGCTCTCGCGCTTCGGGCCGACCTGGGTATCGAACCAGCCGGAGATCAGGCCGGTGAGGTCGCCCGCGTCGCTGTGCGCGAAGAACAGCTTCTGCGCCGGCACCGAGCCGGAGGAATACACGTACAGCGGAATGCCGGCGTCGTGCCAGGCCCGCAGCAGGCGCGCGGCATCGGGATAGATGTGCGCGGTGAAGTCGGCATCGCGGTAGCCGGCTTCCCAGATCATGCCTTCCAGCGCCTTCAGCGCGGTGGTCTTGCGATCCTCGTCGATCCACTGCTGCAAGGTCAGCACCAGCTTGTCGTCGGACGCTTCCTCGCCGATTTCGTCGGCCACCTGGTTGAGCCAGTGGCGTACCTGCGGATGGCCGCCATGCTCGCGCA
>NZ_PYTZ01000125.1:0-446 GCF_003028445.1 Kosakonia sp. H7A | reverse complement strand
CCTGGTGATGGAACAGTCCCATCAGGCGCGGATCGCGCGCGAAGTTCCCCAGGTCAGCGGCAAGACCTTCCTGCTGGGCAAGTGGGAGAACCGCGAGGTGCCGGACCCCTATCGCCAGCAGCGCATCGCCTTCGAGCACGTCTACGGACTGATCGACAGCGCCGTCGCCCGCTGGGCGCCCCACATCAAGTAAACGCAGAAGCCATGACCAAGCAAAACGGTACGCGGACCAGCCGCGATGAAGACGAAATCGACCTGCGCGAACTGCTCGGCGTTCTCGTCGATCGCAAGTGGTGGATCATCGGCACCACGCTGGTGTTCCTGGTCCTGGGCACCGCATACGCACTGCTCGCTTCGCCGATCTACCAGGCACAAGCCATGGTGCAGGTCGAATCCAAGATGCCCAGCATTCCTGGCTTGGCCGACCTGACCTCGTTGACGGGCAG
>NZ_PYTZ01000124.1:0-447 GCF_003028445.1 Kosakonia sp. H7A | reverse complement strand
GACTAACCCTGCGTCGATTAACGTTGCGCAAGGAAACCTTGGGCTTTCGGCGTGCGGGCTTTTCACCCGCATTATCGTTACTCATGTCAGCATTCGCACTTCCGATACCTCCAGCGGACTTCTCAATCCACCTTCGCAGGCTTACGGAACGCTCCTCTACCGCGCACAACAAAGTTGTGCACCCCAAGCTTCGGTTCTGTGCTTAGCCCCGTTAAATCTTCCCCGCAGACCGACTCGACCAGTGAGCTATTACGCTTTCTTTAAAGGGTGGCTGCTTCTAAGCCAACCTCCTGGCTGTCTGTGCCTTTCCACATGGTTTTCCACTTAGCACAAAATTTGGGACCTTAGCTGTGGGTCTGGGTTGTTTCCCTTTTCACGACGGACGTTAGCACCCGCCGTGTGTCTCCCATACAGTCCGTCTCGGTATTCGGAGTTTGCAATGGTTTG
>NZ_PYTZ01000123.1:0-447 GCF_003028445.1 Kosakonia sp. H7A | reverse complement strand
CACCCAGGACGAACTGGACGCGCGCCTGCAGGCGCTGGCGAACCATTGCCCGGGCGATGCGGTACTGTGGATCGCCTACCCGAAGCAGACCTCGCGCCGCTATCGCTGCGAGTTCAATCGCGACAGCGGCTGGGACCGGGCCGGCGAGCTCGGCCTGGAACCGGTACGGATGGTCGCCATCGACGCGGACTGGTCGGCGCTGCGGCTGCGCCGGGTGCAGTACATCAAGCAGCTCAAGCGCGATCCTGCGCGGCGCTGGACGCTCTTACCTGGGCAGACACGCCCCTCACCCGCGCTGCACGCGCTGCTAGCGGCCCTGCGGTGATGCTGGCCGCTCGATCCCAAGCGAGCACGGCCATGAACACGGACCGCAAACCCGAAGGCCCCGCCAGCGACCAGGAAAAGGCGCACACCCCCGACCAGCACCGCACCGACACGGCACGCTGG
>NZ_PYTZ01000122.1:0-447 GCF_003028445.1 Kosakonia sp. H7A | reverse complement strand
TGCTGTTCGAGCTCGCGCATGGTGACACGGGCGTCCTGAGCCTGAGCGGTGCGCGAAAGGTCCGCGATCCAGCTTGCCAGCACCTGGTCTTCGTGGGCGCGGATAAGGTCGGTGGTACGCTGCTGCAGGGCGGCCATGGGGAATCCTGGAAGTGGGAAAAAAGTGACGCGCAGTACCGGCCTCAAGCCCGACTGCGGAAAAGATGTTGGAGATTAATCCAATCGCACCGGAGTCGACCATCGCCGTCTCCCATGTGCCTCCCCCGGCGTGACGCCCACCCCGCGCGCGGCGGTATTTGAGCGTTTTCGTCGTTGTGGGCTTGTGAATGCACGCGGGGCTTGAGCGACCCACTTCGAACCTATAGAATCGCCGGCCCGGGAGGCAGCGCGCGCCGCCTTCCACCGGAAGGTTCCCAGTCCCGCGCGGACGTGCGATACTCTCCGGCCT
>NZ_PYTZ01000121.1:0-447 GCF_003028445.1 Kosakonia sp. H7A | reverse complement strand
CCGCAAGGTGCAGGAGCTGGAGCAGCGCCTCGGCGCGCGCCTGCTGCACCGGACCACGCGCCGCATCGGCCTCACCGAGGCCGGTTCGGTATACCACGAACATTGCCAGCGCATCGCGCGCGAACTGGAAGAAGCCGAAAGCGCGGTGGGCCAGTTGCAGTCCGGTCCGCGTGGCTGGCTGCGCTTCACCGTGCCCTACTCCATCGGCATCACGTGGATCGCGCCGTTGCTGGGCGAATTCCATGCGCTGTACCCGGAAATCCAGCTGGACATGCACCTGGGCAACGAGAAGCTGGACTTGATCGCCGGCGAGGCGGATCTGGCATTGCGCGTGGGTTCGCTGCCCGATTCCAACCTGGTGGCGCGCAAGCTCGGCAGCCTGCGTACGCAGGTGTTCGCCAGCCCGGCCTACATCGAGCGCTATGGCGAGCCGCTGCATCCGGACGA
>NZ_PYTZ01000120.1:0-449 GCF_003028445.1 Kosakonia sp. H7A | reverse complement strand
TCCACTTGCGGCCGAAGTCATGGTGCGCAGTCCCCTTCCAATCCCCAATGGCAATAGGGCCATCTTGTCTTGGCGAAGGGTCGCAACGGCATGCACCGGCGCACAAGTCTCTGACATCGGAATAATGGCAAAAAGCTACGCCGAGGTCGTTTTCAGGACACTGGAGGTCGATTCCATCGGGCCCCGGCCATCGGCATCAGATCGCGGTGGCCCCGCCGTCGACCGCCAGTGCATGGCCGGTGGTAAAGGCCGCGCCATCGCTGCACAGGTAGAGCACCGCACTGGCGATCTCCTCGACCTTGCCGATGCGCCCCACCGGGTGCATGGCCGCGGCGAACTCGGCCTTCTTCGGGTCCGCCTCGTAGGCACGGCGGAACATGTCGGTGTCGATCACCGCCGGGCATACCGCGTTCACGCGGATTTTCTTCTTCGCATATTCGATGGCCGCC
>NZ_PYTZ01000119.1:0-450 GCF_003028445.1 Kosakonia sp. H7A | reverse complement strand
CTGGGCTGTATGGGCACGTTGGCGCTAAAACGGCACGGTGAGCGCCTGGGAACATGGAAATTGGGATTGGCAAGGGGCGTTGCCGCCGTGACCGTGCTGCTGTTCCTGCTGTCGGGCATGGCTTGGCTGATCTTCGCAAAGGCGATTCCGTGGGCCTACACGCTGGCCCTTGGCAAGACTTATCGAGAGCCGCATACGATGCAGGCCCATTACTTGAAGTCACGCTATGGTTGCGCCTACCAGCTGCGGGGCGGCCCTATGGAAAGCAGCTTTCCCAGTTTCGTCTGCGTGTCGCCGGGGTTCTATGCGCGCCACCCGGAGCAGGTCGTCAAGGTGGAGGTGTCGGGCCTGCGCTCGGCATTGGGCACCCAGGTGGAGAGCGTGCGCGAGGCCCCTTGATCGGGTGCCGGCATGGCCCACTGCGACATCTCCGCGCGTCAGGGCTTTCCC
>NZ_PYTZ01000011.1:0-137311 GCF_003028445.1 Kosakonia sp. H7A | reverse complement strand
ATTTGCCTGGCGGCACTAGCGCGGTGGTCCCACCTGACCCCATGCCGAACTCAGAAGTGAAACGCCGTAGCGCCGATGGTAGTGTGGGGTCTCCCCATGCGAGAGTAGGGAACTGCCAGGCATCAAACCAGTGAAGAGGCCATCCGGAAGGATGGCCTTTTTGCGTTCAGATAAAATAAAAGGTCACACGCTCTATGCGCGTAACCAATGAAGAATAAAGCCAGCAATCTGAGCAATATCATTTATATCCAGCACCGGTACATCAAGTTCCAGTGCTACATCGCTGGCTACCGCGATGACATGCTCATCCAGTATAAGCTCTTGCAGATTATGCCCGCTGTCCTGTCGCCAGAGCATAATTTTTGCCACGGACTCATGTTTAAAACCTTCGACCAGAACTAAATCCAGTTTCGTTGCATCCATTCGACCAGCAAGATACGCCAGATCCAGACTGGTTTCATCTGGTGTTTCTGTCATCAGCGCCCAACGCTGCGAACTGGCGACCAAAGTCTGTGCTGCTCCCGCCTTGCGTAGCTCATAGCTATCTTTACCCGGTTTATCGACATCCATATCGTGGTGGGTATGTTTTATTAAGCCGGGACGGATACCATGAGCACAAAGCTCTGGAATTAACTTTTTGAGTAGCGTGGTCTTTCCTGTACCGCTCCATGCGGCAATAGCCAGTAGTGGGATCATAGTTACTCCTGCCAATGAGCCAGGTCTTCCGGGGTATTCACATTAGCGAAAGCGTCTTTAACATCGCTAAAATCCACCGCATGGCCGCCAGCCTCGCGCAGGAATACCATTACCCTGCGTTCACCGCGTGCCAGATATTCCTGTAAAGAGGGCATGATATCGCGATGAATTAGCGCGATAGTTGGATGATCCCGCTCGCCATCGTGGACCCAGACAGCCAAAGCCTGCTGACGGTTTCTCTGTAACCGTATGGCAAGATCTGCCGGTATATGAGGGGTATCGCAGGGACAGAAAAGGAACCATAGCCCAGAATGTTGCTGCATCACTGATAGAATTCCTGCCAGCGGCCCGGGATAATCACGTAGCGTATCGGTCAGCACTGGCAGGCCACTGGCACGATAGATATCGAGGTTTCGATTAGCGCTAATAACCATATCTGTCACCTGTGGCTTCAGTTTTTGCGCTACATGCTCCCAAAGTGGTTGGCCATTAAGTTGCAATAATCCCTTATCATTTCCTCCCATACGTGAGGCTTTCCCTCCCGCCAGAATTACGCCAGTTACCGTATCACTTACTGCCACCAGTATCGCCTCTTTTATTGTGGGTTTGACCCTGCTAACGTGTCTGTACCAAGAGTAAGGAGCACGAACATGAAATGTAAACGCCTGAACGAAGTTATCGAACTTCTCCAGCCTGCGTGGCAAAAAGAACCCGAGTTAAACTTAATGCAATTCTTGCAGAAACTGGCGCAAGAGTCAGGTTATGAGGGTAAACTGGTCGATTTAAGTGATGACATCCTGATCTATCATCTGAAAATGCGTGACTCAGCGAAAGATGCCGTCATCCCTGGTATTCAGAAGGATTATGAAGAGGATTTTAAAACCGCTCTGCTGCGCGCACGTGGCGTAATTAAAGAGTAAAAGCTTGTAAGCGGCGCCACTGAACGCGCCGCGAAATGGTATCCTGAATTATTCGTCGAATTTTCGGATGCCAGGATGACCCGTAACGCTTTTACTTTCCAGACACTACACCCCGACACCATCATGGATGCGCTATTTGCGCAGGGGATCCGTGTGGATTCTGGCCTTACTGCGCTAAATAGCTACGAAAACCGCGTTTATCAATTTCAGGACGAAGATCGCCGTCGTTATGTGGTGAAATTTTACCGTCCTGAACGCTGGTCGGCCGTGCAGATCCTTGAAGAGCACGAGTTTGCCCTGGATCTTCAGCGCGATGATGTACCGGTCGCCGCACCGCTTGCCTTTAATCACCAGACCCTACTTACTTATCAGGATTTCTATTTTGCTGTCTTCCCAAGCGTTGGCGGTCGGCAATTCGAAGCCGACAATCTGGATCAAATGGAATGGGTTGGCCGCTATCTCGGGCGACTGCATCAAACCGGCAGCAAAAAACGTTTTACTCATCGCCCGGATATTGGTGTTAAAGAGTATTTAATTGAACCCCGCCAGTTATTTGAAACCACCACGCTTATTCCTGCGTCGCTGAAAGAGGCATTTTTGAGCGCTGTTGATAAGCTTATTGATGCTGTTATGGATCAGTGGCACAGCCGTTTCAATCTCCTGCGTCTGCACGGAGACTGTCATGCCGGAAATATTCTCTGGCGTGACGGACCGATGTTTGTTGACTTAGACGATGCGCGTAATGGTCCTGCGGTACAGGATCTATGGATGCTGCTACATGGCGATAAAGCCGAGCAGCGTATGCAACTGGAGATGATCGTCGAAGCATATGAAGAGTTTTGTGAATTTAATCGTGCCGAGCTTGGCCTGATTGAGCCTCTTCGCGCCATGCGTCAGGTGTACTATCTGGCGTGGCTTATTCGTCGCTGGGACGATCCGGCGTTTCCGAAAAACTTTCCATGGCTGCGCAGTGAAGATCACTGGCGCAGGCAAACTTCGATTTTTCTGGATCAGGTGAATGTTCTGCAAGAACCACCTTTAGCATTAACACCAATGTATTAAATGGAGAGAATTAACCATGAAGAAGATCTTTTTGGCGCTGGCAGGAATGATTCTGGCTTTTAGCGCCGTAGCTGCTCAACCTACTGATGGTAAGCAGTTTATTACGCTTGATAAGCCGGTGGCAGGGGAGCCGCAGGTCCTTGAGTTCTTTTCGTTCTATTGCCCGCATTGCTATGACTTTGAACAGGTGTGGCATGTTGCCAGCGCTGTGAAAGAAAAGCTGCCGCAGGGCACCAAAATGACCAAGTACCATGTTGAATTTCTGGGGCCACTGGGTAAAGAAATGACCCAGGCCTGGGCGGTTGCAATGGCGCTTGGTGTGGAAGATAAAATTACTTCCCCGATGTTTGAAGCGGTACAAAAAACGCAGACTGTTCAGTCCGTTGCTGATATCCGCGATGTCTTCATCAGCGCTGGCGTAAAAGGCGAAGAGTATGATGCGGCGTGGAACAGCTTCGTGGTGAAATCACTGGTTGCTCAGCAGGAAAAAGCGGCTGCTGACCTTCAATTGCAGGGCGTTCCGGCCATGTTTGTTAACGGCAAATACCAGGTTAACCAGCAGGGCATGGACGGCAGCAGTCTGGATGCTTTCGTGAAAGACTACGCAGATACTGTAAAATATCTGGTAGAGAAGAAGTAAAAAATAGCGCCGGTCAATGACCGGCGTTTTTATATTGCGCTTTTATCGCGTCTATATGTTCATCTTTGTCGGACCATAATTTATTCAGCCATTGCTGAAAACCGCGTTTAAAATTCTTGTCGTTGACGTAATCGCCATGCAGTTCTTCATTCACCGGCAGCAAATTAATACGTACGACAATGCGTGTCAGCTTGCCGCTGAGCATATCAAAGAAAGGCGTCTTATCATTTTCCGGGTAGCACAAAGTAACATCCAGCAGCTTATCAAACTGTTCTCCCAGCACGTTCAGCGCCATGGCAATACCGGCCGCTTTTGGTGGCAAAAGATTTTTGAAGGGGGAACGTGTCTGGCGACGTTTTTCCTCGGTAAAGCGCGAGCCTTCCACGAAATTCACAATCGTTGTGGGATGATGGCGAAACTTCTCACACGAGCGCCGTGTGGTTTCCACATCTTTGCCGCGGCGTTCCGGGTGACGGAGCAGATAGCTTCTGGAGTAGCGGCGCATAAATGGCATATCCAGCGCCCAGCAGGCAAGCCCGATAAAGGGTACCCAGGCGAGTTGTTGCTTAAGGAAATATTTATTCATCGGGATATGTTTGCGGAACAGCACGCATAACACCACGATATCTGCCCAGCTATGGTGATTGCAGATCAGCAAATACCAGTTCTTTTTATTCAGCCCTTCCAGCCCTTCAACATCCCATTTTAAATGCGGATTGAGATGCAGCAGCCATGAGAGGCCTACACACCAGCAATACATCATGAAATTACAGAAGGCTGAGATCGCTCTCCACAATACCGGCACTGGAAGCAGCAGCTTGAGTAAGCCGGCGACAATAATTGGCACGGAGCAAAAAATAGTAACCAGTATGGTAAGCAGGACACTCATAAACAGAGTGAATACTGCAAGCAATCTCGACATAGTTAAAGTATTCAGAAAGTTAGCTGCTAAAGCCACACAATAAAGAAGAGTAAGGCGCTGATTTTACCAGAAAACCCAATGCGGGAATGCTTAAACCTTGCTGGTAATACCTGGTGCCTCTGGAATAGAGAATGCCAATTGACTTTTCTTATATCCACATAGAGTAAATTGCCATCAAAAGGCAATAATGATCTTTTGTCTTTGTGTAACTTATTAAATATAAAGTAATTGTGTTTTTTTACGATCGACAGAAGGGCACAAAAATCCAGCCGAACAGAAACTATTCACAAACTTATCCACAGGTTTATTGTGCGAGCGATCCCGACGATCGCGAAATCTTTTCCGGCAAATACCGTGAAAAACTCATGTTTTCTCCCTGTCTGTGGCATCCTTTAGCTATAAATTGATAAACAGGCACGGACATCATGGTTCAGATCCCAGAAAACCCACTTATCCTTGTTGACGGCTCGTCTTACCTCTATCGCGCATATCATGCGTTCCCGCCGCTGACTAACAGCGCCGGAGAGCCCACCGGTGCCATGTATGGCGTACTGAATATGCTGCGTAGCCTGATCCTGCAATATCAGCCGACTCATGCCGCCGTGGTATTTGATGCGAAGGGAAAAACCTTCCGTGATGAGCTGTTTGAGCATTACAAATCCCATCGTCCTCCGATGCCAGACGATCTGCGTGCGCAAATAGAACCGCTGCACGCCATGGTTAAAGCGATGGGCCTGCCGCTATTGGCGGTTTCTGGCGTGGAAGCGGATGATGTGATCGGCACGCTGGCGCGAGAAGCCGAGAAAATGGGGCGTCCGGTGTTGATCAGTACCGGTGATAAAGATATGGCGCAACTGGTAACGCCGGGTATCACATTGATCAATACTATGACCAACACCATTCTTGGTCCGGATGAGGTTGTCACCAAATATGGTGTACCACCTGAACTGATCATCGATTTCCTGGCGCTGATGGGCGACTCCTCCGATAACATTCCGGGCGTTCCTGGTGTGGGTGAGAAAACCGCGCAGGCGCTGCTACAGGGGCTGGGTGGTCTGGATACGCTGTATGCTGAATCAGATAAAATTGCCGGATTGACTTTCCGTGGTGCGAAAACCATGGCCGCGAAGCTGGAGCAGAATAAAGAGGTGGCGTACCTCTCTTATCAACTGGCGACCATCAAAACCGATGTCGAACTGGAACTGACGTGTGAGCAACTGGAAGTGCTGCAGCCTGCGGCTCAGGAACTGCTTGGGTTGTTTAAGCAATATGAATTCAAACGCTGGATAACCGATGTCGAAGCCGGTAAATGGTTGCAGGCGAGAGGCGCAAAACCCACAGCGAAACCGCAGGAAACCATTGTGGTGGAAGCGGAAGCTGATATGCCAGCTGCCACACTCTCTGCGGAACAGTACGTCACTATTCTTGACGAAGAGACGTTGCAACAATGGATCGCGAAACTGAAGAGCGCGCCGCTGTTTGCCTTTGATACTGAAACGGACAGCCTCGATAATATCAGTGCTAATCTGGTTGGCCTCTCCTTTGCGATTGAACCCGGCGTCGCCGCTTATGTGCCGGTCGCGCATGATTACCTTGATGCACCTGACCAAATCGCCCGCGATCGTGTGTTAGAGCTGCTCAAACCGCTGCTGGAAGATGAGAATGCCCGCAAGGTAGGGCAAAACCTGAAATACGATCGCGGTGTGCTGGAAAACTACGGCATTGAGCTGCGCGGGATCGCGTTCGACACCATGCTCGAATCCTATACGCTGGATAGCGTTGTCGGTCGCCACGATATGGACAGCCTGTCTGAACGCTGGCTGCAGCATAAAACCATCACCTTCGAAGAGATTGCCGGCAAGGGTAAAAACCAGCTCACTTTTAACCAAATCGATCTGGAGCAGGCGGGGCGCTACGCGGCGGAAGATGCTGATGTCACGCTGCAATTGCATCTGAAGATGTGGCTGGAGTTGCAAAAAAATGCCGGGCCGCTGAATGTATTCCAGAATATCGAAATGCCGCTGGTTCCTGTGCTCTCGCGCATTGAACGTAACGGCGTCAATATTGATCCTGCTGTGTTACATAAGCACTCCGAAGAGCTGACATTGCGTCTGGCTGAGTTGGAGAAAAAAGCGCACGACATTGCAGGTGAGCCATTTAACCTCTCATCAACCAAGCAGCTGCAAACTATTCTGTTTGAAAAACAGGGGATTAAACCGCTGAAGAAAACGCCGGGCGGCGCGCCTTCAACGTCAGAAGAGGTACTGGAAGAGCTGGCGCTGGATTACCCGTTGCCGAAAGTCATTCTGGAATACCGTGGGTTGGCCAAACTCAAGTCAACCTACACCGACAAACTGCCGCTGATGATTAATCCAAAAACCGGGCGCGTACACACCTCGTATCATCAGGCGGTGACGGCAACCGGGCGTTTATCATCTACCGATCCAAACCTGCAAAACATTCCGGTACGTAATGATGAAGGGCGACGTATTCGCCAGGCGTTTATTGCGCCGAAAGATTATGTGATTGTCTCGGCAGACTACTCGCAAATCGAACTGCGAATTATGGCGCATTTATCGCGCGATAAAGGCCTGCTGTCAGCCTTTGCTGAAGGTAAAGATATTCACCGGGCGACCGCTGCCGAAGTCTTCGGCTTGCCGCTGGAAAGCGTAAGCAATGAACAGCGTCGCAGCGCGAAAGCGATCAACTTTGGTTTGATCTACGGAATGAGCGCCTTTGGTTTGTCCCGACAACTTAATATTCCGCGTAAAGAGTCGCAGAAGTACATGGATCTTTACTTTGAGCGTTATCCTGGTGTGCTGGAGTATATGGAGCGCACACGGGCGCAGGCGAAAGATCGCGGTTATGTGGAAACACTGGATGGTCGTCGCCTCTATCTGCCGGACATCAAATCCAGCAATGCTGCCCGACGCGCAGGAGCGGAGCGTGCAGCAATCAACGCCCCGATGCAGGGTACGGCGGCCGATATCATCAAACGGGCAATGATCGCCGTTGATGGCTGGCTGCAAAGCGAAAAACCTCGTGTGCGTATGATCATGCAGGTACACGATGAACTGGTGTTCGAAGTGCATAAAGATGATGTTGATGCAGTGTCGAAAAAGATCCATGAACTGATGGAAAGTAGCACCACGCTTGATGTGCCTTTGCTGGTAGAAGTGGGGAGCGGGCAAAACTGGGATCAAGCGCACTAAGCGTTCGGTGAATAAGGGACTTTTTCTGTAAGTAAGCAACATATCGCCGACAGTTTTGTGACAATCATTAGAATTCCATATGTAAAAAGTGAAAAGAAATTACAAAAAATGCTTTGTCAGGATCCAAAAAGGGAGTAGAGTTATTTGCGTAGGGTACAGAGGTAAGATGTTCTATCTTTCAGACCTTTTACTTCACGTAATCGGATTTGGCTGAATATTTAGCCGCCCCAGTCAGTAATGACTGGGGCGTTTTTTATTGCGCGAAAGAAAAAGCGCGGCGGACGCCGCACCTGGGGTTTATGCGTCGGTTTCTTCAACCGGCGGCAGGGAACTGAACCAGCTGTCCAGCTTTTCACGCAGTTTATCCACGCCCTGTTTTTTCAGTGAAGAGAATGCTTCTACCTGTACTTCACCGTTAAAAGCCAGCACTGCTTCCCGTACCATATTAAGCTGCGTTTTACGCGCGCCGCTGGCCAGTTTGTCCGCTTTGGTCAGCAGCACGAGAACCTGCAAGTTGCTCTCTACTGCCCATGAGATCATCTGTTGATCGAGATCTTTTAACGGATGGCGAATGTCCATCAGCACCACCAGTCCCTGCAAACACTGGCGTTTTTCCAGATATTCACCCAATGCACGTTGCCATTTGAGTTTCATCTCTTCCGGCACTTCGGCGTAGCCGTAACCCGGCAAATCGACGAGGCGCTTACCATCGGCAACTTCAAACAGGTTAATCAGCTGCGTACGTCCGGGGGTTTTTGAGGTGCGCGCCAGGTTTTTCTGTTGAGTTAATGTGTTTAGCGCGCTCGATTTACCTGCATTGGAACGGCCGGCAAAAGCCACTTCAACGCCGGTATCGGCAGGCAAGTGGCGAATATCAGGCGCACTGGTGACAAAATGCGTCTTTTGGTAATTCAGGTTTGTCAAAACGGTCGTCTCCATCATCAAAGCATGCGGCGATTATACCTGAACCGGAACAAAAGGCTGTTTTTCTCGCCAGAAACCTGTCTGGCAGCCGTAAGCCATTACCGCGCCATTTGTAAGATATTGGCTCTTCCAGCTATGCGAACTTTCAGAGAAATTTCAGGTTGATAAATGGATAAGAATATTTTAATCAATAACTTATGTTTGAAGAATAGTCTGAAACTGGCGTTTTAACCCTGTTAATGCTTGTCTGTTTAGCTCAGAAGGGTAAAGTAACCTTCACAAGGCAGGAGGCCTGAAAGGGAAGGAAGACTCAAGGATCGAGGGGTCGGGAGCGCCAGGAGGCGAAGACCACAGGATAACGTCAGGAGATGTTTGCAAGGAAGGGACCTCAACAGGGAACGTTCTTAGCTAAGGGACAAACAGGGTACGTTGACAGCAAACAGGGAATGTAAAGCCCGCTACGGGTTGAAGGTCAAGAAAAAAGGCGACGGTTTACACTGTCGCCTTTTTTCTTTGCTTGCTTTCTGCTAGATTCCGCCGCAATTCTATACTGAAGAAAACGACTTAAGACGACCATTATGAAAAAACCGTCCTCCAATCCGCGCAGCAAAGTGCGCCGTAAAACCCGTGAAGAATTGAATCAGGAAGGCCGCGATCGTAAGCGTGAGAAAAAGCATCGCGGTAATGTCTCTGGCAGCCGTGCGAACGGTGGCGGTGAGTCTTCTGGCACCGGTAAAGGCAAGTTGCAGAAAGACCCGCGCGTTGGCAGCAAAAAACCGATCCCGCTGGGTGTCACCGACACACCGGTCAACAAGCAGCACAAACCTAAGAGCGAGAAACCTATGCTTTCACCGCAGGCTGAGTTGGAGATGCTGGAAACGGATGAGCGCCTGGATGCGCTACTGGAACGTCTTGAAGAGGGTGAAACCCTGAGCGCTGACGATCAAGCGTGGGTTAACGCCAAACTGGACCGCATCGATGAGTTGATGCAGAAACTGGGCCTTTCTTACGATGATGAAGACGAAGAAGAAGAGGAAGGCCGGGAAGATATGATGCGCCTGCTGAAAGGCGGCAACTGATCCTTTTCTATGGGCTTTCCCGTCCTGCTTATAACCCTTCCGGTTATATGTTATCTGGTGTGGTTATTCGTTAAACTACAGCGGTTGTCGCAGCGCAGAGTCTGGCTGCGCAACCGGCTTATGACCCGCAACGAGGTCAGGCCGGGCCGCCGGAACCGCCAGCGGCGTCATCGGAAGGAGTAAGCAATGTCAGAGCAAATTATCGACTGGGATCTGGCCCTGATCCAGAAATATAACTATTCCGGGCCGCGCTACACGTCCTATCCCACCGCGCTGGAGTTTTCAGACGCTTACGGTGAAGAGGATTTCCGCCAGGCGGTTGCACGTTATCCTGAGCGTCCGCTGTCGCTGTATGTGCATATTCCGTTTTGCCACAAGCTTTGCTACTTCTGCGGCTGCAATAAAATCGTTACCCGCCAGCAGCATAAGGCCGATCAATATCTCGATGCGCTGGAACAGGAGATCGCCCATCGCGCGCCGCTGTTTCGCGGTCGCCACGTCAGCCAGTTGCATTGGGGCGGCGGTACGCCAACGTACCTCAACAAAACGCAAATCAGCCGCCTGATGGGGCTGCTGCGCAGTCATTTTGATTTCAATACCGACGCAGAGATCTCTATTGAGGTCGATCCTCGTGAAATTGAACTCGACGTGCTTGACCATTTGCGTGCGGAAGGCTTTAACCGCCTGAGTATGGGCGTGCAGGATTTCAACAAAGAGGTGCAAAGGCTGGTCAACCGCGAGCAGGACGAAGAGTTTATCTTTGCGCTGCTCAACCACGCCCGCGAGATTGGTTTTACCTCAACCAATATCGATCTGATTTATGGGTTGCCAAAACAGACGCCGGAAAGCTTCGCCTTTACGCTACAACGTGTTGCAGAGCTTAGCCCGGATCGCCTGAGCGTCTTCAACTATGCGCATCTGCCGACGCTGTTTGCCGCGCAACGCAAAATCAAAGACGCCGATCTGCCTTCGGCGCAGCAGAAGCTCGATATTTTGCAACAAACCATCGTTTCGCTGACCGGCTCCGGTTATCAGTTTATCGGTATGGATCACTTCGCCCGCCCGGATGATGAGCTGGCGATTGCCCAGCGCGACGGCGTTTTGCACCGTAACTTCCAAGGCTACACCACGCAAGGCGACAGCGATTTGCTGGGGCTGGGTGTTTCCGCCATCAGCATGATCGGCGACAGCTATGCGCAAAACCAGAAAGAGTTGAAGCTCTACTACAAGCAGGTTGACGAACGTGGCGACGCGTTGTGGCGCGGTATTGCGCTTACCCGCGACGACTGTATTCGCCGCGATGTGATTAAAGGCCTGATTTGTAATTTCCGGCTGGATTTCAGTACAACGGAACGCGTCTGGGATCTTAATTTCCGCGACTATTTTGCTGAAGACTTACGCCTGTTAGCGCCGCTGGTGAACGATGGGCTGGTGGAGATGAATGAGCAGGGGATACAGGTGACGCCGAAAGGGCGTTTGCTGATCCGCAATATCTGTATGTGCTTTGATGCGTATTTGCGCCAGAAAGCGCGTATGCAGCAGTTCTCAAGGGTAATTTAAGTGACAGCGTTATCAGGCCAGGGCAAAAACCACTGGCCTGAAACGCATAGCGCCTTGCGGCGGCGGCAAGCAAAACTAGCTAAACAGCCCAACCAGCGCGGCGCAAAGAACAGCCGCGATAGCCGTTTGCGGTGTGTGGCTTGCTGATGCGCCAGCTTCGACGCCCGCACTGATCACACTGATAATTGATTCCAGCATCATGAACTCCCCCGTGAACGGGCAAGATCATACTTCACTGCGATAAACAGTAAAGCGCAAAATAGCGTCAATTTGCGGCTGAGATTCATAATTTACATTTCACCCGCTCGTTACTCCATTCCCAGCTCTTTCAACTTGCGTGTCAGAGTATTACGTCCCCAGCCAAGCAAGCGCGCCGCTTCCTGTTTATGCCCCTGAGTATGGCGCAGCGCGGTGGTCAGCAATGTCCGTTCCATCTCCGGTTGCGCTTCAGAAAGCAGGTTTTGATGTCCGGAACGCAATGCCCGATCGGCCCACTGCGCCAGCAGCGTTGCCCAACTGTCAGGCAAACTCTGCGACGGGCTGTCCGGCACCGTGGTTTCAAACAGTTCACTGGGCAGGTCCTGGATCAGCACTTCCTGGCCCGCAGCCATCACCGTTAACCAGCGACAGGTGTTCTCAAGCTGGCGTACGTTACCCGGCCAGGCCAGACGTGTGAGCGCCGCTTCGGTTTCCGGATGCAACTGCTTGGCTTCCACTCCCAGTTCACGTGCCGCTACCTGCAAGAAATGACGCGCAAGGCGAGGAATGTCTTCCCGGCGTTCGCGCAGCGGCGGCAAGTGGACGCGAATAACGTTCAACCGGTGGAACAAGTCCTCACGGAATTTGCCTTCCTGAACGCGCAGCTCCAGATTCTGGTGCGTCGCCGCAATAATGCGCACATCAACCTTTACCGGCGCGTAGCCGCCGACACGATAGAACTGACCATCGGCCAGCACGCGCAACAAACGGGTTTGCACATCCAGCGGCATGTCGCCGATCTCGTCGAGAAACAGCGTCCCGCCATCAGCCTGTTCAAAACGCCCCTGGCGGATCGTGTTCGCACCGGTAAAGGCACCTTTCTCGTGGCCAAACAGTTCTGATTCAATCAGATCTTTGGGAATTGCCGCCATATTCAGGGCGATAAATGGCGCTTTCACTCGCGGGCTATGGCGATGCAGCGCATGCGCCACCAGTTCTTTACCGGTCCCTGATTCGCCGTTAATCAGGACGCTAATCGACGAGCGCGACAGGCGACCGATAATGCGAAACACATCCTGCATCGCCGGCGCTTCGCCGATAATATCGGTGGTTGGGCCGCTGGCCTGTATATTGCGCGGCTGCTGCTGTTCCTGATAATGGCTGATCGCGCGTTCAACCAGCGCGACGGCTTCATCGATATCAAAAGGTTTGGGTAGGTAATCAAAAGCCCCTTGCTGATAAGCACTTACCGCCGCATCCAGATCGGAATGCGCGGTCATAATGATGACCGGGAGCATTGGATGGCGCTGTTTGATCTGTTTTAACAGTGCAAGTCCATCCATCCCTGGCATACGAATATCCGAAAGCAGTACATCCGGGGTTTTGGTGGTGAGCGCATCAAGCACTTCATTGGCACTTTCAAACGTTGTACAACTCAAGCCTGCCCCGCTGAGCGCGCGTTCCAGCACCCAACGGATGGAGCTATCGTCATCAACGATCCAGACTATCCCTCGTTGCATAAACACCTCTACTTCCGAATAGGCAGAAATACCGAGAATTCGGTATGACCTGGCCAACTGGTGAATTCAATTTTGCCAGAATGTTGATCAATCAAACTGCGTGCGATAGATAATCCCAGCCCGGTGCCGCCCTCACGCCCGCTCACCATGGGATAGAACAGCGTATCCTGGAGATGCGACGGAATACCTGGGCCGTTATCTTCCACATCTATTCTCGCCGCGAGGCGATAGCGAATTCCGTGCAGCGTTAACTGGAAGGCGGTACGGGTACGAAGAATAATTTCGCCCCCTTCCGGCCCCAGCGCCTGCAGAGCGTTGCGGACGATATTCAGTAAAACCTGTTCAATTTGGTCTGGATCGTGGGCCAACTCCGGCAAACTTGGATCGTAATCGCGAACCAGCGTTACGTTGTCCGGCAGTTCCATCGACACCAGTTTCACCACGCGTTCGGCAACTTTGTGGATGCTTTCGGTAACATGCATTCCCGGCTGCTGCGGCCCTAACAGACGATCCACCAGATTTCGCAGACGGTCGGCCTGCTCAATAATGACTTTGGTGTATTCCATTAGCGCCGGATCGGGCAGCGCTTTGCTAAGCAGTTGCGCCGCACCGCGTAACCCGCCAAGCGGGTTCTTGATTTCATGCGCCAGTCCACGCACCAGATCACGCGCAGCCACCTGTTGGGCGTGCTGCAATTGTTCCTGGCTCAGACGTCGCTGATTATCCATTGGCGCCATTTCCAGCAGGACTAAACCGTCCGGTAAACGTTGCGCCGTCAGCGACAAAATATGTGAGCGACCATCGATCACAAGAGTCACTTCGTTATCGGTAAAACCCTGACCTGCATGCAAACTTTCACGCATCAAATCGATATTCAGTGAAAAGTAGCTCAGCAGTTCAGGCAGCGGTGTGCCGAATAATTTACGCGAACTCTGCGCCAGCAATTGCTGTGCCGCAGGGTTGGCGTAATGCACCGCCAGTTCGTCATCAACCAGTAAGATACTGTTGATCAAAGAATTGAGGATCTGCCCAGCATCGGGCAGCGCGCCACTTGCCATTTAGCAGTCTCCCGGAGATATGCACTAATTTAGTGCAGTATAGCTTTTTATAGGTAAAAAATGCGTCAGAACAGAGTGTTGGTGGAGAAAAAAGCCCATCCAGGGATGGGCTAAAAGTTCCACGGCAACAAAATATCCTAACGTCTTTCACGTTACAGCGGTGTTGGCTGCCCTCATTCACCCGAATCACTTAGTAGACTATGCTCATCGGGATTCATTCGGTTGCCGCCTTGCTGCAACGCGAAATCCGTTGGATCTTCAGTAATACGATTAAACGCTGTAGTACAGTTCGAACTCTACCGGGTGCGGCGTCATGCGAACGCGGTCGTTCTCTTCCAGACGCAGCGCGATGTAAGCATCGATAGCGTCGTCGGTGAACACGCCACCGGCTGTCAGGAACTCGCGGTCAGCATCCAGCGCGTTGAGCGCTTCTTCCAGAGAGCCTGCAACCTGCGGGATCTCTTTCGCTTCTTCCGGCGGCAGGTCATACAGGTTTTTGTCCATTGCTTCGCCCGGGTGGATTTTGTTTTTAATACCATCCAGACCGGCCATCATCAGTGCTGCGAAGCACAGGTACGGGTTAGCCGCCGGATCCGGGAAGCGCACTTCGATACGGCGTGCTTTCGGAGAGGCAACGACCGGAATACGGATAGAAGCTGAACGGTTACGGGCAGAGTAAGCCAGCATTACCGGCGCTTCATAACCCGGGACCAGACGTTTGTAGGAGTTGGTGGTCGGGTTAGACAGGGCGTTGATAGCTTTAGCGTGTTTGATTACGCCGCCGATGTAGTACAGCGCCATTTCAGACAGGCCTGCGTATTTGTCGCCAGAGAACAGGTTAGTACCGTTCTTGGACAGGGACATGTGGCAGTGCATACCGGAACCGTTATCACCGAACATTGGTTTCGGCATAAAGGTCGCGGTTTTACCGAAGCGGTGAGCAACGTTGTGTACCACATATTTGTAGATCTGAATTTCGTCCGCTTTTTTGGTCATGGTATTGAAGCGGGTAGCCACTTCGTTCTGACCAGCAGTTGCCACTTCGTGGTGGTGAGCTTCAACAACCAGGCCCATCTCTTCCATCACCAGACACATGGTGGAACGCAGATCCTGTGATGAATCAACCGGCGGAACCGGGAAGTAACCGCCTTTAACAGCCGGACGGTGACCTTTGTTACCACCTTCGTATTTGGTGGAGGTGTTCCATGCGCCTTCGATATCATCGATAGCAACGCTGGAACCGGAAATGGAGCTGCCAAAACGAACGTCGTCGAACAGGAAGAATTCCGGCTCAGGCCCAAACAGAACGGTGTCTGCCAGACCGGTAGAACGCAGGTACTCTTCAGCGCGTTTTGCGATGGAACGCGGGTCGCGGTCGTAACCCTGCATGGTGCCTGGTTCGAGGATATCGCAACGGATGATCAGCGTTGTTTCTTCGTAGAACGGGTCAATGACAGCGGTAGTCGCGTCCGGCATCAGCACCATGTCTGATTCGTTGATGCCTTTCCAGCCACCAATCGAAGAACCATCAAACATTTTGCCTTCTTCAAAGAAGTCAGCATTAACCTGATGGGCTGGGATAGTGACGTGCTGTTCTTTACCTTTGGTATCGGTGAAGCGCAGATCAACAAACTTCACTTCGTGCTCATTCAGCATCGTCAAAACGTGTTCAGCGGACATACTTAAACTCTCCCGGATTTGTCATTGTCGTCGTGGTAACGAGGTCTTCAAATACTGCGTGAAACCTGGCGTAGTTGCCGTAAAATAGATAAAGCGAAATCTATGCCAACTTTTAAATGCCCCTCAAAAGGCGTTATTATGCCCGGTATAGTGCAAAAGGGCTGCACCATGATGGTTAAGTTGCACCAATATAGTGCTTTCGTGTGAACATTAAGCACCGTATTGGTGCAATTTTTTGTTGGCGGCCCTTTTAACGCTCCGTGAAAGCGATCACAAAGCAACTCTGCAATACTTGTTTGCGGAGGATGTTTGTGATCCTGTTTTGTCCTTCGATTAATACGTGTACAATAACGCGCTATTTCTAATGCCTGAGGCAAAGTTGTGATCGAAAATCTGCGTAACATCGCCATCATTGCTCACGTTGACCATGGTAAAACAACCCTGGTTGACAAGCTGCTGCAGCAATCCGGTACGTTCGACGAACGTGCTGAAACTCAAGAGCGTGTGATGGACTCCAACGATTTGGAGAAAGAGCGTGGGATTACCATCCTCGCGAAAAACACCGCTATCAAATGGAATGATTACCGTATCAACATCGTTGATACCCCTGGGCACGCCGACTTCGGTGGTGAAGTTGAGCGTGTGATGTCCATGGTCGATTCCGTGCTGCTGGTGGTTGATGCGTTTGACGGCCCGATGCCGCAAACGCGCTTCGTGACCAAAAAAGCATTTGCCCATGGCCTCAAGCCGATTGTGGTAATCAACAAAGTTGACCGTCCTGGCGCGCGTCCGGACTGGGTTGTTGATCAGGTCTTCGATCTGTTCGTTAACCTCGACGCGACCGACGAACAGCTGGACTTCCCGATCGTTTACGCTTCTGCGTTGAACGGTATCGCGGGTATGGACCATGAAGACATGGCTGAAGACATGACCCCGCTGTATCAGGCGATTGTTGACCATGTACCGGCACCGAACGTTGATCTCGACGGGACCCTGCAAATGCAGATCTCCCAGCTCGACTACAACAACTACGTTGGTGTTATCGGTATTGGTCGTATCAAACGCGGTAAAGTGAAGCCGAATCAGCAGGTTACTATCATTGATAGCGAAGGCAAAACCCGCAACGGTAAAGTCGGTAAGGTACTGACCCATCTGGGTCTGGAACGTATCGACAGCGAAATCGCTGAAGCCGGCGATATCATCGCGATCACCGGTCTGGGCGAACTGAACATCTCCGACACCATCTGCGACCCGCAGAATGTGGAAGCGCTGCCGGCGCTGTCTGTTGATGAGCCGACCGTAACTATGTTCTTCAACGTCAACACCTCTCCGTTCTGTGGTAAAGAAGGTAAGTACGTGACTTCACGTCAGATCCTTGACCGCCTGAACAAAGAGCTGGTGCATAACGTTGCGCTGCGCGTTGAAGAAACTGAAGACGCTGATGCATTCCGCGTTTCCGGTCGTGGTGAGCTGCACCTGTCTGTTCTGATCGAGAACATGCGTCGTGAAGGTTTCGAGATGGCGGTTTCCCGTCCGAAAGTTATCTTCCGTGAAATCGACGGCCGCCGTCAGGAACCGTTTGAAAACGTGACGCTGGACGTTGAAGAGCAGCACCAGGGTTCTGTCATGCAGGCGCTGGGCGAGCGTAAAGGCGACCTGAAAAACATGAATCCGGATGGCAAAGGTCGCGTACGTCTTGACTACGTGATCCCAAGCCGTGGCCTGATCGGCTTCCGCTCTGAGTTCATGACCATGACTTCCGGTACCGGTCTGCTGTACTCCACCTTCAGCCACTATGACGATGTTCGTCCGGGTGAAGTTGGTCAGCGTAACAACGGCGTACTGATCTCCAACGGTCAGGGTAAAGCGGTAGCGTTCGCGCTGTTCGGTTTGCAGGATCGCGGTAAGTTGTTCCTTGGTCACGGTGCGGAAGTTTATGAAGGCCAGATCATCGGTATTCATAGCCGTTCTAACGACCTGACGGTAAACTGCCTGACCGGTAAGAAACTGACCAACATGCGTGCGTCCGGTACGGACGAAGCAACGGTTCTGGTTCCGCCGGTTAAGATGACCCTGGAGCAGGCTCTGGAGTTTATCGATGACGACGAACTGGTAGAAGTGACCCCGCTGTCTATCCGTATTCGTAAACGTCACCTGACGGAAAACGATCGTAAACGCGCAATGCGCGGTGCAAAAGAAGAGTAATTTCTCCTCTTTTCCGTGAAAAAGCCGCTGATATTCAGCGGCTTTTTTTATGCCCGCATGTGAGACGGTAAACTATTCAATTTCACACTTTACCGCTACAGTTAACTCTCCACGGCTGGCAAGGAGAGAGAAATGCTCTATATCTTTGATTTAGGTAATGTGATTGTCGATATCGACTTTAATCGGGTGCTGGGTGCCTGGAGTGATTTCAGCCGTGTGCCGCTGGCGAATTTGAAACAGAGTTTCACCATGGGCGAGGCTTTTCATCAGCATGAGCGCGGAGAGATCAGCGACGAGGATTTTGCCAAAGCGCTGTGTGAAGAGATGGAAATGCCGCTGAGCTACGAGCAATTTTCTACCGGCTGGCAGGCGGTGTTTGTCGCTCTGCGTAGCGACGTTATCGACATCATGCACAAGTTGCGCGCGCAGGGGCATCGCGTGGTGGTTCTGTCGAATACCAACCGCCTGCATACCACTTACTGGCCGGAGCAGTATCCCGAAATCCAGGCTGCTGCCGATCATATCTATCTTTCCCAGGAAATGGGGATGCGTAAGCCCGAAGCGCGCATTTATCAGCAAGTATTATCACTTGAAGGCTTTTCTGCCGACGATGCCATCTTTTTCGATGACAATGCTGACAATATCGCTGGCGCAGAGCAACTGGGTATCACCAGTATTCTGGTAACGGGCAAAACGACGATCCCCGATTATTTCGCGAAGCAGTTATGCTAAAAAACGTTCGGCAGCATGCCAGACATCGCGCGCGCGTATTGTGGTCATGGTTAAAACTACTCTGGCAGCGCATCGATGAAGATCATATGACGACGCTGGCGGGGAATCTCGCTTACGTCTCGTTGCTCTCGCTGGTGCCGCTGATCGCCGTGATATTCGCGCTGTTTGCTGCATTTCCAATGTTTTCTGAAATCAGCATTCAGCTACGTCATTTTGTGTTTGCCAATTTTATTCCGGCAACCGGCGATGTCATTCAGAACTATATTGAGCAGTTTGTGGCGAACTCCACCAAAATGACCGCTGTCGGTGCGTGCGGGCTGATCGTCACATCACTGCTGTTGATGTACTCCATTGATACGGCGCTGAACACTATCTGGCGCAGCACGCGGGTTCGCCCGCATGTTTACTCATTTGCGGTGTACTGGATGATCCTCACGCTTGGGCCACTACTGGCAGGTGCCAGCCTTGCCATTAGTTCCTATTTGCTGTCACTGCGCTGGGCCAGTGAACTGAACAGCGTGATTGATGATGTGCTGCGGATTTTCCCGCTGATTTTATCCTGGCTCTCTTTCTGGCTGCTTTACAGCATTGTACCCACGACGCGGGTGCCTAACCGCGACGCCATTATCGGCGCCTTTGTCGCGGCACTGTTGTTCGAGTTGGGCAAGAAAGTGTTTGGCCTCTATATCACCATGTTCCCTTCCTACCAGCTTATTTATGGCGTGCTGGCTGTCATCCCGATTTTGTTCCTCTGGGTCTACTGGACCTGGTGTATCGTCTTGCTAGGTGCAGAAATAACTGTCACTCTCGGTGAATACCGAAAACTCAAAATAGCCGCACAGCAAGAAGAAGCAGACCAACCATGATTGCATTAATCCAACGTGTTTCCCGCGCAAGCGTTAGCGTGGCGGGCGAGGTGACGGGCGAAATTGGTCCGGGACTTTTAGTGTTGTTAGGGGTCGAAAGGGAAGACGATGAACAAAAAGCGAACCGCCTGTGCGAGCGAGTGCTGGGGTATCGCATTTTTAGCGACGCTGAAGGAAAAATGAATCTTAACGTCCAGCAGGCAGGTGGGAGCGTGCTGGTGGTGTCGCAATTTACGCTGGCGGCGGACACTGAACGCGGAATGCGTCCTGGGTTTTCCAGAGGCGCCGCGCCGGATAAAGCGGAAGCGCTGTATAACTACTTTGTCGAACGTTGCCGCAGCCAGCAGATGGAAACGCAAACCGGGCGATTCGCTGCCGATATGCAGGTTTCGCTGGTCAACGATGGTCCTGTCACATTCTGGTTGCAGATATGAGCCAGCTTGCGGCGTGGCCCAGAGCCACAAGAGAGAACACCGCTATGTATCACCTCCGCGTACCGCAGACTGAAGAAGAGTTAGAGCGTTATTACCAGTTCCGCTGGGAAATGCTGCGCAAACCCCTGCATCAGCCAAAAGGTTCCGAACGCGATGCATGGGATGCAATGGCGCATCACCAGATGGTGGTTGATGAAGAGGGCAATATGGTGGCGGTCGGCAGGCTGTATATCAACGCCGACAATGAAGCCTCAATTCGTTTTATGGCCGTGCACCCTTCTGTGCAGGATAAAGGGCTGGGCACGTTGATGGCGATGACGCTGGAATCCGTTGCCCGTCAGGAAGGGGTGAAGCGGGTGACCTGTAGCGCCCGCGAAGATGCCGTAGAGTTTTTTGCCAAGCTCGGGTTTATCAATGAAGGGGAGATCACCGCGCCGCAAACCACGCCGGTGCGCCATTTTTTGATGATCAAACCCGTGGCCACGCTGGACGATATTCTGCATCGCGGCGACTGGTGCGGACAGCTGCAACAAGCCTGGTACGAGCATATTCCGCTGAGCGAAAAGATGGGCGTGCGTATTCAGCAGTACACCGGGCAGAAATTTATCACTACCATGCCGGAGACCGGCAACCAGAACCCGCACCATACGCTGTTTGCCGGCAGCCTTTTTTCGCTGGCGACGTTGACTGGCTGGGGGTTGATCTGGCTGATGCTGCGCGAACGACATCTTGGCGGCACCATTATTCTGGCCGATGCACACATTCGATACAGCACGCCAATTACGGGCAAACCCAGCGCGATTGCCGATCTCGGTTCGTTAAGCGGCGATCTCGATCGCCTGGCGCGCGGGCGTAAAGCGCGCGTGCAGCTTCAGGTTGAGCTGTTTGGCGAGGGCAAGCAGGGTGCGATTTTCGAAGGGATTTACATCGTACTGCCCGCGAAACCTTTTGGCCCTTATGAAGAGGGCGGCAACGAAGAAGAGTAACCGACCGCGCGCTTGTTGACGCAGGCGCGCAGCCTTATTGCTGCTCTTCACTGCGCAAAGAAAAACCACGCGGTGGTGATGTGCCCATCCTGCACTTCATAAACCGCCATATTTTCGATGACCGATTCGCCAATGCCGTAGATTTTTTCGTGATCGAACACCTTATTGCCCATCACCGTACGCGAGAGCAGCTCTGCGCGGAGCGCCGGGTTATTAAAACGGTGCCCGGCATAGAACTCGCGTAAGGCTTCCCGCCCTTGCAGCGATGGCACTATGGAGGGCAAACGGTAGGCGGTGAAATCTTCACTAAAGCATGCGACGAACGCTTCAATATCATGGTCATTGTACGCGGCGAACTGCTGTTCTACGGGGCTTACGACAGACATCGGCTCTCCTTTGGGTTTTATGTTCTGGCCACGCGTGCGGCCACGTCTTGTATGGCATCACGGGCGCTCTGGCTGATACCGGCAAGCTGGAAGAAGCCGTGAATAACGCCGAGGTAGCGGGAACAGGTACAGGTTACGCCCTGGTCCGTCATATGCTGGTATAACGCTTCCCCTTCATCGCACAGCGGATCGAACTCTGCCGTAATAATGTGTACCGGCGGCAGACCTGCGAAATCATCGCGCCACAGCGGGCTGACATCCGACAGCAGGCGGTCTGTATCGCCAAGATACATTTCGTAGCCTGACAGCAGCGCATCACGGGTTATGACGTAATCAGAACCGTTAAAGGTATAGCTGTCGAAGTAGGCCGTGGCATCCAGCATTGGGTAGATCAACACCAGTTGCGCGGGTTGCCAGACTGCCGCTGCCTTCAATCGTAGCGCTGTGACCAGCGCCAGATGGCCGCCTGCGCTGTCGCCCGCTAGCGTAATTCGTTGCGGATCAACGTTGAGACGTTCGGCATTTTTCCATATCACCTCTGCACCCTGTAGCGCATCATCGTGCGCAGCAGGCCAGCGATGTTCCGGCGCCAGCCGATACTGCACGGCAATCACCCGACAGCCGCTGTACCACGCTAACTGACGCAACTGTTTATCATGAGTGGCAAACCCGCCGCTGATAAAGCAGCCGCCGTGGTAATAGATCAGCGCAGGCAGTTTACCGTTGGCCTCCAGCGGCGAGAACACGCGCAGCGTCACGCCTTCAAGTGTGACGTCTTCAACCCGAACGCGGGTTTCTGTTTCCCCGGCAAGCGACGCGCTGGCGATATAACCCGCGCGCCGTTCATCAATACTTCTGGCGCGCGCCGAGGGGCGCCCGGCGGCGATAAAGTCGCTCACCAACCCGGCAATGCCTTTTTCCAGTGCCATTCCGCTCACCTATATCTGTATAAATATCCAGTTTTATAGCCTGGTTTTTATGAAATGGGAACGGCTGATTTTGTGGAAAGCACAAATTTGGAAGGCTGCTCGTAAAGCCGGTTTATAACTTTTGAACCCGCTTGTTTTTGCCGAAAGTGGCGGTATGGTGTGCTGCAAAATGTACTGAAATCATTAACGTTGCGGCAGATTTCGGTGAGGAGGGCTAAATTGGGCAGGAACAGAATAGCAAGACTGATATGGAAACAATGGCAGGCCGGGTAAGCACAGCTTACCGCGACCTGTCAGGATTATTCCCCTTCGCCCGGGAAGAGGAATGGGTTGATGGAGCTACGGGCGAAACCTTCCTGCTCCATGCGGGCATCAAGCACCAGCGAAGCTAAGTCATCGGCCACCGGTTCGACGTTCGGGTCTTTTTCCTGGTACAGGATCTTCAGGTAAGTGCCGCAGTCGCCGCAGCTTTCGGCTTTAATGGCTGCCTGCTCATTATCCAGCGACCAGTAGTGCAGATCGCGGGTCTGCTCGCAGTTGCTACATTTGACGCGCACCACGTGCCATTCGGTTTCGCACAGATTGCAGTGCAGGTAACGCAACCCCTGCGTTGTGCCGATATGTACCACGCTGGAAACCGGCATGGCGCCGCAAACCGGGCAGAACTGGCGCTGTTCACCATATTCAGCACGAGCTTTTCCTGGGATCAGGCTGGCCATTTGCGCCCAGTAGAGCGACAGCGCGGCCCAGATAAACGGCGATTTATCGCTGCTCACAGCGGCGAAGTCAGCAGCAAACAGCGCGCTGGCCATTGCTTCCAGTTCCTGCGCGGAGGCCTTTTCCAGGTTCTCAATGACCGCCAGCGCCGGGCCGCTCATCTCCGGCTTCAGCTCGGCGATGAGCGAATGCAGCAGTTTGTGCCAGTGTGTATCACGCGGCAGCACGTGAATATCGAGCGGCGGTTTACCCTGTTCAGCGGCTTCTTTAATGCGCGCTGTCAGGTCGATTTGCAAGGGGTGGTCGTAAAGCACCACTTCTTGGGCATGGGCGATAAGCGCAGCAAAACGCAGGTAATCACCCAGCGGGTTACTCTCTGCAAGTTCGCGCAGACGCTCTGCGCGGCGGTTGTAGAGATTTTTCAGTCTGGGGAATAATAACGGCGGAATAACTTCCGCCGTGCGTTTATCGCTCTTCTCCAGCTCATCTTGCGGGATTATGCGAATACTCATTCAGTCGATTTTTCCGTTGTCTTGCGAACTTCCCGGTACCAGCGCGGGTGATGTTTCTTCGCCCACGAGCTGGTGACCCAGCCTTCCACCATTGCGGTTATGGTGCCTTTAACCCACAGGGCGGCGTAAATATGCACCATAATAACCACAATTAACGCGACTGCGGCAAATGAATGCACCATCAGCGCTAATCGGATTAGCGGAATAGGGAACGCTGGCGCGAAGTAAGGGCGCCAGATAACCACGCCGCTTACCAGTAGCAACACCAGGAAAATAATCGCCGCCCAGAACACGCATTTCTGACCGAAGTTATATCGCCCGGTGTCGCCCACTTCCTCATTGACGACAATCTTACGAATATTCTTCGCCCAAAAGATATCATCCCTGGTGATGAGGTTATGGTGCCAGTAGCGGAAAAACATGATGATAAACGACGCAAACATCACCACACCGACGAACGGATGGAGAATGCGCGCCAGCTGCGGCGTACCGAGAATCCCCATTAACCAGTTGAAGGAGGGGAAGAAAAACCCCAGCCCGCTCACCGCCGCCAGCACGAAGCAGAAGGCGGTGACCCAGTGGTTAATGCGCTCCGGTGCCGTGTAGCGCACGATGGTGTCACGTTTTTTCATTTGCGCACCTCGTCTTTCTCTTCATGCAGGTTATCGTCTTCCTCTTCAGCACGGTTCGGACCGACACCGACATAGTGGAAGATGCTGGCCGCGAAGGTCGCTGCAAAGCCGACCGCCGCAAGCGGTTTCCAGATGCCTTTCCAGAACTTCACGGTTGCACTGATCTGCGGGTTTTCCGGCAGGCCGTGATACAGATTCGGCTTGTCGGCGTGATGCAGCACGTACATTACATGTGTTCCGCCAACGCCCGCCGGATCGTACAGCCCGGCGTTATCGTAACCGCGGGTTTTCAGCTCCGCGACGCGTTCGCCTGCGAGGGTTTTCATATCCTCTTTGGAGCCAAAGTGGATAGCGCCGGTCGGGCAGGTTTTCACGCATGCCGGTTCCTGGCCCACGGTGACTCGGTCAACGCACAGCGTACATTTGTAGACGCGGTTGTCTTCCGGGTTCAGACGCGGCACATCGAACGGGCAGCCCGCGATGCAGTAACCGCAGCCGATGCACTGCTCAGACTGGAAGTCGACAATGCCGTTGGCATACTGAATGATAGCTCCTTCTGACGGGCATGCTTTCAGACAACCAGGATCGGCGCAGTGCATGCAGCCATCTTTACGGATCAGCCACTCCAGTTTGTCGTTCTGCTCCACTTCCGAGAAGCGCATAACCGTCCAGGATTTCGCGGTCAGATCCGCCGGGTTGTCATACACCCCGACGTTATGCCCCACTTCATCACGGATGTCGTTCCACTCGGAACAGGCCACCTGACAGGCTTTACAGCCAATACAGGTGGTGACGTCGATAAGTTTCGCCACTTCCTGCTGGTGATCCCGCGCCTGTGGCGCGGGCGTGAAGCCGTTAGTTGCGGAACGACGGATGATGTCTTGCGATTGATAAGCCATAAGTCGTCTCCGTTACACCTTTTCCACATTCACCAGGAACGCCTTGAACTCCGGCGTTTGGGTGTTCGCATCGCCGACGAACGGCGTTAACGTATTGGCGATAAAACCTTTCTTCGCCACACCTTCGTAACCCCAGTGAATAGGAATACCGATGGTATCGACATCTTTGCCGTTCACTTTCAGCGTGCGGATACGCTTGGTCACCACCGCTTTGGCTTTGATATAGCCACGGTTGGAGGAGACACGAACCGTATCACCCTGAACGATGCCCAGCTTGCCCGCCAGCTTCTCACCGATCTCCACAAACTGTTCTGGCTGCGCGATAGCGTTAAGCAGCGCGTGCTTGGTCCAGTAGTGGAAGTGCTCGGTCAGACGGTAAGTGGTGCCGACATAAGGGAATTTATCCGCTTTACCCATGGCTTCCATATCGTCTTTAAAGACGCGGGCTGCCGGGTTGGATACGACGTTCGGGTGCAGCGGGTTCGTGCCCAGCGGCGTTTCAAACGGCTCGTAGTGTTCCGGGAACGGCCCTTCCGCCATCTTATCAATAGCAAACAGGCGACCCATCCCTTCCGGCTGCATGATAAACGGCCCGACATCGCTGCCTGGCGCGGCAGCGCTGTAGTCCGGAATATCCACGCCGCCCCACTTCGCGCCGTCCCACTTCAGCAACTGACGCTTCGGATCCCACGGTTTACCCTGCGGATCGGCAGAAGCACGGTTGTAAAGAATGCGGCGGTTAAGCGGCCACGCCCACGCCCAGCCCAGCGTATTGCCAAGGCCTGACGGATCGGCGTTATCGCGACGTGCCATCTGGTTGCCATCCGGCGTCCAGCTACCGGCGAAGATCCAGCAACCGCTGGAGGTAGTGCCGTCATCGCGCAGTTGAGCAAACGAGCTAAGCTGCTGGCCTTTTTTGACGATTACTGCGCCCGTCGCCGGATCGATAATGTCTGCCAGTGCTTTACCGTTGCTCTCCATCGCCACTTCTTCCGATGCCGGTTCATGCGGGGTGGAGTAGTTCCAGGTCATATTCAGCACCGGTTCCGGGCACGCGCCACCCTCTTCGGCATACATCTTACGCAGGCGCGTAAAGATACCGGCGAGGATCTCGCCATCGGTCACAGCTTCACCCGGGCCGTCAGCGCCTTTCCAGTGCCATTGCAGCCAGCGGCCGGAGTTCACGATCGAGCCGTTCTCTTCGGCGAAGCAGGTTGAAGGCAGACGGAACACTTCGGTCTGGATTTTCGCCGGATCGACATCGTTCGACTCGCCGTGGTTTTGCCAGAAAGTCGAGGTTTCGGTGTTCAGCGGATCGATGGTCACCAGGAATTTCAGTTTCGACAGCGATGCCACAACCTTGTTCTTGTTCGGGAACGAGGCCACCGGGTTAAAGCCCTGGCACAGATAGCCGTTTACCTGGCCTTTGTACATCATGTCGAAGTACTGCAGAACGTCGTAACCTTTGTCCCACTTCGGCAACCAGTCAAAGCCCCAGCTATTTTCCGCCGTGGCTTTGTCGCCAAAGAAGGCTTTCATCATCGAAACGAAGAATTTCGGGTAGTTACCCCAGTAGTTTACCTGGCCTTCAAGCAGCGGTTTCGGCGTATTGGCGGCAAGATAGGTCTGGAGATCGGCCTGTTTCTCACTCGGCAGCGTCATATAGCCCGGCAGGCTTTGTGACAGCAAACCAAGGTCCGTCAGTCCCTGAATGTTGGAGTGACCGCGCAGGGCGTTTACGCCGCCACCAGCCATCCCCATGTTCCCCAGCAGCAGCTGGATCATCGCCATGGTGCGAATGTTTTGCGCACCGACAGAGTGCTGCGTCCAGCCCAGCGCATAGAGGAACGAGGCCGTTTTATCATGCACACTGGTTTCGGCGATGTATTCGCACACCTTCAGGAAATCCGCTTTTGGCGTCCCGCAGATGTTTTCAACCACGTCCGGCGTATAGCGAGAAACGTGCTGTTTCAGCAGGTTCCATACGCAGCGCGGATGGGTGAGCGTGGTATCGCGTTTGGCGAAACCTTTCTCATCCAGTTCGTAGTTCCAGCTGGTTTTGTCGTATTTACGTTTATCCGCGTCATAGCCGGTAAACAGGCCATCTTCGAAACCATAATCTTCCCGCACGATCAGGCTGGCGTTGGTATAGGCTTCGGTATATTCGCGGTTATATTTTTCGTTGGTCATCAGGTACAGCAACACGCCTGACAGGAAGGCAATGTCAGTACCGGAACGAATCGGCGTATAGAAATCCGCAACAGAGGCGGTACGCGTAAAGCGCGGATCGATAACAATCAGCTTCGCGCCATTATGGATCTTGGCTTCCATCGCCCAGCGGAATCCCACCGGATGTGCTTCAGCCGCGTTCCCACCCATCACAATGATAAGGTTGGCGTTCTTCATGTCGACCCAGTGGTTGGTCATCGCACCGCGACCAAATGTTGGAGCAAGACTTGCTACCGTTGGTCCGTGTCAGACACGCGCCTGGTTGTCGACGGCTAACATGCCGAGTGCGCGGGTGAATTTTTGCGTTAAATAGCCAGTTTCATTGCTGGACGCGGATGCGCACAGCATCCCGGTGCTCAGCCAGCGGTTGACGGTGGTGCCTGCGGCATTTTGCGCGATAAAGTTGGCGTCGCGGTCGGCTTTAATCAGCTTCGCGATGCGGTCAAACGCATCATCCCACGTGATGCGCTGCCATTTATCAGAGCCTGGCGCACGGTATTCCGGGTATTTCAGGCGGCTTTCCGAGTGGATGAAATCCACCAGACCTGCGCCTTTCGGGCACAGCGCGCCACGGTTTACCGGATGATCCGGGTCACCCTCGATATGAAAGATTGACGCTTTGGCGTTCTTGGCACCGTCGCCGAGGCTGTACATCAACAGCCCACAGCCGACGGAACAATATGTGCAGGTATTACGGGTTTCACGGGTGCGCAGCAGCTTATACTGCCGTGTTTCCGCAAGTGCGATATTGGGGGCAAAGCCCAATGCCGCAGCCGTTGTTCCTGCCATACCGCCAGCGCAGATCTTAAAGAACTGCCTTCTGCTGACCTGCATGGTTTGCTCCTGGTTCGACATTACTCTTATCGTTTTTTCTTTGCGGTGGTTTTCGCAAAGGTTCAGAATTGCTGGTAATCCCTCATCCTGGGGGGATTAGCAACGAAGATTACTACAATATAGGTAGGTCAATTCTGTCGTAAGTCCTCAGAATCGCTGCTATTCCCTCTTTTCCCCAAGGGATATACGCGAAGAATACCATATTGTTGGTACGCTTGTTTGATAACGGTTAAGACAAAGTGAACGATTTGCACCCTAAAAAGCACGAAAATGCAACATCCGTCACAGGGGCCCGCGAGGTTTCCCTGTGGAAACGCGCCGATTTACAGCAGACGCAGCCGGATATGCTGGCGGAAGAAGTTCCTGTCGCGCTGGTCTACAACGGCATCTCCCATGTAGTGATGATGGCCTCGCCAAAAGATCTCGAATGGTTCGCGATTGGCTTCTCCTTATCCGAAGGGATTATCGAAAACCCGGCGGAAATTTACGGCATGGATGTGGTGCCTTCATGTAACGGTCTCGAAGTGCAAATCGAACTCTCCAGCCGCCGTTTTATGGGGTTAAAAGAGCGGCGGCGCGCGCTGGCCGGGCGAACCGGCTGTGGCGTGTGCGGTGTGGAGCAGCTCAACGATATCGGCAAGCCGATAGCGCCGCTGCCGTTCACGCAGCGCTTTGATTTGGCGTTACTGGATAACGCACTGGCGCATTTAACCGATTTTCAGCCGGTCGGGCAGTTAACCGGTTGTACGCATGCGGCCGCGTGGATGTTGCCATCCGGCGAACTGACGGGCGGCCATGAAGATGTCGGGCGTCATGTAGCGCTGGATAAGCTGCTTGGCCATCGCGCGCGTGAAGGTGAAGCGTGGGCGCAAGGAGCGGTGCTGGTGTCCAGCCGCGCCAGCTATGAAATGGTGCAAAAATCGGCGATGTGCGGCGTTGAAATTCTGTTTGCGGTATCGGCGGCGACAACGCTGGCCGTGGAAGTGGCGGAACGCTGCAACCTGACGCTGGTCGGTTTTTGTAAGCCGGGCAGGGCGACGATCTATACCCATCCACAGCGGTTAATTGTTAATCAGTAATTTTGAATGATGAGAGCAAATCCTTCCGCTTTTTGTTGTGAGTGAACAGGTCTAGTATTTATTTCATCGAGGCACGGTGCCTCACTCCAACAAATTAACGTAAGGGTTTATATCATGAAAAGCATCAAAACTTTTGTCGCTGTTATCGCTCTGTCTGCTTCTTTCGGTTCTTTCGCTGCCCAGTCTGTAAGCGTAACTGACACCACTCTCAGCGGTGCAGAAGCACAAATCGCCGCTCAGACTCAGCAGGCAGGCGCTTCTTCTTACCACATCACCGAAGCGTACAACGGCAACCAGGTTCATATGACTGCCGAACTGACCAAATAAATTGCAATATTGTCGAAAGAGCGCCTGCGGGCGCTTTTTTTTTAATGCATTCCCGCCAGGCGCAACAGCGCCGTCACCACGGCCGCCGAGATGATCACCACAATGAGCGGCATCTTTCGCCAGGCCAGGAAAAGGGCAAACACCACGCCCAGCACACGTGCCATTCCGGCAAAATGATCCCCTTCGTAGAGCATGGCCGCCAGCGCGACCGCGAATAACAACGTCGTTGCTGCGTCGGAAAGTAGTGCCTGTGAGTGCTCTGAGAGCGCCAGCCTGCTGCCGGGTTTTGCGCCGCCGAAGCGCATCAAATAAGTGCCAACGGAAAGAACCGCGATGCCGCCGATAATTAAGGAAACGCTGACCATTATTTCTTCCTCGTCAGTAAACCCAGTAAAGAGAGCAGCACCGGTAAGCCAACCGGGGCGAAGGGAACGGTTGCCAGTGATAACAGCGCACCGCTGGAAGCGCGGATCAGCGTGGTGCGTTTTTTCAGCGCCGGTAACACCAGCGCCAGCAGGATCGCCGGGAATACTGCGTCGAGCCCGATGGTTTCCGGTGCCGGTAACAGCGTACCGACCGCCGCGCCGATCAGCACACCCGCAGGCCACAGCAGCGCGACGCCCAATCCGCACAACCAGTAAGCGGCTTTACGCTGTTCCGGCGTAGGCTGCGACAAACCGAACACCACGCTTTCGTCATTCATAATGTGGCAGCCGAGAAAACCCGCCGCCCGCTGACCGACCAGTTCACGCACCGTGACGCCAAAAGGTATGTGTCGGGCATTAACCAGTAAGCCAGCAATGGCGGCTGCCAGTGGATTACCACCGCTGGCAACAATGCCGATAAACATAAACTCGCTGGCACCCGCCAGTACCAGCGTGGAGAGCGCAAGCGGTACCCACAAGGGAAAGCCGTACGCCATGGCCAGCGATCCGTAGGAGACGCCGACGACGCCGACCGCCAGGCAAACAAGGAATATTGCTTTGATGGTATCGCCTTTTAGCGATGCGAAGTGTTGTGTAAACATCTCATTTTAGCCATATCGAACGTTTATCCATTATAATGAACACATCTGAATCGTTTTTCAATAAGAACGATTCGTTCGATTAAATGAACGTTTGGGGTCGTGTATGACACAACCAATTAGCATCATAGCCAAAAGTCTGGTGCGCGAGCGTCAGCGAACCGGCCTTTCGCTGGCAGAAATTGCCCGCCGCGCCGGGATCGCCAAATCCACGCTGTCTCAACTGGAAGCCGGGAATGGCAATCCCAGCCTGGAAACCTTGTGGGCGTTGTGCGTGGCGCTGGATATCCCCTTTGCCCGACTGCTGGAACCGCAAAGCCCGAAAACACAGGTGATTCGCCGCGGTGAAGGCACCAAAGTGATTGCTGAACAGGCTAATTATCAGGCGATTTTACTGGCTGCCTGCCCGCCAGGCGCGCGGCGCGATATCTACCTGCTGCTGACGCAGCCGGGCGCGGACCGTATTTCGCATCCTCATCCGCAGGGTTCTGTCGAGCATATTATCGTGACGCAGGGGCGCGCGCTGGTGGGGCTAACCGAAGCACCAGAGGAGTTAGGTGAAGGGGATTACATCTGCTACCCGGCGGATCAGGAGCATATTTTTAAAGCGCTGGAACCTGATACACAGGCTATTTTAGTGGCAGAGCAGAGTTAATTATATATTCTGATCCTAAAGGATTTCTTATATCGGGAAGGAGATGTACGCATTAATGCTAACAATCCTTCCTGTTCTTAATAATCTATTTCTGGCATGTTTTTGTGGGCGCGTGACAACGTCTTTTAATATAGATGTATTCCTAATATTTTATTCTATATTTTTGTTTTTATGCGGATGCGCATACACCTCTTACCACTTTAACTCTTTGTTGTAATGATGTTTTTGTTTTTAAATTGTTATTGATGTGAATAATATTCCTTGTTTTATTTTCTGAGTGGATGCTAATTCAATTATTGTTTTAATTTTGCTTTTTTATCTGCATTTACAGCATATGGTTGCAGGTGTATTTTTGTTTTCGGATTTAAGACGTTTACCGCCTGGTAAATCATCTTGATATGGAATGTCAATTTTGAATTAAGGTTTTTTATGAATCGTATGAAAGCTATTTGTGCGGCAACCGCTGTTTTTGCTTTTGGTGTAAGTACTGCTTCTTTTGCTGCAATGTCAAATAATACTGTGCGTTTTATGGGTGAAGTAAGTGAACAAACCTGTAATATTACTGTAAATGGCAGCAGCTCTGCTCCGGTTATTCTTCTGCCGACCGCTGCAAAAGCGCAATTGGCTAATGCAGGAGATACTACCGGTGAAACTCCATTCACTGTAATGCTGTCTGGTTGCGGAGCGCAAACCTCTAACGCAAGCGTTCTTTTTGTTGCTAATGATGTTGATGGTATGAATTTGAAAAATACTGCGACAACTTCTCCGGCATCAAATGTTGCGATCCAATTAATGGAAGGCACTACCGCACTGGATTTTGTGGGAAATAAAGCCCAGACCGCCTCCCAGTCTGTTGGTGGCGCGAATACCAGCGCAACCTACGACCTGACTGCGCGTTATTTTGCAACCGGTGTATCTACGGCGGGTACTGTAGAAGCGCAGGTGCAGTTTGCCGTAACTTACATGTAACACCCTCTAAGGCGCTGCTTCATGCAGCGCTTTTTATGGAGTTAAAATGAGCATGTCAAAACATAAATTATTCTCTGCTTTTTTCTCTGTCTTCCTGTTCTCTTCAGTTATTGGCAATGCTTCTGCCAGCGTGACGATGCTCGGAACTCGTATTATTTACGAAGCAGATATTAAAGAAAAATCTCTTGATTTCACTAATGCTGGCGACACCCCTTTTTTAGTGCAAGTGTGGACTGACAAAAATAATCCAAATTCAACAGCAGCAACGGCAGACGCACCTTTTATCGCAATGCCCTCTATTTTCCGCGTTAATCCGCACGCGCAGCATAGCCTGCGGCTGAAATTTACGGGAATAGCGCTGCCACAGGACAGAGAATCTCTTTTCTGGTTGAATTTCCTGCAATACCCCGCAAAAAGTGCCGCTGCACAGGGTAAAAACTCTTTAATCATGCTGGTAAAAAGCCGGATGAAAATATTTTACCGGCCTGCCGGTCTCGTTGGTGATGCAAATAAATCACTCGATAAGTTGAATGTCAGCCTGCATGCTCAAAAGATTGATATTAAAAATACCAGCCCGTGGCATATATCCGTTGTTAGTGCTTTTATAGACAATGGAAAGAAAAATATAGCGGTTAAGTCGACGGGAATGATTGCGCCATATTCTTCTGCTCAATGGGTATTGCCGAAAGGCACAGGTGATAAATTAACAATTAATGCAATAAATGATTACGGCGGCGTATTTAGCAAGACCTATTCATTGGTTCGGTAAAACTTCTGCTTGATGATATAAATATATTGCTCAACTCTGGTGACTATAATGCATCTGCATTCAACCTGCTTTCGTATTTTTATGGGGCTGATTTCTGTTTTGTCTTTTTCAGCGTCGGCGGAAGATGAGGGGTTCTATTTTGATGCCTCATTATTAAGAGGCAGCGGGTTATCGGTTGAGGATCTGCATCGTTTAAATAAAGGCGAAATGATAACGCCAGGACGTCACTCGCTGGATATTTATCTTAACGGTAAGTTTATCACGCACAGTGAAATAGAGTATTCCCGCC
The DNA here is from genome assembly GCF_003028445.1 of Kosakonia sp. H7A. Lineage (NCBI taxonomy): Bacteria > Pseudomonadati > Pseudomonadota > Gammaproteobacteria > Enterobacterales > Enterobacteriaceae > Kosakonia > Kosakonia sp. H7A. The sequence goes on along the minus strand of NZ_PYTZ01000011.1, from coordinate 104,367 downwards.
GGGGAGAGAATATTAGCCCCTGCCTGCCATCTGAATTATTAACAACGTTAGGTCTGAAGGCCTTAACGCCAGAGATGAAATCATCCTGCTACTGGAATGATGATGAGGTGATGAAGGGCGTCATCATCAAAGATGATCTTGCACAATTGCGTATGGATTTTAGTGTGCCGCAGGCATTGTTGAAATCCGTTCCCCGCGGCAGCGTCAGCGAAGCAAGCCTGGATGCCGGGGAAAGCATGCTCTTTCTGAACTATATCGCCAACCAATATCATGTGACGTCGCGCCAGGGCGGCGCAGAGAGCATGGATTCCAGCTGGCTGAATTTCAATGGTGGTTTTAACCTTGGGCTGTGGCGCTACCGCCAGCAGTCAAGCCTGAGCTATAGCAACGAAGAAGGCAGCCGCTGGAATACGAACCGTCGTTATCTTCAGCGCGCCATTTACCCGCTGCGCAGCGAATTAATGGTGGGTGAAGGCTTTACGAACGGACAATTTTTCTCCGGGATGAGTTTTCGCGGGCTCCAGCTTTCATCGGATACGCGTATGCTGCCCAATTCGCGCCGGGGCTATGCACCCGTTGTGCGGGGTATTGCTAACACTAACGCTAACGTCACTATCTTGCAGGGTAAAGCCACGCTGTATGAAACGACAGTTGCGGCAGGCCCGTTCATTATTGACGATCTCTATCCGACAAATTTCGCCGGTGACCTGACCGTTGTCGTCAATGAGGCCGATGGCAGCGTTAATACCTTTACGGTGCCTTTTTCCGCGCTGTCTGAATCCATGCGACCAGGCTCCTCAGATTACGTTTTCACGCTGGCTCAGGCGCGGGATGTCGGCGATAAGGACGTGTTCAGCGAAGTGGTCTGGCGGCAAGGGTTAACGAATGCGTTTACTTTGAGCCTCGGCAACCAGCTGGCAACCGACTATATGAGCTATTCGCTGGGAGGCGTATACACTACCTCCGCAGGCGCATTTGGTTTGACCAGCCTGTTTTCCCGCGCCTCTCTGGCGGATGAAGGAACCCGAAGCGGCTGGACGTTACGGGCGAACTACAGCAAATTTATTCCGCAATCTGGAACGTCATTTACGCTCGCAGGCTATCGCTATTCAACGGCCGGATACTCTGAATTGTATGACGCGTTAGGGGCTCGTGAGGCCTATAAACATGGTGCCCAGTGGCAATCGCATAGCTGGAAACAGCGCAATCGCCTTGAGATCTCGGCGGGCCAGACATTAGGCGATTACGGCAACATTAACCTCTCCGCCTCAACGCAGGATTATCGCGATAACAAAAAGCGCGATAAGCAACTTCAGTTCAACTGGAATAAAACCTTCGATTATGGCATCGCGTTGAATCTTGGCGTGGCGCGTACTTATAACGTTGCGCCCGCCAGCGCCAGCAATACCTGGCAGGATAGCGGTAACGAACACACGATTGCATTGCGTGACCAGATACAAACCCTGTGGTCGCTTTCGGTCTCTGTACCGCTTGGAACTCAGCCGCTCTCACCTGTTCTTTCGACCAGCGCACACCGCAGCGATTCAGATGGCGGTTATCAATCCACGCTGAGCGGTATGTATGGCGACAAAAATCCACTGAACTACAGCCTGAATTACTCTACCGATGACAAAGGAGAGCAGTCGGTGTGGGGCGGTGGTTTGCAGCAAAATTTCTCTTTTGCCAATGCCGGACTCTCCTGGTCATCGTCAAAAAATTACTGGCAGGCCTCAGCTTCACTACAGGGGTCGGCGGTTGCGCATAAAGGCGGCATCACGCTTGGACACTGGGTAGGAGACAGTTTTGCCCTGATTGATGCGCCTGGCGCAAGCGGCGCTGAAGTGATCGGCGGCCAGGGCGCACGCATTGATGCATTTGGCTACGCCATTGCGCCAACGCTCGGCGCGTACCAGTTCAATAGCATTGGCCTCGATCCCCGCAATATGAACGATGACGCCGAGCTGCAAACCTCGCAGCAGCGCATTGCGCCCTATGCTGGCGCGACGGTTCGGGTGCGTTTTAACACCCTGAATGGCCAGGCGATGTTGATCACGGCACAACGTCAGGCGAATGAGCCGATCCCGATGGGCACCTCAGTGTATGACGGCTATGACAACTATATCGGCATGGTGGGGCAGGCTAACCAGATCTACCTGCGTTCCAGCGAGAAAAAAGGGGAGCTGCGGCTGCGCTGGGGTGAAGGCGCTAAGGAAAGCTGCCAGCTTACGTGGCATGCCACATCGCCCCGAAAACCGCTGCTTTTGATGGATCTGCCTTGTCGTTAATTGACGGAGCTGTTTATGAATTTACTGCGCGCTATTTTACTTAACGTCCTTTTAATCGCGAGCCTCTCCGCAGGCGCAGTGTGTAATAAAGGGCCGGATTTCGTCCGCACCGAGGAAGATGCCTTTGGCCTTGGCTTATCGCTGGGAACGGTTAACGTCTCCAGCCTGGCGATCCATCCCATCGGTTCGCCGCTTGGCTCAAGCATTGTGTCATTCGCGAGTAACCCGCGTTACAAAGGCCCGGACAGTGTTCTGTGGGTCTGCGATATTGCGGATAAAAATAATATCTTCGAAATCATTGCCACCAATGGCGATGACCGTAACGGGGGCTTTTTTGATTTGGGCGCTGCCGATGGTTATCCCAACTACTACGGCACGCTATTTAGCCATGTGGCGATACGTCTGACGCACATGAATTCGGGCACGGTATTTACCCGTAATTATCAGCGTATCCCGATGAAAAATTACGCGGTTTCACCGGATGGCAAGCAAATTTATATTCGCGTCAAAGATTTTAGCCCCATCCGCGCCGATCTGATTCGTGTGAGTTCCACCACGTCCAGAGGGCAGGCTCCTACAGACTATTGTGGCCGTTCAACGCAGCTCAGTTCGGGTCTCTATAGTTGTAACCAGCCTAATGGTTACGTCTCTTTTTGCTCGCCCGGCAGCCCGGATGCTTACTGTGATAGCGGGGATGCTTCCCTGGATTACACTGGCTGGTATCTGGATAACTGGATGGCGCTAACCATGGGCTCGGCTACCACGCCTGGTTCAATACTGGTATCGACGCCAACCTGTGTGGCAAAAAGCACCACGCCTGTCGTGCTGTTTCCAACGATTTCCGTCGCGGATTTGAACAATGGGCAAAAGGCGCAGGCGAATTTCAACGTCAATATTCTCTGCGAGGGGGCGGCGCAAAGCGGGACGTCTCAGGGTATGACGGCGCTGGCATTTCAAACCTCATATTACAGTTACACGATGGCCGAGCTGCTGAATCTGGTGAATCCATTGGGCGGTGTAAGTCATTTGTTGTCCGATCGCTATGGCTACCCAGGCATTGCCACGGGTGTCGGTATCCAGATAGCGAACTCCAGCGATGGCGTACCACGCAATCTGCTCGGCTGGTACTGGTGTTCGCTAAGCGACTGCCGCTTCGGTAATAGCAGCGGCTGGTACTCTGTGCGGGATGGAGCGACACAAATCTCCAATGGCGGCGCATCGGGACTGAGTGAATATATTGTCCATTTCAATGCGTTCCTGACACGTCTTCCGGGCCAGACGGTCACTCCGGGCAAAGTGGATGCCAGTGCTTATGTTGTGGTGAAAGTCCAATGAGAAAGCATGTTAAAACGATGGTGTTAGCGGCGCTGTGGGCAGCCGCATTTTGCTCTCATGCCGGACTCATCGCATCCTCAACGCGGGTGATTTTTAAAGAGGGGCAGACGCAACAGAGTCTGATGCTGGTGAACACCAATAGCTGGCCAGTAATGGCGCAAAGCTGGGTGGATAACGGCAACACGAGCGTGGCGATGCCCGATCGCATTAAAACGCCATTTGTTGCAGTTCCGGCGTTGTTCAAATTAGAACCGCAGGCGATGCAGGGGCTACGGCTGATCTATAACCAGCAGGCATTGCCCGAGGATCGCGAATCCGTTTTCTGGCTGAATCTGTATGAGATCCCGCCCAAATCCTCCACGATTTCGCCGCAGGCGCAGAGCGTGGTACTGACCATGAATACGCAGATGAAAATCTTCTGGCGGCCGAAAAAAATTGGCGATCCCGATAACATTGCGGAAAAAATCAGCTTTCATCGGGAAAAAAGCGGCAAAGATATTGAGATCGTGTGCCATAACACTTCGCCGTGGCACGTCTCATTTGCCGGTATTTCGCTACTCGCTGGTGACAAAACTTATGCCGCCGGGCAGCAGCCGGACATGATGGTTTCGCCCTTCAGCGAAAAGCGTTATTTCGTTGAAGCGGCAAACCTGGCGAGAAATTTACCGCTGCGCGTAAAAGCTGAACTGATAGACGATCTCGGCCAGGTGACGGCCATGGAGTTCCCGCTTCAGTGATCCCCTCTCCGTGACAGAGAGGGGGAACAGGGCTCAGGCCTGGTAAAACACTTCTTTCAGCTCCGCGCTGACCGGGCTGTTATCCGGGTTGGCGGGCATTACGTCGCGCATATATTTCCACCAGCGCTGGCAAACTTCGGTGCTGGCGACCGCATTCCAGCGCTCTTCAGACTCAATTTCCACGGTGGCGAACAGCAGATGGCGCGCTTTATCGAGATAAATCGCGTAATGGTGCGCGCCACCCTCTTTCAGCGCCGCTTCCAGCTCCGGCCAGATGGGATTATGGCGACGTTCATACTCTTCATGGGCCTCAGGATTGACCTGCATCACAAAGGCTTTACGGATCATAACGCCTCCAGATACAGCTCGCGGACTTCATCGCGGCTGGCGGTACGCGGGTTGCACGGGGCGCAGGGATCGGCCAGCGCTTTATCCAGCCAGCCTTCGATATCCGCTTTGGTCACGCCCAGTTTGCTAAAACCGGAAGGAATGCCCACGCGTACGCTGAGGCGGCGAATAGCGTTGATCGCCTCCATACTGGCGGCTTCATCGCTCATCCCTTTGGTATCAACGCCCATCGCCTGCGCAACGCGGGCAAAACGGGAAACGGCATTCGGGCGGTTAAAGTTTTCGATGATCGGCAGCAGAATAGCGTTGCACACGCCGTGCGGCAGGTTGTGGGTCGCCCCCGGTTGATGCGCCAGCGCATGCACCAGGCCAAGACCGGCGCTGTTAAAGGCCATCCCGGCAAGATACTGGCCGTAAGCCATCTGCTCACGCGCTTCGAGGTTATGCCCGTCGTCCACCGCTTTCGGCAGCCACAGGTTGATCAGGCGAATCGCTTCCAGCGCGTTGGCGTCGGTTAATGGATGCGCGCCGACAGAAACATAGGCTTCTACCGCGTGCGTCAGCGCATCCATCCCGGTGGCGGCGGTTACCGATGCGGGGATTTCCAGCATTACGCTGGCGTCGTCCACGGCGATGTCGGGGATAATATTGGGGTCGATAATCACCTCTTTGACTTGTCGCGCCGAGTCGATGATCACGGCGTTACTGGTCATTTCCGCTGCGGTACCGGCCGTGGTATTGATCGCGACCAGCGGCACGCCGGGGTTTTTCACTTTGCCAACGCCAGAATACGCAGTGGACGGCCCCGGGTTGGCGGTAAGGATTTTCACCGCTTTGGCGGTGTCGATCGGGCTGCCGCCGCCGAAAGCGATGATGTAATCACAGGCGGTGTGCTGGTATGCGGCATACCCTTTTTGCACCAGTTCTTCCGTCGGGTTCGGGAACACGTCATCAAACAGGTGATACGCCATGTTGTGCGCTTTCAGCGCAGTAAACAGACTGTCCAGCAGGCCCAGTTTTACCAGTTGTCCATCGGTGACAATCAGCGCTTTACCCCACTGTTTGTTCGCCACCAGATTGACCATATCGCCGATAGCGCCTGCGCCATGCAGGCTGATTTTTGGTAGGGCTAACATAAAGCTCATCGTGACTCTCCTTAATTTGCTGTGATTTTTCCGGCGGCAATACTCCATGTCGCCGGGGGAATTCTTGTTGCCTTACCGGGCCTGCATTTATCTGCGGCGCGGTTTTGTCAGCCGCCATCCGGCAATTACATACGCCTGCGCTGCATCACGCGGCGAGTAATGATCGGCAGCGAAATCACCACAATCAGCATCGCGCCGACGATAATCGACATCACAATGCCCGGTACATTGAGCAGGCTCAGGCCAAAGGTCACCAGCCCCATCAGGAAGGCGGCGATGATGACGCCGACCATACTGCCGGAGCCGCCGAGGATATTGACGCCCCCCAGCACGGCCATCGTTACCACGGAAAGCTCCCAGCCGAGCGCCAGCGTCGGACGCGTGCTGCCAAGGCGTGATGTCAGCAGTACCGACGCCAGCCCCGCCATCAATCCGACTAGGGCAAAGAGGATTAGGTTGTGACGCTTCACATTGATGCCGGAATACCACGCGCCGGTCGGGTTGTTGCCTATCGCGTAGGTGCGGCGGCCAAAGTTGGTTTTGTGGAGCAGGAACGCAAACGCGGCGGCCAGCACCATAAACAGGGCAAACTCAAATGACAGAGCGCCCCAGACGTAGCCCTGGCCAAACCATGCGAAGCTCTCTGGCCAGCGGTTCAGCGCCTGATCGCCAAGCAGAATGTAAGTGATGCCGCGAAAGAGGCTCATGGTGCCGATGGTGATCACTATCGATGACAGATTGAAACAGGTGACGAGAATGCCGTTGAACAATCCGCACAGCAGCCCGACGCCAAGGCCCACCGCGACCAGCAGCGGCGTATCCATTCCTGCCTGCGCGCAAAACCCCATTACCGTGGAGCTAAGCGCCATGTTGGCGGCGACGGATAAATCGATCTCGCGGGCGATGATCAGCATTGCCATTGGCAGGACGATGATCGCTTTTTCGGTAAAGTTGAACGTCGCGTCAGAGAGGTTCCAGATATTGAGGAAGTAGGGTGACGCGATGGCATTCGCCACAAATACCGCCAGGGTCACGGCCAGCAAAAAACCTTCCCAGCACAGCAGGCGCTGGAGGAAAGGTGAGGTGGCTGGTGCGTTTTTCACGGCATCGGAGGTCAATATTTTGCTCATGATTTCACCGCCTGTTTTTGTCGTGCCAGCGCCGCATCACGCAGGATCAAGCGGCCTTTGCGCTTGTTGGCGCGTTCATTCAGCAGAACCGCAATGACAATCACCGTGCCGGAGATAGCCATCTGCCAGAAGGGAGAAATACCGATGACCGGCAGCGCGTTATTGATCACCCCGAGGAATAATGCGCCGAACAGACAGCCGAGCACGCGCCCGGTGCCGCCCATGGTGCTGATGCCGCCAATCACACAGGCTGCCACCACCTGCAGCTCAAAACCGTTAGCCACATCGACATACGCCACGGCAAAGCGCGAGATCCACAAATAGCCGCAAAAGCCCGCCAGCGCGCCGGAGAGGCAGAAACTGACAAACTGCATCTTGCCAGCGTTGATTCCGGTGTAATACGCTGCCGTCGCGTTGCCGCCTGCGGTATAGAGCGCCCGCCCGGTACGGCTGTAACGCAGGAAATATCCCACCAGCAGTAGCGCGGCGACAGCGCACCAGCTCAGCACCGGTAAACCCAGCACCGACGCGCGCGGCAGGCCGAGAAAATCCGCACCCATCTGATTGGAATTCACCCAGCCGCCGCCGGAAAGTAAGAAGATAATGCCGCGGTAGATGCTCATGGTGCCGAGCGTTACCACAATGGCCGGAATTCCCAGTTTCCATACCAGCAGGCCGTTGATCATGCCCATCAGCAGACCAAGCAGCGTGGCCAGCAGCAACAACGACCAGATCGGAACGTCAGGGTGATGGAAGTTGATCAGTGCGACAATCATGCCGGTCAGCGCGAGGTTTGCCGCCATCGACAGATCGATGCCTTTGGTCAGCAGCACCATCATCTGCCCGAGCGCAAGAATGATCAGAATGGCGGTATCGTTGAACATCTCCACCAGATTGCCGGGGCTGATAAACGAAGGAACACGGCTGCCGATACTCAGTACCAGCAGTACAATCACGCCGCCGAGCAGCGCTTCGCGGTGTTTAAGCAGTTGTTGCCACATTATGCTGCCTCCTTCCCGGCGCCGCTGGCCGCGCTGACAATAGTTTCCGCCGTGGCGTCGCCTGCGTTGTACTGCGCCACCATCAGTCCTTCATGCATCACAATCACCCGATCGGCCATGCCCATCACTTCCGGCAACTCCGAGGAGACCATAATCACTGCCAGCCCGTGCGCCACCAGTTCCGACATCAACTGGTGCACTGCCGCTTTTGAGCCGATATCGATTCCTTTGGTCGGTTCGTCGAGGATGATCACCTCCGGATGCGTGGCGAGCCATTTACCGATCACCACTTTTTGCTGATTGCCGCCGGAGAGCGTTTCTACCGCTTGTCTCCAGCTAAAGGCTTTTACCTGCAAACGTCGCGCGTACTCATCGGCCAGCGCCCACTCTTTCGCCTCATTCAGCACGCCGTTGCAGTTCAGCTTGCTAAGCTGCGGCAGGCTGATGTTCTGCGCAATCGACAGCTCGATAATCGCTCCCTGCTTTTGCCGCTCTTCCGGCACGCAGACAATACCGGCCTGGATGGCATCCGCTGGCTGGCGGAACTGCACGGATTTGCCGTTGAGAATGATCTCGCCGGATGAGGGGCGTGAAACGCCGGAAAGCGCCTGCATCAGTTCGGTGCGCCCGGCGCCAACCAGGCCGTAAAAGCCGAGGATCTCGCCTTTACGCAGGGAAAAGTTGATATGGGCAAACTCGGTGGGATGACACAGATCGCGCACTTCCAGTACCGTTTCACCCGGTTCGCAGGCCACTTTCGGCCAGCTCTGGCTCAGCGTGCGGCCAACCATCATCGCCACCATGCGCTCTTCGGTGATCGCCTTTATCGCGCCGGAATCAACATAAACGCCGTCGCGCAAAATGGTGTAGTGATCGGCCAGTTCAAAGATTTCATCGAACTTGTGCGAGATAAACAGGATCGCTTTACCTTCCTGTTTCAGGCGTTCGACGATTTGGTAAAACTCCAGAATCTCATGCTGCGAAAGCGCGGCCGTGGGCTCATCCAGAATCACTACCTGCGCGTCAAAAGAGAGTGCGCGGGCAATCGCCACCATATGGCGCTGGGCGATGCTCAGGGTTTTCAGCGTGGCGCGCGGATCGATTTGCACTTCCAGCCGGGCAAGAATATCCCGCGCCTGCTGGTGCATGGCGGGCCAGTCGAGTTTTTTCAGCAGTCCTTTATAAAGATACTGGCCGACAAAAATGTTCTCGGTCACCGACAGCTCATCAAACAGAACCGTCTCCTGATGGATAGCGGTGATCCCCACTTTATGGGCGGATTCCGGCGTCGGCAGCGCAATAGGGATCGCTTTATAGAGGATTTCACCTTCGTCCGGTTGATAAATGCCGGTCATCACTTTGACCAGCGTCGATTTCCCTGCGCCGTTTTCACCGATCAACGCGGTGACTTTGCCGGGCCAGAGATCAAGCTGCACATTCTCAAGAGCACGCACACCGGGGAAAACCTTGGTGATGCCCTTAAGCGACAGCAGAGGGGGGGATGCCGTCATGATCGTTCTCCAGTTTTTGCCCTCTCCCGCCGGGAAAGGGCAGGTAAGGGATCAGAAAATCTTCGAGAACTTATCAATGTTGCTGGCATCGTAGACAAACGGCTCAGCCATCGCGCCGCTGCCGTCAGCATCGAGCTTCACTTTGCCCAGTTTGCCCATGCTGGCTTCCTCTTTGGTCGCCGTGCCTTTCACTAAATCATCCGCCAGATATGTGGCGGCATAACCGAGATCGATCGGGTTCCAGATGGCGAAACTTTTGCTGGCGCCGGATTTAATCGCACCTGCCATTTCTGACGGCAGGCCCAGACCGGTGACATACACTTTGCCGATCTTGCCCTGGTCTTTTACCGCCTGCGCCGCGGCGACAATGCCGACTGACGACGGCGATACGATCACTTTCAGATCGGGGTATGACTTCAGCAAACCGACCGCTTCGCGGTAACTTTTATCCGATAAGTCATCGCCATAGGCGACGGTCACCAGATTGACGGACGGGTATTTCGGCAGCACTTTTTTCATCTCCGCAATCCAGATGTTCTGGTTGGTGGAGGTCGGTGTGGCGCTGAGGATGGCAACGTCGCCTTTATCCACATTCAGCGCTTTCAGCGCATCGGCGGCGAGTTTGACGTTGGTTTCGCCGATCAGCGCATTATTGGAAGGATTCAGGTGGATCTGGCGGCCCGCTTTCGCCACGCCGGAATCCCATGAAACCACTTTGATGCCGCGCTGCATCGCTTTTTTCAGCACTGGCACCACGGCGTCCGGATCATTGGCTGAAATGGCGATCGCATCCACCCCCTGGGCGATCAAGCCATTCAGCACTTCGATCTGCGCTTCAGCCGTGGTGGTGGTCGGGCCGGTATAGATCACTTTGACATCGCCTAACTCTTTGGCCGCCTCCTGCGCGCCGGTGTTTGCTGCTTCAAAAAAGCCATTGCCTAAAGATTTCGCCACGAGGGCGATTTTTACTTCAGCGACAGCGGAACCGGACAACGCCATGAGGGCCACGGTGAGGATCAAGCTAGCTTTTGTTTTCATTGCTTTTACTCCACGAGTTATATTCCCGTTGTCTTTCGCGTTGCAGCGCACCGCGAAATCTTCAGGGAAGAGTTGTTTTGCAGGTGACAGAGTTCGCCCCGTCTTTGTGCGAGGCGCGATGTTGTTATTTGTACAAATCCAGTGCCGATTGCAGCGGAGTAACGCCAAAGCGTTTGCCCAGCGCAATCAGTTCTTGCTGACTAATGGTTTGCTTCATTCCGCCCATGGAATAGATTTTCACCAGCACCTCCGCCGACTTCTCGGCGGTGTCAATCAGGCCAAAGGTTTCGTCGAGCGTCGGGCCGCTGCCGAAAACGCCGTGGAATGGCCACAGCACCAGTGAATGTTTCTGCATTTCTTCGGCGGTCGCCTGGCCGATTTCATCGGTGCCGGGCACCATCCACGGCAGAATGCCAACGCCATCCGGGAACACCACCAGACATTCGGTGCTGCCTTCCCACAGTTTGCGGGTCATCAGATCGGACATGTTTTCCAGCACATAAGTGAGCGCTATCAGGTTGGTGGCGTGGCAGTGCATGATCACGCGATCTTTTCCGCCGGTGAGCTGGATGCGCTGGCAGTGAGACAGGAAGTGAGCGGGCAGTTCCGAGGTCGGTACCGCTTCAGACGTCAATCCCCACAGAATGTGGTAGCCCGCGCCATCGCTGTCCACTTTCACCACGCCTAAGTTCGCGGCCGGATCGAGCTGCACGTTGCGGAAGAATTTGCCGGAGCCGGTGACGATAAACGGCGTGTTCGCCAGCAGCGGCATCGGCTGGCTGAGCGCGATATAGCGCGGTTTCTGGTGAAAATCGGCTTCATACGGCGCGATATCCGCATCATCCAGGCGCAGCGTCAGGTTGCCGCCGTTACGTTCGTCCCAGCCCTTCAGCCAGGCATCGGAGGTGGCTTTGATCATCCCCTGGACGAACCAGGAATTAATAATGGTCTGCATAGTCTTTCTGTCCTGTTTAGTGCCCGACATCTCTCGGGTCTCACGTAGGCCGGATAAGCTGCGATGGCCTCGCCATCCGGCATTTTTTCTTAATAACGTTGCTTGCCGGATGGCGCTGCGCTTATCCGGCCCGCACCCTGGCTTCCGGTTAACGACGTGTACTCAAAATCTCTTTTTCATATGCCCGCACGCTGTCCAGCCACTGGCTGCTGGCTGGCGTGTCATGGCGCTGGCAATACATCTCCCATACGGCCTGCCATGGCAGGGATTTCTGCTCTTCCAGCAGCGCCAGGCGGGCGGTGTAATCGCCGTCGGCTTCCAGTTTGCGCAGCGTTTCAACTGGCTCCAGCAGCGCGCGCAGCAGGGCTTTTTTCATGTTGCGGGTGCCGATGACCCACGCGGCGATGCGGTTGATCGAGGCGTCGAAGAAGTCGAGACCGATGTGCACGCGGTCAAACAACTGGTGGCGCACGATCTCGCTGGCGATGGCCTGGGTTTCGTCATCCAATAGCACTACGTGATCGCTGTCCCAGCGCACCGGACGGCTGACGTGCAGCAGCAGGCGCGGCACATAAAGCATGGCGGCGGAGATTTTGTCGGAGATCACCTCTGTCGGGTGGAAGTGACCTGCATCGAGGCACAGCGCGGTCTGGCGGCTGGTGGCATAGCCCATGTAAAACTCGTTGGAGCCGACGGTGTAGCTCTCTGCGCCAATACCGAACAGCTTGCTTTCGACGGCGTCGATATGGTGCGCCGGGTTGAGTTTTTCGCTGAGCGCTTCGTCCAGCGCACTCAGCAGACGCTGGCGCGGCGCCAGGCGGTCAACGGTGACATCTTTCATGCCGTCCGGGATCCAGATATTCATTACCGACGGTGTGCCGAGTTGTTCGCCGAACCAGGCCGACACGCGGCGGCTGGCTTTGACGTGGTCAATCCAGAACTGGCGGATCTCATCGTCAGCGTGGGAGAGGGTAAAACCGTCGGCGCTTAGCGGGTGCGAGAAGCAGGAAGGGTTAAAATCCAGCCCCAGTTTGTTCGCTTTCGCCCACTGTACCCAATTCGTGAAGTGTTCCGGTTTGATCTCATCGCGACCAACCGGGCCGTCGGCTTCGAGGTAAATGGCGTGCAGGTTAAGGCGTTTCGGGCCGGGGATCAGGCTCAGCGCCTGCTCCAGATCGGCGCGCAGTTCGCTGGCATTGCGCGCTTTGCCCGGATAGTTGCCGGTGGCCTGAATGCCGCCCGTCAGGCTGCCTTGCGGGTTTTCGAAACCGGCGACGTCATCGCCCTGCCAGCAGTGCATGGAAACCGGCAGGCGATCGAGCTGTCGCAGCGCCTCCTCGACATCAATCCCCACAGCGGCGAAGCGCTGTTTGGCAATTTCCCAGGCGTGTTTAAGTTGAGTGGTCATGCGCAAAGCTCCTTTGTCTGTCGTTTTTGCTGAAAGCGCGCGACGTAACGGGCGATTTCATGGTCAGGATTAGGGGTAAAAGTGATCAGGTTATGGTTGCTCGCCACCACCTGACGGAAATCATCGACGTTGCTCAGTTCATCCAGCGTCATAAGCTGAATGCCGATGTTGCCGAGCGTGGAGGCTTCCACCGGACCGGCCACCACCGGCAGCCCGCAGGCATCGGCGCAGAGCTGATTCAGTAGCTGGTTCTGGCAACCGCCTCCGACGATATGCAGGCGGCTGAAAGGCTTACCGCGCAGAAAGGCCAGCTCGGCAAGGATGTCGGCATACAGCAGGGCGAGGCTGTCGAAGATGCAGCGCGCCAGTTCGGCAGCGTTTTGCGGCACAGGCTGGCCCGCTTCCCGGCAGGCGGCCTGAAGCTCGGCGCTCATGTTCTGCGGGTTAATAAAACGATCGTCGTTTGGGTTGATAACAAAGCGGCAGGGCGCAAGCTGTTCGGTGGCGGCAATCAGCGCGGGCAGATCGCTTATCTGTTGTTCTCTCAGCACCCGTTGCAGCAGCCACAACCCCATAATGTTTTTCAGCACGCGGTAGCGCCCTTCCGCGCCGCCTTCGTTGGTGATATTCGCCGCCAGCGCGTCATCGCTGGTGTAAGGGGTTTTGCTCTCAAAACCCACTAACGACCAGGTACCAGAGGACAAATAGGCCGCGTCTTTATCCGCCAGCGGCGAGGCGATCACCGCGCTGGCGGTATCGTGGCTGGCGACGGCGACCACCGGAATCGCGTTGCCCTGCGGGCAGATCCAGTGACCAATCACATTGCCGGGATGTGTGGCCGTGCCAAACCAACTGGCCGGAACGCCCGCCCACGCCAGCAGCGTATCGTCCCAGTTATCGGTGTTGATATTGACCAGTTGCGTGGTGGTGGCATTGGTGTATTCCCAGTTCAATTGGCCGGTCAGACGGTAGCTAAAGTAATCAGGGATCAGCAGCGCATGCGCGACCTGGTCAATCAGCTCCGGCTGTTGTTCCGTCAGCGCGCGTAACTGATACAGCGTGTTGAAAGGTAAAAACTGGATGCCGCTGCGGCGATAAATATCGGCTTTGCCGGGATTCTGCATCGCACGCTGCATCACGCCATCGGTGCGATCATCGCGGTAAGCAATCGGCAGACCGACGCGCTGGCCGTCGCGGTTAATCAGAATGTAATCGACGCCCCAGGTATCGATGCCGATGCTGTCGGGCTGAATGCCTTCTTCGCAGACCTTCAGCAGGCCGCGGCGAATTTCGCTTTCCAGGCTGTCGATATCCCAGCAATCAAAGCCGTCCACTTTTTGCAGACAGTTACTAAAACGGTAGATTTCGCGAAGCGAAAGGATGCGCTGCTGGCTGTCATAACGCGCCAGCATGACGCGTCCGCTTGAGGCGCCTAAATCAACTGCGACACAGTGGCGAAAAGTCATGATTGGGTCCTTCTTAGAGTCATTGCAGACAGTCTAAAAAAGAGGGGTAAGGCGTACCTTCTTGCTACTGACAGCCGCCAATTGCCGCTGGCAAGAAAGCAAAGGTGAACGTGAGAAAGTTCACAGTTTCCAGTAATGACGGGGATTTAAGCCATTGTGACCGTTGCCACATTTCCCGATCTTTCCGGTCGTTTCTTGAAAAAACGGCAGGCTATGCGCGAAAAGCTGTCGAAAATTTAAGGTGAGGTTGATAACCCTTAATTACTATTTTGAGAAAGTTTCTCATTAGTGGGGCAATCATGACCGTACTTCATAGCGTGGATTTTTTCCCGGCAGGTCAATCACCTGTTGCCATTGAACCCCGGCTTCCCCAGGCGGCTTTCCCTGAACATCATCATGATTTTCATGAAATTGTGATCGTTGAACACGGCACCGGGATCCACGTTTTTAATGGTCAGCCTTTCACTATCAGCGGCGGCACCGTCTGTTTTGTCCGTGATCATGATCGGCACTTATATGAGCATACCGATAACCTGTGCCTGACCAATGTGCTGTACCGTTCGCCGGAGGCTTTCCAGTTTCTTGCCGGTTTGAACCAGTTACTGCCGCAGGAGCAGGATGGTCACTATCCATCGCACTGGCGGGTGAGCCAGCAGACGCTGGCGCAGGTACGGGAGATCATCGGGCAGATGGAAAAACTGGATCCCGAAATGGATACCCACGGTATTGCGAACCGCGAGATCCTGTTTATGCAACTGCTGGTGATGCTGCGTAAAGGGAGCCAGCAGGAGGGCGCTGTCAGCAGCGATGCCCGCCTCAATCAACTGATGTTATGGCTGGAAGATCACTTCGCCGAGGATGTCTGTTGGGAAACGCTGGCCGGCCAGTTCACACTCTCTTTGCGCACGCTGCATCGCCAGTTGAAGCATTCAACGGGCCTGACGCCGCAGCGCTATCTCAACCGGTTAAGGCTGACCAAAGCGCGGCACATGTTGCGCCACAGCGACGAGAGCGTCACCGATATCGCTTTCCGTTGCGGGTTTGGCGACAGCAATCACTTCTCAACCCTGTTTCGCCGGGAATTCAACTGGTCGCCCCGCGATATCCGCCAGGGGCGCGATACGCAGCTTCAGTAACGCGAAGGCTGTCACCGATTTGTCGCCGAAGATCCGCTAATAATTTCAGGTTGTTCAAGGCAGAGGTGAGTGTGTGGCAGGCCAACTGATTCTTCGCAAAGCGGATTTCTTTCCCCGTGCCGGGCAAGCGGTAGCGGTGGCCGATCGCTATCCGCAAAATGTCTTTGCTGAACACACCCATGAATTTTGCGAACTGGTGGTGGTGTGGCGCGGCAACGGCCTGCATGTGCTGAATGACCGTCCTTACCGCATTACGCGCGGCGACCTGTTTTATATCCGCGCCGAAGATTGCCACTCTTACGCTTCAGTTAACGATCTGGTGTTGCAAAATATCATCTACTGCCCGGATCGATTGACGCTTAACCTCGACTGGGCGGCGCATATTCCCGGACTTAACGGCACGACAAGAACGCCGCACTGGCGGATTGGCAGCACCGGTATGGCGCAGGCACGGCAGGTGATTGCGCAGCTGGAGCATGAGAGCACCAAAGCCGATCCGCTGGCCAATATCATGGCAGAAACGCTGTTTGCCCAACTGGTAATGACGCTCAAACGACACCGTTTTGCTGCCGATAACCTGGCGGCGACGCACAGTGAGACGCTGCTCGATAAGCTGATTACCGCGCTCTCCGGCAGCCTGAATCGCAGCTTTGCGCTGGAGCAGTTTTGCGAGCAGGAACAGTGCAGCGAGCGCGCGCTGCGCCAGCAATTCCGCACCCAGACCGGGATGACCATCAACCACTATCTGCGCCAGTTGCGCATCTGCCATGCGCAGTATTTGCTTCAGCATTCCGAGCAGATGATCGGCGAAATCGCCATGCAGTGCGGGTTTGAGGACAGTAACTATTTTTCGGTGGTGTTTAGCCGCGAAGTGGGGATGACGCCAGGTCAGTGGCGTCATCGTAGCCGGGTTGCTGCCTGATTAGTTCGCCATACCGAGGCCGACGATATTGGCGGCAACAATGATCACCACGCAACCAAGGCTCAGCACGCTCACCGGCTGGCGACCCGCGTTCTTCCACTCTTTCAGGATCAGCCCGACAATGCCGCCGCACAGCACGTAGAAGCTCATGTGTAGCATCCAACTGATGTAGTCGTACTGCGCCGGAATGCGGGCATGGCCCCAGGCGTAGAAGAAGAATTGCAGATACCACATCAAACCGCCCAGCGCCGAAAGCAGGATATTGCTGATGATCAGCGGTTTTGCCAGCGAGAAATCGGCTTTTACCGACAAGTTTTTCAGTTTTACCAGCCGAATAAAGCAGAAGCCAAGGTTAATCAGCGCGCCGCCGCCCATAATCACCACATAACTTGGCAAGGCGGTGTAGAGCGGATCGATGCCCAGCGCCGCAGCGGCTTCGTGCATCGGTTTGGCGGCGTTCATGGCAAAGGACATGCCGGCGGAGAATACGCCGCACATCACCGCCAGCGTCAGCCCCTTTTTCAGGTTGAACTCTTCGGCTTTAATGCCCATTTTGCGCTCTTTCAACTGGCCTGCGCGGGTCACAATCCCGACACCTATAAGCGCAACCAGCACGCCAAGCAGCGTCATTCGACCGCCATCGGTGTTGATCAGAACGTCAAAATTACCGTTGATAATTGGCGTCATAAGCGTACCGACAATCAGCGTAATGCCGATAGCGATGCCAATGCCCATCGACATGCCGAGGTAGCGCATGGTGAGGCCGTAGTTGATGTTACCGATGCCCCACATTGCGCCGAAGAGAAAGACCGGTAGCAGGGTGGAAGCGCTGAACGAGCTGTAATAGGCCCAAAAATCAGGCAGTAACAGCGCGCTGATGGTCCAGGGGAGAATCAACCAGGAGACGATGCCGCCGATTGACCACATGGTCTCCCAGGACCAATTTTTAACCTTCTTGAACGGGGCATAGAAACAGGCTGCACTGGCCGCACCTATCAAATGCCAAAGAATACCCATCGTAATCGCGTTACTCATTTTCTCATCCTCTTTGTTTTTATCGTCGGAATACGAGCAGCCGACCTGAGGAGTGTAAAAATCAGTCAGGAGATTAACCTTGAGGCGTTTGCCGCGATAGATGGCGAACTGGCAATGAGCGCGTGATGGAGGTGAGCAGCTTCACAATTTCAATAACATAACCAAAAGTTATAACCTTATTAAAACTACGGCATTGATAAACATTTTCAATATCATTTAATTAACTATAATGATCCGACTGCTTACGCGGCATTAACATATATGCCGCCAGACAATAATGGAGATGAAAATGAGCTATACACTGCCCGCTCTGCCGTACGCGTATGATGCCCTTGAGCCTCATTTCGACAAGCAGACGATGGAAATCCATCACACTAAACATCACCAGACTTACGTAAATAACGCGAATGCCGCGCTGGAAAGCCTGCCGGAGTTCGCCAGCCTGTCAGCTGAAGAACTGATCACCAAACTGGATCAACTGCCGGCAGACAAAAAAACCGTTCTGCGTAACAACGCAGGCGGTCACGCTAACCACAGCCTGTTCTGGAAAGGCCTGAAAAAAGGCACCACCCTGCAGGGCGATCTGAAAGCGGCTATCGAGCGTGATTTCGGTTCCGTAGACAACTTCAAAGCTGAATTCGAAAAAGCAGCCGCCACGCGTTTTGGTTCCGGTTGGGCTTGGTTGGTGCTGAAAGGCGACAAACTGGCTGTGGTTTCTACTGCTAACCAGGATTCCCCGCTGATGGGTGAAGCGATCTCTGGCGCGTCCGGTTTCCCGATCCTGGGTCTGGACGTGTGGGAACACGCTTACTACCTGAAATTCCAGAACCGCCGCCCGGACTACATCAAAGAGTTCTGGAACGTGGTGAACTGGGACGAAGCAGCGGCTCGTTTCGCTGCGAAAAAATAAGTTTGCTTTCCCCCGCGCGTTAGCGTGAGCCAGAACCCCCGGCAGGCTTAGTCTGCGGGGGTTTTTTATATCCTTTCTTCAGATAAAAACTAACAGGAACGATGATCTAAAAATAATGAAATATTGTTTTGTTATGATTGTCTGATCACTTTTCTTCCGCGAAACCCGGTCTACCCTCTCTTCATCCGCGCTGCTGTTGTCCCGAAAACATAGCGGGTCGGCGCTCAAAAAATCGGACGTTTTTTGACAGGTGAAGATATGCAAATCAAGCGTGCAATCGAAAAAATCCCTGGCGGGATGATGCTGGTTCCTTTGTTCATCGGCGCTCTCTGCCATACTTTTGCGCCCGGCGCGGGAAAGTACTTTGGCTCGTTCACTAACGGCATGATTACTGGCACGGTGCCGATTCTGGCGGTGTGGTTTTTCTGTATGGGCGCTTCCATCAAACTGAGCGCCACCGGCACGGTGTTGCGTAAGTCCGGCACGCTGGTGGTGACCAAAATTGCGGTTGCCTGGGTGGTGGCGGCCGTGGCCTCACGGCTGATCCCTGAACACGGTGTGGAGGCGGGTTTTTTCGCCGGGTTATCGACGCTGGCGCTGGTAGCATCGATGGATATGACTAACGGCGGGCTGTATGCGTCAATCATGCAGCAGTACGGCACCAAAGAGGAAGCCGGTGCGTTCGTGTTGATGTCGCTGGAATCCGGCCCGCTGATGACGATGATTATCCTCGGCACAGCGGGAATTGCCTCGTTCGAGCCGCACGTGTTTGTTGGTGCGGTGCTGCCGTTCCTGGTCGGGTTCGCGCTGGGGAATCTGGACCCGGAATTACGGGAGTTTTTCAGCAAAGCGGTGCAAACCCTGATTCCGTTCTTTGCTTTCGCACTGGGTAACACGATTGATTTAAGCGTGATTGCGCAGACCGGCTTGTTGGGGATTTTGCTGGGGGTGGCGGTGATTGTGATTACCGGTATTCCGCTGATTATCGCCGATAAACTGATTGGCGGCGGTGATGGTACAGCAGGGCTGGCGGCCTCCAGTTCTGCGGGCGCGGCAGTGGCAACGCCGGTGCTGATCGCCGAAATGGTGCCGGACTTTAAACCGATGGCGCCAGCCGCAACTGCGCTGGTGGCGACCTCGGTGATTGTCACGTCAATTCTGGTGCCGATTTTAACGTCCGTCTGGTCGCGCAAGGTGAAAACGGCAGAGGCGGAAGTGGTGATGCGTAATGCGGTGAAATAACGGTTTGCCCGGTGGCGAAATGCTTACCGGGCATGTTCGTTTTGCAGGCCCGATAAGCGTAGCGCTATCCGGCAATTATTGAATTCCAAATACCCGATCGATAATTTGGCACTGCGCTTCATTCAGCGTGCCGCCAAAGTTACGTGATACGGGCGTGCAGTAGCCAAACTTGCGTGAAACCACTGTTTTGATGGTGGTAACGAAGTCGTCGCCAATCGCGTAGATCGCCATAAATTTGCCAATTTCCTGCTGGGTTGCATGCAACGTCGGCAAATCGCCCTGTCGCCACGCCTCCCGCGCCTGGACAAACAGTTCTGGCATCACATTATTCAACCCGGAAATAACGCCCGCGCCGCCTGCCAGCAGAGTGGGGATAAAGTACTCGTCGTAGCCGCACAGCACGGCAAAATCCTCACGCACTTGTGCGGTGGCCTGAATCATATTACGGGTATGCGACTGGCAATCGACAGTCTCTTTGATGCCAGCAAAATCCGGGAATTCGGCGGCCAGCGTGGCGACCAGCTCCGGCGTCAGATCGCAGCCGGTACGCGCCGGAAAGTTATAGGCGAACCATTTGCCGCTTATCGCTTTGCCCAGGGCGCGGAAGTAGCTCAACAATTGATTTTGCGTTTGTCCGTAATAGTAAGGCGGCAGCACCATGACCGCGTCATAGCCGGTACGCCAGGCTTCATCAGCCATCCACAGAATGTCGTTAAAGCAGGTTGAAGAGACGTTGGCCACCATGGTTATCGGCGACATGCCGCGCGCTTCACGAATCAACAGTAGCCGCTCTTCCAGCGAGAAGGAGGCAAACTCGCCGATACTGCCCATCAGCAAGACCACATCGATTTTCGCCGCTGCCAGCCGGGCGATATGCTGGCTCAGCGCGCTAAGGTCAGGTTTCCCTTCGTTGTTCATTGGCGTGATGGAAGGGCACCAGACACCGGAGAAAGATGTTTCGCGGATCACGTTGTAACCTCCTTGATTAATGAAATTGCGTTTCAAATACTGTGTTAAGTGATAGCACGCCCGACCGGTGCGGATCGGCATGAATGTCGCATTTTTGCAGGTTAGGTCAGCAAACAAATGTGATGTAATAGCGTGATGACGACGAGCGGCCGGAGGGAACATGCAATATCAGGTAGACGTTTTTACTGGAAAAATAAGGGATTATGACGGCAGTCGGCCAAGCGCGATTGCTAAATTGCAGGTGGAAGGCGAGCTAATCCTCACGGAATTGGGCATCGCGGGTGACGAGCAGGCGGAAAAAAGTTACCACGGCGGCACTGATCGCGCGTTGTGCCACTATCCTCGTGAACACTATGCTCACTGGGCGCAGATGTTCCCGGAGCAGGCCGCGCTGTTTTGCGCGCCAGCGTTTGGCGAGAATCTCTCAACGGAAGGGCTGACCGAGCAGAACGTGTTTATCGGCGATATTTTTCGCTGGGGCGATACGCTGATTCAGGTGACGCAACCGCGCTCGCCCTGCTTCAAACTTAACTTCCATTTCGGCATTGGCGACATCTCCGCGCAGATGCAGGCCAGCGGCCGCGTCGGCTGGCTTTATCGCATGGTTGCTGCGGGGAAAGTATCGGCAGAAGCGCCGCTTGAACTGCTCTCCCGGGTCAGCGATGTCAGCGTGTATGACGCGGCGGCGATTGCGTGGTTTCAGCCGTTTGATGATGAACAATATCACCGTCTGCTTTCGGCTGCGGGGCTGTCGGCAAGCTGGACGCGCACTATGCAGAATCGACGCACTCACGGCAAGATTGAGGATCAGTCGCGCCGACTGTGGGGAAAATAAAAAAACGCCCTCTGCGATGAGAGGGCGTTTATCAGGCGCGTTTGTACAGCGGTAGCCAGAGCGTTAAGCGTAACCCGCCAAGCGGGCTGTCGTCCGCTTTCACCCAGCCGCGATGCTGCTGAATAGCCGTTTCGACAATCGCCAGCCCGAGGCCCGTGCCGCCGGATTCACGATCGCGCGCTTCGTCGGTGCGGTAGAACGGGCGGAAAATCTGTTCCCGATCTTCCGGACTGACGCCGGGGCCGTCATCGTCCACGTTAATGGTGATGCCGTCTTTATCCACCGCAAAGCTTACTTCGATTTTACTGTGCGAATAGCGCAGCGCGTTACGCACGATGTTCTCCACCGCGCTTTCCAGCGCGCTGGGGTTACCGTACAGCGGCCACGGACCTGGCGGGAAATTCACCGTGAACGATTTGCCCATCTGCTCAGCTTCGAAGGCGGCGTTATCCAGCACTTCATTCCACATCTGATTGGCTTTCACGGTTTCACTGACCAGCGCGTTTTTCTGCTGATTGCGCGACATCACCAGCAGATCGTTGATCATGCTGTCCAGCCGCTGAGCTTCCGTTTCGATACGTTCCAGTTCTTTACTTTCACCGCTGCGACGACGCAGCAGCGCAGTACCAAGCTGTAAACGCGTCAGCGGCGTACGCAACTCATGGGAGATGTCAGATAGCAGGCGCTGCTGGGCGGTCATCATGCGTTCCAGCGCGGTCACCATCTGGTTAAAACTGGCCCCGGCGGCAAGGAATTCCTGCGGCCCGGCTTCCAGCTCCGGATGCTGTCGCAGGTTGCCCTGTGCAACCTCATCCGCCGCGTTTTTCAGTTTACGTGCGGGTTTCGCCAGGCTCCATGCCAGCCACAGCAGCAGCGGCGAACTGATAAGCATGGTGACGATCAGCAGCAGTAACGGGCGGTCAAACAGCAAATTGATAAAGTCAGATTGTGAGTTGCTGGCAGGACGGATGAGATAGAGCTGATAGTTATCTTCTCCGTCGCGAACGGAGAACGGCCCTACCATCTCAACCCGGCCATACTTTTTCTTCTGCGGATGGTCTGAGTTATCCGCCTGGCCTATAAAGTTGCGGATAATCTGCATTTCGTTGCGTTCGGCGCCAATGACGCGCCCTTCGCTGGTGACCAGCAGCAGGCGTTGACCCGGCGGCGCCCATTTGTCGATAGCGCGAAACAGCCTGCGCCACCACATCAGGTCGTTCGGCGGGTCATTTGCCAGCTCCGCTTCAACATGCTGTTCAATCATCACGCCCTGGCGCTGTTCGCTGTCCAGAAGCTCCGTCATTTGACGGGAATCCAGCTTTGGCACCATCAGCACCAGCATCAGTACCAGCGCCAGCGTTAACCAGAAAATGGCAAAGATGCGGGCGGTCAAACTTCCAATCATGAAGCAGAGACCATCAGATAACCGCGACCACGCAGGGTTTTAAACCACGGATGCCCATCTTTGCGATCCGGCAATTTGCGGCGCAGGTTAGAGATGTGCATGTCGATGGCGCGATCGAATGGCGTCAGGCGTTTACCCAGCACTTCCTGGCTCAGATGTTCACGTGAAACCACCTGGCCTAAATGCTGAGCCAGCAGATAGAGCAGGGTGAATTCAGTGCCTGTAAGTTCCAGTGATTGCCCATCAAAACTGGCTTCCTGGCGGCCCGGATTGAGGCTCAGGGCATCCACTTCCAGCGTGGGTGAACCGTTGTCGCTGCTTTGTTGTTGCTCGCTCCAGTGGGAACGGCGCAGGATCGCACGAATACGTGCGACCAGTTCACGATCGTTAAAGGGTTTCGGCAGATAGTCGTCCGCGCCCAGCTCAAGGCCAAGGACGCGATCGAGCTCGCTGCCGCGCGCAGTTAACATAATTACCGGTGTCTGGTGTGTCTGGCGTAGCTCTTTAAGTGTGTCAATGCCGTTTTTCTTCGGCATCATGACATCAAGTAAAAGCAAGTCGATGCTGTCGTCGAGGAGGTCGAGCGCCTGCTCTCCGTCATGGGCAACGAGCACGTTAAAACCTTCCATGTCGAGTAGCTCCTTTAACAAGGAAGTAAGCTCTCGGTCATCATCTACTAAAAGGATTTTATTCATTGTTTAACTACCTCCGAGGCAGAAATTACGTCATCAAGAGTCGCTAATCCATGACTTTACGTTGTTTTACACCCCCTGACGCATGTTTGCAGCCTGAATCGTAGACTGATTATCGTTGAATCGAGAGATGAAAAGGTTACTGGAGCAAATGATGCGCATCGTTACCGCTGCCGTCATGGCCTCAACGCTGGCGTTAAGCACGGTTAGTCGTGCTGCTGACGTTGAAACAGGCGATAACTGGCACCCGACTGAGGGATTCGCGCAGCGCAGTGTTCAGAGCCATATGTTCGACGGTATTAATTTAACGGAACACCAGCGTCAACAGATGCGGGATCTCATGCGACAGGCACGGCACGATCAGCCTCCTGTTAATGTTAGCGAAATGGAGACAATGCATCGCCTTGTCATCGCAGAAAAATTTGATGAAAACGCTGTGCGCGCTCAGGCAGAAAAAATGGCGCAGGAACAGGTAGCTCGTCAGGTTGAAATGGCCAGAGTGCGCAACCAGATGTACAACCTGCTCACGCCGGAGCAGCAAGCGGTTTTGAACCAGAAACATCAACAACGGATGAACCAGTTACGCAGCGTAGCGCAAATGCAGCAAAGTTCACCGGTGACCGAGTTAAGTAGCAGTAGTACCAGGTAACAAACCCTGTTTTTCCTTGCCATAGACACCATCCCTGTCTTCCCCCACATGACGTGGGGGTTTTTTTTATCAATCACTTACGCATCATTCTAAATAAAACAGCAACTTAGAAAAAGCTGTAACGGTATGGAACGGTTTTAAAACCCTCTGAGTGTGGACACAATGTGGACACTCAGAGATATGATTTATACCGTCACTCCTCCGTTAAGAGGATTCAATGCGACAGCATTTTGCAGGTAGTCAGGAGCAAGGTGCGCATAGGCCATTGTCTGCTGAATGCTTGCATGCCCGAGAATCTGTTGCAGGGCAATAATATTTCCCCCGTTCATCATGAAATGGCTTGCGAAAGTGTGACGCAGAATATGTGTTGCCTGATTGGGTGGAATATCAGGTTTCACGTTGCGTAAGACTCCGCAAAATTTTTCATAATCAACTTTGAACAGCTTCCCGCTGGCTTCCTCTTTCACTTTCTTTTCAAGCTGCGCTGAGATAGGCACGGTTCGTTTTTTGCCGTTTTTAGTTTTCAAAAAGGTAACCCTGCAACTGGCTATCTGCGCCGGTTTTAGAGTGGCTACCTCTGTCCATCTTCCGCCAGTGCTAAGGCAGAGGAGAGCAACGAGCAAAGCATCTCCGGTCAATACTCCTAACAGCCTTTCAATTTCTGACTTGTCCAGAAACGTCATTTCCGGGTTAGCTTCTGCCAGTGGCGGCAAACCATGAATGGGGTGTTGCCCGGCAAATTCCTCTAACTGGATCAGCTTAGTAAACATGCCCGATAGCCGATACATGTCACGATTTATCGTTGCCGCGCTGATACCTTCCCGTAAACGCAATGAGCGGTAATCCATTAGGCATTTCTTGCTTAACCTGCTGACTGGCAGATCTCCCAGCCCATTAATAGTTTTGAGCAAATGCCCTTGCTCTTTTTTTCCGTGTTCGTGGTTCTGCCCGTGGTATTGCCACCATACCTCTAACAGCTCGGTTAGAGTGCGTCTGTCAGTCCGTTGGGTTGCCCATTCCTTTTGGGAAGCGTTCGCAAGCGTGTAGCGCTCAAATGCGATAGCTTCTGCTTTTCTTTCAAACTTCCGGCGAATGCGACGTCCTTCGCGCCCGCGCGGCCTAATGTCCACTTCATAGCGACCATCATCGAGCTTCTTAATTGCCATAAGAAAGCCCTCCGGCGCGATTTTCACTGTCCTGAAAACAGATAGTGAAAATGTAATGTTTATAAATAGTTAGCCAGTCTGTTTCTCTGAGGGGGTCGAGGTTGCTGATTCTTGCCCATTGTGTGCGATAGCCGGTGCTATTTGACCAGCTTGCGGGGATATCTTGTCGGTCATAAGCCACAGAGTGTACTTATAGAACAGCGGGTGTTGAGTGAGCTTAACCAAGTTAAGACCGCTCGGCTCGTAAGCTCCTGATTCATATTTCTTTAATGTACTGATGGATAGATCTAATACCTTGCAAAACTGGGTTTGACTTAACCCTTCGGCCTCTCGTATAGCCCTAACTTTCTCACTTAATTTCATTTGACTGGACTCTATTTAGGAACTAGGATGCGTTTGTTGGTGCCTATTTGGGAACCAACAAGACAATAGCTACCAGCCGCTTTAAGCGTTTTAGAACGGTTTAAAAGGGGCTGGATCCTATAAGGGTACCATAGATGGAAATTCATGATTACGTGATTCAGTACCCGCTTGATGCGGTACATACCGAGAAATTCGCTGAGTTGATTGGCAAACCTAAAACGGCAGTTGCCGAAATGGTTAAGGCTAACAAGTTGCCGGTTATCGAGCTTCGGGATCCGAATAAACCGAATGCCCGTGCCGGTGAAAAGTGGGTTTTTATCCCTGAGTTTAACCGAGCAGTACGCGAAGCTTTTTACAACCGACCGGTTGAGCAACGTGATGCTTGGCTGTTATGGATGGGGCTTTGATTATGAACGAACCAAGTTGCATAGCTCAGTTATTGCGTAATGAAAGCACAGGGGCGATAGATTTCACTATAACCCACGGCAGAGGGCGAAAGGGCATCATCATTCGCACTAAAAAAACGAGTGCCTTAAGCGCTATTTTTGCTTTCCTGAAATCGTGGAGGTTCTGGAAATGCCTGTAATGACACTCGGTATCGTGTCCGCACAGCCTGCCGGTTTGCGCAGTCTGGTCAGCAAATATCTGGCCGCACCTCGCTGGCAGGATTCTTGTGATTTTTATAATCAGATGATGGAGCGTGAGCGCTTAACAGTCTGCTTCCATGCTCAGTTAAAACAGCATCACGCTACGATGCGTTTTGAAGAAATGAACGATGTTGATCGTGAACGTCTGATAACTGCTATTGATGAATTACGCTCTGCATTTTCAAGATTCCGTCAGGTTGGGATTAGCCTGGTTAAATATATTGGCCGATTAACCATTAGTCAGCGTCGCACATTGTTTATGCATGCGGGATTAACAGAGGAAGAATTTAATCAACCTTACTGGCGTATTAATGAAGACTCCTGTTATTGGCGTGATGCATTGTTTCGCGCGTTGCGTGAACTATTTAATTTATTCGAATATGCGCCAACAATTTTAACCTCGGTAAAACCCGAGCAATATCTGCATTAAATAATTAACGGTTAAATTTTAACGCACTTAATTGTGCGGGGCTTCTTTTTGTCTGGAGAAAGTCATGCATACAGTAATAGGAAAGCAGTGCGGTAAATTTTCATTAATGTTGCAGCAGGCCAGAGCCGAAGCACAGGCCGATGCGGCTACGCGCTTTTCCTCTCACCTTGACGGCTTAATCCGTCATATAGCTGGCGCTGAGTTATCGCGCGTTGAGATTGTTGAGTTACTCAGTCAGGAATCTATCAAGTTTCATAATATCGGCCTTTCTCGCGGAGAGTCTCTTTAATGTCTCTGATGCACTCCGTATTACTTAATAACTGGCTAAAGATTGCGGTTATGAAAAACGGTGAATTATCGCT
Source organism: Kosakonia sp. H7A (assembly GCF_003028445.1). NCBI lineage: Bacteria > Pseudomonadati > Pseudomonadota > Gammaproteobacteria > Enterobacterales > Enterobacteriaceae > Kosakonia > Kosakonia sp. H7A. The sequence goes on along the minus strand of NZ_PYTZ01000011.1, from coordinate 77,245 downwards.
TACCGATCTTAAGCGCGATAAAAAAACCGGAGCGATGACAGAGTCAATTATCGCTATTTATTCGAGTGAATTAAACCTCCTGACGGATGTGGTCAGTTTGCTTGTGAAACGCGCCGTTTTTCATAAGCAAATCACCACCGTTGATGAATTATCGAAATTAACCATCGAGCTAACTGGTTATTGCGCCAGTGAGTTTAAAAAATTGAACAGATAGAGGAGCTAAATCAATGCCAGATTATATGGATCACATTCAAGAACGGCAGTCCGAGTCACTGGCTCGCCAGGTCAACGCCGCGCGGGTAAAACCCTGCGGCGCTGCTGCGTTGGTTTGTGAAGAATGTGACGCTCCGATTCCTGCTGATCGCCGTGCAGTTTATCCATCTGCTACTCGCTGTGTTTACTGTCAGTCAGCGCATGAGGCGAAAGCAAAGCACTATCGGGGGCGCGCATGAGCATTCGTATCGATATTGGCGAGCGTTATGTCGTCACCAGTGATCGCTTTCAATTTATTTTGCAGGAAAAAAAGACCGCTGAAATAGGCAAGAATGCCGGTAAGGAGTGGCTCGATGTTGTCGGCTATTACCCCAAATTAAACCAGCTCGTTTCCGGCTTGGTGCACCACGATCTCTTGACTGGTGACGCCAGCTCGTTTGAGGCACTAAGTACGCAGGTTGAGCGCCTCAGTCAGCAATGCTTAACGGCTTTTGGCTCAAATGGGCGTTGAAGTTCGGGGGCGTTACGCCCCTACACCGCCACCACCATTCGCAAAAGGCACCGCTAAAGAGTTTGCCGGTGCTTACTCATGGAACGCGCCGCGTGATGCTATTGGGCGCGATAGACCCCTTACACGTGACGAGTTGCGTCAGGTGCAAGGCGTTTTATCCAGGATTGACCGCCTGCCTTATTTTTTACGCTCCCTTTTCACATCGCGCTATGAATACATCAGGCGCAACAAAAGCCCGGTTCACGGGCTCTATTTTCTCAAGTCGACATTTTTACGCCGTTTATGGCCGCGCATTGAGCGAGTAAACCAGCGCAACGAAATGAACACTCAGGCGTCTCTATTATTTCTGGCGGAAAGCGAAAATTATGCGCGCTTGCCGGGAATGAACGATAAGGAGCTGAAAAAATTCGCGGCGCGTATCGCCTCGCATTTTTTCGTTATGTACGAGGAGTTAAGCGATGCATGGGCGGAGGCGCACGGTGGTAAAGAATCGCTTTTTACCGATGAGGCGCAGGCGCATCTTTATGGTCATGTTGCTGGGGCAGCTCGTGCTTTCAATATCTCCCCGCTTTTTTGGAAGAAGTACCGCAAAGGTCAGATGACAATCCGCCAGGCTTTTTCCGCTGTGTCTCGGCTGATTAACGATGAATGGTGGATTAACCAACTCAAAGCGCAACGTATGCGCTGGCATGAAGCTCTTTTAATTGCTGCCGGTGAGGTTAATAAAGACCGTTCGCCGTATGCCAGCAAAAACGCAATCCGCGATGTACATACACGCCGCCTGGCTAACCTTGAATACCTCAAATCCTGTGATCTGGAAAATAAGGTGACGGGCGAGCGTATCGATCTCATTAGCAAAGTCATGGGGAGTATTTCTAACCCTGAGATACGACGCATGGAGCTGATGAATACTATTGCCGGAATTGAGCGTTACGCCGCTGGCGAAGGCGATGTCGGGATGTTTATTACATTGACCGCACCGTCGAAATATCACCCGACGCGTCAGGTCGGTAAGGGTAAAGATAAGACCGTGCAGCTTAATCACGGCTGGAATGATGAGGCTTTTACCCCGAAAGATGGGCAGCGCTACCTATGCCGTATATGGAGCCTGATGCGTACCGCTTTCAAAGATAACGATTTGCAGGTTTACGGTATGCGCGTCGTCGAACCGCATCATGATGGCACGCCGCACTGGCATATGATGCTTTTTTGCAAACAAGAACAACGCAAAGAAATTACTGAAATTATGCGCCGCTACGCTCTCAAAGAGGATGGCGACGAACGCGGAGCAGAGCGTAACCGCTTTCAGTCTAAACACCTGAATAAAGGCGGCGCAGCGGGCTACATTGCAAAATACATTGCTAAAAATATCGATGGTTACGCGCTTGATGGCGAGCTCGATCATGATACTGGAAAGCCGTTAAAAGATACGGCTGCCGCTGTAACAGCCTGGGCGTCTACATGGCGTATTCCTCAATTTAAACCGATTGGCCTGCCGACAATGGGCGCGTATCGCGAGCTGAGAAAATTACCTCGCGGCGTTAGCGTTGCTGATGAATTTGATGAGCGTGTCGAAGCGGCTCGCGCTGCTGCGGATAGTGGTGATTTTGATTTATATATCGCCGCACAGGGTGGGGCAAATATCCCGCGAGATAGTCAGACTGTGCGCGTAGCCCGTAGTGTGACTAATGTGGTCAACGCATACGAGGAAGATATTGAGCGGGTGGTGGGAATTTACGCGCCACATCTCGGCGCGCGTCATGTCCACGTCACCCGATCATCGGAATGGCGCATTGTTCCAAAACTTTTGGCCGTTGAGCCTTTGACTTTAAAAAGCGGCATCGCCGCGCCTCGGAGTCCTGTCAATAACTGTGGAAAGCTCACCGGCGGTGGCGATCTAGTTATGACCCCCACACCGTCTGAGCATGCCGCAGCGGTGTTAAATCTGGTTGATAGCAGGGTTATCGGTTGGAATGATGTTGAGGTCGTGACGGCCCTCAGGCATGCGCTAAAATACGATGCGCCGCAGCAAAAAAATAGACAACAAAGAAGCAGTGAACTGCACAAACCAAATGATGTCACACCATCAGGTTGGCTGGGAATATTCGAATGCGCGCAAGTCCCCCGTATCCACTCTAAGCTCGCACACAATGGCGTTACGCTGAAGTGATGGGAGTATGAAGTGCTGATATGGGGGTACTAACATTTGCTTGAGCGATAAAAGTTCCTTATATCCGGTGGCTTATGAGCGGGCTATAATTGATAGTATCTAATGTTGAGTCATTCTATACTCGATTTAAAGCTCAAAAGGATGACGGGAAGAAACTGTTGTAGATGTGACCAATTGGGCGTAGAATCGCCATCCGGCTTTATGGTTTTTAGTTGATAATGACTATCATTGCCGAGGTGATTTGTGATGTTCCTGAAAGACTAGAGAGACTAAAATGAGCAAAAAGATTATCACGATACAAGTAAGAGGCGAGCATAGTGATGCAAAGCCTGTACGTCGTTCAAGGCTTGAACAAAGTGTTAATCGTTCCCTGCGTGCTTCGTTTTCTCTGGAAGGTAACCGTATTACCGACACATCATGGTCAAAAATGGAGCAGGCAGCTCGATTTCTGACAAGAGTTGCAGTGGCTTAAAGCTCCTTGATTGCCCTTGACATAAGGGCAATCAAGTTTCGTTTATTCTGGTGAATTGCACGGCGTACAGCGTAGTGATATGCACGTTTATTCTTCACACTTCCATCAAGTTTTTCCATATCGAATTCATATCCCATTGTAGCCGCTAAAATTTGAAGGAATAACCGTATTGAACGGCCGTTACCGTCTTCAAATGGGTGAATCCATGCCAGTTCTGCGTGAAGAGTTGCTAATTTAATCACAAGTTGTTCTTTGGTCTGTATTTTCTCTAATTCTTTTTTTGTACAGCCTCTCAGGCTCGCTTTTAGCGATTTACGTACTTCTTCGTGCTCCATTGTTGGTCGTTCTTTATCCCCCACAACAACGGGGTGAGTTCTGTATTTCCCTGCCCATTCATAAATGTGTTCAAAAAGAACGTTATGGCATTGTAATACCGTTTTTTCATTTATGGTTTTATTTTTGTCCGAAGCATAACTGATTATCAAGTGCGAACTTTTAATATACGACATGATAAATTCGGCAAATTCAACTTGGTATTTATATTTGGCGAATGCAAGGTTTTTGGTTGCCATATATTCGTATCGTTCATTTACACCATCCCTTAGAAGGAAGATATTGCTTTTTTGATGTTTAACTTTAATGACTCTGTTTAGCTGAAAGGGAAAGGCTTTATCATGTGGGAGAATGTGAAAGTAGGTCCCTTTATTGGACTTGTCAACACCAACGATCGAGCCAAAGAGAAAAAGCGCGGCTGTAGTATTAAGGAGTACACAGACTGAATCACCTAATTGAATTTCTTCTCTGCTTAAGTCACACGTCTTTTTTTTGTAGTTAAAGAGATGCGCCACTGATGGGATGTTTTGTCGCTTGCGAAGGGTTCCAGAGCCAGCAATGATTTCCTGAGTACGGGTGTTCCAGTAATAATTGATGCTTCTTTTGTGCTCTTTGGTTTTTTTTATGTGAACAATATCGAAGCTGAGCAGGCTCAGGGAAAAGTCACCTCTTTTCTTTACGATGTTGACTTTTTTATGTTTCATTTTCTAAGGTCAGAGTAAACGAAGTTCATAAATGTAACATGAAATCAGTGCGTTTAACATTTTTGTCTTAATCCCGTCAGTGCTGAAGCGTGCTTTTGGTGCTGGCGGGATTGAACTGTTAGTCCTTCGGGGAGTTAGCTATGCTGCTGACGTCATAAGATTAACACCGAGGGTCAGCAGGTTCGTCACCGCACTGGCAATGATTCCCGGCGTCCCGTCTTTCACTGCACTGATAATTTTATCGCCCATTGTTTCATTGCCGCCAAGTGCCTCGGGCTTTTTGTTGAGTACCGCGAGTGCTTTCTCGGTCAGGCGTACATCACGGAAATATGTTTGGTAATCTGTTTCGTACTGGATGTAGCCGTTTTCGCTGAGAAAAGTGAATGTACCCTCAACCACACTACGTAATTGATTTAATGCTTTCATTTCCGGTGAGTTAACTTTGTCAAAGTAGTCATCGGGTAGCGCGGCGTTAAATTTCCCGTAGGTAATGACCTGTGGTACCGGAAAGTTATCCCATAGCACCGCAAAGATTTCCGCGGTCTGCTGGTTAAATAATTCGAGGTTTTTGGACATGCATAATTCCCTTTCATCGAGTAAAGACCCATTTGCCGATTGGGCAAAGAACCTGACAGTAATGGCCTTAAATAACGACCTGAGCTCTCGCGAGGTGGAAAGCTACACTGCCAAAATAGTCGAACAAGCCAGCAAGGATGAGCTCAATGTCGTTATCAAACACCTGTTGAATCACATCAGAATGCACAAATAATAGTGTCTATATCAATACATTATCTCTCGGTTATGAAAATCTGTAGACGACGATTTTTCTTCTGATTGTTACCAGCATGTGACTCAACAGCATTGTTGGCACATTGCTTAGCCCGTAACCTCAATAAAATCGGAGCCAAATCAGGCTCCCTAGATGCCGGTTTTTTTATGCCATTTTCCCGAGATTTTCCCGTTTTTTAGCTGTGCATGCATCACGTGCATGGTTTTGCCTGCATCAGGTTTGCCCGTTCTGGCCGTGCGCCGCCAGAGCTGGTGCGGATCCAGAACGGTCATGCAACTGCATTAAAACCGACTTATGAAGCGGGCAGGCGAGGCGGGGAAAGCACTGCGCGCTGAGCGGGGTGATTTATGCAAAAATATAGACCATCAGCACAATTCAGCGGTTTCGCTTAAGTTAGGATTTACTTGAAGCAATGTCGCTTTTTTTGAACACAGGACTTTCAATGGACAATTATCACATTACGAAAGATGGCGATAAGTGGAAGTTTCAAAAAGAAGGGAATGAGCGCCCCAGTAAAACGGCGGACACTAAAGCTGAAATCATTGAATTAATGCGTGATTATATGGCCGATAAGAAAGGGTCAGTTAAAATTCATACCGAAGATGGTAAGTTCCAGGAGGAACGTACTTACCCTCGCAAAGATGACCCTAAAAAATCTAAAGGTTAAAGAAAAAAGGCCGCCTAGCTGGCGGCCTCTATCAATTATCGGTATCAAGTGAATAACTTTTAAATCTTACGATTTCCTCTCCCGCCCATTCATTGAGCTCAAGAAAGCGGGCCTGTAGCGGCATCAGCTCGTTACGCACAAACACTTTTGCCACCTTCTCAACGTCGCCGATCGAGCCCGCATTTTCCGGTTTGCCGCCCATGAGCTGGAACGGGATGCGGTGCGCGTCCAGCAGGTCGGTGGCACTGACTTTCTTGATATTGAAAAAATCGTCTTTGGTGGCGACCTCGCTCAGTGGCACAATTTTAATGCCGTCAGCTTTTCCGTTCGGCGCATAGAAAAACAGGTTTTTAAAATTGCCGAGTCCTTTCGAATCCCGCATCGCCTTGCGCAGCGCCTCAACATCGGTGCTGCTCTGTGCCGCGTCGGTTACATACATGATGTAACCCGCGTGCGCGCCGTTCTGGTAATACTTGCGGCGAAACAGCGTCGCCGACTCATTCAGCCAGGCCGAGTTAAGCGCGCTCAGATATTCCGGCATCCCGTAAAGCTCCTGGTTGATATCGGGCTCCAGCAGATGGAACACCGAGCCGGGCGCAAACTGATGTGGCTTCGTGTAGTTCTGAATATACCAGTAGGTGTCCTGCTCCACCCCGCGACGCGTGTATTTGGCCGGAGAGGTTTCATATTTTAGCGGCCTGTCTGTCACGCTCCGGCGCAGCTCAATAAACGCATTGCCGAACACCATGTAATCCAGCGCGAAGCGGGTAAAATCCTGCCGCGATAACAGCGGGTGCGGGATGTAGGTCGATACCAGAATGTTACGTTTGACGTAAATCGGCGAGCTGTGGTGAACGGCGGCGCGCATGCTTTTCGCCAGCCCGGAAAAGCTGACCGGCGGCTCGTACCACTGGCCGTTATCGATGCACTCCACGTAATCCAGAATGTCGCGTTTATCGAGCACCGGCACCGGCTCGCCGAAGGTAAATGCCTCCATGCTCTGCGCGGGTGCGGCGGTATGCTGGCGCGGTTGGGTGTGGTGGCGTTTGTTGCGTTTTGCCATTAATAAAACTCCAGAATTGAGGATGAAGGCTGGCCGCTCGCGGCGGTCAGCGGTTCGTTAATCAGTACGTGCATGGTCGCCCAGGCGAGATCGGCGTGACTGGCTTCTTCGGTGCGGCTGGCCTCATAGGTGGCGCTGCGCCCGCTGCTGGTCATGGTTTTGCGAATGGACATAAACGACTGTGTGATGTCGGTTGCGCTGACGTCATATTCAAGGCAACCGCGCGTGATGGTGTCCTTTGCCTTGAGCACCATTGCGGTTTTCATTTCCGGGGTGTAGCGGATGTCGCGCGCTGCCGGGTAAAACGAACGCACAAGCTGAAACACGCCCTGACCGAGTCCGGTCGCATCAATCCCGATGTATTCGACGTTATATTTTTGCGTGAGAGCGCGAATGGATTCGGCCTGTGTCGCAAAATCCATCCCTTTCCACTGATGGCGCTCCAGAATGCGAAATTTCCCCCCGGCAACCAGCGGCGGCGCGATCACCACGCAACCGGCGCTGTCGCCACGGTGCGACGGATCGTAACCAATCCACACCACGCGCTGACCGAATGGCCGGTCGGCGAACGGCGCGTAATCCTCCCACTCCTCCATGCTGTCAACCATGCAGCGCTGCAGCTCCTCGAACGGGAATACCGACGCTTTATCATCGACGAACTCACACATAAACAGGTTGCGGAAGTCGTCCGCGCTGTTCTCCTGTCGCAGCGCGTCAAGGTCAAACAGGGTACAGCCCCCGGCGAGTGCGTCCTCAATGGTGACAATCTGCCGCCACTGCCCGTCCGCGCAGGCCACGCCGCGCGCTAATGCCGCATGGCTGATATCAATATCAACCCGTTCGCTGGCACTGGCGCGCCCCCGGTTAAACAGTTCGCCTGACCAGAACGGATACGCGCCATGCCCGAGCGAGGAGGGCGTCGAAAAATAGGTCGTGCGCAGGTGTTTTTGTGAGGCCATGCCCGATGCCACTTTGCGCAGCCGCTGGAAGTTGGGTATCCAGAAAATCTCATCGACATACAGGTCGCCGTTATGGCTCTGCGCGGTGTTGGAGTTGGTGCCAAGAAACAGCAATTCAGCACCGTTGTTGCCGATGACAATCGGATCGCCGGTGAGGTCAACATCAACCAGCCGGGCAAACGCGATGATGTATTTGCGGAACACATACGCCTGCGTTTTTGAGGCAGACAAAAATATCTGGTTATGGCCGGTTTTCAGGGCGCGTAACAGCGCCTCGCGGGCGAAATAAAACGTCGCGCCAATCTGGCGGGATTTGAGAATGTGCCGGATGCGGTGTTCAAGCCCGGCTTTATGCCAGCCGAGCTGATAGGCGAATGACTGGTCAAAGAAAATCTCTTCCAGTTTTTCGACCGCCTCCTCGCTGAAAAAATTCTTTTTCGGCTTTTTGCGATCGCCTTTGTTGCGGTTCGCCACGTTCGGATTGAGATCGGCCTCGTTGCCGGTCTGGCTGTAGCGGTTAATACGCGCAAAGCGCTCCATCTGGCGCGCCAGAAAGTCAGCGACCTTGAAGTCGTGCGCGGTCAGTTCCGGCTTGGCGTAAAGCTGGATTAAACGCGCTTCCAGTGTGTTTCCCACACGGTCTAACGGGGCGGTTTCGTCCCAGCCGTCGCGCTGTTTCCAGCTCTGCACTGTCGGGCGTCTGGTCTGCAACATTTCCGCGATTTGCGGCACGGAAAAGCCCTGCCAGTACAACAGCGCCGCCTGTCGTCGCGGGTCGTTTAAAAGTGTGGTGTCGGTGGTGATGGTCATGCATACCTCGCCGTGATGGATACAGGGCAAGGCTACTTAAGCGCGGTCAGCGATTCGCTAAAGTACTGATGTGTCGGGGTCAAGCCATCCGTGACTGATGGCGAAGCAACGGACGAGCCGGGAAACTACCTCCTGACAAAACCGTGAATCCTTCACAGACAATCAGGACTCCTGACGATGGCAAAAAAAGTAGTTTCAAAATGGTTTCGCATCGGCGTCGAGGGTGACACCTGCGACGGTCGCATTATTGGCGCGACGGAAATTCAGGAAATGGCCGACACGTTTGATCCGCGTGTCTATGGTTGCCGCATCAACCTTGAGCACATCAAGGGACTTATGCCGGACAGTCCGTTTAAACGCTATGGCGATGTGGTGGAGCTGAAAGCGGAGAAAATCGAAGACGATTCCGCGCTGAAGGGCAAGCTGGCGCTGTTCGCGAAAATCACCCCGACCGATGAACTGGTCGCCATGAATAAGGCGCTTCAGAAGGTTTACACCTCGATGGAGATCCAGCCGAATTTTGGCAACAGCGGCAAGTGCTACCTCACCGGCCTGGCCGTGACCGATGATCCGGCAAGCCTCGGCACCGAATATCTGGAATTCTGCCGCACCGCAAAACACAACCCGCTGAGCTCCCGTAAAGCCAGCCCCGAGAATTTCTTCTCGGCGGCCACGCTGGCGGAAATTGAGTTTGAAGAGGAGCCCGACACCCTGCTTAACCGGCTGACCGACTCTGTTAAGGCCATTTTCAGCCGTCAGCAGACCAGCACCGACGCGCGTTTTAACGATGTGCATGAAGCCGTGACGGCGATTGCTGAACGTGTCCAGACCAGCGGTGACGGCATTGATACCCGTTTCAGCGCACTCGAAAGCCAGCTTGCGGAGGTTAAACAGGGGCTTGAAGCGCAAACCCTGTCCACGACTGAGCAATTCAGCGCGATCACCGCCACCCTGGACAAAACCCCCAGCGAGACGCAGCCGCGCCGGAAACTGAGCACCGGCGGCGATGGCGCGGGTGCAGCCCTGACCGACTGCTGACCGGCCTCCCTTTTCAGAACAGGAACATAAAGACAATGCGTAAAGAAACCCGTTTTAAATTTAATGCCTACCTGAGCCGCCTCGCAGAGCTGAACGGCGTCGGCGTGGAAGACCTGAGCAAGAAATTCAGTGTCGAGCCGTCGGTCACTCAGACGCTGTTCGACAAAGTCCAGCAGTCTTCCTCCTTCCTGCAACAGATTAATATGGTCGTGGTACGCGAGCTGACCGAGGAAAAAGTCGGTATCGACGTCAACGGCACCATTGCCAGCACTGCCGACACGGCCAACGGCGTCGAGCGTAAAACCGCTGATTTCTCGAAGCTGGACGCGTACCGCTATTTCTGCCATCCGGTGAACTTCGATTATCACCTGAGCTATAACAAACTCGATTTGTGGGCGCGTTTTCAGGATTTTCAGATCCGCATCCGTAACGCGATCATCAAACGCCAGGCGCTGGACTACATCACTATTGGCTTTAACGGCGTGAGCCGTGCGGCCACCTCTGACCGCAAGGCCAATCCCCTGTTGCAGGATGTCGCTGTCGGCTGGTTGCAGAAATACCGCAACGACGCGCCGGAGCGCGTCATGAGCAGGGTTGTCGACGAAGACGGAAACGTGGTTTCGGAGAAAATCACCGTCGGTAAAAACGGCGTTTACAAAAACCTCGACGCGCTGGTCATGGATGCGCATGAGTCCCTGATTGAAGAGATTCACCGCGAAAACCCGGAAATGGTGGTGATTTGTGGTCGCCGTATTCTGACCGACAAATATTTCCCGATGATCAACAAATTCCAGGCGAACAGTGAACAGCTCGCCGGTGAGCTGATTATCAGCCAGAAAACCATCGGCCAGTTGCAGGCGGTGCGCGCGCCGTTCTTCCCGGCCAACAGTATTTTCATCACCACGCTCGATAACATCTCGATTTATCTCTACGAAGACGGCCACCGCCGCCACATCATCGAAAATCCGAAGCTCGACCAGGTGGAAAACTACGAACAGGTGAAAGTCGATTTCGTGATTGAAGATTACGAAGCCGGTTGCCTGATTGAAAACATCGAGATCCTTGAACAGGCTGAGGGCGATACCCCGGAAGCGGATATCGCGAAAGTGTTCGCCGCTGAACTGGCTGAAGCCATGAAAACACTGGCAACCGCCTCCACAACCCCGGCCAGCACCGGCGAAGGAGCGTAACCGATGACGAGCCCCGCACAGCGTCACGCGATGCGGGTCTCGGCCATGCTGGCCGCGCAGCGGGATAACGCCCCGCTGCGCCATGCCACCGCTTATGAGCAGATGCTCGTTAAGCTGGCCGCAGACCGCCGGACGCTGAAAGGTATCCACTCAAAAGAGCGCAAGGCAGAGAAAAAGCGTGAGCTGCTGCCGCTGTACCTGCCGTGGGTGGCGGGCGCACTGGAAAACGGCACCGGCACGCAGGATGACATCCTGATGACCGTGATGCTGTGGCGTCTCGATGCGGGCGATATTCCCGGCGCGCTGGAGATTGCCCGCTACGCCCTGCGCCACAACCTCGCGATGCCGGAGCCCCACACCCGCACTGCGCCTTACATGCTGGCCGAAGAGGTGGCACTTGCTGTGCTGCGCGCCCGTGATGCCGGTGAGCCGGTTGATATGGCAGGCATTCTGGAGACCCTCGCCCTGACCCGTACTGCCGACATGCCCGACGAGGTACGCGCCCGGCTGCATAAGGTCGCTGGCCTGACGCTGCGTGATGCCGGTCAGCCTGCTGACGCCATGACGCATCTGCAACGTGCGAACCAGCTCGACCGTAACGCGGGGGTACGCAAGGACATTGAGCGCCTTACCCGCGAACTGAATCCGAAGCATGTTGTCGCGAAGCCTGCGCCAAAGACACCCGCGAAAACCGCACAGCAGAAAAAAACAGCCACACCGGCGAAACGCGGGCGGGGTCGCCCCCGTAAAGCTGCCGGTTAACCGAATGCGCCCCGCGCCAGGGCGGCACGCCGGTCAATGAGGGTGTTTCACCGTATCTGCGACCGGCGTCCACCGCCCACCCTTTTTCAGAGGCAGTCATGACGACACTGATTATTGAAAAAAATAACGAGCAGCCGGAGCGCGGCACGGTGGTCATTCCGCCGCCTGTCAGTGACGAGCCGGTGATTAAAAACACCTTTTTCTTTCCTGACATCGAGCCGAAGCGCGTGCGCGAGCTGATGCGCCTTGAGCAGACCATCGCCCCGGCGCGGCTGCGCCATGCCATCAAAGCCGGGATAGCCGAAACCAACGCGGAGCTTTTCGACTGGCGCGCAAGCCAGATGAAAGCCGGTTTTGCGCGCCTCGCTGATGTGCCGGCGGATGATATCGACGGCGAGAGCATGCGTATTTTTCACTATCTGAGCGCGGTGTGTGCGATGACGGCCGCCACGCTTTATGAGCGCTATCGCGGTGTGGATGCCAGCGCGAAAGGCGACAAAAAAGCGGACAGCATCGACACCACGGTCGATGACCTGTGGCGGGACATGCGCTGGTCGGTCGCCCGTATTCAGGACAAACCGCGCTGCATCGTGGGGCAAATCTGATGAAGGTTTATGCGCATCAGGGCGACACGCTGGATGTGATTTGCGCCCGCTATTACGGGCGCACAGAGGGCGTGGTCGAAACGGTGCTCGCTGCCAATCCGGGGCTGGCCGAACTCGGCGCGGTGCTGCCCTATGGCACGGCGATTGAGCTGCCGGACACTGACACCGCACCCGCTGCCGAAACGGTGAACTTATGGGACTGAGCATGGAGAAAATCACCTCATCGCTGGCCTACTGGATTAGCGTCGCGCTGACCTTTTTCGGGGCAATGACACCGCAGGATTTCGCCGCGTACTTTGGCGCGCTGGGCGTGGTGCTGACGGTCGGCGTTAACTGGTATTACCGGCGCAAAAGCTACGCCCTGCTGGCGCTCCAGCTTGAGCAGAGCCGTCTTTCCGGGGAGGCAATGAGCAATGTCATCAATCGTTAAACGTTGCAGTGTGGCCGCCGTGCTGGCGCTGGCGGCACTGGTGCCTGATTTTCGTTTACTCCATACCTCGCAACAGGGGCTCGCGCTGATTGCCGACCTCGAAGGGTGCCGCCTGCGTCCCTACCAGTGCAGCGCGGGCGTATGGACATCAGGTATCGGCCACACTGCCGGGGTGGTGCCGAAACGCGATATCACGGAGCGGGACGCGGCACAAAATCTGGTTTCCGACGTGCTGACGGTTGAGCGTCGTCTTGCGGTCTGCGCGCCGGTTGCGATGCCGCCCGCCGTTTACGATGCGGTGGTCAGTTTCGCCTTTAATGTTGGCACCGGTGCGGCCTGTCAATCGACACTGGTTTATTTCCTGAACCAGAAAAAGTGGCAACAGGCCTGTGACCAGCTCCCGCGCTGGGTTTACGTCAACGGTGCCAGAAATGCCGGGCTCGAAAACCGGCGCAAGCGTGAGCGGGATTACTGCCTGAAGGGGGCGCGATGAAAACGTTAATGGTGGTGCTGGCGCTTGCGGTGGTGGGGCTGCTGTGGCTGCGTCATGAGAATGGCACCCTGCGCGAATCTTTTGAGAAAGCGAACCGTGTCGCGGGCGAGCAAAAGCTGACGATCGGCATGCTGAAAAACCAGCTCATTGTTGCCCGCTACCGGGCAGATAAAAACGAACGGGCGCAGGTGGATTTGCGCCAGAAGCTGAATGCCGCCGGTGAGCGGGAAGCCCGGCGGGAACAAACCATAACGAGGTTACTCAATGAAAATGACGCCTTTCGCCGCTGGTACAGCGCTGATCTGCCTGATGCTGTGCGCCGGTTGCACAAACGCGCCGCCTGCGCCAGTGCCGGTGACTGTTTACAACGGTTGCCCGAAAGTCAGCCTTTGCCCGATGCCGGGCAGCGATCCGCACACGAACGGTGATTTAAGTGCCGATATCCGCAACCTTGAGCGCGCGTTAGAAAGCTGTGCGCTCCAGGTCGAAGCCGTTAAACAATGCCAGGATGATACAGATGCTGAAGCCCGAAAGCCTGAGAAAAGCCCTGGCTGATGCCGTGCCGGTGCTGAAAACCAATCCTGAGATGCTGCGGTTGTTTGTGGACAGCGGCAACCTTGTCGCCACGCTCGCCGCCTCGCTGTCATTCGAAAAGCGTTACACGCTGAATGTGGTGGTGACCGACTTCACCGGCGACGCGGATTTACTGCTTGTGCCGGTGCTGGCATGGCTGCGCGAGAACCAGCCCGACATTATGGAAACCGACGCAGGCCGGGCGAAAGGCTTCACCTTTGAGGCCGATCTCAACAATGACAGCAGTTTTGATATCAGCATCAGTCTTGCCCTGACCGAGCGGACGCTGGTTAACGAGGTCGGCTCAGCGCTTCACGTCCGGAGCCTCCCGGAACCGCCTCTGCCGGAGCCGGTCACGCGTCCGGTGGAGATGTACATCAATGGCGAACTGGTGAGTAAATGGGATGACTGAATTTAAACCGTTTGAGAATGAGCTTGCCGGGCTGCTGGCGGCGCTGTCCCCCGCTGGCCGTCGGCGTCTTACTGTCGATATTGCGAAGAAGCTGCGCCAGCAGCAACAACAGCGCATTAATGCTCAGAAAAACCCGGATGGCTCGCCATACGCAAAACGAAAACCGCAGCCACTGCGCGCAAAGAAAGGCCGGATTAAGCGGGAAATGTTCACGAAGCTGCGCACCAACCGCTATATGAAAGCGAGCGGTAATGACAGCTCGGCCGTAGTCGAATTTACCGGGAAGGTGCAGCGCATCGCGCAGGTTCACCAGTTGGGATTAAAAGACAGACCGGGGCGCAACAGTGTTGCAATAGAATACCCCGCTCGCCAGCTTCTGGGTTTCGTGCAAGAAAACCTTAGACAAATTGAAAAGTTGGTTATAGAACATTTGTCATCAAACTAATAATTGTGAGAGACATATGTCAGTCAATAAAAGTTCGAATGAAAAAGATGATGCTTCTAAGAGGTTTGATGAGCGCGCAAAAAAATTTGCATTCGGGGGAGCGGTTATTTTAATGGTGTTGGGGTTTATTAAAATAATAAATGGACAATCTGCTGATGCAACCATAAGTTTTGTCGCTGGTTTCTTTTTATTGTTATTTACTAAGATTGAATATCTCAAAAGTATTTCTGCTCTTGGATTAAAAGCAGAGCTTCATTCCAAACTTGTTGAAGCTAATGATTTGATTGAGCGCCTTAGAAAAATATCTTTGCCACTTACTGAAATGCTTTTCACTGTGATGGCCCGTTCTGGAACGAATCAGTTATTATCACGTGTGGGGCAATATGAGTATATAACACGAATAACGGAGCAACTGAAAGATCTCGGGATCGACCAAATACAAATAGAAGTCGCAAAGAAAGATTACTATTATATAGTGTCTGTTATGATGGCTGCCGAGGTTGAGAGAAAAATAGAAGAGTGGTTCGGGAATAAAATAAAGCAATTACGTCACGAGCGAGAAACTAATGGGAATGGCTTTCCTGAAATGACTGATTATCAATTTGATAATTATTTAAATAAATACTCTTATGCGGGAGGGAAAATTCGGTCACGGCTTTATGACCCTAATGTGACCGGACTTTATGAAATAGCGGTCGATGCAATCAATAATATTGATGGGGTTACAGAGGAAGAAAGGAAAAGTATTTTTCAGGCTGTAGATGAGGAGTTGAAGGATTTGGAGTTTATGGATAAAAAGCAAGAATTCCGTCGACTACAAGTCTGGTTGAGATCCTGATTTCAGGCTGTATGAAATACGGCAGAATAAGAATTGTTGGAATTAAGTGATCCAAACCTTCATTCTGTTGTAACGCATGTCTTTGCAAACACTAATACTCTCGCGCATACAAATGAGCAGAATGATTTGAACTGGCGTTATTGTCGCCCCCCTTGATGTCCTGTGTAGCCTAAGAAATCAAAGGCTACGCAGTTTTTGTTTTCAAATTATTCAGATGTTTTCAATCGATGATTTATATTCCCGCACTTTTTTTCCTGCCTGTATAAACTGTAGTAATGAAAGCAGCCATGTTGCACCAAGTATAAGATAAACATACATCAGTATCGTTAAAGAGTACTTGGCTTCGTTAACGGATCTTATTTCATCAGCAAGCCACCATTGATATGATTCGCTTTCATCAAGAAATTTCGTGCAGACTATCGCAAAGATTGATGTCTTATCAATGAGGTTTAATGTGTTTCTGCAATCTTCTTTGCTGTGAATCATTGGAGGGACGTTTTTGGAATGTTCATCGGTGATAAAAAATCTATCTTTTGATATATAATAACTGAACTCTTTATAATTAAATTTGGCATAGCCTTCAATAATAGGTTCTTGTGCATACCATGCCACAGAACCAAGAATAATCAGAGTTAATCCCATCATAAAAGCACAGATTTTTCTCGGTAAAGACATTGGAGTGGTTATCTCTCCCCATGAACTTGTGAAATGAAAGCTTGATGTTTTTAAGACTCCGTCGTTTAAACCTTTTTGAATTATCCTTGCATCCTCTATTTTTGTGACATTTATTCTGTTTATTATTTTGAAAAGCTGAATGTCAAACCATTTTTCATCGAGAGATTTCAGTTTTTTATCTGAATAACCAATATTCAGGTAGCGAAATAAAAATCTTAACAAATTAGCTATTCCGTAAGCCCGGCTCATTACGAAAAGGAATAATCCGATGCAAAGGATATCAATAATTGTTTCTTTTTTTTCAATTAATGCCGCAAACATAATTCCCCTCCAGATGATGTGTAGTTATCCATATAACGGCTTTCGATACCATATCTTTAATGTTTTAGGCAGTCTTTTGTTCATGAACACACTCGCAAACATTAATGATCTCGCACGCACGCTGCGCAACATGATTCGCACCGGCGTCATTGTCGAAACTGACCTGGACGCGGGGCGCTGTCGCGTGCAGACCGGCGGCAATATCACCGACTGGCTCCAGTGGCTGACGCAGCGCGCCGGTCACTCCCGTACATGGTGGGCTCCCTCTGTCGGTGAACAGGTGTTAATTCTGGCCGTGGGCGGCGAGCTCGATACCGCGTTTGTGCTGCCCGGTATTTTCTCCGATGACCATCCTGCGCCGTCAGCCTCGGCTGATGCCCTGCATATTGCATTCCCGGATGGCGCGGTTATCGAATACGAACCGGCGGCCAGCGCGCTGACCGTCAGCGGCATCAAAACCGCCGACGTTACCGCATCGGAATCCCTCACCGCCACCGTGCCGTTGGTGCTGGTTAAAGCGTCTTCGCGTATCACCCTTGATACGCCGGAAGTGATCTGCACTAACAGGCTCATTACCGGCACGCTGGAGGTGCAGAAAGGCGGCACGATGCGCGGCGATATCGAGCACAGCGGCGGCGCGTTGTCGTCCAACGGCAAGGTGCTTCACACCCATCAGCACCCCGGCGACAGCGGCGGCACAACAGGAGCCCCCCTGTGACAGTGAACTATACAGGCATGAACCGTGTAAATGGCCGCACGCTTACCGATTCACAGCACGTCAGTCAGAGCATGGGCGACATTCTGCGCACGCCGGTCGGCTCCCGCGTCATGCGCCGGGAATATGGCTCGCTGCTCTCCACGCTGATTGACCAGCCGCAGACACCGGCGCTCACGCTGCAAATCCGCGTGGCCTGTTATATGGCGCTGCTGAAGTGGGAGCCGCGCATCACGCTGAGTGAAATCACCACGGAGCAAAGCGAAGGCCGGATGACTGTCAATGTGACCGGCCAGCTCGTCAGCACCGGTGAAACCCTTTCGTTAACCATTCCTGTGAGTTGAACCCATGCCGATTGTTGACCTGAGCGAGTTACCCGCCCCGGATGTGGTTGAGGAGCTCGATTACGAGAGCATCCTCGCTGAGCGCAAGGCGACACTGGTTTCGCTGTTCCCTGCTGATGAGCAGGATGCCGTTGCCCGCACGCTGGCGCTGGAATCCGAGCCGCTGACCAGGTTCCTTGAGGAGAACGCGTATCGTGAGGTGCTGTGGCGCCAGCGGGTGAATGAAGCCGCCCGCGCGGTGACGCTGGCAAGCGCTGCCGGGACTGACCTCGATGTTATTGCCGCGAATAACAACACCACACGGCTGACCATCACCCCGGCAGACGATACCGCCATCCCGCCGGTAGCGGCGGTGATGGAGTCCGATGCCGATTTACGCCTGCGCGCGCAACAGGCGTTTGAGGGGCTGAGCGTGGCCGGGCCGGTCGGTGCCTATGAATACCACGGACGCAGCGCCGACGGGCGTGTCGCGGATATTTCTGTCGAGAGCCCGACACCGGCCTGTGTGACCATCACCGTGCTTGCCCGCGAGGGTGACGGCACCGCAGCCGGTGACCTGCTCGCTGTGGTGGAAAAGGCGCTCAACGCTGAGGACGTGCGCCCGGTGGGCGACCGTGTGACGGTGCAGGCGGCTGAAATTATGCCGTATGAGGTGGCCGCCACCCTGTATTTTTACCCTGGCCCCGAAGCGGAGCCCATCCGCGCCGCTGCCGAAGAGAAACTCAAAGCCTATATCACCGCCCAGCACCGGCTTGGTCGTGACGTTCGCCAGTCGGCCATTTATGCCGCGCTCCATGTTGAAGGTGTCCAGCGCGTGGAGCTGAGCGCCCCGCAGGGCGACATCGTGCTCGGCAAACATCAGGCCTCTTTCTGCACCGGATACAGCATCACTGTCGGGGGGAATGATGAATAGTGACCGGCTGTTACCCGTCGGTTCGTCGCCGCTGGAGGTGGCCGCCGCGCAGGCAGCGGCGGAGATTATCCGCGTCCCGGTTCCGCTGCGCACGTTATGGAACCCGCAGTCCTGCCCGGTTGACCTGCTGCCCTATCTGGCGTGGGCGCTGTCTGTTGACCGGTGGGATGCTGACTGGCCGGAAGCCACCAAACGCCGGGTGATTGCCTCCGCGTTTTTCGTCCATCAGCACAAGGGCACCATCAGCGCATTACGCCGTGTGGTGGAGCCGCTCGGTTTTCTTATCGAGGTGCGCGAATGGTGGGAGTTCAACGAGGAGCCCGGCACGTTTCGCCTGGTGGTGGGGGTGCTGGATGGCGGCATCACCGATGAGATGTATCAGGAGCTTGAGCGACTCATCAATGACGCCAGACCCGCCAGCCGCCATCTGACCGGCCTCGCCATCAGCCTGAGCACATCGGGCGAGTGTTACGTCGAAGCGGGAAGCTATGCCGGTGACGACCTGGTCGTTTATCCGTATCTGCCCGAAGACATTACCGGCGGCGGGGAATACTTCCCGGCCTCAGCCATTCATTTCATCGATAACATGAGAGTAATCGCATGACCGCGAAATTCTTTGCCATTCTGACCAGTCAGGGCGCGGCACTGCTGGCAAACGCCACCGCGCTGGGGACAAAGCTCAACATCACGCAAATGGCCGTGGGGGACGGCAACGGCACGTTGCCAACACCGGACGCCACGCAAACGAAGCTGGTTAACCAGAAACGCATTGCGCCGCTGAATATGCTGAGCGTTGACGCGAACAACGCCAGTCAGATTATCGCCGAGCAGGTTATCCCGGAAAATGAGGGTGGTTTCTGGATACGTGAAATCGGGCTTTATGACGATAATGGCGTACTGATTGCCGTTGCCAACTGCCCGGAGACCTATAAGCCGCAGTTGCAGGAGGGGAGCGGGCGCACGCAGACCATCCGCATGGTGCTGATTGTGTCCTCGACCGCTGCCGTCACGCTGAAAATCGACCCGTCGGTCGTACTGGCGACACGGCAATATGTTGATAATGCCGTCATTGAGGTGAAAGCGTATGCCGACAATCTGCTGAAACAGCATATCGCGGCCAGCAACCCGCACACGCAGTATGCACCGATCGCCAGCCCGGTTTTCACCGGCACACCGAAAGCGCCAACCGCCGCGCAGGCGTCTAACGATACGCAACTGGCGACCACGGCATTTGTTAAAGCGGCCATCGCCGCATTAGTGGCATCTGCCCCGGCCGGACTGGATACGCTAAATGAGCTGGCCGCGGCGCTGGGTAACGATCCGAACTTTGTCACTACCATGACAAACGCCCTGTCGGGAAAGCAACCGCAGGATGCGATGCTGACAGCATTTTCAAACCTGAAAGCTTTAAATATGCAGTTCCCGGTGTTCAATGGCCCGAAAAGCATGGAGGCCTGCGCGCTGACAAACTTATCTCTGCTCTTTCTGTCAAAAAGCACCCCGGCGCAGATGCTCGATTTGCTTACCGCAGCACCTCTGGCAAGCCCGGCACTGACCGGAACGCCAACCGCGCCGACAGCCGCTGCTGGTACAAATTCGGCCCAGATTGCCACTACTGCGTTTGTTGCTAATTTCATCAATACACTGAAAACGGCTGCATTTCGTGATGTTGGGGCGGGTGCTAACCAGATCCCCGATATGAGTTCTTTCACTTCCGGCAGTAACTGGTTCAGGCTTCCGGGCGGCTTTATTGTCCAGTTTTTTGTTGCCACTATGGCTGATGCTTCCGCAGCCTCAAAAGTGGTCAACTTTCCCTTTGCTTTTCCTAATGGCGCGATTTCCGTAGTGGCCACGCATAATGGCCCGGTTCCGTCTGCCGCAGGTATTTTTGGCATTAACAATCTCTCGAAAACTTCTTTCCAGTCATATGTGTCGGTAACCCCTGCCGGGAGTATCGGTGCATTTGTTATCGCGGTGGGGTACTAACAATGAATCAGTATTACTGGAGCGCATCAACGAACGCTTTCTATGCCGTCGCCCTGCAGGAACAATATGAAGCGAGCGGCTCATTACCTTCCGATATCACCGACATTGACGACAGTGTCGCCAGTGTGTTTATGGGAATGCCGCCGGAGGGAAAAGAGCGCGGCGTGGGCGCGGATAACATGCCCGCCTGGAACGATTTACCGTTGCCATCAGCGGCGCAATTAGTCAGCCAGGCAGACATGAAAAAAGCGGAATTGCGCGCGGCGGCAGACTCGGAGATAACCTGGCTGCAGGATGCTGTTGATGCCGGAATCGCCACGGACGAAGAGACCGCTGCACTCGCTGAATGGAAAAAATACCGGGTTATGTTGATGCGTATTGATACCTCCTCAGCCCCCGATATTGAGTGGCCTGCGCTGTCTGAGGCGACGGTCAGCTAATACGCCGGAAGATATCGGTATAATTACTGACCACCCTCAACGGCTGGCTTGATTACATTGACGCGCCTGAAGCCGCTGACCTGAGTGGCACCCCGGATATCACCTGGCCGGAAATCTCCGGGTATGTTTAAGGCTTTCCGGCATCTGGTGATTGGTATTAGTTTAGACTTGATCCGGTATTGTCATAGCACAGAGATTAGCCTGTGCCAGATGGGCAGCTTTGGGCCAGGAGCGGAAGTAGCTAACAATATTCTGCGTGGAGCAACGGAGAGCAGGTCTGGAGATCGCTGAGTCGATTGAAGTCTAAGATTGTGAGGGAAGCAACAGCAGAAGAGCGCATGTTTTGTAACGCATTGAATTTAAACCCATTTTATTAATTTGAACCAAGTTGAAATATTATATTTGTATCTTGCACATAATTAAAATTCACAATAATATTAGAACTCCAATTCATTTATTGAAAATTAAACTCAAAGTTTTTAAGAGGTTGCATGAAAACGAAAGATGAACGTGAATGGGAAGTATTAGATAATGTTTTCGATTTGAGTGATAAAATTGTCTCTGTCATAAAGTCAGAGCAACCAGACTTTATACTTGACTACAAAGGAACAACGACAGGCGTTGAAATAACTGAATTGTATTTCAACCATTCGATGGCGCGACTCCATAATAAAAAAAACTATATTGAAGACATTCTTATAAAAGGTAAAATCCATAAGGATGATAAAAATATATTAGTTCCATGGAATGTTATTTATTACGGAAAATCAAATAACTATAAACCATCAAAAATAAAAATATTACCCAATCCAGTATATGACATGAACGATTTTCGAGAGTCTTTTATATCTGCCATAGACAATAAAGAGATAAGTAAAAAAAAGTATAACGAAACTCTTGAACAATGCAGCTTAATTACTTTTGATAAAGAAAATGCCTTCAAAAAAATTGATGCAGCCGATTTTCACTCTTCGTTTATCAACGAGCGTGTTTTTGATTCGATTATGACGTCTTCTTTCGATGAGATATTCATTCTTGTAATGCTTAAAAATAACAAAATAGCCTTTTCAAACCTAAAGCTAGCTTGCTTACTTTTAGAAATGAATCGCCTTTTTAACTATATAGCTAAAAATAAAGATAAATTTGATTACGACACCCTCTCAAAGGCAACTTTTCAAGTCGTTTTCGCAGAGGCCCTCCTTCGTAGAGGAGTAAAAGATATAAGTATGTTTAATATGGATAGTTTTTCTGTAACAAGCACTCCGAGATATGGAATAGGATTTAATAATGAGAATAGTAATCACACATGTATTATAGATCACTTCCCTGAACTACATAAATCAAATAAACTAATGTCACTTGAAGAACTACCATATAATTTATTTAATGAGGATTCATTTAGAGATTATCGTGATGGAGTCAAAGACAATGGTGTTTCTTTCAATATTCCATTTTTAAATAAGAAATATGGCTATCAATTTTATCAGTGAGAAATAAATTAAGCTATAATGAGGATAGTTAATTTATAGCAGCATATAACGTTCTCATTATAGGCCATTTCATGACCAGCATTACTATTCATCTTTCCCGTTATCTGTTTACTCTGAATTACTCCCTGTTGATTAGTAGACCACATTTTAAGTTAAACTCTCAAGATAGATGATAGCAATTACGGACTTCCGCTCCTCGCTCAAAGCTGCCTGTCGATGTCTGATGTACAGTCACAGCGTGACCGGCAGCGTCGTGCTAGGAGCGGAAATTACTAAGTCCGCACTGCATTAATTCTTTGGGCGCAGGTCAATCAACCTGTGGCATTTGCCCGCTTTTTTTGTTTAGTGTTGTACAACACCGCAACCATCCCTGATAAATAGCCCCGCATCCGCACACCCTGGAAAATAACACTCACCCCAACCCTTCGGAGTTAAACGGATGAGTGATTATCATCATGGTGTGCAGGTCGTCGAAATTAACGACGGCACGCGCGTCATTTCCACGGTCTCAACGGCGATTGTCGGTATGGTCTGTACCGCCAGCGATGCCGATGCGGCCACTTTCCCCCTCAATGAGCCGGTACTGATCACCAGTGTGCAAAGCGCCATCGCAAAGGCCGGTAAAAAAGGCACGCTGGCCGCATCCCTCCAGGCCATCGCCGACCAGTCAAAACCGGTGACCGTCGTCGTGCGCGTGGCGGAGGGAACCGGCGACGGTGAAGAAGAGGCGCTCGCGCAAACCATTTCCAACATCATCGGCACCACGGACGAGAACGGCAAATACACCGGCCTGAAAGCACTGCTCACCGCCGAAGCCGTTACCGGCGTAAAACCCCGCATCCTCGGTGTGCCGGGATTCGACACGCCGGAGGTGGCGACCGCGCTTGCGCCCGTTTGCCAGAAGCTGCGCGCGTTCGGTTATGTCAGCGCGTGGGGCTGTAAAACCCTCTCTGATGCCATCAGATACCGCGACAATTTCAGCCAGCGTGAATTAATGGTGATCTGGCCGGATTTTCTCGCCTGGGACACCGTGAAAAATGCGACCACAACCGCCTACGCCACCGCCCGCGCCCTCGGTCTGCGCGCGTACATCGACCAGTCTGTCGGCTGGCATAAGACCCTGTCTAACGTCGGTGTCAACGGCGTGACCGGCATCAGCGCCTCGGTGTTCTGGGATTTGCAGGAGCCGGGCACCGATGCCGATTTACTCAATGAAGCGGGCGTAACGACGCTGATTCGCAAGGATGGCTTTCGCTTCTGGGGCAACCGCACCTGTTCCGATGACCCGCTTTTCCTGTTTGAGAACTACACCCGCACGGCGCAGGTTATCGCTGACACGATGGCCGAAGCGCACATGTGGGCGGTTGATAAGCCGATTACCGCGACGCTTATTCGCGACATCGTGGACGGTATTAACGCGAAATTCCGTGAGCTGAAAAGTAACGGCTATATCGTGGATGCGACCTGCTGGTTTGACGAGGGCGCCAACGACGCGGAAACCCTGAAAGCCGGAAAACTGTATATCGATTATGACTATACGCCGGTTCCCCCTCTGGAAAATCTGACCCTGCGCCAGCGCATCACCGATAAATATCTCGCGACGCTGGTTTCCTCGGTTAACAGCAATTAAGGAGCCTGATAAATGGCAATGCCACGCAAGCTGAAATACATGAATGTGTTTCTGAATGGCTACAGCTATCAGGGGATCGCGAAGTCGATCACCCTGCCGAAGCTGACACGCAAGCTCGAAAACTATCGCGGGGCGGGTATGAACGGCGTCGCGCCGGTTGACCTCGGCCTCGATGATGATGCCCTGTCGATGGAATGGTCGCTCGGCGGTTTCCCGGATTCGGTTATCTGGGAGCTGTACGGCGCGACCGGCGTCGATGCCGTGCCGGTGCGTTTTGCCGGTTCCTTCCAGCGCGACGACACCGGCGAAACGGTCGCCGTTGAAGTGGTGATGCGTGGCCGCCAGAAAGAGATCGACACCGGCGAGAACAAACCCGGCGAAGACACCGAAGCGAAAATCTCGGTCGTCTGTACCTATTTCAAACTGACGATGGATGGCAAAGAGCTGGTTGAAATCGACACCCTCAACATGGTGGAGAAGGTCAACGGCACCGACCGGCTGGAGCAGCACCGCCGCAATATCGGCCTGTAATGTTCACCCCGGCCGGTGCGCTGGCCGGTTAACCCGAAGCCTGATTAAAAAGAGAAACCCATGAATAACGACAACGTGATCACCCTGGAAAATCCGGTTAAACGCGGCGAGCAGATTATTGACGCCATCACCCTGATTAAACCGAACGCCGGAACGCTGCGCGGCGTCAGCCTGGCGGCGGTGGCAAACTCCGAAGTTGACGCCCTGATTAAAGTGCTGCCGCGCATGAGCGCCCCCTCGCTCACCGAGCAGGAAGTCGCCGCGCTTGAGCTGCCCGACCTTGTTGCCCTGGCGGGTAAGGTGATCGGTTTTTTGTCGCCGAATTCGGCGCAGTAAATTTCCCCGACACACTCTCTGTTGATGACCTGATGGCGGATATCGCAGTGATCTTTCACTGGCCGCCCTCAGAGCTCTTTCCCCTGAGCCTGACAGAGCTCATTACATGGCGAGAAAAAGCCATCCAGCGAAGCGGAAACACGAATGAGTAGCGTGAAATTACAGGTATTACTCAAAGCTGTTGACCAGGCGACCCGCCCGTTAAAATCCATCGACAAGGCCAGCAAGGAACTGGCCGGAGGGATGCGCACAACACAAACCGCATTGCGTGAGCTCAACGGGCAGGCGTCAAAGATTGACGGCTTTCGCAAAACCAGCGCACAACTGGCGGTCACTGAGCAGGCGCTGAAAAAAGCCAGAGACGAAGCCGCTGCGCTGGCGATTCAGTTTAAAAACACTGAACAGCCGACTCGCGCGCAGGCGCAGGCAATGGAGACGGCACGCAAAAGCGCCGCCGCGCTCCAGCTTAAACACAACAGCCTGCGTGAATCCGTGCAGCGTCAGCGGCAGGAGCTCAGCCTTGCCGGGATAAACACCCGCACGCTGGCCGCCGATGAGCGAAAACTCAAAGCCACCATCAGTGAAACCACGTCACAGCTCAACCGGCAGCGTGAAGCGCTGGCGCGCGTCAGTGCGCAACAGGAGAAGCTGAACCGGGTAAAACAGCGCTATCAGGCCGGGAAGGAGCTCGCCGGGAACGCGGCAGCGGTGGGCGCGGCAGGGGCGGGAATGGCAACCACGGCAACGCTTGCCGGGGCGGCGCTGCTGAAACCGGGCTATGACTTCGCGCAAAAAAACTCGGAGCTTCAGGCGGTACTCGGCGTGGGTAAAGACTCGGCAGAGATGACCGCGCTGCGCAAACAGGCGCGCCAGCTCGGCGACAACACAGCCGCCTCGGCGGATGATGCTGCCGGGGCGCAAATCATCATTGCCAAAGGGGGCGGCGACGCGGCAGCGATTCAGGCCGTCACGCCGGTGACCCTCAATATGGCGCTGGCTAACCGGCGCACGATGGAGGAAAACGCCGGTCTGTTGATGGGGATGAAATCCGCGTTTCAGCTCTCAAACGATAAGGTCGCGCACATCGGTGATGTTCTCTCCATGACGATGAACAAAACCGCCGCTGACTTTGACGGGCTGAGTGATGCACTGACCTATGCCGCGCCGGTGGCAAAAAATGCCGGGGTGAGTATCGAGCAGGCCGCCGCCATGGTGGGCGCGTTACATGATGCGAAAATCACCGGCTCGATGGCCGGTACGGGGAGCCGTGCGGTGATAACGCGCTTACAGGCACCGACCGGCGAGGCGTACCGGGCGATTAAAGAGCTTGGCATCACCACGGCAGATAAAAAAGGTAACACCCGGCCCATCTTCACCATCCTGAAAGAAATGCAGGCCAGTTTTGAGAAAAACAAACTCGGCACCGGCCAGCGCGCCGAATACCTGAAAACGATATTCGGCGAAGAAGCCAGCTCATCCGCAGCGGTGTTAATGGCCGCCGCATCGGGCGGGAAACTGGATGCGCTGACCGCTGCGTTTAACGCCTCGGACGGGAAAACGGAGGAACTGGTCAAAGTTATGCAGGACAACCTCGGCGGCGACTTTAAAGAGTTCCAGTCGGCTTATGAGGCGGTCGGTACTGACCTGTTTGACCAGCAGGAATCCTCGCTCAGGAAACTGGTGCAGACCGCCACCGGGTATGTGCTGAAGCTGGATAACTGGATCACTAAAAATAAAGGGCTGGCGCAGACGCTGGGTGTGATTGCAGCGGTGGCTGTCGGCGTGGTGGGGCTTGTCGGCGCTATCGGTCTGGTGGCATGGCCGGTCATCACCGGGATAAATGCCATCATAGCGATTGCCGGTGTGCTGGGGACGGTCTTCAGTGTGGTGGGCGGGGCAATTATGACGGTGCTCGGCGCGCTGACATGGCCGATTGTGGCGATCGGCGTGGCGATTGTCGCCGGTGCGCTGCTCATCCGTAAATACTGGGAGCCCATCAGCGCCTTTTTCAGCGGGGTTGTTGAGGGGCTGACCGCCGCATTTGCGCCGGTCGGGGAGCTGTTTTCGCCGCTTAAGCCCGTTTTTGACTGGCTCGGCGGGAAATTAAAGGCGGTATGGGACTGGTTCACAAACCTGATTGCGCCGGTCAAATCCACGCAGGACACGCTTAACGCCTGCAGGGATACCGGCGTCCTGTTTGGACAGGCGCTGGCGGATGCACTGCTGATGCCGCTTACCGCGTTTAACAAACTGAAACAGGGCATAGACTGGGTGCTCGATAAACTCGGCCTCATCAATAAAGAATCCAGCGATCTTGACCAGAAAGCCGTAAAAGCTGGCGCGGCGGCGCAGAACGGCACCTATATCCCGGCAACCAGTACCTATGGCGGTTATCAGGGATATCAGCCCGCCGTTGCCCCCGGCGGTAAATCCTATGTTGATAACCGGCAAAGCCATTACAACATCACGATGCAGAACGGCGGCGCACCGGGCGGCGAACTCGGGCGGCAGTTGCAGGATGCCGTTGAAAAGGCCGACCGTGACAAGCGCGCCCGCGAACGTTCCAGCATGCGCCACGACGGATAAGGGAGACATTCAGAGATGATGCTCGCATTAGGTTTCTTCGTCTTTATGCGCCAGACACTGCCGTTTCAGGGCATGCAACGCGACGCGGAATATCGCTGGCCGTCAAACAGCCGCGTCGGCAGGCGCGATGCTTTCCAGTTCCTCGGCGTCGGGGAGGAAAAAATCACGCTCAACGGCACACTTTACCCGGA
The DNA here is from genome assembly GCF_003028445.1 of Kosakonia sp. H7A. NCBI lineage: Bacteria > Pseudomonadati > Pseudomonadota > Gammaproteobacteria > Enterobacterales > Enterobacteriaceae > Kosakonia > Kosakonia sp. H7A. Next base: position 49,609 of record NZ_PYTZ01000011.1, on the reverse strand, counting down.
AATCACCGGCGGGACGCTGACGCTGACCGCGCTCAGGCAGATGGCCGAACAGGGTAAGGCGTGGCCGCTGATAGCCGGAACCGGCCAGATTTACGGCATGTATGTCATCAACAGCATTAACGAAACCGGCGCGGAGTTTTTTTCTGACGGCTCACCCCGCAAGATTGATTTTACGCTGGCGTTAACGCGCGTGGATGAGTCGCTCGCGGCGGTGTATGGCGACCTGAGTCAGCAGGCTGACATGCTGGCCGGGAAAGCAAAAGAGGCTGCCACCAGATTAATCACCATGCCGGGGTTATGATGTCAGAAATACTCTACAGCCAGGCGGGGAGCTCACTCACCCCCGCGTTTATGCTGAAACTGGACAGTAAGGATATCACCGGCAACATCAGCAACCGGCTGATAAACCTCACGATGACGGATAACCGGGGCTTTGAGGCTGACCAGCTCGATATTGAGCTCGATGACAGCGACGGTCTTGTGCAGTTGCCGGTGCGCGGTGCGGTGCTGACCCTGTTCCTCGGCTGGAAAGATTCCGCGCTGGTTGGCAAGGGCAGTTTTACCGTTGATGAGGTTGAGCACCGGGGCGCGCCTGATACCGTGACCATCCGCGCCCGCAGCGCTGATTTTCGCGGGACGCTGAATTCCCGGCGTGAAGAGTCCTGGCACGACAAAACCCTCGGCGATATCGTGGCGGCGATCGCCGCACGTAACAGGCTGACGGCGAGTGTCACCCCGGCGCTGGCCGGGATTCATATCCCGCATATCGACCAGACGCAGGAATCTGACGCTAAATTCCTGACACGGCTGGCTGACCGGAACGGCGGCGAGGTGTCGGTCAAGGCGGGGAAATTGCTGTTTCTCAAAGCCGGGAATGCGGTGACCGCGAGCGGTAAGCACATTCCGCAGGTGACGATCACCCGCAGCGACGGCGACCGGCACCAGTTTGCGATTGCCGACCGGGGCGCTTACACCGGCGTTACGGCTCAGTGGCTTCACACCAAAGACCCGAAACCGAAGAAAGTGAAGGTGAAGCGCAAACCCAGAGAGCAGCATTTACGCGCGCTACAGCATCCGAAAGCCAAAGCCAGAAAGAAGGAAACCAGAGTACCGGAAGCCCGCGAGGGCGAATATCTGGCCGGTGAGGCGGATAACGTATTTGCGCTTACAACGGTGTATGCCACAAAAGCCCAGGCCATGCGGGCGGCGCAGGCGAAATGGGACAAGCTACAGCGCGGTGTTGCGGAGTTCTCGATAAGTCTGGCCGTCGGGCGTGCCGATCTCTACCCGGAAACGCCGGTGAAAGTCTCAGGGTTTAAGAGCGTCATAGATGAGCAGGCGTGGTTGATTAGTAGGGTAACTCATAACCTCAATAATAATGGCTTCACGACGGGCGTAGAGCTCGAAATAAAGCTTTCTGAGGTTGAGTACGAATCAGAAAACGATGAGTGATGTTTTTATTTAACATTTTGTTATTTAACGATTTTTATCGTAAAATTTCGACATTGCCCAAACCGTCGAGGTGCTCATTATGTTCCATTGCCCGTTATGCCAACATGCCGCTCATGCGCGTACCAGTCGTTACATGACAGATACCACCAAGGAACGTTATCACCAATGCCAAAACGTTAACTGTAGTGCGACGTTTGTAACGATGGAATCAGTGCAGCGGTATATCGTGAAGCCCGGCGAAGTGCAGCCAGTCAGACCACACCCGACGATTTCAGGGCAACAAAATTTGTGGATGTGAAAAACGCCCTGCGATTGCAGGGCGCGTTTTGTGTCAATGTGGTCGCAGTGTGGACACTGCATGAAATAAATCCTTTTATTTCATGTTGATAGAGATAGCTTTAAATCACCATCCCTGTCTTCCCCCACATGACGTGGGGGTTTTTTTGCCCTTTGCTTATCTGCTAAGTCCTGAGGATAGCGCCCAGGAAAAGCTTTTTATGATGAGTGGCGGGAGCTTTTTTATCTAAAATTCCCTTTTTATCCTCATTAAACGCGTGAAATCTCATAACTCCATTTTTCTCCACATTTTTTTGATATATTATCAAGGTGATTTGTGGATGATGAGATACATAAAACTCTATTGGTGGATTTGGGTAAATGATCGAGAAATTGAGAAATATTAATTTAAAAAAATATAGCGTCAGCTTTATTAAGGGGTTGATAGTAGAGACGTTATGCGTTGCAGTTGTTATTTATTTTTTGAGAATGGTCCTGGATATCATCGGCGATAGCCCATATGGCATAAATCGACATGAGATAATTAGAATGTACTGGATGTCTGCACCAGTTATTTTTGTTTATCTTATCCTTCGATTGATTAATTTTAGGGTTCTTTTTTCTCTTTATGTAATAGCCTTGGTTTCGGCAATTATTTCGTTTATTAGCATGACGAAAATATCTCTTACTGATGAACCTCTATCCTTTAATGATATTGTTGCGGGATCCAATGTTTCCCTGGCCTCAAAATATCTTTCCACTGACAACATAATGCTTTGTGTCGGCGCAATTCTTGCCGGGTTGCTCTTATTATTTTTGGACAAGAAATTCAGGATTCATAAATCCAATAAGCTGGCTGTTATTTTATTTTTGGCGTTAACCACACCTATGGCTTTTTCACCTTATTCCAATGCAATAGATACTCTGCCGGGTTGGGTAAAGGAAAATGCAAACAGACTCACCGAAAAATATGATATTAATTATTTCTCGTGGGATTGGCCTGGTAACGTAAAGCGCCACGGGTTACCCATGCATTTAATTCAGACAAGTCTTCGTCGTTCGGTTCCTGAATTAAAACAAGATGAAATAAAAGAGTACCTTTCCCTGCGTGCTACATATGCTAAAAGTGAGCCCAGGAATAAGACAGTAATATTTGTTTTGTGTGAATCTTGTTGGTATGACGATAATAATTTTAAGGAGCTTTATCAGCCCCTTATGGATAATGGATTTACGGCCATGCGGGCAACATCTCCTCATTATGGTGCAGGCACGGCTAACATAGAATTTGAAATGCTTACCGGGTTGCCAAGCACAACTCAGCATCTTTCTGGTATCATCTACCAGGAGTATGTTGATATTTTTAAGGATAACGCCGAGTCTTTTGCTAGCGCCTTAAAACGCAAGAATTACTATGCCTTTGCGGCTCATAATAATAATCGGTCATTTTGGCGAAGAGGTGATGTCTATCGTAAATTTGGTTTTGATCAATTTGTCGATATAACACAAATGGGTGATGTGCCAGTCGAAATTGCAAAAAATAAGAAGCCCTGGCAGTGGCAAACAGATGATATCGTACTTTATCGCTCGGCATTAAAAGCGCTACGTGAGAAGCAGGGGCAACCCATTTTTATGAATCTCATTACCATGGGTACTCACGGTCCGTTCCCATATCTCAATGATTCTGGTGAAACAGTTTATAAATATGAAGTGGCCGAATCTATCTCTCGTTTAACGGATTTTGCTCGACAGGTACAGGCGATAGATAAGGATGCAGTGATTGTTGTCTATGGTGATCATAAGCCAGCACTTAATAAATATTTTTATGAGCATAATGTGATCCCACATAATTTGTTCTCTACTACTGGTGACAAGGATGCGGATTTTACTTTTAAACTTAATATTACTCCATTAGAGTTTGGTGATGTCCCTGTTTTTGTGAAATCCAGCGATCAGAATGCCGTTGCAAAATTTGTGCAGGATGCTAATAAAAAACCCTATTTTTGCGTTGCTGCTCTTGCGGATAAATATTTTATAAATTCAGGGATGTTCTCCGTTAATTATACACAGCAACACGGTTGCCAGGACCCACTGTATAGCGACTATAGTGGTTACGTTAACCTGATAAACAGTGTACCTTCATGGGTTTATTCCGTTTCATTGTTTGAGAATGTAACAGAATAAAACGACCTGGGATTGATTGTCTGTAGTGGCCAGGCAATCAATCCCTGATAAGCAACACTATTCGTCCTGCAATGCACTTCACTATCAAACAATCTTACGCTTAATCGTACTATTCCCACCGATGCCATCCGTTATAATTCCCGCAGGACAAAGCAGGAGCGTTTATGAATCAATCCTATGGGCGGCTGATTACCCGGGCAGCAGTCGCGGCGACCGTCATGGCATCGTCACTACTGTTAATTAAAATTTTTGCATGGTGGTTCACCGGGTCGGTAAGTATTCTGGCGGCATTGGTGGATTCTCTGGTGGATATCGCGGCATCGCTGACCAACCTGTTAGTGGTGCGTTACTCGTTGCAGCCCGCTGATGAAGAACATACTTTCGGGCATGGTAAAGCGGAGTCGTTGGCCGCGCTGGCGCAAAGTATGTTTATTTCCGGTTCGGCGCTGTTTCTGTTTTTGACCGGTATTCAGCATCTGGCTAACCCCGAGCCGCTTCGTGCTGCCGGGATTGGTATTATCGTGACGCTAATCGCGTTATTCAGTACTGTGATATTAGTCACTTTTCAGCGTTGGGTGGTACGTAAAACCCACAGCCAGGCGGTGCGGGCGGATATGCTTCATTATCAGTCTGATGTTATGATGAACGGTGCAATTCTCATCGCGCTTGGTCTGTCCTGGTACGGCTGGCACCGGGCGGATGCGCTGTTTGCACTGGGGATTGGCAGCTATATTCTGTATAGCGCGTTACGCATGGGTTATGAAGCGGTTCAGGCGTTGCTGGACAGAGCGTTACCCGACGAAGAGCGCCGGGAGATTGTGGATATCGTCACTGCCTGGCCAGGCGTTAGCGGCGCGCACGATCTTCGCACGCGGCAGTCAGGGCCGACCCGCTTTATTCAAATACATTTAGAAATGGACGATAACCTGCCGTTGGTTCAGGCGCATCTCGTGGCTGAGCAGGTAGAGCAGGCCATTCTGCAACGTTTTCCGGGATCGGATGTAATTATTCACCAGGATCCCTGCTCTGTCGTACCTCAGGGACGTTAAGCACAACAGTACATTCGTATTCCATTGTAAAAAAGTGAGCCAGACCCGTTTTTTGTGTATAAATTACCGCCATTTGGGCTGACCTGAATCAATTCAGCAAGCAGTGATTGATATACTATTTGCAGCATAGTTGTTCGCTCCCGTGGGGAGTCGCTTCGGGCCACAGAATTTATTTTGCATTCCTAGTTCAGAGGTAGTCATGATTAAAAAAATCGGTGTGTTGACAAGTGGCGGTGATGCGCCAGGCATGAATGCCGCGATCCGCGGGGTCGTCCGTGCCGCATTAACAGAAGGTCTGGAAGTTGCAGGTATCTATGATGGTTACCTCGGCCTGTACGAAGACCGCATGATCCAACTCGACCGCTACAGCGTATCGGATATGATCAACCGCGGCGGTACATTCCTCGGCTCTGCCCGCTTCCCGGAATTCCGCGAAGAGCATATCCGTGCCGTGGCTATTGAGAACATGAAAAAACGCGGCATCGATGCCCTGGTTGTTATCGGTGGTGACGGTTCTTATATGGGCGCCAAGCGCCTGACTGAAATGGGTTTCCCGTGCATTGGTCTGCCGGGCACCATCGATAACGACGTTGCGGGAACGGACTACACCATCGGTTATTTCACCGCGCTGCAAACCGTCGTTGAAGCGATTGACCGCCTTCGTGATACCTCTTCTTCCCACCAGCGTATCTCCATCGTTGAAGTGATGGGCCGTTACTGCGGCGACCTGACTCTGGCTGCGGCAATTGCCGGCGGCTGTGAGTTTATCGTTCTGCCGGAAGTAGAATTCAACCGTGAAGATCTGGTTGCAGAAATCAAAGCCGGTATCGCCAAAGGTAAAAAACATGCGATTGTGGCGATCACTGAGCACATCTGCGACATTGACGAGCTGGCAAAATATATCGAAAGCGAAACACAGCGTGAAACGCGTGCGACCGTTCTCGGCCATATTCAGCGTGGCGGCTCTCCGGTGCCTTACGACCGTATCCTGGCATCCCGTATGGGTTCTTACGCTATTGAACTGCTGCTGCAGGGCTTTGGCGGTCGCTGCGTCGGTATCCAGAACGAAAAAATGGTTCACCACGACATTATCGACGCTATCGAGAACATGAAGCGCCCGTTCAAAGGCGACTGGCTGGACTGCGCGAAGAAACTCTTCTGATCGCATGAAAATGCCCTCTAATATGAGGGCATTTTTTTATGTCTGTTTATTCCGCATAGTTATAGCCAATCTTTTTTTATTCTTTAATCATTGATTATCTTTCTGGCACGCTGGTCTCATCAAAATACACAACCAAAGAGAGTGGGCGATGAATAAATGGGGCGTGGGAATTACTTTACTGCTGGCTTCCACCAGCGTTCTGGCTAAGGACATCCAGTTATTAAACGTGTCTTACGATCCAACGCGTGAGCTGTACGAACAGTACAACAAAGCGTTTAGCGCGCACTGGAAACAAGAGACCGGCGATAATGTTGTGATCCGTCAATCTCACGGCGGCTCTGGCAAACAGGCGACCTCGGTAATTAACGGCATTGATGCCGATGTTGTGACGCTGGCGCTGGCTTATGACGTTGACGCTATAGCTGAACGTGGTCGTATTGATAAAAACTGGATCAAACGCCTGCCGGACAACTCCGCGCCTTACACCTCAACCATCGTCTTCCTGGTACGCAAAGGCAACCCGAAACAGATTCATGACTGGAACGATCTGGTAAAACCGGGCATTTCCGTTATTACGCCGAACCCGAAAAGCTCCGGCGGCGCACGCTGGAACTATCTGGCAGCCTGGGGCTACGCTCTGCACCATAACAATGGCGATCAGGCAAAAGCGCAGGAGTTCGTGAAGGCGCTGTATAAAAACGTTGAAGTGCTGGATTCCGGCGCGCGCGGCGCAACCAGTACCTTTGTTGAACGCGGCATTGGTGATGTGCTGATTGCGTGGGAAAACGAAGCGCTGCTGGCAACCAACGAACTGGGCAAAGACAAGTTTGAAATCGTGACGCCGAGCGAATCGATCCTCGCTGAGCCAACGGTTTCTGTCGTTGATAAAGTTGCCGAGAAAAAAGGCACCGAGAAAGTGGCTGAAGCCTACCTGAAATATCTCTACTCGCCGGAAGGCCAGGAGATCGTCGCGAAGAACTTCTACCGTCCGCGCGATCCGCAAATTGCCGCGAAATACGCGAGTGAGTTCCCGAAACTGAAACTCTTCACCATTGATGATGAGTTTGGCGGCTGGACCAAAGCGCAAAAAGAGCACTTCTCTAACGGCGGTACGTTCGACCAAATCAGCAAACGCTAATCCTCCGGACAGCGCCCTCTTTTGAGGGCGATGTTGTTTTTGCACCTGCGTAAAATCCAGGATTTCCGACTTCACTGCTGTTTTGCGCTATCATTCCGGTTCTTTCAGCAAAGGAAGCGGAAATATGAAAACCGTACGTCGTCTTATCATTGCCCTGTTAGTGCTGGTTGTTCTTGCGGGCGCGGGAACTGCACACTGGTTCAAAGGTCGCGGCAACCCGGACGCGTTGCGGCAGATCGTTATCGGGCAATGCCTGCCAAATGCCCGCGAACATAATTCGCCCGCTCCCTGTACGCAGGTGAACCTGAAAAGTGGTTACGTGCTGATGAAAGATCGCAATGGGCCGCTGCAATTTCTGTTGATGTCGACTTATCGCATCAACGGCACGGAAAGCCCGCTGCTGCTGCAAGCGACAACGCCAAACTTTTTCTGGCAGGCGTGGCAATCCCGCGATGTGATGAGCAAACTGCGCGGCAGCGAAGTGCCGGATAATGCCATCTCTCTGACCATCAACTCCCGCATGGGGCGTACACAAAACCACTTTCACATTCACATCTCTTGTCTGCGCCCCGATGTACGTCGGCAGTTAAATGATAATGCCGCGCGTATTAGCAGCCAGTGGCTGGAATTCCCGGGCGGTTTGCTTGGCCATCAATATTTGGCCCGACGCGTGACGGAAGCAGAACTGGTGCAGCGTAGCCCGTTCCTGATGCTGGCGGAAGAAATCCCGGAAGCAAAAGCGCATATGGGGCGTTTTGCGCTGGCGATGGTGCAACAGGCGGACGGCTCATTTGTGCTGCTGGCAACCGAGCGTAATCTGCTGGCGCTTAATCGCGCTTCTGCGGAGGAAATTCAGGATCATCAATGCGATATCCTCAAATAACCCCACTATAATTCGCGTTTACTCAACCTGCCTGTCGCCGTAGACTTGCTGAAAAAATCTACAGGAGACAGGCATGTCGCTCTGGCTTACTCACCCTCTGTTCCTTCCCTCGTTAATTGTCGGCATCACCATTGTGCTGTGGGCGACCTCGCTGTTACCGGAGTTTATTACTGCACTGCTGTTCTTTACCGCAGCGATGGTGGCGAAAATCGCGCCGCCGGAGGTGGTCTTCGGTGGGTTTGCTTCTTCGGCATTCTGGCTGGTGTTCAGCGGCTTTGTGCTGGGCGTGGCGATCCGTAAAACCGGTCTGGCGGACAGAGCCGCCCGCGCGTTGTCATCGAGGCTGACAACATCATGGCTGCAAATGGTCGCCAGCGTCGTGCTGTTGAGCTATGCGCTGGCTTTTGTTATGCCGTCGAATATGGGACGCATTGCGCTGCTGATGCCGATCGTTGCAGCGATGGCGGCGCGATCGGGCATTCAGGAAGGTACACGTTCATGGTACGGGCTGGCGCTGGCCGTCGGTTTCGGCACGTTCCAGCTTTCGGCCACTATACTGCCCGCCAACGTTCCCAATCTGGTGATGAGCGGTGCGGCGGAAGGCTCTTATGGCATCCATCTCAACTATCTTCCCTATTTGCTGTTGCACACGCCGGTACTCGGCATTCTGAAAGGCGTTATTCTGATTAGCCTGATCTGCTGGCTGTTTCCGGGGCAGCCGCAGGCGCCGCGTGAAGAGGCCATTTCTGCGCCGATGAGCCGGGAGGAGAAACGGCTGGCGTGGCTGCTGGCGGTGGTGCTGACGATGTGGGTGACGGAGAGCTGGCACGGTATTGGTCCTGCGTGGACCGGGCTGGCGGCGGCCTGTGTCACCTTGCTGCCGCGCATCGGCTTTATCAATGGCGACGAATTTTCTACCGGGGTGAATATCCGCACCTGTATTTACGTTGCCGGGATTTTGGGTTTAGCGATCACGGTGACGCAAACCGGTATCGGCAGTGCGGTCGGGGAAGCGTTGCTGAGGGTAATGCCACTCGATCCAGCTAACCCGTTCACCAGTTTTCTTGCGCTGACGGGCATCACCACGGCACTCAATTTCATTATGACCGCCAACGGTGTTCCGGCGCTGTTTACCACGCTGGCGCAGAGTTTTTCTGACGCGACCGGATTCCCGCTGTTGTCGGTCATTATGATTCAGGTGCTGGGCTACTCCACGCCGCTGTTGCCGTATCAGGCGTCGCCGATTGTGGTAGCTATGGCGCTGGGGAAAGTGCCGGCACGCGCGGGAATGCTGTTCTGTCTGGCGCTGGCAGTGGTGACGTATCTGATATTGTTACCGCTGGATTACGCGTGGTTTAGCGTGCTGGGGAAACTGTAACGGTCTGACATTGCCGGATAGCGATGCGCTTATTTCTGCAGGAGAGGATAGGTGTAAAAAAGCCCGGTGGCGTTAGCGCATACCGGGCTTGGCTTTGCGTAGGGCGGGTAAGCGCAAGCGCCGCCCGCCATGCAACAGCATTACGCCTGTTTTGCGGCTTCTGCTGCTTTGACGATCACGGCGAAAGCGTCAGCTTTCAGGGACGCGCCGCCAACCAGCGCACCGTCGATGTCCGGCTGGGTGAACAGCTCTGCGGCGTTGCCTGCATTCACGGAACCGCCGTACTGAATGATCACTTGCTCAGCCACTTTCGCGTCTGCTTTAGCAATGTGGTCACGGATAAATTTGTGTACAGCCTGCGCCTGCGCCGGAGTTGCGGATTTGCCGGTACCGATCGCCCAAACCGGTTCGTAGGCAATCACTGCGCCTTCGAACGCGCTCGCGCCCTGGGTTTTCAACACAGCGTCGATCTGGCGTGCGCAGACTTCTTCGGTTTTACCCGCTTCGTTTTCTGCTTCGGTTTCACCGATGCACAGTACCGGGATCAGGCCCTGCGCTTTCAGTACGGCGAATTTTTTGGCGATGAATTCATCGGATTCTGCGTGGTAAGTACGACGCTCAGAGTGGCCGATGATGATGTATTTTGCGCCGATATCTTTCAGCATTTCGGCAGAGGTTTCACCGGTGAAAGCGCCGGACAGGTTAACGTCGACGTTCTGCGCGCCCAGGATGATGTGGCTACCGTCAGCAGCATGTTTAGCCAGATCCAGGTACATTTCCGGCGGCGCAATCGCGACCGCACAGCCCGTTACGCCAGCCAGCTCGGTACGCAGGTTTGCAACCAGTTCGTTTACCATGTGGCGGCTGCCGTTCAGTTTCCAGTTACCCATCACTAAAGGATGTCGCATTTTTACTCTCCACGCGCTTGGCGAATTAAGGAATATGGCCGCCCTTCAGGGCAGCATGGTCTGTGAAACAGTATAGAGATTCATCCCCTGAAAGGCTTTGCTTTTTGTCATTTATTGTTATCTTCAAGCGATTCAGATAGCGTCAGCTTAATCGGTTCAACAGCGAAGGTCAGCCCCTTTTCGCCGTTATCTGCCACCACATAACGTACTGCGCCTTCTGTTTCCGCGTAGTACTGTTTGTTTTTGCCGTTATTCAGCAACTTTTGCAGCTTTTGCCCGCTTTGCGCGGTAGTCATCGTCGGCGAAAACGCGCGAATTATCGCTGCCATATACTCCTGGGCTTTCGCTTTCGCCGCCTTTTGCTCTGGACCCTGTACCGGCAGCCAGGTGATTTGCATCGACTTTATTTTCAGCGTACCGCGCTCCAGCGCTGTCGATGCATAAAGATTGTCGTTAATTTTTGTTGCGGCGCGCGTCAGGTTCGCCTGATCGTTACGGCCATCAACAGCGCGAAACTCGTTCAGCGGAAGCGTCGGGTTGTCGGTATTAAATTTTTCCCGGAACTGACTGATCGACTGGTCGAATGTCGGCGCGCCCGGCAGCAGGTAGGGCGCGGTTGCTGTGGCAGGCGTCTCTTCCGCCCACACCGGGGAGCCGAAGATCAGCGCTGAGAAGAGCAGCCAAATCGGGTAACGCCATGCTTTCATTACATCGCCCTCTCTAAAGTGTGCTCACGATTAAAACGATATCGGGCTGGCTTGTCAAAAACTCCCGCTGCCAGGGTAAACTACGCAGCATTACGATAATAAGGAACCTTACATGGGCATACAGCAGTGGTTGTTTTCGTTTAAAGGGCGCATTGGTCGACGCGACTTTTGGGTCTGGATCATCCTCTGGGTAGTGAGCATGACAGTGCTGTTTGCGCTGGCAAACAGTGGAATGCTCGATTTCCAGATGGCCGCGTTTATTCTGGTGTGCCTCATCTGGCCGACTGCCTGCGTAATGGTGAAACGTTTGCACGATCGCGGCCGTCATGGCGCGTGGGGATTGCTGATGGTGCTGGCGTGGATGCTGCTTTCCGGCCACTGGGAAGTGCTGAACGGCACGCTGGAATGGGCGGTGGGACGTCTGATTCCGGTGGTGATTATTGTCATGATGCTGATCGACCTGGGCGCGTTTGTCGGCACCCAGGGAGAAAACAAATATGGCAAAGAGACGCTGGAAGTGAAGTATCGCTGATTACCAGTAGTGTTCTGCGGTGATATGCCCCGGTCGGCGGCGCAGGTGCTTGGTCATTTGCCGGGAATCTTTAAGGAGTTGTGTGGTATCGCGTACCATTTGCGGGTTGCCACACAGCATCACATGGCTGGTTTCGGTGTTCATCGGCAGCCCGACGGCTTCTTCCAGCGCACCACTTTCAATCAACGCCGGTACGCGTCCGGTCAGTGAGCCGGAAATCGTCTCCCGGCTGACTACCGTCTGAATACGCAGTTTCCCTTCATAACGCTGTTGCAGTTCCAGCATCAGCGGCAAGTAGCTGAGATCTGCGGCATAGCGCACGGCGTGCACCAGCACCAGATTTTTAAAGCGTTGCAGATCCTTGCCTTCCTGCAAAATCGACAGATATGGCCCAATAGCGGTGCCGGTGGCCAGCATCCATAGCGTTTCGCAATCCGGTACTTCCTCAAGCACAAAGAAACCGGCGGCTTCGCTGACAATTTGCACTTCGTCTCCCGGTTGCAGGGCTGCCAGGCGCGGGCTGAGTTTGCCTTCCGGTACGGTGACAAGATAGAACTCGAGGTCGGGGTTACCTGGCGCATTGACGTAAGAGTAAGCGCGCTGAACGCGCTCGCCGTCAATTTCCAGACCAAGTTTGGCGAACTGCCCGGCAGTGAAGGGGTTAACGGGGGCATGCACGGTGAGGCTAAATAGCGCATCGGTCCAGAACTGCACCTTAGTGACTTTTCCTGTTACCCATTCCGCCATGGTTATCTCCTGTTCAGTTGCGTTGCCTTATCTTCGTGCCTGTGGAGGGAGATTTCCAGCCCGTGCGGGCCGGAAAGCTCAATTGAACAAATAGCCTTACAGGATGTGGCGTTGCACATCCGGATCTTTACGATCGAGGTAGTGGATGGACTGAATGCGGCGAATCGTGCGCGATTTCCCGCGGATCAACAGCGTTTCCGTGGTGGCGATATTACCTTTGCGGGTAATGCCATCCAGCAGATCGCCTTTGGTGATGCCGGTTGCCGCAAAAATCACATTATCGCTACGCGCCATATCGTCCAGACGCAGCACGTTGCCCGCCTGAATGCCCATGCCACGGCAGCGTTTCAGCTCCTGTTCGCCGATGCGGCGGTTCTCTTCGCTGTCGCCTTTCACCTGATGGCGCGCCAGCAGACGTCCCTGCATGTCACCATCAAGCGCGCGTATCACCGCTGCGGAAACCACACCTTCCGGCGCGCCGCCGATACCGTACAGCACATCGACTTCGCTATCCGGCATACAGGTAAGAATGGACGCCGCGACATCGCCGTCGGGAATGGCAAAAACGCGCACGCCGAGCTTTTGCATCTCTGCAATCGTTGCGTCATGGCGCGGTTTGGCAAGGATGGTGACCGTCAATTCAGTCAGGGGTTTGTTCAGCGCGTCAGCGACATTGCGCAGGTTATCCGCCAGCGGCAGATTGAGGTCGATAGCGCCTTTAGCGCCTGGGCCGACAATCAGTTTTTCCATGTACATATCCGGCGCATTCAGGAAGCAACCCTTATCGCCGACAGCCAGTACCGCCAGCGCATTTGCCTGGCCCATCGCTGTCATGCGGGTGCCTTCAATAGGATCGACCGCGATATCCACGGCGTCGCCTTTTCCTGTGCCGACTTTCTCACCGATAAACAGCATCGGCGCTTCATCGATCTCCCCTTCGCCAATGACGATGGTACCGTCAATGTCGACATTGTTGAGCATGATGCGCATAGCGTTTACCGCTGCGCCGTCCGCCGTGTTTTTATCGCCACGTCCCAGCCACTTGTAGCCAGCCAGCGCCGCAGCCTCGGTAACGCGGGAGAATTCGATGGCAAGTTCTCGTCTCATAACACACTCTGTAGTGAAAGAAATTGCACAAAGTTTACCACAGGGAGAGGGGGAGAGGATTGATCCCCTCCCCCAAACGGGGGAGGGGAGAGGCGGCAGGATTACTCGTCGTGTTCTTCCCACGCCAGCGCGCGTTTAACGGCTTTTTTCCAGCCGCTGTAACGGTAGTTGCGCTCGGTGGTTTCGATGCCAGGGCGGAATTCGCGTTCGATGACCGCTTTTTCCTGCAATTCATCGAGATTCTGCCAGAAACCGACCGCCAGACCAGCAAGGTAGGCCGCGCCCAGCGCCGTCACTTCGCGCACTTCCGGGCGTTCTACGCGGGTGCCCAGAATGTCGGACTGGAACTGCATCAGGAAGTTGTTGGCCACCGCGCCGCCATCCACACGCAGCGCGTGTAAACGAATACCGGAGTCTGCCTGCATCGCTTCCAGAACGTCGCGCGTCTGGTAGGCGATCGATTCCAGCGTGGCGCGAATGATGTGGTTAGCGTTCACACCACGTGTCAGGCCGAAGATTGCGCCGCGTGCGTACGGGTCCCAGTATGGCGCGCCGAGGCCGGTAAAGGCAGGAACCACGTACACGCCGTTGGTGTCCTTCACTTTGGTAGCGAAATATTCAGAGTCGAATGCATCGCTGATCAGCTTCATTTCATCACGCAGCCACTGGATGGAAGCCCCCGCCATGAACACTGCGCCTTCCAGCGCGTAGTTCACTTCGCCTTTCGGGCCGCAGCCGATGGTGGTCAGCAGACCGTGCTCGGATTTCACCGCTTTCTCGCCGGTGTTCATCAGCATAAAACAGCCGGTGCCGTAGGTATTTTTCGCCATCCCTTCTTTCACGCACAGCTGACCAAACAGCGCGGCCTGCTGGTCACCGGCGATCCCGGCGATAGGAATACGCGTACCGCCTTTACCACCAATGTTGGTCTGACCGTACACTTCGGAGGATTTGCGCACTTCCGGCAGCATGGCGCGCGGGATATCCAGCGCATCCAGCATTTTGTCGTCCCAGTCCAGCGCGTGGATGTTGAACAGCATGGTACGCGAGGCGTTAGTGTAATCGGTCACGTGAACGCGGCCCTGCGTCATTTTCCAGATAAGCCAGGTATCTACGGTGCCGAACAGCAGTTCGCCGCGCTTCGCACGTTCACGGGAGCCTTCAACGTGATCGAGGATCCACTTCACTTTGGTGCCGGAGAAGTACGGGTCAATCACAAGGCCGGTGGTGTTGCGCACGTATTCTTCCATGCCATCGCGTTTGAGCTGCTCGCAAATCTCGGCGGTACGACGGCACTGCCAGACAATCGCGTTGTAGATCGGTTTGCCGGTTTCGCGTTCCCAGACGATGGCTGTTTCACGCTGGTTGGTAATACCGATGGCGGCGATTTCGTCGGAGTTGATGTCTGCCTTCGCTAACACTTCGACCAGCGTGGAGCTTTGCGATGCCCAGATTTCCATCGGATCATGCTCAACCCAGCCTGGCTTCGGGTAAATTTGTTCAAATTCGCGCTGTGAAACGCTGATGATGTTGGCGTCGTGATCCATCACAACCGCGCGGGAACTGGTAGTACCCTGGTCGAGCGCAACGATATATTTTTTGTCAGTCATGGTTAGAGTCCCGTAGTCACATTACAGCGAAGCTTTTTGTTGAGTCGTTGAGGCAGTGCCTTTTTCTTCCGCCGCCTCACTGGTTCCTGACGGCAGATGGCGGCCAATCAGTTTACGATAACCGAACGCACCGAGCGCCGCGCCTACGATCGGCCCGAACAGCGGGACGAGGAAGTAGGGAATATCTTTGCCGCCGGTAAAGGCGACGTCGCCCCAGCCTGCCAGCCAGGCGAAGGTTTTCGGGCCAATATCACGCGCCGGGTTCATGGCAAAGCCGGTCAGTGGCCCCATTGACGCGCCGATAACCGCAATCAGCAGACCAATCAGCAGGGGGGCCAGCGGCCCGCGTGGAATGCCATTGCCATCATCACCCAGCGCCATGATGACGCCCATCAGAACAGCGGTAATGACCATTTCAACTGCGAAAGCCTGCACAAAGTTGATGTGCGGGTTAGGGTAGGTTGAAAAGATACCTGCTAAATCAAGACTTTCGACGCTGCCGCGCACCATATTGTGCGTATGTTCGAAGTCGAGGAAAAGATTGTAGTAAAGCCCGTAAACAAGCGCCGCTGCGCAAAACGCGCCGGCAAACTGCGAAATGATGAAGGGAGCTACTTTGCGCCCGTCAAAACTGGCGAAGAGCCATAGTGCGATCGTTACCGCGGGGTTAAGATGCGCGCCGGAAACCCCTGCAGTCAGGTAGATGGCCATAGCCACGCCAAGACCCCAGATGATGCTGATTTCCCACTGGCCGAAGGTGGCACCTGCCACTTTCAGCGCTGCGACACACCCGACACCGAAAAAAATCAACAACCCGGTTCCGAGAAACTCGGCGATGCACTGGCCTTTTAAGGTTGATGTCTGACTCATAATCGGATCCTGCTAAAGAGTAATGGTTATTGTTAGCATGGGGCCAACGTCTCCCATGATGTCGTGTAGACATAGTGTTAATTTATCGTTAACGAGCAAAAACGAGAAATATCGAAATTAAAATGTGTGTACTGCGTCAATAAAATGAGCGTTTTCGCGCGAATTGGGGTGTTTTTGTACCATATCGAAATGTGAGCTGAATCATTTTTGTAACTTCACTCTTAACAATTTAGAGACGGGCACCGCTGTTGCACCAGGATGAGGACGAAAAGTGTTGCAAAGCGCAAACAGCGCGGCTCCGCGCTGGACAGGGGCTGGCGTGATTCATACAATCGGAGGCAAGCGAAATGCGCTCATTTTTATTAAGGCGTCGCCGGTATTAGGGACGAAGATTTACCTATCAACGCCTTGCAACTCAGGAGAGGTATGACAATGTCATTAGAAGTATTCGAGAAACTGGAAGCGAAAGTGCAGCAGGCGATTGATACCATCACGCTGTTGCAGATGGAAATCGAAGAGCTGAAAGAAAAGAACAATAGTCTGGCGCAGGACGTTCAGGCTGCACAGCATAGCCGCGAAGAGCTGGAGCGCGAAAACAACCAGCTGAAAGAGCAGCAGCATGGCTGGCAGGAGCGTTTGCAGGCGCTGCTGGGCCGCATGGAAGAAGTCTGATTACGCTTTATCTTTCACGGTGTTGGCTGCGCGCATTCACTCCGGTCAGGCTATCTGTGCTGCCGGGAATTCATTTGCTTGCCGCCTTGCTACAACATGAAATCGTTCGGATCGGATAAGCGAAGCGTTGTCTGACGCAAAAGAAGAAGGGCGCCTGATGGCGCCCTTTTTTTTACTCGATATCGAGGGGATCTTCGGAAAGGATAATGCCGGTATTGTCAGCATACAGATGGTCGCCAGAGAAGAAGGTGACGCCGCCGAAATTGACGCGCACGTCGCTTTCACCAATGCCTTCACCTGCTGCGCCAACCGGAATAGCGGCAATAGCCTGGATGCCGATATCCAGCTCTTCCAGATCGTCAACCTGGCGCACAGCACCATAAACCACAATGCCTTCCCACTCGTTTTGCACCGCAGTGCGTGCGAGATCGGCGTCGATTAACGCGCGACGCATAGAACCGCCGCCGTCGACCAGCAGGACGCGACCACGGCCATTTTGTTCGAGCAGATCGTACAGCAACCCGTTATCCTCGAAACATTTCACCGTGATGATTTGTCCGCCAAAAGACGACCGACCGCCAAAATTAGAGAATAGCGGCTCTACAACGTTGATCTCTTCCTGGTAGATGTCACAAAGCTCAGAAGTATCGTATTTCATAGGATTAACGTTCAGTTGATGCGAGAAACGTTAGTATATCGCGCATCCCGCACTGTTGGCAAAATCATCAATTGTTAATTGACATTAATCAGTTAAAGGTGTGTCTGGCTGAGAATTATTCCAATAACAAACAATAAGTTAGTAAGCAATGCGCCTTTTACCGTACGTTCAAGCATTGGCGGCATAGCGCGCGGATCGCGTTCGCGCAACACAAAGCGCGCTTGTTTGATAAGTAGCGGTGCTGCAAGGAGAAATAACCATCCCCACAGACTATGCAATGACAGCAGGTTGAACAGCGCCAGGCACAGCAGCGCGCCGATCAGCAAGCTGGCGTGATAACGGCGGGCGTTGATTGGCCCTAAACGCACCACCAGCGTGTTTTTGCCGTTCTCGCGGTCGCTGTTGATATCACGCAAGTTATTGATATTCAATACAGCAGTCGCCAGCAGGCCGCAGGCCGTGGCGGGCAGGATAACCGCCGGGATCAGCATATGCGTTTGTAGATACCAGCTTCCCATCACGCTCAGCCAGCCAAAGAAAATCAGCACTGAGATATCGCCAAGGCCGAGATAGCCATACGGGCGCTTACCAATGGTGTAGGTAATCGCCGCAATGATCGACAGGCCGCCGAGCACGAGGAAACCGATAAAATCCGCCAGCGTCTGGGTTGCTGCTGTCACCAGCAACAGCCCGGAAATGCAGCTCAGCACAATCACGATAATCAGCGCTCGTTTCATTTGCGCGAGTGAGATAGCACCTTTCTGCATACCGCGCAGCGGCCCAATGCGATCCGGTTTATCGCTGCCCTTCACTGCATCGCCGTAATCATTGGCAAGGTTGGAGAGGATTTGTAGCAGGCCAGCGGTGATCAATGCGAGCACGGCGACCAGCGGATCAAAATAACCCTGCCACCACGCCAGCACGGTGCCCACGACAATGGCCGCGAATGCCAGCGGTAATGTTTTAGGTCGCAGGCTTTCCAGCCAGGCCTGAGTAAGGCTCAGAGATTGCGTTTCGTTCATAAATTACGCCAACAAAAATGGGGGCATAAGCCCCCATCGAATGTGATGAAAACGTTGTGAACGGGATTATAGGATAAAACGGCTCAGATCTTCATCTGCCACTAAAGCATCAAGGTGCTTACTTACATAGTCGGCATCGATGATAATGGTCTTACCGCCCAGATCGCTGGCGTCGTAGGAGATGTCTTCCATCAGGCGTTCCAGCACGGTATGCAAACGGCGGGCGCCGATGTTTTCCGTGGTTTCGTTCACCTGCCAGGCTGCCTGCGCAATGCGTTTGATGCCGTCGTCAGTAAATTCGATATTCACGCCTTCGGTCGCCATCAGTGCTTTGTACTGTACCGTCACAGACGCGTTTGGCTCGGTCAGAATGCGCTCGAAATCTTCCGTCGTTAACGCCTTCAATTCAACGCGAATCGGCAGACGGCCCTGCAATTCCGGGATCAGATCCGACGGGCTGGCAACCTGGAACGCGCCGGAGGCGATAAACAGAATGTGATCGGTTTTCACCATGCCGTGCTTGGTTGAGACGGTGCAGCCTTCCACCAGCGGCAGCAGGTCGCGCTGTACACCTTCGCGGGAAACGTCCGGCCCGGAGGTATTGCCGCGCTTACAGATTTTGTCGATTTCGTCGATAAACACGATCCCGTGCTGCTCAACGGCTTCGATAGCGTCCTGTTTCAACTCTTCCGGGTTGACCAGCTTCGCGGCTTCTTCTTCAATCAGCAGCTTCATCGCGTCTTTAATTTTCAGCTTACGCGGTTTCTGCTTCTGCCCGCCCAGGTTCTGGAACATGGACTGCAACTGATTGGTCATCTCTTCCATGCCCGGAGGCGCCATGATCTCTACGCCCATCGGTGCAGCAGCGAGATCGATTTCAATCTCTTTATCGTCGAGCTGGCCTTCGCGCAGTTTTTTGCGGAAGGATTGGCGCGCAGCTGAAGGTTCAGCGGATTGCTCCGGTTGTCCCCAGTTGTTTTTCGCCGGTGGGATCAGTACGTCGAGAATACGCTCTTCGGCCAACTCTTCGGCGCGGTAGCGGTTTTTCTCGATCGACTGGATACGTACCATTTTCACTGCGGAATCGGTCAGATCGCGGATGATAGAATCCACTTCTTTCCCGACATAGCCCACTTCGGTGAACTTGGTCGCTTCAACTTTGATAAACGGCGCGTTAGCCAGTTTCGCCAGACGACGCGCAATTTCGGTTTTACCGACGCCGGTCGGGCCGATCATCAGAATATTTTTTGGTGTCACTTCGTGACGCAGCTCTTCATCAAGCTGCATACGGCGCCAGCGGTTACGCAAGGCGATTGCCACAGAACGCTTAGCCGCGTCCTGGCCGATAATATGTTTGTCCAGTTCGCTGACAATTTCGCGTGGGGTCATTTCAGACATGGGAGATCCTTACGCTTTAGAGGGTAATTCTTCGATGGTATGGAAGTGGTTGGTGTAAATGCAGATATCGCCTGCAATATCCAACGCCTTCTCAGCGATTTCACGCGCGCCAAGCTCGGTATTTTCCAGTAACGCACGGGCTGCGGCCTGGGCGTATGGCCCACCGGAACCGATAGCGATCAGGTCATTTTCCGGCTGAACCACATCACCATTACCGGTGATGATCAGCGACGCGTTCTCATCTGCCACCGCCAGCAGCGCTTCCAGCTTGCGCAGCATGCGATCGGTGCGCCAGTCCTTTGCCAGCTCGACAGCCGCTTTCACCAGATGGCCCTGGTGCATTTCCAGTTTGCGTTCGAAGAGTTCGAACAAAGTGAAGGCATCGGCCGTACCACCGGCAAAACCTGCGATAACTTTGTCGTTATACAGGCGGCGGACTTTTTTCACGTTGCCCTTCATTACGGTATTACCCAGTGTGGCCTGGCCATCACCGGCAATAACGACATGGCCGTTACGGCGTACGCTTACGATTGTTGTCACGAGCAGACCCCTTGGTTACAAATGCAGAATACAGCGCCCCGCACAGCGTACGGGGCAGAATGCAATTATAGATGGGGGGGATTTCGGGGGTTTCAACCCCCGGAGGCGAGACGGATACAGTTTGTATGACCCGCCATTTTCAGACGGCTAATGGTGGAATCAGCATTCTCTTTGCCTTTCACCGGGCCAAGTACCACGCGGTTCCAGCCGTTGTTGCTGGTGATACGTGAATCAAACCCTTCGAACGCCAGCTGGGCGCGAACGGTTTCTGCCTGCTCCTGGCCTTTAAACGAACCGCACTGGATCATCCAGCGGCGGTCATCTTTTTTCTCCGCCGTTTGCGTTTTCGGCGCTTCCGCCTCACGTGTTATCGGCGCAGCTTGCTGCGCTTTCGGCTGTGCTGCGGTGGTATGCGGCGGCGTTTGCAACAGATCCTGATACGGCTGCGATGTTGCGGCGGCTTTCGGCTGCTGCTGCGTTTGCGTCTGTGTTTGACGCGGCGCAGTGGCCGTTGTCCGCGCCGGTTGTTGCTGCACCGGTTGTTCCACCACACGCGTCTGCGTACGCGGCTGCTGTACCGGCTGCGTTTGCGTCCACTGCGGTTGTTGCTGCTGCTGAGCCTGGCGCTGGCGCTGCAACGTTTGCTGACGTTGTTCCGGCGTCTGTTCGTTCCACGGCACTTCATTAAGCTGCGTCGGCTGCTGGCGCATATCCGCCTGCATCTGCGCTAACAGCTGGCGCTGTTCATCTGTCAGTTGATCCGGGTTTTTCACTTCGCCGCCTGCAGAAGGTTCAGTAGGCGCAAGCACGCCTGGCTGACGGCTTTCCAGCTCTTTAATGTAGCGCCAGCGCTCTTCCGGCTTCGGCGGCAGGCCGTTACCGGTG
Source organism: Kosakonia sp. H7A (assembly GCF_003028445.1). NCBI lineage: Bacteria > Pseudomonadati > Pseudomonadota > Gammaproteobacteria > Enterobacterales > Enterobacteriaceae > Kosakonia > Kosakonia sp. H7A. Next base: position 28,434 of record NZ_PYTZ01000011.1, on the reverse strand, counting down.
ACCTTTTGATTTTGTAGCGATTCGGATTCTTCTTTTTTGTGGTGCGTAATAAAGTACAGACCACCGATAAAGGCGACCAGCACGGCGGCCGCGATGGCGACCATGGCTGGAGAGACCGCAGACCTGCTGCGTTGCTTTTTCCTTGAGTTGCTCGCTTTTCGCCGCGCAGGAGCCGGCTGGCCGCGGCGTACATAATCTCGTTGTGCCACTATCGTTTCGCTGTATTTATATCGTTTATCAGCCCGCCATGTTACTTAAGCGACGGGCTTTTGACCAGAAGGGGGTGTCTTAAAGCCAGGTATTTACGTAATCGCCCGGGTACTGCCGCGCAGGATCAATTCGCAATCCAGCAGGCGCGATCCGCTATTGACGTTATGACCTTGCAGTTGTTCCAGCAGGAGCAGCATCGATTCCCGGCCAATTTCATAGCGCGGCTGCGCAACGGTGGTTAGCGGCGGGTCAGAGTACTCTGCCAGTGAAATGTTATCAAAACCGATAATCGATAAGTCGTCCGGTACTTTCAACCCCCGACGTTTGGCGAGCGACAGTGCACCCAGCGCCATAACGTCGCTATGGCAGAACACCGCCGTTGGCGGCTTGGGCAGCGCCAGAAGCTGTTCCAGCGCGTGCGCTCCGGCTTCAAAGGTAAAATTACCGCGCGCAATATAGTGCGGATCGACAGTCGTTCCTGAGCGGCGCAGCGCCTGCACATAACCCTGCAAGCGGTAGTGGCACAATGGCATCTCTTCCGGCCCGGCAATACAGCCAATCAGATGGTGCCCCTGTTCCTGTAGATAATTGACGGCGTTAAAAGCGGCGGTCAGGTTATCAATGTGTACGGTAGGCAGCTCCAGCTCAGGAGCAAATTCATTCGCCATGACCATCGGCGGCAAATTGCGCTGCTCTTCAATACTGGCGTCGAACGGCAGGCGTGAACCTAACAGCAGCATGCCGTCGATTTGCTTGGTAATGATCAGATCGATAAAGGTTTTTTCTTGCTGATTCTGGTGGGCGCAGTCGCCAATCAGTACCAGATAGCCGTGTTCGGCTGCGGTAACTTCGATACCGCGAATGATTTCGCTGAAAAAGGGATCGCAGATATCCGGCACAATCACCAACAAAGTGCGGGATTCGTTTCGCTTGACGTTACGTCCCATCGACTGGGGTAAATAACCCACTTCCATGGCGGCTTGCTCAACCCGATTACGGGTCGTCTGCGACACTTTTTCCGGATTCATTAATGCACGGGATACGGTTGCCGTAGAAACCTTTGCTTTCATGGCAACATCTTTCATGGTCGCTGCTGCAACCTGATTTTTGGGTTTCAACTTGTTCTCCTCGCATGCACGGCGCAAGCGTAGTCACATTTTTATCAGATAGTTAGGCGCAGCGGTTACAGAATTTTCATGAAAAGTGTGATGAAAGTTGAATTTTATGCCGCCGATCGCAACCTCAACTCTCAATGGGATCGACATCCAGCACCCATTTAACCCGCCGTGCATCGGGCAGCGTGTTAATCAATGCCAGCGCGCCGCTGACAATATGTTGTAAGCGAATGCGGGAAGGGTGTTGCAGCAGGATCTGCCAGCGATAGCGTCCGGCGCGCTTCGCTGCCAGCGCCGGAACCGGGCCGAGGATCCACAATTGATTATCCGCCAGCGGGCTGGCTTGCAGTAAGTTTTTCAACTGTTGCAGGAACAGCGGAGCGAACTGATTGTTCTGATCTTCTGCGCGGATCAACACGTGGCTGGTCCACGGCGGCAGTTGCAGCGTTTGCCGTTCGGCCAGCGCCTGTTCTGCAAAGGTGTCATAACCTTTATGCAGCAAAGTTTGCAGCAAAGGATGCTCAGGATGGTGGGTTTGCAGCACCACTTCGCCCTGCTTTCCGGCGCGCCCGGCGCGGCCCGACACCTGGGTATAGAGCTGAGCGAACCGTTCCGCCGCACGGAAATCCGCAGAAAAGAGTGCGCCATCGACATCCAGCAAGGCAACCAACGTCACATCCGGAAAGTGATGGCCTTTCGCCAGCATCTGCGTGCCAATCAGGAGCCGCGCGCCGCCGCGATGAACTTCCGCCAGGTGCTGCTCCAACGCGCCTTTGCGGCTGGTGGTATCGCGGTCAATGCGCGACACCGGCACGCCAGGGAACAGCGGCGCAAGCGCCTGTTCCAGTTGCTCAGTTCCTAAACCGACGGGCAGCAGGTGCGTGGAACCGCAGGAGGGGCACTGGCGCGGTACCGGGCGCTGGCTATCGCAATGGTGGCAGCGCAAATGCTGCTGCGCCTGGTGAAAGGTGTAGTAGTGATCGCAACGCGGGCACTCTGCTATCCAGCCGCAGTCATGGCACAGCAGTGCCGGAGCGAACCCCCGGCGGTTAAGAAACAGAATTACCTGGTTGCCTGCCTGCAAATGCTGGCGCATGCGGTTGATGAGCGCGGGCGCTAATCCGGCCTGCAACTGCTGGCCTTTCATATCCAGAACATGTTGTGTTGCCGGGCGCGCGCTACCGGCGCGGCGCGTCAGGCGCAGCAGTCGGTATTTTCGCGCCCGCACATTATATAAGGTCTCCAGCGCGGGAGTCGCTGAGCCGAGAATGATGGGGATCTGTTCGCTATGGGCGCGATAGACCGCCAGATCCCGCGCGTGATAGCGCCAGCCTTCCTGCTGTTTATAGGAGCTGTCGTGCTCTTCATCGATAACGATCACGCCGAGGTTTTTAAACGGTGTGAACAGCGATGAGCGCGTGCCGATAACAATTGCCGCCTCGCCGTTTTTCGCTTTTTGCCATGTGGTAAGACGTTCACTGTCGTTCAGGCCTGAATGCAGCACTTCGACCGGCGCGTTAAAGCGCTCGCGAAAACGGGCGATGGTTTGCGGCGTCAGGCCAATCTCCGGCACCATCACCAGTGCCTGTTTCCCCTGCGCCAGCACATTTTCCAGTACGCTTAAATAGACTTCGGTCTTACCGGAACCCGTGACGCCTGCCAGCAGCCAGGCAGAGAATTGATCGGCCGCGCTGTGAATCGCGCCGACGGCAGTGGCCTGCTCTGTGTTCAGCCGCAGCCTGTCGCCGCTGACGGAGAACTGGCTGCGCCAGTCGCTGAACGTCGGCGTTTCGCTGCTCATCTCCGCCAGCCCTTTGGCGCGCAGCGCCTGCAGAGTGACGCTTTTCAGATCCAGCGCTGCCAACTGGTGCTGCCAGATTTTACCTTTACGCAGAGCCGAAAGCGCCTGCTGCTGCTTTGCCGACTTTACGCGATTAATGTCCGTCGCCTGGCCCTGCTCAGTGGCGAACCAGTAGCCCTGAAACTCTGCGCTGGCAGTTTTTGTCTGGCGTAACAGAACGGGAAGGGCGTTGAACAGCACATCGCCAATCGGATGATGGTAATAGTCAACTGCCCATAACAACAGACGCCAGACGGCGGGTGAAAACGCGGGCTCGCTGTCGAGCACTTCTTCTACCTGCTTCAGCTCGGTAAGCGGCAGCTCGCTTTTATCGCTGACCGCCACCACAATGCCAACGCGTTGCTGAGTACCGAACGGCACGCGCACGCGACAACCTGCGCGGGCGATCATGTCGTCCGGCAACAGATAATCAAAGGTGCGGGGCAAGGGTACAGACAGCGCAACGTGGGCGACGGGCATCTCATCTTCCTGACTTGAAAACTGGCGGGTTAGTATACACATTGTTGCTACGGACGAGCGGATCAGTTTGCATGTGCTGGTTAATTTCTGTATGATTCGCCGCCTTTAGTGCGGATTTAGCGCGCCAAAGATACACTTATTATTTAACTCGCGTGGTGTCTGGCGTTAGGGCTGGAAGAGCGACGCGGCCTTAAACTGAGGTTTCCCATGAAAAAAGGTATTCACCCGAATTACGTTGCGATTACTGCAACCTGTTCTTGCGGTAATGTGATCAAAACCCACTCCACCGTGGGCCACGACCTGAACCTGGACGTGTGCGGCAAATGCCACCCGTTCTTTACTGGTAAACAACGTGTTGTTGATACCGGTGGTCGTGTTGAGCGTTTCAACAAACGCTTCAGCATCCCGGGCAGCAAATAAGTTGCCAAAGAAAAAAGCGCCGCGAGGCGCTTTTTTTGTCTCTGCCGTTTGCCGGAGGGGGATATTTTTGTGAAATGAATCACGAAAATATTGTTCTGATTAAAAAACGCACCTATTCTTTTCGCCATTCCAGTCCTGTGAACAGAGCAAAAAAGAGGCGTGAGATGCTGACGGCAATGAAAAATGTATTTATGTCTTACCTGCTTTCTCTCGCAGAAGTGCACCCGGAAGTGACGCGCTTCTGATTGGGCAGCTGACATAAGCAAAAAGGGCGGAAGATATCTTCCGCCCTTTTGTTTTGAATCAGTATTCCCATGTATCCGGGTCGATGCCCAGTTCACGCATAATCACTTTTGCCTCTTCCGGGATTTCATCACTGCGCTCTTTGCGCAGATCTTCATCGTTCGGCAGAGGCTGACCGGTGAACGCGTGCAGGAATGCCTCGCACAGCAGCTCGCTGTTGGTGGCGTGACGCAGGTTGTTCACCTGACGACGGGTACGTTCATCGGTGAGGATTTTTAACACCTTAAGAGGAATGGAAACCGTAATTTTCTTTACTTGCTCACTCTTCTTGCCGTGCTCAGCGTATGGGCTGATATATTCGCCGCTCCATTCAGCCATGAGATACCTTTAATCCTCTCAGTCATTAGTCTAAACCCGGGCGAGCCCAGGCCGTAATCCCGCGTAGTTTACCGTAGAGTCATCACAGTGACACGGTGTATCGCTCTGCGCGCCCACACTAAAGCATATAATTTTAACGGCTATTGCGCGTTTGCTCAATCTATACGCAAAGAAGTTTAGATGTCCAGATGTATTGACGTCTATCTATTCAATGTTTACTCTGTGGTCAGATTTTTCATCCATTAAGCCAGGAAGCCTTCACCATGACGCGTAAACAGGCCACCATTGCAGTGCGTAGCGGATTGAACGATGACGAGCAGTATGGCTGCGTTGTCCCGCCAATTCACCTCTCCAGTACCTATAATTTCACCGGTTTTAATGAACCCCGCGCGCATGACTACTCGCGTCGCGGTAACCCCACGCGCGATGTGGTACAGCGCGCGCTGGCGGAGCTGGAAGGGGGCGCTGGCGCGGTGTTGACCAATACCGGCATGTCGGCGATTCATCTGGTGACCACGGTTTTCCTCAAGCCTGGCGATCTGCTGGTTGCACCGCATGATTGCTACGGCGGCAGCTATCGCCTGTTCGACAGTCTGGCGAAACGCGGTTGCTATCGGGTGAAATTCGTCGATCAGGGCGATGAACAGGCACTGAAAGCGGCGCTGGCGGAAAAACCGAAACTGGTGCTGGTAGAAAGTCCAAGCAACCCATTGTTGCGCGTCGTGGATATTGCGAAAATCTGCCAACTGGCGCGTGAAGCGGGCGCAGTTAGCGTCGTTGATAACACCTTCTTAAGCCCGGCGTTGCAAAATCCGCTGGCGCTGGGTGCCGATTTGGTACTGCACTCCTGCACAAAATACCTCAACGGTCATTCCGATGTGGTGGCGGGTGTGGTGATTGCAAAAGACGCGGAGACTGTCACCGAACTGGCATGGTGGGCGAATAATATTGGCGTCACCGGTAGCGCCTTCGACAGCTATTTGCTGTTGCGCGGGCTGCGCACGTTGTCGCCGCGTATGGAAGTGGCGCAGCGTAACGCACAGGCGATTGTCGATTTCCTGCAAACTCAGCCGCTGGTGAAAAAGCTTTACCACCCGTCTCTGCCGGATAATCAGGGGCATGAGATTGCTGCGCGTCAACAAAAAGGCTTTGGCGCGATGTTAAGTTTTGAACTGGATGGCGGCGAGCAAACGTTGCGTCGTTTCCTGAGCGGTTTGTCACTGTTTACTCTGGCGGAATCATTAGGTGGGGTAGAAAGTTTAATCTCCCACGCCGCCACCATGACGCACGCAGGTATGGCACCGGAAGCGCGCGCCGCTGCCGGGATCTCGGAAACGTTGTTGCGTATCTCGACCGGTATTGAAGATAGTGAAGATTTAATTGCCGATCTGGAAAATGGCTTCCGGGTCGCAGCTGAGGGGTAAACATGAGTGTGATTGCGCAGGCAGGGACGAAGGCTCGTCAGCTGCACAAATTTGGTGGCAGTAGTCTGGCGGATGTGAAGTGTTACCTCCGCGTTGCAGGGATCATGGCGGAGTATTCACAACCGGGCGACATGATGGTTGTCTCCGCCGCAGGCAGCACCACCAACCAGCTGATCAACTGGCTGAAATTAAGCCAGACTGACAGGCTCTCTGCGCATCAGGTTCAGCAATCCCTGCGTCGTTATCAAAGTGACTTGATTGGCGGGCTGTTGCCCGCCGATGTGGCCGATGGCCTGACCAGCGAATTTATCCACGATCTGGAATATCTGGCGGCGCTACTCGACGGCGGCATTACCGACGCGGTTTACGCGGAAGTGGTCGGCCACGGTGAAATCTGGTCGGCGCGCTTGATGGCCGCCGTACTTAATCAGCAAGGCCTTGATGCGGCCTGGCTGGATGCCCGCGATTTTCTGCGTGCCGAGCGTTCGGCGCAGCCGCAGGTGAACGAAGGGGCGTCTTATCCCCTTTTGCAGCAAAAGCTGGCGCAACATCCAGGCAAACGCATTGTTGTCACCGGTTTTATCAGCCGTAATGAGGCGGGTGAAACGGTGCTGCTGGGGCGTAACGGCTCTGACTATTCAGCAACGCAGATTGGCGCGCTGGGCGATGTTTCCCGCGTCACCATCTGGAGCGACGTGGCCGGTGTCTATAGCGCCGACCCGCGCAAAGTGAAAGATGCCTGTCTGCTGCCGCTGCTGCGTCTCGATGAAGCCAGCGAACTGGCGCGTCTTGCCGCTCCGGTACTGCATGCCCGCACGCTGCAACCGGTCTCCGGCAGCAATATCGATCTGCAATTGCGCTGTAGCTATAACCCGGATCAAGGCTCTACGCGGATTGAACGCGTACTGGCATCCGGCACTGGCGCGCGCATCGTGACCAGTCACGATGATGTCTGTTTGATTGAGTTTATCGTTCCGGCCGGGCAGGATTTTAAACTGGCGCAAAAAGAGATCGATCTGCTCCTCAAACGCGCGCAGGCGCGTCCGCTGGCGGTGGGCGCTCATGCCGACCGTAATCTGCTGCAACTCTGCTACACCTCGGAAGTGGTCGACAGCGTCTTTAAACTGCTGGATGAAGCCGGTCTGCCGGGTGAATTACGCCTGCGTCAGGGGCTGGCGCTGGTGGCGATGGTCGGTGCTGGCGTATGCCGTAACCCGTTGCACAGCCACCGTTTCTGGCAGCAACTGAAAGGCCAGCCGGTTGAGTTTATCTGGCAGTCCGACGAAGGTATCAGCCTGGTCGCTGTACTGCGCGTTGGCCCGACCGAGAGCCTGATTCAGGGGCTGCACCAGTCGCTGTTCCGCGCGGAAAAACGAATCGGTCTGATGCTGTTCGGCAAGGGAAATATCGGCTCCCGCTGGCTGGAGTTGTTCTCCCGCGAGCAGAGCGCGCTTTCGGCGCGTACCGGGTTTGAATTTGTGCTGGCCGGCGTGGTGGATAGCCGCCGTAGCCTGCTGAATTACGATGGGCTGGATGCCAGCCGTGCGCTGGCTTTCTTCAATGATGAAGCCGTCGAGCAGGATGAAGAGTCGCTGTTCCTGTGGATGCGCGCTCACCCGTATGACGACCTGGTCGTACTGGATGTGACCGCCAGCGAGCAACTGGCCGGGCAGTATCTGGATTTCGCCAGCCACGGTTTTCATGTGATCAGCGCCAACAAACTGGCCGGGGCGAGCACGACCAATAATTATCGCCAGATCCACGATGCGTTTGAAAAGACGGGTCGTCACTGGCTGTACAACGCTACCGTCGGCGCCGGATTGCCGGTTAACCATACGGTGCGCGATCTGCGCGATAGCGGCGATGCGATTCTGGCGATCAGCGGTATCTTCTCCGGCACCCTCTCCTGGTTGTTCCTGCAATTCGACGGTACTGTGCCGTTTACCGACCTGGTCGATCAGGCGTGGCAGCAGGGGCTGACTGAGCCGGATCCGCGTGTCGATCTCGCCGGTAAAGATGTGATGCGCAAGCTGGTGATCCTCGCCCGTGAAGCCGGTTATGACATCGAACCTGAGCAGGTTCGCGTGGAATCGCTGGTGCCACCGCATTGTGAAGAAGGTTCGGTGGATCACTTCTTCGAAAACGGCGACGAACTGAATGAACAGATGGTACAGCGGCTGGAAGCCGCCAGTGAAATGGGCCTTGTGCTGCGTTATGTTGCGCGTTTCGATGCGAACGGCAAAGCACGTGTAGGCGTGGAAGCGGTCCGTCCGGAGCATCCGCTGGCGGCGGTTCTGCCGGGTGATAACGTCTTCGCCATTGAAAGCCGCTGGTATCGCGATAATCCGCTGGTCATTCGCGGGCCGGGCGCAGGGCGTGATGTCACCGCTGGCGCTATCCAGTCAGATATCAACCGTCTGGCGCAATTGCTGTAATCTTCTCTTCACCCTCTCCCCGGCGGGGAGAGGGCATTACATCCCGCATCATGAACTTTTTTCATCTTCGCTGAACATTCCTCACTCAGAATAATGATTTTCCGGTTGACGGCCTGTGCAAATTCCGTCATTTTTACATCTGGACGTCTAAACGTATAGAAGTTCACAAACAACAGACAATGACATGCGATTGATGAGGTAAGGTATGAGCTTTTTTCACGCCAACCAGCGGGAAGCCCTGAATCAAAGCCTGGCGGAAGTACATGGCCAGATTAATGTTTCCTTTGAATTTTTCCCGCCGCGCACCAGTGAAATGGAACAAACCTTATGGAACTCCATCGATCGCCTGAGCAGCCTGAAGCCAAAATTCGTTTCAGTGACTTACGGCGCGAACTCCGGCGAGCGCGACCGTACTCACAGCATAATCAAAGGCATCAAAGAGCGCACCGGCCTGGAAGCCGTACCGCATCTGACCTGCATTGACGCCACCCGCGATGAACTGCGCGCGATCGCGCGGGATTACTGGAATAACGGCATCCGCCATATCGTGGCGCTGCGCGGGGATTTACCGCCGGGCGGCGGTAAGCCGGATATGTATGCCGCCGATCTGGTGACGCTGTTAAAAGAGGTTGCCGATTTCGATATCTCTGTTGCCGCCTACCCGGAAGTACACCCGGAAGCGAAGAGCGCGCAGGCGGATCTGCTCAACCTTAAGCGCAAGGTGGATGCCGGCGCCAGCCGTGCAATCACCCAGTTCTTTTTTGATGTGGAAAGCTACCTGCGCTTTCGCGATCGCTGCGCGGCGACCGGCATTGATGTGGAGATCGTTCCGGGTATTCTGCCGGTTTCCAACTTCAAGCAGGCGAAAAAATTCGCTGATATGACCAACGTACGTATTCCGGCGTGGATGTCGCAAATGTTCGACGGTCTGGATGATGACGCCGAGACCCGCAAGCTGGTGGGAGCAAATATCGCGATGGATATGGTGAAGATTTTGAGCCGCGAAGGGGTGAAGGATTTCCACTTCTACACGCTGAACCGCGCGGAAATGAGCTACGCGATTTGCCACACGCTGGGCGTTCGCCCCGGCGTCTAACCTGAAATAAAAAGCCCGGAACAACCGTTCCGGGCTTTTGCTTTACAGGCCCGGTGGATATTCGCTCTACCGGGTATGTTAACGCTTATTCCCACTCTTCCAGGAAACGCTGTCCGTACTGGTCAGCGACCAGCAGTGCGGCATAGACCTGATCCGGCGTTGCGCCGCCTGGCATGTTGTGGATGGTTTCACCTTCCGCACAGGCTGCTTCGGCAACGATGCGCATCTTCGCCGGAATATCCGTTTTGATATCCAGTTGCGCCAGCGTGATCGGCAGACCAACGTTGTGGCACAGCGCTGCAACCGTTTCGATCTCATCCAGCGGCGCGTTTTCCAGCACCAGTTGCGTCAACGTACCGAACGCCACTTTCTCACCATGATAGTAGTGGTGCGCGTCGGCAAGGGCGGTTAAACCGTTGTGGATGGCATGCGCAGCCGCCAGACCGCCGCTCTCGAAGCCAACGCCGCTCAGATAGGTATTCGCTTCCACCACGCGCTCCAGCGCAGGCGTTACCACATGCTGTTCAGCCGCGAGCATGGCTTTTTCACCCTCTTCCAGCAGCGTGTTGTAGCACAGCTCGGCCAGCGCCAGCGCAGATTGTGTGCTTTGCCCGCCGGCCATGGTTTTTGCGCCGCTGCGTGAGCAGGCGCGGGCTTCAAACCAGGTGGAGAGCGCATCGCCGATCCCCGCAGCCAGCAGCCGCGCCGGTGCGCCGGCAACGATTTTGGTATCGACAATCACGCGGTTCGGGTTGTTGGGAAGTAACAGATAGCGATCGAATTCACCGTTGTCAGTGTAGATAACCGAAAGCGCGCTGCACGGCGCGTCGGTGGAAGCGATTGTCGGCGCAATTGCCACCGGAACGTGCATGAAGTGCGCCAGTGCTTTGGCGGTATCCAGTGTTTTCCCGCCGCCAATACCGAGCACTGCGCCACAGTGAGCGTTTTCCGCAACGCCGCGCAGCCGGTCAATTTCATTTTGTGAACACTCGCCGCCGAATGGCACAACTTCACAGGCCAGCCCGGCATCCGCCAGACTTTTTTGCAGCGTTTCCTGGGCAAAACCAAGCACAAATTTATCGCCCACGACCAGCCAGCGATCGGCCAGCGGTTTGAGATAGTCGCCGAGACGGGTGATGACGTCTGCACCCTGGATGTACTTACCTGGCGACTGGATGATGCGATCCATATATTGCCTCCTTACAGGTTGAGGTTGCCAAAAGCCGTTTTCCAGTCCTGCTCAAACTTCTCTATTGCTGACTCTACTGCGGGCGTATTGAGCATTTGTTGCGCTACATCTAATGGCAGCGTGATTGCTTCACATCCGGCGAGCAGGCAGTCGAGTGCCTGACGCGGCGTTTTGAAGCTGGCGGCCAGCACTTTGCTTTGCGGCGCGTGGAGTTTCAGCAGCGTTTGCAATTCCTGCACCATGCGAATGCCATCGCCGCCCTGGGCATCAACACGGTTGACATAAGGCGCAACATATTTTGCTCCGGCAAGGGCAGCGAGTAAGCCCTGCGCGGCGCTGTAGACAGCGGTGCCGAGGGTGACGATATTCTCTTTTTTCAACTGTTTGATGGCGGCAAGGCCTTCCGCTGTGACCGGGATTTTTACCACGATGCCGGGAAAGGCGCTGTTGAAGCGTCTGGCTTCAGACACCATGCCCTCCGCGTCGCGGCTCATCACCTGCGCAAACAGCGTTCCGTCCGGGCCGATGGCGTTTTGCAGACGCGGCAACACATCCCATATCGGCGTTTTCCCGGCGGCAATAATGCTGGGGTTGGTGGTGACACCCGCGAGCGGATAAATTCGCGCCAGGCGTTCAACTTCCGCCACGTTGGCGGTGTCCAGATAGAGTTCCATCGTGCTTCCTCGTATAACGTTTCTGACCTCAGCATACGAGCGCTTGCCACGCGGTCGCCATATAACAAATCTGCCAAACACTGGACAAATGTAAGCTCCACGGCGAATTGAGATTTGGCTCACAAGTTGCGCTGTATCACGATGAAACGCGGGGTGTCAGGCCTTTTCTGCGCAGCGTGATGCGATTTTTAACGTATAAAAATCCAGTGTCGCAGGCTCAATCCTGTTTTTCGCTGAGATGGCTGTGGTACTGCTGACGGTATTCGGAGGGGGAACGTTCGGTATTTTTACGGAACAGGCGGCAGAAGTAGTTACTGTCTACAAAACCGCAGGTGTGCGCGACTTCTTTGATTTTTAAGTCGTAGCCCTTGAGCAGCGTTTTGGCATGCTCCAGCCGGGTGTGATTGAGGTATTCGTTAAAACCGAGACTGCCGGTTTTCTGGAACAGGTGCGAAAGATAATTGGGCGAGATGTAAAACGCCTGCGCCACTGATTCGCGCGTGAGCGGCTTGGCGTAATGTTCGTCGATATAGCTGCGAATGGCTTCGAACAGTGCTTCGCTGCGGGAAGCGGTCTGGATATGGCTACCGAGCAGATCGTGGCAGTGGCTGAGCAGGCTGGTGACAATCAGCCGTGCGGTTTGCTGTTCGCGCGGCTGCATTTGCATTTCATGCAGTGTCTGCAGCAGGAACGAACCCACGCGCGGACCGCGGCGTGCGACATGTTGTTTCGCCAGGTTTTGCAGGGTTTCGCCATTCCACTGATTCACGGTAAAGCTCAGTTGCTGCTTGCCGAACAGTACGCTTAAGGTGCTGGCCGGCGCCTGCCATTGCTGCCAGTTCCAGCCGCCAGCCGGAATATACAGAACGTCATGTTGCGTCATCAACGGTGCTTCCCCGGCGATCCCGACATCCATGAGCGACCCTTCCAGCACAATTTCCAGACGTGGAAAATCGACCTGACAGGCCAGCGCAGGCGCACTACCGGTGACTCCGGCAAAACAGACCTGACGCAGCGGCAGCGGGCCGTTGATCAGGCGGGAGATGAGATGGCTGACGTCGTGGCTCATGCTTTCCCTTCCGTGACAGGCGAAGGAACAACCTTAGCTGGCGACATAAAAAAAGGCCACAGCAAGTGTGGCCTTTTGCGATGCGGGGAGAAAATTAGCCCGTGTTACGCATGCCTGCTGCAACACCCGCAATGGTCACCATCAACGCTTGTTCTACACGCTCGTCCGGCGTTTCACCGGCTTCTTCGGCCAGACGCGAACGGTGCAGCAGCTCGGCCTGCAAGACGTTCAGCGGGTCGGTGTAGATGTTACGTAACTGGATGGATTCGGCGATCCACGGCAGATCGGCCATCAGGTGGGAGTCGTTGGCAATTGCCAGTACCACATTGATATCCGCCTGCAGCAGTTTACGCAACTCGCTGCCCAGCCCCCACAGTTCCGGTTTTACCAGACGCTGATCGTAGTATTCCGCCAGCCACAGGTCGGCTTTGGAGAAGACCATCTCCAGCATGCCAAGGCGGGTTGAGAAGAATGGCCAGTCGCGGCACATTGCTTCCAGTTCGCTCTGTTTACCATCTTCCACTACTTTCTGTAACGCCGCGCCTGCGCCCAGCCAGGCCGGAAGCATCAGGCGGTTCTGCGTCCAGGCGAAGATCCACGGAATAGCACGCAGCGACTCGACGCCGCCGGTCGGACGGCGTTTCGCCGGACGTGAGCCGAGCGGCAGTTTACCCAGTTCCTGCTCCGGTGTTGCCGAACGGAAATAGGGAACGAAATCTTTGTTTTCGCGCACGTAGCCACGGTACATCTCACAGGAGCTCTCTGACAGTGCGTCCATAATGTGGCGCCACTGTGGTTTAGGTTCCGGCGGCGGCAGCAGGTTCGCTTCCATAATGGCGCTGGTATAAAGCGACAGGCTGCTGATAGTGACTTCCGGCAGACCGTATTTAAAGCGGATCATTTCGCCCTGTTCGGTCACGCGCAGACCGCCTTTCAGGCTACCTGGCGGTTGAGAGAGCAGCGCCGCATGCGCTGGCGCGCCACCGCGACCGATAGAGCCGCCGCGGCCGTGGAACAGCGTCAGTTCGATGCCGGCTTTCTCACAGGTTTTGATCAGCGCATCCTGAGCCTGGTATTGCGCCCAGCTTGCGGCCATTACGCCCGCGTCTTTCGCCGAGTCGGAATAGCCAATCATCACCATCTGTTTGCCCTGGATAAAGCCGCGATACCAGTCGATATTCAGCAACTGGGTCATTACGTCGTCGGCATTGTTGAGGTCATCCAGCGTTTCAAACAGCGGCGCAACTGGCAGGGCAAAGCCGATACCGGCTTCTTTCAGCAGCAGATGAACGGCCAGCACATCGGACGGCGTTTTGGCCATGGAGATCACATAGGCGGCGATGGAACCGCGCGGCGCTTCGGCGATCACCCGGCAGGTGTCCAGCACTTCGCGGGTCTCGTCGCTTGGCTCCCACTGGCGCGGCAGCAGCGGACGTTTGGAATTCAGTTCGCGGATCAGGAATGCCTGTTTGTCCGCTTCCGACCAGCTTTCGTAATCGCCGATGCCGAGATAGCGGGTCAGTTCGCCCAGCGCTTCGGTATGTCGGGTACTCTCCTGACGAATATCGATGCGCACCAGCGGCACGCCGAAACTCTTCACGCGGCGTAATGTATCGAGCAGCTCACCATTGGCGATAATGCTCATACCGCAGGCTTGCAGCGATTTATAACAGGCGTATAGCGGCTCCCACAGTTGCTCATTTTGCGTCAGCAAACCGGCAGGCTTCGGCAGTTTTTGTCCCTTCAGACGCGCTTCCAGCCAGGCCTGAGTCGCCATCAGGTCGGAACGCAATTTTTTCATCAGATAACGGTACGGCTCGCGTGCGCCTTCTGCGCCTGCCAGCCCACGCAGTTCATCGGTGCATTCGACCATCGACAGCTCGGAGATCAGCAACTGAATATCTTTCAGGAACAGATCGGTCGCTTTCCAGCGGCTGAGCAGCAGCACATGGCGAGTGATGTCGGCGGTGACGTTCGGGTTGCCATCGCGGTCGCCGCCCATCCACGAGGTAAAGCGCACCGGTACAAAATCAACCGGCAGCTTGTAATTGAGGTGCTCTTCCAGCTGTTCGTTCAGTTCGCGCAGGTAATTCGGCACGCCTTCCCACAGGCTGTTTTCCACGACCGCGAAACCCCATTTGGCCTCATCAACCGGGCTTGGGCGATTGCGGCGGATTTCGTCGGTATGCCAGGACTGAGCAATCAACTGGCGCAGACGGCGCATTAACTGGTGGCGTTCGTAGTCGGCGATATCGCTGTTATCCAGTTGTTTCAGGCAGTTGTTCACTTCCACCATTTTGTGGATCAGCGTACGGCGGGTGATCTCGGTTGGGTGGGCGGTCAGCACCAGTTCCAGCGACAGCGATTCAACAGCTTTAATGATGGTGGCTTCGTTGAGATTGGGTTGGTCTTTCAGCTTTTTGATAGTGCGGGCAATCACTTCCGGGTTGCTGGCCGCTTCGCCTTTGGCAGAAATGCTGTGGTACTGCTCAGCGGTGTTCGCAAGATTCAGGAACTGGCTGAAAGCGCGCGCCACTGGCAGCAGTTCGTCATTAGACAGATTCTGCAAGGTGGTGAGCAGTTCCTGACGGCTGGCTTCATTACCGGCGCGAGAAGATTTGGACAGCTTACGGATTGTTTCTACCCGGTCGAGAATATTCTCGCCGAGAGCATCCTTGATGGTATCTCCCAGCAGTTTGCCGAGCATACTGACATTACTACGCAAAGCGGAATATTGTTCGTTCATGTTACCCCAGACACCCCATCTCATTTTATTTTGTTATATCTGCCGTCGCGCAGATATAAGACACCGCCTTTTATAAAGCCACG
Source organism: Kosakonia sp. H7A (assembly GCF_003028445.1). Lineage (NCBI taxonomy): Bacteria > Pseudomonadati > Pseudomonadota > Gammaproteobacteria > Enterobacterales > Enterobacteriaceae > Kosakonia > Kosakonia sp. H7A. The sequence continues at coordinate 13,032 of NZ_PYTZ01000011.1, read as the reverse complement.
TAAAACCCACTACGTCAATTGCTGCGAAATCGCTTCAGCAAACGAATAAATGGCGTCAATTTACGAAATTTAATTCGCTTTCTGCCAAATAAGAAATGCTTATGAGATTGTGACATTTGTCACCCTTTCGCGCGCCTAAAAACCCCTTCCGTAGAGGGGTTATTGGCGGGGGAAAGGACGATCAGTGCCAGCAGAAATGATGGACAACCTGGGTAATAAGTTCGCGCGTTGGCTTAATAAAGCGAGTTTCCAGATATTCATCCGGCTGATGAGCCTGATTAATTGAGCCCGGACCGAGCACCAGCGTTGGACACAGCGTCTGAATAAAGGGCGCTTCGGTACAGTAATTCACCACTTCGGTTTCAACGCCGAGCAGTTTTTCCACCACGCTCACCAGTTGGTGATCCGGCGGGCACTCGTAGCCCGGAATGGGCGGATGCAGTTCAGAAATGGTCAGACGGCCCGGCCAGCGGGAACTGACCGGCTCCAGCGCCTCATTCAGCAACCCATTCAGATCGTTCAGCGTCATGCCCGGAAGCGGGCGAATATCCATATGCAGTTCGCAACAGGCGCAAATACGGTTCGCCGCATCACCACCATGAATATGCCCCAGGTTCAGCGTCGGGTACGGTACGGTGAACGCCGCATAGTGATAACGCTCTTTCAGGTTGTCACGCAGTTGCAGAATATGGCCAATGGCATCGTGCATCAGTTCGATAGCGTTGACGCCGCGCGCCGGATCGCTGGAGTGGCCGGACTGTCCGAGGATACGAATCGCGTTGGAGATATGGCCTTTATGCGCGCGCACCGGTTGCAGGGAGGTTGGCTCGCCGATGATGGCGCAATCCGGACGCAGCTGCGTATTTTCGGAAAAATAACGCGCGCCCGCCATGCTGGTCTCTTCATCGGCGGTGGCGAGAATGTAGAGCGGTTTGCTCAGCTTTGTCACATCGACGTCACGCAGCGCATCAAGAATGAAGGCAAAAAAGCCTTTCATGTCGGCGGTGCCGAGGCCGTAGAGTTTGTTGTCATGTTCGGTCAGCGTGAAGGGATCGCGCGTCCAGCGCCCGTCATCAAACGGCACGGTATCGGTGTGGCCGGTCAGCAGCAGGCCGCCCGCGCCCGTTCCGGCACTGGCGAGCATATTGAATTTATTGCGCGTGCCTGGCACCGGCTGCACTTCAACAGTGAAACCGAGATCGCCAAACCATCCTGCCAGCAGATTGATTAAAGACGCATTGCTCTGATCCAGCGCTTCTTCCGTTGCGCTGATTGATGGAGTGGCAATCAGGGCGCGGTAAATCTCGATAAATGGCGGCAAATTCATTTTCATTGTTGACATACCTGAGTTCGTGATAGTATCAATATTCATGCACTAAATGTGAATAAAAATACATTAATGCTGAGCGTAAGGGAACCCAAAAGGCGACTTGCTCAGCAACGTGGGAGGGATGCTGAGTCTTTCCCTGGCACACATGACGTAAGAAGGTAAACCGCCCCAATGTTGAACACATTAATTGTGGGCGCCAGCGGTTACGCCGGCGCAGAGCTAGTGACCTATGTAAATCGCCATCCTCATATGAACATAACCGCTTTGACGGTTTCTGCGCAAAGTAATGATGCAGGAAAGTGTATCTCCGATTTACATCCGCAGTTGAAAGGCATTGTCGATCTCCCGTTGCAGCCGATGTCCGACATCACTGAGTTTCTTGATGGCGTGGACGTCGTTTTCCTGGCGACGGCACATGAAGTGAGCCACGACCTGGCACCGGTTTGCCTGGCTGCAGGCTGTGTGGTGTTCGATCTCTCTGGCGCGTTCCGCGTTAACGATCCCGCGTTCTACGAAAAATTCTATGGCTTCACCCATCAGCACGCCGATTTACTCGCGCAGGCGGTTTACGGGCTGGCGGAGTGGAACCACGATAAACTGAAAGAAGCGAAATTAATTGCCGTGCCGGGTTGCTACCCGACGGCAGCGCAGCTCTCGCTGAAACCGTTGATCGATGCCGGTCTGCTCGATCTGAACCAGTGGCCGGTGATCAACGCGACCAGCGGCGTGAGCGGCGCCGGGCGTAAAGCGGCGCTCTCCAATAGCTTCTGCGAAGTGAGCCTGCAACCTTACGGCATTTTTAACCACCGCCATCAGCCGGAAATTGCCACACATCTTGGCACGGACGTGATTTTCACGCCGCATCTGGCGAGCTTCCCGCGCGGCATTCTGGAAACTATCACCTGCCGCCTGAAGCCTGGCGTTACGCAGGCACAGATCGCCGATCTGTTCAAACAGGTTTACGGTAACAAGCCGCTGGTACGTCTGTATGACAAAGGCGTTCCGGCGCTGAAAAACGTGGTCGGTCTGCCGTTCTGCGATATTGGTTTCGCCGTTCAGGGCGAGCATCTGATTGTGGTCGCCACGGAAGATAACCTGCTGAAAGGCGCGGCGGCACAGGCGATGCAGTGTGCAAATATTCGTTTCGGCTATGCTGAAACCCAGTCACTTATTTAAGACAGGCGTGATGATGAATCCATTAATTATTAAGCTCGGTGGTGTACTGCTGGACAGTGAAGAAGCGCTGGAGCGTCTGTTTACGGCGCTGGTGCAATATCGCGAATCTCATCAGCGCCCGTTAGTCATTGTCCACGGCGGCGGTTGCGTAGTGGATGAGTTAATGAAACAACTTAACCTGCCGGTGAAGAAGAAAAACGGCCTGCGCGTGACGCCTGCCGATCAAATCGACATCATCACCGGCGCGCTGGCGGGTACCGCCAACAAAACGTTGCTGGCGTGGGCGAAGAAACACCATATCGCTTCCGTTGGCCTGTTCCTCGGCGATGGCGACAGCGTCAAGGTAACCCAGTTGGATGAGGAACTGGGCCATGTTGGTCTGGCGCAGCCCGGCTCGCCGAAACTGATTAACGCACTGCTGGAAGGTGGTTTTCTGCCGGTGATTAGCTCTATTGGCGTGACCGACGAAGGCGCGCTGATGAATGTCAACGCGGATCAGGCGGCGACTGCGCTGGCGGCAACGCTCGGCGCGGATCTGATCCTGCTCTCTGACGTGAGCGGTATTCTCGACGGTAAAGGTCAGCGTATTGCGGAAATGACAGCAGCCAAAGCCGAGCAATTGATCGCTCAGGGCATTATTACCGATGGCATGATCGTTAAAGTGAATGCTGCGCTGGATGCGGCGCGCACGCTGGGTCGCCCGGTTGATATCGCCTCCTGGCGTCATGCTGAGCAGTTACCGGCACTGTTTAACGGTACGCCGATCGGCACGCGTATTCTGGCGTAACCAATGTATGTGCCCGATGGCGGCTACGCCTTATCGGGCCTGCGTGAACTGAACCTCCAGGCCGGATAAGCGCAGCGCTATCCGGTAATGAAATTCAAGAAATTAAGGAAGCATATTATGGCACTTTGGGGCGGGCGTTTTACTCAGGCAGCGGATCAACGGTTCAAACAGTTCAACGACTCTTTGCGCTTTGACTATCGCCTGGCAGAGCAGGATATCGTTGGCTCTGTGGCCTGGTCTAAAGCGCTGGTGACGGTTGGCGTACTGACGCAGGCAGAGCAACAGCAACTGGAAGAGGCGCTGAACAATCTGTTGCAGGAAGTGCAGGCCGATCCGCAGCAGATCCTGCAAAGCGATGCGGAAGATATTCACAGTTGGGTAGAAGGCAAGCTGATCGATAAAGTCGGCCAACTGGGTAAAAAACTGCATACCGGGCGTAGCCGTAATGACCAGGTCGCCACCGATCTGAAATTGTGGTGTAAAGACACCATCAGCGAATTGCTACTGGCGAACCGTCAGTTGCAGAGCGTGTTGGTGGTAACTGCAGAGAATAATCAGGATGCTGTAATGCCAGGTTATACGCACCTGCAACGTGCGCAGCCGGTGACATTTGCCCACTGGGCGTTGGCCTACGTTGAGATGCTGGCGCGTGATGAGAGCCGTCTGCAGGATTCGCTGAAACGCCTCGATGTCAGCCCGCTTGGTTGCGGCGCACTGGCGGGTACAGCTTATGAAATCGATCGCGAGCAACTGGCTGGCTGGCTGGGTTTTGCCTCGGCAACCCGCAACAGCCTGGATAGCGTCTCCGATCGCGATCACGTGCTGGAACTGCTCTCTGATGCTTCTATCGGCATGGTGCATTTATCGCGTTTTGCCGAAGATCTGATCTTCTTCAACTCTGGCGAAGCGGGTTTTGTTGAGCTGTCTGATCGGGTGACATCCGGTTCTTCACTGATGCCGCAAAAGAAAAACCCGGATGCGCTGGAGCTGATCCGTGGTAAATGCGGCCGCGTGCAGGGCGCGCTGACCGGCATGATGATGACGCTGAAAGGGCTGCCGCTGGCCTACAACAAAGATATGCAGGAAGATAAAGAAGGGCTGTTCGATGCGCTTGATACTTGGCTCGACTGCCTGCATATGGCGGCGCTGGTGCTGGACGGTATTCAGGTGAAACGTCCGCGCTGCCAGGAAGCGGCGCAGCAGGGTTATGCAAACGCCACCGAACTGGCCGATTACCTTGTCGCTAAAGGCGTGCCGTTCCGTGAAGCGCACCATATTGTTGGTGAAGCCGTGGTGGAAGCGATTCGCCAGGCGAAGCCGCTGGAAGCGCTGACGCTTGCCGATCTGCAAAAATTCAGTACGGTGATTGGCGACGATGTTTATCCTGTGCTGTCGCTGCAATCCTGCCTGGATAAACGTGCGGCGAAAGGCGGCGTATCGCCGGTTCAGGTGGCGCAGGCTATCGCCGATGCGAAAGCGCGTCTGGTGTAACCGGCAAGAAAACGCAATACCGGGCCTGGCTCTTCGCCGGGCTTTTTTACGCAAAAAAAAGCGGACACTCAGGTCCGCTAAACGTTCACGTTGGCTTTAGTTGTTCAGAGAGAAACAAAGGGTTAATCGTCTCATCACAGGGTAAGTGAGACTCCGCTTCGCTTCTGTTGCGTATTATTCAACAGAATGCTTGATAGGGATAATCGTTCGTTGCTATGCTATCTATCGCCATGAACTATCGTGGCGACGGAGGATGAATAATGAATATTCGTGATCTTGAATACCTGGTGGCGTTAGCCGAACACCGCCATTTTCGCCGGGCAGCCGACTCCTGCCACGTCAGCCAGCCAACGCTGAGCGGGCAGATTCGTAAGCTGGAAGATGAACTGGGCGTGATGCTGCTGGAACGTACCAGCCGCAAAGTGCTGTTCACCCAGGCGGGTTTGTTGCTGGTGGATCAGGCGCGCACGGTGTTGCGCGAGGTCAAAGTGCTGAAGGAAATGGCAAGCCAGCAGGGGGAAACCATGTCCGGCCCGCTGCATATCGGCTTGATCCCAACCGTTGGGCCTTATCTGTTGCCGCATATTATTCCACTGTTGCATCAAACGTTCCCGAAACTGGAAATGTATCTGCATGAAGCGCAGACGCATCAGTTGCTGGCGCAACTGGACAGCGGCAAGCTCGACTGCGCGATTCTGGCGCTGGTGAAAGAGAGCGAAGCCTTTATTGAAGTGCCGCTGTTTGACGAACCGATGCTGCTGGCGATTTATGAAGATCATCCGTGGGCGAATCGCGACTGCGTGCCGATGGCCGATTTGGCGGGTGAAAAGCTACTGATGCTGGAAGATGGCCACTGCCTGCGCGATCAGGCGATGGGTTTCTGCTTTGAAGCCGGGGCAGACGAAGATACGCACTTCCGCGCTACCAGCCTGGAAACGCTGCGCAATATGGTGGCGGCAGGGAGTGGCATCACATTGCTGCCCGCGCTGGCTGTGCCGCGTGAGCGTAAACGTGATGGCGTGGTTTACCTGCCGTGCATTAAGCCGGAACCGAAACGTACTGTCGGCCTGGTTTATCGCCCGGGGTCACCGCTGCGCAGCCGCTATGAGCAGCTGGCAGAGGCCATCCGCGGTGCAATGGATGGCCATTTCGATAACACGTTAAAACAGGCGGTTTAAACCGTTTAGCGCGGCAACCCGATAGGCTTCCGCCATTGTCGGGTAGTTGAAGGTGGTGTTAACGAAGTACTCGATCGTGTTACCGCCACCTTTCTGCTCCATAATCGCCTGGCCGATATGAATAATTTCGGCCGCGCGCTCGCCAAAGCAGTGGATCCCCAAAATTTCTTTCGTTTCGCGGTGGAACAAGATCTTCAGGGTTCCGACATTCATGCCGACAATTTGCGCCCGCGCCAGGTGTTTAAACTGCGCGCGACCCACTTCGTACGGCACTTTCATTGCGGTCAGCTGTTGCTCGGTTTTGCCGACAGAACTGATTTCCGGAATGGTGTAGATGCCGGTCGGGATATCTTCAATCAGGTGCGCTGTCGCTTCGCCTTTAATCATCGCCTGCGCGGCGATACGCCCTTGATCGTAAGCCGCTGACGCCAGGCTTGGGTAGCCAATCACATCGCCCACCGCATAAACGTGCGGCAGCGCGGTCTGGTACATGCTGTTGACCTTCAGCTGCCCGCGACCATCGGCTTCCAGACCAATGTTACTCAGCTGCAGGCTGTCGGTATTACCGGTACGGCCGTTAGCATAGAGCAGACAATCGGCTTTCAGTTTCTTGCCCGATTTGAGGTGCATGATAACGCCGTCTTCCAGCGGTTCGATACGCTCATACTCTTCGTTGTGACGGATAACGACACCGCTGTTCCAGAAGTGGTACGAGAGCGAATCCGACATCTCCTGATCGAGAAACGCCAGCAGACGATCGCGAGTGTTAATCAGGTCGACTTTGACGTTCATTCCCCGGAAGATCGATGCATATTCGCAGCCGATCACCCCGGCGCCATAGATAATGACATGGCGGGGTTCATGGTGCATATCGAGGATTGAATCGCTGTCGTAGACACGCGGATGGGTAAAATCCACATCGGCCGGATGGTAGGGGCGCGAGCCGCAGGCGATAACAAACTTCTCTGCGGTGATCGTTTCTACCGTGCCGTCGTGGCACTCCAGCGCCAGCGTGTGGTCATCAATAAAGTGGGCGTTGCCTTCAAGAATTTCGCAACGGTTACGCTCATAAAAGCCCTGACGCATGCGGGTTTGCTGATTAATCACGCTCTCTGCGTGGTTCAGAATATCAGCAAAAGAGGAGCGGAGGAGGCGGCTATGGTCGCTGTAGAGAGGGTTTTGGTTGAATTCGATAATGCGGCTAACGGCATGGCGCAACGCTTTCGAGGGGATGGTTCCCCAGTGCGTACAGCCGCCGCCGACGTTATGGTAACGCTCAACAACCGCGACCCGTGCTCCTTGTTTAACCAGACCCATAGCTGCGCCTTCGCCGCCTGGGCCGGAGCCTATTACAATTGCATCATAATCGTAGGAATGTGGCATGGTAAGGCTTACCTGTTCTTATACATAAAAACAACAGAATACTAACATTAAAGCCACGATATCCCAATTATCGTTGTGCTTTTTTCATGCAAAAAAGAAGAAACGCCGTGTAAATAATCGGTCACAATCCAGTACGATCAGATCGGATTTTTCTCTGGTATATTGCCAGAAAGCCCCAGGAAGGATTCAAACATAGTGATGGGTGTAAGAGCGCAACAAAAAGAGAGAACCCGGCGTTCGCTGGTGGAAGCGGCATTTAGCCAACTGAGCGCCGAGCGAAGTTTTGCCAGCCTGAGCCTGCGGGAAGTTGCCCGCGAGGCGGGTATCGCACCGACGTCTTTTTACCGGCATTTTCGTGATGTTGATGAGCTCGGTCTGACCATGGTGGACGAAAGCGGGTTGATGCTGCGCCAGTTGATGCGCCAGGCGCGCCAGCGTATTGCCAAAGGCGGCAGCGTAATCCGCACCTCGGTTTCCACCTTTATGGAATTTATTGGCAACAATCCCAACGCATTTCAGCTACTGCTGCGTGAGCGTTCCGGGACGTCAGCCGCTTTCCGCGCGGCGGTCGCGCGCGAAATTCAGCACTTTATCGCGGAACTTGCTGACTATCTCGAACTCGAAAACCATATGCCGCGCGCCTTTACCGAGGCGCAAGCCGAGGCGATGGTGACGATCGTTTTCAACGCTGGCGCAGAGGCGCTGGATGTGAGCGCTGAACAACGCCGGCAGTTAGAAGAGCGACTGGTACTGCAATTGCGGATGATTTCAAAAGGCGCCTATTACTGGTATCGCCGCGAGCAGGAAAAACTGGCGCATCAACCGACGAGTGAAGCAAAGGATGAGTAATGAAACAGTCAGGTCAAGATAAAGGTACGTTGCTGCTGGCGCTGGTTGCTGGCTTATCGATTAACGGCGCATTTTCCGCTGTGTTCAGTTCCGTGGTTCCCTTTTCTCTGTTTCCGGTTATCTCGCTGGTGCTGACGGTCTATTGCCTGCATCAGCGTTACCAGAATCGCACCATGCCAGTTGGCCTTCCGGGCCTTGCCGCCGCCTGCTTTATTCTCGGTGTGCTGCTGTACAGTACGGTCGTTCGCGCTGAATACCCGGTGATCGGCTCCAACTTCCTGCCGGCCGTGCTGTCGGTGGTGCTGGTCTTCTGGATTGGTTTCCGCCTGCGCAGTCGTAGCCGCAAACACGAAGCATCGGAGTGATTTTTCCCTCTCCTTTATGGGAGAGGGATGAGAGATTTTACTTTCTGGTCAACAGAACGCCGCACTCCATGTGGTGCGTGTAAGGGAACTGATCAAACAATGCCAGACGCGAAACGTCATGCGTCTGGCTTAATGTTCCGAGGTTTTTGCACAACGTTTCCGGGTTGCAGGAGATGTACAGAATGCGCGGATAGGCCTGCACCATTTTTTCGGTTTCCGCATCCAGCCCGCTGCGGGGCGGATCGACGAAGATCGTTTCGCACTGGTAGCTTTTCAGATCGATCCCCTGCAAACGGTTAAAGGCGCGTACGCCGTTCATCGCCTGAGTGAACTCCTCTGCAGACATACGAATGATTTGTACATTATCAATATGGTTGGCGGCGATGTTGTATTGCGCGGCGGCGACAGAAGGCTTGGCGATTTCTGTGGCCAGCACGCGGTTGAAATTGCGCGCCAGCGCCAGTGAGAAGTTGCCGTTACCGCAATACAGTTCAAGCAAATCGCCGCTGGCGTCGCGGGTGACATCCTGCGCCCATTCCAGCATCTGAATATTCATTGCCGCGTTAGGCTGGGTAAAACTGTTTTCCACCTGGCGGTAGATCATTTCTCTGCCACCGACCGGCAGGCGTTCATCGACATAATCCTGATCGAGCTCGATTTTGGTTTTTGTGGCGCGGCCAATCAGTTGCACATTCAGGTTTTGCGCCCGCAGCGCATCACGCAACTGGGTGGCGGCTTCATGCCACTCGTTATCCAGCTTTTTGTGATACAGCAGCGTCACAATCGCCTGATTGCTCATGGTGCTCAGGTAGTCAATCTGAAACAGCTTATGGCGCAGCGTGTGGTTGCCGCGCACGGCATCAATCATCACCTTCATTAACACGTTAATCAGTTCGCTGGCCGCCGGGAAGCTGTCGACGCGGATACGCGATTTTGTCTGCTGATCGAAGATGATGTGGTAGAGATCGTCCCCATCATGCCAAATCCGGAACTCGGCGCGCATGCGGTAATGGCTGACCGGCGAGCGGAACACCTCCGGAAGCGGCGCGGAAAATGGCGTCATCAGCGATTGCAGACGCACGACTTTTTCGGCCAGTTGAGCTTCGTATTGTTCTGTCGGCAGGTGTTCGGGGGTCATGATGCTTCCTGAGAGATTAAGAATAACGCGGCGATTGTAGGGATTGCTCACCGGATGTCCAGTGCTGGATGTTTTTGAAATACTCACTTAGCAGTCTGGACATCCATATGTAACCGAATGTAGCATCCGTGTTCCGGTCCTGTGAGTTAAAAGGGAACCCAGTGTAAATCTGGGGCTGACGCGCAGCGGTAAGGATTAAGGTGAGACAGCAGACACTGCCAGTGGTGGGAAGTCCTGTCTTGTTGTACCTCCAAGCCCGAAGACCTGCCGGAATACGTCGCATCTGGTAACATCATCGCGTGCTATTGATGGAACCTGCGGCATCCTTTTTATTTTGTGGATGCTCTCACAATGATTAAAAAAGCTTCGCTGCTGACGGCGCTCTCCGTCACGGCATTTTCCGGCTGGGCGCAGGATAGCAGCTCAGACAATTTGGTGGTGACAGCAAATCGTTTTCAACAATCGGCTAAAACCGTGCTGGCGCCGACCGAGGTGGTCACGCGCGAGGATATCGATCGCTGGCAATCCCGTTCACTCATTGATGTGCTACGCCGTTTACCGGGCGTGGATATCGCGCAAAACGGTGGGCTGGGGCAAACGGCGTCCGTTTATGTTCGCGGTACGGAAGCAAAACATCTGCTACTGCTGATTGATGGCGTACCGGTGGCGCGTTCAGGGATTTCGAACGATCCCGAACTCAATCAAATCCCGCTCTCGTTGGTGCAGCGCGTTGAGTATATTCGCGGGCCGCGCTCTGCAGTTTATGGCTCCGGCGCGATTGGCGGCGTGGTCAACGTCATTACGATGACGGATAGCGAGAAATCCCAGGTCAACGCCAGCATGGGCTCGAAAGGTTATCAAACCTATGACGGCACTTGGCGCCAGCGTTTTGGCGATACGATGGTGACCGCGGCAGGTTCTTATACCAGTACGCGCGGATTCAACGTGCAGCCGGATTCGACATGGGATCATGATGAAGATCGCGATGGCTACCGCAATAAAACGTTCTGGGGCAGCTTACAGCATAAGTTCGATGACCATTTTGATGGTTTCTTCCGTGGCTACAACTTCAGTAATAATGTGGATTACGATCTGGGCAGCGAGCCGTATTCGCCAGATTACAGCGCCGATGAGCGCCAGTTGTATGTTCAGGGCTGGGATACCGGGCTGAATTTCAACCAGGGGATCTACTCATCGCAGCTGCTGGCCAGCTATCAAAAAAGCAAAGACTACAACTACAGCAGCATCTATGGCCGTTATAACGATGGCACTACGCTGGATGATATGGAGCAGCGTTACATTCAGTGGGGTAACAATATTGCGGTGGGTAAAGGCTCGCTGGGCGCAGGTGTCGACTGGAAGCAGGAACGTCTGGTTTCATCTAATCAAAGCACAAGCGACAGCTACGATCGCGATAATACCGGCCTCTACCTGAACGGGATGCAGCAGTTTGGCGATGTTACGCTGGAGGCTTCCGGGCGCGAAGATAAAGATGATGCGTTCGGCTGGCACGGTACCTGGCAAACGGCTGCTGGCTGGGAGTTTGTGGAAAACTACCGCCTGACGCTCTCCTACGGCACGAGTTTCCTGGCACCTTCACTTGGCCAGCAGTACGGCGCGAAGCGCTTTGGCATTGCTTCCAATCCAGATCTGAAACCGGAAGAGTCAAAACAGTGGGAAGCGGGTGTGGAAGGATTAACCGGCCCGGTTGACTGGCGTTTGTCCGCGTACCGTTATGAGATCGATAATCTGATCACCTATAGCGATACGGCTTACTACAACATTAACGCTGCAACCATTAAAGGCGTTGAGTGGACAGGAAGCGTCGATACCGGCATCTTCTCGCATCGTGTAACCTTGCAGTACATCGATCCGCGTGATGACGAAACGAACGAAGTGCTGCCGCGCCGCTCAAAACGCCAGGCCAAGTACCAGCTCGACTGGTCCATTTTCAATGTAGATATGGATCTGGCGTGGGAATACTTCGGTAAACGCTATGACAATCGCACGTCAACTTATAACCCTGAGCAACGTGTTTTGCCGAGTTATAGTACGGTTGATCTATCTGCCTCATATCCAGTGACATCTCACCTTACAGTTCGTGGTAAAATAGCTAACTTGTTCGATAAAGAGTACGAGACAGCTTATGGCTACCAAACTGCAGGACGGGAATACACCTTGTCTGGCAGCTACACCTTCTGACGCGCGTCCCACCGTCCTGGTGTTTGACTCCGGCGTCGGTGGGTTATCCGTCTATGATGAGATTCGGCATCTCCTGCCGGATCTCCATTACATCTACGCTTTCGACAATGTCGCTTTCCCCTACGGTGAGAAAAGCGAAGAGTTTATCGTTGAACGTGTTGTCGAGATTGTTACCGCTGTTCAGGCGCAATACCCCCTCTCACTGGCTGTTATCGCCTGTAATACCGCAAGCACCGTCTCTCTTCCCGCGTTACGTGACAAATTCACCTTTCCTGTTGTTGGCGTTGTCCCCGCCATCAAACCGGCTGCACGCTTAACGGCAAACGGGATTGTGGGTCTACTGGCAACGCGCGGTACAGTGAAACGTCCTTATACGCATGAACTGATTTCGCGTTTTGCGAATGAGTGTCGTATTGAGATGCTGGGGTCGGCGGAGCTGGTCGTTCTGGCTGAGGCGAAACTGCACGGTAAGGAAGTGCCGCTTGAAGAGCTACGTCAGATCTTGCGTCCCTGGTTACGCATGAAAGAGCCTCCGGATACCGTAGTCCTGGGTTGTACGCACTTTCCGCTGCTGCAGGATGAACTGTTGCAGGTGCTGCCAGAGGGCACCCGGCTGGTGGATTCCGGTGCAGCTATTGCGCGCCGTACCGCCTGGTTGCTGGAGCATGAAGCGCCGGATGCAAAATCCGCTGGCGATAATATTGCGTACTGTATGGCGCTAACGCCTGAAACTGCGCAGTTATTGCCCGTTTTGCAGCGCTATGGCTTTAAAACGCTCGAAAAACTGGCACTTTAGGGCGTCTTTGAACAAAAAAGAGACGGTTGAAAACTTTTTTTAAATTAGGGGTTGTCAGCCGGAATTATCTCCCTATAATGCGCCTCCACTGACACGGCACAACGGCATACACACTGGCCTGTCAGGTGAAGAAATCTGAAAATAATCAGTTGACTTCACAGCGGGAAAGCGTAATATGCACACCCCGCGCCGCAGCGAAAACACAGCGGCACTGCTCTTTAACAATTTATCAGACAATCTGTGTGGGCACTCAGGTGACTGGATTCTTGATGTCTTCGGACAAAAAATGAATACCAAGTCTCACGGGTGAACACGTAATTCATTACGAAGTTTAATT
>NZ_PYTZ01000118.1:0-452 GCF_003028445.1 Kosakonia sp. H7A | reverse complement strand
GGGGGACATAGTGCGCGCCATTGTAGGCATTCAGCTCCGCAAACGCGCCGGTATGGGCCTCCGGGGCGTCGGGGTGACTACCGGCACATTCGGTATACCGAACTTCGCAATAGCATGGCCTCCAACCTAGCGGGAGGTGGCCATGAGCGAGATCGACGCCCAGCTGCGCAAGTTCCAGAAGGAACTCAGTGCCGGCACCGTGTCGCTGGCGCTGCTGGCCGTCCTGGCGCAGGCCCGCGAGCCGCTGTACGGCTACCTGATCGCCAAGCGCCTGGAGCGCATCGGCGACGGCGTGCTGGCCGGCAAGCAGAGCGCGCTGTATCCGGTGCTGCGCAATCTCGAAGGCGCCGGCCTGCTGGAGAGCGAGGTCGAGCCGTCGATGTCCGGCCCGCCACGCCGCTATTACCGCATTACCGCGACCGGGCGCGATTGCCTGGCGCAATGGGCCGCCG
>NZ_PYTZ01000117.1:0-454 GCF_003028445.1 Kosakonia sp. H7A | reverse complement strand
GGGCACACAGAGTATGCGCATGCGCGCGCCGGGTGGACACTGGCGCGACACGCGATTCACGCCGGGGTAACCGGGGACTGCGGCATGGTGGCGTCCCTTGCGGCGGCGGTCGCCGGGCCGGTGGGACGATCCCTCCCAATGCCCGCACTTGGTAAGCGCGCGCCGCATCCTTAACATTGTCAACGCAACGCCCGCGATGCCGCGGACGAAACGAGTCAAGGAGATCCACACATGGCCTATACCCTCCCCAAGCTGTCCTACGCCTACGACGCGCTCGAGCCGAACATCGACGCGCAGACGATGGAAATCCATCACACCAAGCACCACCAGACGTACATCAACAACGTCAACGCCGCGCTGGAAGGCACCGAGTACGCCGACCTGCCGGTCGAGGAACTGGTCTCGCGCCTGAAGTCGCTGCCGGAAAACCTGCAGGGCCCGGTGCGCAACAACG
>NZ_PYTZ01000116.1:0-454 GCF_003028445.1 Kosakonia sp. H7A | reverse complement strand
CCGACGAGAACTACCGGCCGACGCTGCACCCGAAGATCCTGGAGGCCGATGCCCGGCAGTTCCCGCAGGAACAGGTGCTGCAGCACGTCGCCCGTCTGCGCGAGGCGGTGGACCGCTACGACATGGACGCCATGGAGGCGATCCTGGGCAACTTCCTTCCCGATTTCTCGGCCGCGCGTGACACCGAAGGCGAGCGCTCGGCCACTGTGGTTCCTTTCCCCGCACGCGAGGTCAGAAGAATTTGATGAACAAGCGCATCCGCAAGGCCGTATTCCCGGTGGCAGGCCTTGGCACCCGGTTCCTGCCGGCGACCAAGACGGTTCCCAAGGAAATGCTGCCGATCATCGATCGGCCGTTGATCCAGTACGCGGTCGACGAGGCCATCGAGGCCGGTTGCGATACCCTGATCTTCGTCACCAACCGCTACAAGCATGCGGTGGCTGATTATTTCGAC
>NZ_PYTZ01000115.1:0-454 GCF_003028445.1 Kosakonia sp. H7A | reverse complement strand
ATGGCGGTGGCGAACAGCGCCTCGGAGATGCCCGGCGCCACGGCCGCGATGCCGGCCTGCTCGCCGCTGGAGATCATGTCGTGCATGGTCACCATGATGCCGAACACCGTGCCGACCAGACCGACGTACGGCGCGGTGGAACCGATGTTGGCCAGCAGCTCCAGGTTGCGTTCGAGCTGGTCGACCTCGCGGGTCATGGTGGTGCGCATGGCGCGCTGGGCGCCTTCGAGCTGGCCGCGGGCGTCCATGCGGCGGCGGTCGCGCAGGCGGCTGAACTCGCGGTAGCCGGCTTCGAAGATCGCTTCCAGGCCGTTGACCGAGCGGTTGCGGTCGGTGGCCGAGGCATACAGCTTGCCGAGGTCGGCGCCGGACCAGAAGCGGTTCTCGAAGTCGTCGGCCTCGCGGTTGGCGTTCTTGTAGATGCGCGCCTTGCGGAAGATGATCACCCAGCTGA
>NZ_PYTZ01000114.1:0-454 GCF_003028445.1 Kosakonia sp. H7A | reverse complement strand
CATTGCTACCCGCAGCGAGAGATGTAGCACTGGGCGCCGTCTGCAGGTGAAAGAGAAACTTGCTCAGGCCATCCCAGTTCTGGCCCACGACAACCGACGCGCCCATCCGTTCCCGGCCAACGATCTCCTCGACCGCGAGCGCTTCTCGGCCAGTAACGAAGGAGTTGCGGAAAAGGCCCTTCTGCTTCATGGCGACATCGATGTTGCTGACCAGCGATGCAAGCCCCACTACGGCGATGAGCAGGTAGACGGCGCGCGGTCGCCACACCGCAATCAATCCCCCGACTGCGAGCCCTACCGCCACGAAGTAGAAGAGGGGCTTGGAATGGAACACGAAGCCCCATTCAGGCGAATCCGAAACCAGCGAGATGGGCAGAATCTCCGAAAACACCAGGCCGCGCGTGAAGAGCCAGGTAGCGGAGATCAGCACCATCAGCGCGCCGCAAACCTTGCC
>NZ_PYTZ01000113.1:0-461 GCF_003028445.1 Kosakonia sp. H7A | reverse complement strand
GTAGCGCGACAGGGCTACCGAGAAGGTGAAGCCGATCAGCAGCGCCAGCAGCCCCATCACCGAGGTCATGGCGAAGGCGTCCTCGTCCTTCTCCTTGTCACTCTCCGCAGGTGCCGGACGTCGGCGGCGGAACCAGATGCCCACCTCGCGCGCGAGGAGCATCAGCGCGAAGAACAGCAGGGTGAACAGCCACAGCGGCATGTAGGGATAGCTGGAGGAGAAGGCCATGGTCGCCTCGGCGCCGGAGTCATGTGCAGTCTGTGCGAAACCCGGCGGGCAATGCCTCAGTATTTCTACCGTCCGGCTCGTGCGACTCAGCCGCCGCGCAGCTGCCGCACCGCGGAAACCAGCAGTTGCAGGGCGAGCGCCACCTGCAACATGCCCAGCACCGCACCGAGGATCTGCAGCGGCAACTGGCCGACCCAGTGCAGCAGCGGGCGCACGAACAGCATCACCAGAAG
>NZ_PYTZ01000112.1:0-462 GCF_003028445.1 Kosakonia sp. H7A | reverse complement strand
GGTGCGCGCGCCCAAGCTGGCCGCCTCGTTCCTGGCCGTGGTGCTGCTGACGTTCTTCTTCATGGTCTATGGCGAGAACCTGCAACGCCACGCCATCGCATTGCTGCCCAATCGCGCGCAGCAACGCTTCACCACCGGGATCATGCTGGAGATCGAGCGCGAGGTCTCCCGCTACGTGCTGACCATCAGCCTGATCAATACCGCGGTGGGCATGATCTACGCGGGCATCCTGTACGCGCTGGGCATTCCCATCCAGGAAGCCTTGCTGTGGGGCACGGTGGTGGCGCTGCTGAACTTCGCGCCATATGTCGGCCCGCTGATCGGGGTGATGCTGATGCTGCTGATGGGCTTCGTCACCTTCGGCGCCACCGGCGAGGGCGTGCTGCCGGCGGCGCTGTACCTGCTGCTGCACACCATCGAGGGCCAGGTGGTGACGCCCATCATCCTGGGACGGCGCATGGC
>NZ_PYTZ01000111.1:0-462 GCF_003028445.1 Kosakonia sp. H7A | reverse complement strand
TCTCCACGTTCTGGTTGAGCCACAGGCTGAAGGCGTCGTGCGCGGCGCCCTCGATGAAACCGGCGGCCTGGCGCGAGGACAGGCGTTCCTTGGTCTGCCCGGAGAACTGCGGGTCGGTCATCTTCAGGCTGAGCACGAAGGCGACGCGGTCCCACACGTCTTCCGGCGCCAGCTTCACGCCGCGCGGCAGCAGGTTGCGGAAGTCGCAGAACTCGCGCAGTGCATCGGTCAGGCCCGAGCGCAGGCCGTTGACGTGGGTGCCGTGCTGGGCGGTGGGAATCAGGTTGAC
Source organism: Kosakonia sp. H7A (assembly GCF_003028445.1). Lineage (NCBI taxonomy): Bacteria > Pseudomonadati > Pseudomonadota > Gammaproteobacteria > Enterobacterales > Enterobacteriaceae > Kosakonia > Kosakonia sp. H7A. Next base: position 173 of record NZ_PYTZ01000111.1, on the reverse strand, counting down.
GTAGCTTTCCTGCACCAGCTCGCCTTCGGCGACCCATGCCGCGGCCCAATCCACCACCTCGGTGTCTTTCTTGAGGCTGCCGACGAACAGGTCGGCCGGCAGCAGCTCGCGGCCGGCCAGCTCACCCTTGAGGTAGTCGCGCAGGCCGTCCTCGTAGAACCAGCTGTCCTGCT
>NZ_PYTZ01000110.1:0-464 GCF_003028445.1 Kosakonia sp. H7A | reverse complement strand
AACCCGCATGTCTTCCCGGAACCGCAGCCCCTTAAGCTGAGGGCCGAACGTCACAGACGGACAGGGCACGGCACAGCCGAACCTGAGCATCCGAAGTTTTGCGCCAGCGCGCGACACCGACGACCGCCCGAGGAAACCCAGCTCCAGCAGTAGGGACTTGATCCGCAGCATCATCGTGCGCGGCCTGATCTCGCCCCCGAGCAATTCCCCGTACTTCGTCAGAACAAGTGCAGCGCCAGGCGCTTCCTCGGCGGCACGCAGGGTGCGCGCCACGAAGTCGGGCAGGTAGACGTCGTCCTGATGCGCGATGGTGACCCAACTGCGCGTGGCGCAATCCAGGGCCGCGTTCCAGTCCCTGCCGATACCGGCGTTCGGGCTATGAACGTGTACAGGCACATCGAATTTCGCTGCCAACTCGGACAATTCTTTCGACGGCGTGGAAGTCGAAATCAAGATCTCCGATC
>NZ_PYTZ01000109.1:0-465 GCF_003028445.1 Kosakonia sp. H7A | reverse complement strand
GATCGTGTCCTACGTCGGCAAACGCTACCGGCGTATTAGCCGCGGCATACAGGACGGCATGGGTGCCATGGCGCAGACCGCCGAGCAGTCGTTGTCAGCCCAGCAGGAAGTGAAGGTTCATGGCACCCAGCGGCATGAGATCGGGCGCTACCAGGTGTTGGCCAATCGCATGCTGCGTCTGAACATGAAGGTCGAGACCACTCGCGCGACCGCGTCGGCGACGGTGCAGTTCCTCGCGGCGCTGGCGCTGGCGGTGATCGTGTTCGTCGCCACGCGCGAATCGCTGGCCGGTCGCCTCAACGCGGGCGAGTTCATGGCGCTGATGAGCTCCATGATGGCGATCATCCCCTCCCTGCGCCGCCTCACCAGCGTGCAAAGCGCCATTTCCCGCGGCGTGGCCGCCGCCGAGCGCCTGTTCGGCATTCTCGACCTGCCTTCCGAGCAGGACACCGGCACCCGCGAGGT
>NZ_PYTZ01000010.1:0-175277 GCF_003028445.1 Kosakonia sp. H7A | reverse complement strand
GTGTTGGCTGCCTTCACTTACCCCGGTCACTTACCGATGTAAGCTCCCGGGGATGCGCTCAGTTGCCGCCTTGCCACAACACGAAATGCGTTGGTAATACTTACCTTCGCTTGCCGCGCTGTGGCGGTGTTGGCTGCCTTCACTTACCCCGGTCACTTACCGATGTAAGCTCCCGGGGATGCGCTCAGTTGCCGCCTTGCCACAACACGAAATGCGTTGGTAATACTTACCTTCGCTTGCCGCGCTGTGGCGGCGTTGGCTGCCTTCACTTACCCCGGTCACTTACCGATGTAAGCTCCCGGGGATGCGCTCAGTTGCCGCCTTGCCACAACACGAAATGCATTGGTAATACATTACCGTCGTCTCTCGCACTGAAGCGGCGTTGGCTCGGGTAACTTAAAACTGGCCGGTGGCGGTGTGCGTGTCGGACCTACATACTCTGTAGGCCGGATAAACGCAGCGCCATCCGGCAAGCTTCTTCTGCGCCCGCGCGCAAGAAGTGTGGTTATAAATAAAGGGTTAGCGGGGGCGCTGTCAACGCCGGGATTATGCGGATTTTTCATGCGGCTTTCGCAATCAGTAAAATGGCTTATGTTATGCGGATAATCGGCCATTTTCGCCGTGCTTGAGCCGCAGAACAGAGGGGCGGGCACAAAAACCATCACAATTTTCCCCGGCAGGCGCTACAATCGACCGCAGTCACAATTCTCAAATCAGAAGAGTATTGCTATGAAAAACATCAACCCAACGCAGACCTCTGCCTGGCAGGCATTACAAAAACACTACGCTGACATGAAGGACGTCACTATCGCGGATCTGTTCGCGAAAGACGGCGACCGTTTTAGTAAGTTTTCCGCAACCTTCGATGATCTGATGCTGGTGGATTTCTCCAAAAACCGCATCACGCAAGAGACTCTGGATAAACTGCTGGCGCTCGCCAAAGAGACCGAGCTGACAGCGGCAATTAAGTCCATGTTCTCCGGCGAAAAGATTAACCGCACCGAAGATCGCGCCGTCCTGCACGTTGCGCTGCGTAACCGTAGCAATACCCCTATTCTGGTTGATGGCAAAGATGTGATGCCGGAAGTGAACGCTGTGCTGGAGAAGATGAAAACCTTCTCTGAAGCGATCATTTCAGGCGCATGGAAAGGCTATACCGGCAAACCGATCACTGACGTGGTGAACATCGGTATTGGCGGCTCCGACCTCGGTCCGTTTATGGTCACCGAAGCACTGCGCCCTTACAAAAATCACCTGAACATGCATTTCGTCTCTAACGTCGATGGTACGCATATCGCCGAAGTGCTGAAAAAAGTGAACCCGGAAACCACGCTGTTCCTCGTGGCCTCTAAAACCTTCACTACCCAGGAAACCATGACCAACGCTCACAGCGCGCGCGACTGGTTCCTGAAAACCGCCGCTGACGAAAAACACGTTGCGAAACACTTCGCCGCACTCTCCACCAACGGCAAAGCGGTTGGTGAGTTTGGTATCGACACCGCGAACATGTTTGAATTCTGGGATTGGGTGGGCGGCCGCTACTCGCTGTGGTCTGCCATCGGTCTGTCGATCATCCTCTCCGTGGGCTTCGACAACTTTGTTGAGCTGCTCTCCGGCGCTCACGCGATGGACAAACACTTCTCCACCACTGAGCTGTCGAAAAACCTGCCGGTGCTGCTGGCGCTGATCGGCATCTGGTACAACAACTTCTTCGGTGCTGAAACCGAAGCGATCCTGCCGTACGACCAGTACATGCACCGTTTTGCCGCCTACTTCCAGCAGGGTAACATGGAATCTAACGGTAAATACGTTGACCGTAACGGCAACGCCGTGGATTACCAGACCGGCCCGATTATCTGGGGTGAGCCGGGAACTAACGGTCAGCACGCGTTCTATCAGCTGATTCACCAGGGAACCAAAATGGTGCCGTGTGATTTCATCGCGCCGGCCATCACCCACAACGCGCTTTCCGATCATCACCAGAAGCTGCTGTCTAACTTCTTCGCACAGACCGAAGCGCTGGCGTTTGGCAAATCCCGTGAAGTGGTTGAGCAGGAATATCGTGATCAGGGTAAAGATCCGGCCACGCTGGAACACGTTGTGCCGTTCAAAGTGTTTGAAGGCAACCGTCCGACCAACTCCATCCTGCTGCGTGAAATCACACCGTTTGGCCTCGGTGCATTGATTGCGCTCTACGAGCACAAGATCTTCACCCAGGGCGCTATCCTCAATATCTTCACCTTTGACCAGTGGGGCGTGGAGCTGGGTAAACAGCTGGCGAACCGCATTCTGCCTGAGCTGGGCGATGATAAAGCCATCTCCAGCCATGACAGTTCAACCAACGGTCTGATTAACCGCTACAAATCCTGGCGCGGCTAATCGAACCATCGACAAAGCGTCGCTTCGGCGGCGCTTTTTTTGCCTGCCGAATATATTAATCCCCTGCGCATATATATTGGTTTCCGGGTTTCCACAATATATAAGCGATTCTGATATTGATATTTCCCCTTTGCTAAATTATGGCGACAGAGATGATTCTCTTCGGCAGATATCGGGGATCAGGTTTATCTGAAAAAGCTGTCATTACTTCCAGGTATTACTATACATTTTAGGACTAGCCTTATTGTATCAACCTTTCGTCATTATTTAATTGTTTGAATTACATAACATTTTTATGTAATTGCTTTCTCAGGTGTACCTTATTTGCCAATTCTCCTAAAAGATTCCCCGCTATTTCCCGTTGCGTAATTCATCTGCTTTAGTTGTGTATACTCGATATCGCCTGAGTTTTTTCAGGTAAATCTCCATTCATTCAATGAAGGGAAATTGATATGAAAAAAGTCCTGTATGGCATTTTTGCCATATCCGCGCTTGCGGCGACTTCTGCTTTTGCTGCACCGGTGCAAATCGGTGAAGCGGCAGGGTCGGCAGCGACCTCTGTCTCGGCAGGTAGTTCTGCTGCGACGAGCGTCAGCACCGTAGGGTCTGCGGTGGGTGTCGCGCTGGCGGCAACCGGTGGCGGTGATGGCTCCAACACGGGAACCACGACCACCACGACCACAAGTACTCAGTAATCACGGGTACATTAACTATAACCACACTTCGGTGTGGTTATTTCCGCCCCTCTCGGAGAAGAGTCGTGAAGCGACCTGGTATTATTTTAATTTGCCTGCTGCTTCAGGCATGTTCCGGCCAAATCAAAGGCCTGGGAAATTCACTGTGGGATAGCGTTTTTGGCGTGCCAGGCGTGCAACTGACAGATGAAGACATTCTCAACATGCCCTATGCCAGCCAGTACATGCAGCTTAACAACGGCCCGCAACTGTTTGTGGTGCTCGCTTTCGACGAAAACGGTCAGCAGAAATGGGTAACGCAGGATCAGGCGACTATCGTGACGCAGCATTACCGCATCGTAAAAACACAACTCAGCGGCGATAACCTGATTGAAGTGAATAACCTGGCATCCGATCCGCTGGCAAAACCGAATCAAATTATTGATGGTGCAAGCTGGACGCGCACCATGGGCTGGACGGAGCACAAACAGGTGCGCTATGCCACCGCACGTTCTGTCTTCCACTGGAACGGCACCGACACCATCAAGCTGGCGAATGATGTCACCGCGGTGCGTATTCTCGACGAGGATGTCACCACAGACGAAAAGAGCTGGCGCAACCGCTTCTGGGTGGATGACGCCGGGGTAATCAGGCAGTCGGAGCAGTATCTGGGCGCAGACTGGTTCCCGGTGAAGACCACACTGATTAAGGCGGCTAAACAATGACGATGCGCACTTTTCTTCTGTTATTAGCCAGCCTCGCTTCTCCGCTCGCGCTGGCCACCGGGACGGTGAATGTCTACGTCGCTGGCGACAGCAAACCGAAAACGTTATCCAACGCTGCGCGTTTGAGCGATCTGGTCGGGCAACCCCGGCTTGCGGATAGCTGGTGGCCCGGTGCCGTGGTCAGTGAACGTCACGCCACGCAGGCGGAGCAGGCCCGGCATCAGGTGTTGTTAACGCGCCTGAGCACGCTTGCTGCTGACGAAAGCGGTAACACTGCCGCTGCCATCAATTCACTGCGCCAGCAGTTGCAGGCGGTGAAAGTGACCGGCAGGCAGATAGTCAATCTTGACCCGGATTACGTTCGTACGCACCGGCTGGCGAACCGTCCGCTGGAGGGTGAATACTCGCTGTGGGTGGGGCCGCAACCGGCCACGATTACCGTGGTAGGGCTGATTAGCAGCCCAGGGAAAAAACCGTTTACACCAGGCAGGGATGTGGTGAGTTACCTGGATGATATGAGCCTGCTCAGCGGCGCGGAACGCAGCTATGCGTGGGTGATTTACCCCACCGGTCAGACACAAAAAGTGCCGGTTGCTTACTGGAACCGCCGCCACGTAGAGCCGATGCCCGGCAGCGTGATTTTCGTTGGCTTCGCTCCGGGGTTGTGGAGCAACGAATATGACGAACTGAATGCCGACATCCTTCAGTCACTGACGCATCGGATACCGGAATAATAATGAAAAAATCGTTTGTAATAAGCCTGTTGGCGCTGGGAATTAGCGCAGCCTGTCACGCAGAATCTTATCCTGATCCGGTGGGGCCATCCCAGTCGGACTTTGGCGGCGTGGGATTGCTGCAAACACCAACCGCACGCATGTCGCGCGAAGGTGAATTGAGTTTTAACTACCGCGATAACAATCAGTACCGTTTCTATTCTGGCTCGATACAACTTTTCCCGTGGCTGGAAACGACGCTACGTTATACCGACGTGCGCACACGCAAATATAGCTCGGTGGAAGCCTTCTCCGGCAATCAGACCTACAAAGATAAAGCCTTCGATGTGAAACTGCGTTTGTGGCAGGAAGGCTACTGGCTACCGGAAGTCTCCCTCGGCGCGCGGGATATCGGCGGGACAGGGCTGTTTGACGGCGAATATCTGGTTGCCAGCAAAGCCTGGGGGCCGTTCGATTTCTCTCTCGGTATCGGCTGGGGTTATCTGGGCACCAGCGGCAATATCAAAAACCCGCTCTGCTCTTATGACGAGAAATACTGTACGCGCGACACCAGCTATAAACAGGCGGGCTCCACCGATACCAGCCAGATGTTTCGCGGCCCGACGGCTCTGTTTGGTGGGGTTGAATATCAGACCCCCTGGAACCCACTGCGTTTAAAACTGGAGTATGAAGGTAACAACTATCAGCAGGATTATGCCGGGAAACTGCCGCAGCGCAGCAAAGTGAACGTTGGCGCGATCTACCGCATTACCGACTGGGCCGACATTAACCTGAGCTATGAGCGCGGCAACACCTGGATGTTTGGTTTTACCCTGCGCAATAATTTCAACGACTTACGTCCCGCTTACAACGATGCGCCGCGGCCGAAGTATCAGCCGCAGCCGCAGGACGCGATCCTGCAACATTCGGTGGTGGCTAATCAGCTTACTCTGTTGAAATATAACGCCGGTTTTGCCGATCCGCAGATCCAGGTGAAAGGCGATACGCTCTATGTGACCGGTCAGCAGGTGAAATACCGTAACACCCAGGAAGGGATTGAGCGGGCAAACCGTATCATCATGAATGACTTGCCGGATGGCATTCGCACCATCCGCGTGACGGAAAATAGCCTTAACATGCCGATCGTCACCACCGAAACGGATGTCGCCAGCCTGAAGCGCCATCTGGAAGGGGAGCCGCTGGGGCAGGATACAGAGCTGGTGCAGAAACGGGTCACGCCAATTGTGCCGGACAGCACAGAGCAGGGCTGGTATATCGATAAATCGTCATTCGATTTCCATATCGATCCGGTGTTGAACCAGTCATTCGGCGGCCCGGAAAGTTTCTACATGTATCAGGTTGGTGTGATGGCAACCGCCGACTGGTGGTGGACCGATCATTTACTGACCACCGGCAGTCTGTTCGCCAACGTGGCTAACAACTACGATAAATTCAGCTATACCTCCAGCGATTCGGCATTGCCGCGCGTGCGTACCCGCGTGCGTGAATATGTGCAAAATGACTACTACGTCAACAACATGCAAGCGAACTACATGCACTACCTGGGGAATAATTTCTATGGTCAGGTGTATGCCGGTTACCTTGAAACCATGTTTGGCGGCGCGGGTGCGGAAGTGCTGTGGCGTCCGGTCGACAGCCACTGGGCGTTCGGTATTGATGGCAACTACGTGAAACAGCGCGACTGGCGCAGCCCGCAGGACATGATGAAGTTCACCGATTACAGCGTGAAAACCGGCCACTTCACCGCGTACTGGACGCCGTGGTTCGCCGACGATGTGCTGATTAAAGCGAGCGCCGGGCAGTATCTGGCAGGGGATAAAGGCGTTACGCTGGATGTCTCGAAACACTTTGATAGCGGCGTGGTCATTGGCGCGTATGCCACGAAGACCAACGTTTCGGCGGCGCAGTACGGGGAAGGGGAGTTCACCAAAGGGGTGTATGTCTCTGTACCGTTGGATTTGTTCACGACCGGCCCGACCCGCAGCCGCGCAGCCGTTGGCTGGACGCCGTTGACGCGTGACGGCGGCCAGAAACTGGGCCGTAAGTTTGAGCTTTATGATATGACCAACGATAAGACGATCAACTTCCAGTAATCCTTCACCCCCTCTCCGGCGGAGAGGGGGCTTTTCACAGTCGCCGCAGTAACCGCGCCGGATTTCCCGCATAGACCCCTTTCTCGTGCAACGATTTCGTTACCACGCTGCCCGCGCCGATAACGCAACCATCGCAAATGGTGACGGCCAGGATCGTGGCGCCGCTACCGACAGAAACATCATTGCCAATCACAATGCGTCCCCAGCTTTCGCGATCGGGATTGGGCTTGCCATCGCGGAACATGTCGTTAGCGAACATCACGCCATGGCCGATAAAGCAACGCTCGCCAAGAGTCACGTACTCGCAGATGAAGCTGTGCGACTCAATTTTGCTCCCCTGGCCAATTCGCGTATGGCCCTGAATTTCCACAAACGGGCCGACAAACACATTGTCGCCGAGAATGCAGTCATACAGATTGGCGGGTTCGTAAATCACCACGTTCTTGCCGCAGGTCACGTTGCGGATGGCGGACTGGCGCACGGTAGCGGTAGGCATGCTGACTCCTTTAGAGCGGTTTACAGAGAATGTGCAGTGTACTTTGCTGAGAAGGGGTACTAAACAAGGTCTCTTTCAGGTGCGTGAATCCCTGGCGGAGATAAAAGCGATGGGCATTGGGATTCGCATCAAGTACCTCCAGCCAGAGCGCGGTTTCGCCACGGCTTTTCGCCACGCGCGCGATCTCCGTCAGCAGCGTTTCGCCGTAGCCGAGGCCGGTTTTGCCCGGCAGAAAATAGAGTTTATGCAGCAGCGTTCCCACTGGGCCATGTTCATCGACAGCGCGATGCCAGGAGACTTTGGCAAAGCCAACCGGCGAGGGATCGCTGGCAATGAACCAGCAACTTTTTTCATCCTGTAAGCTCTGTTGCAGCACCGGCACGGCATACTCTTGCCGGAGGAAATCCTGTAATTCGCTCTGCTCGCGCCACAGATGAGCAAAGTGATGCATGTAGCTGGCAAACCCCATTTCGCTGATTAACGCCGCGTCGTCCACGGATGCTTTACGCATTGTAAGCATGCTCTTTTTTCCTCTTGCATGAAAACGGCTAGCCAGACATGTCACCACGCGCTGTCACAAAAGATAAGTAAATAATGTAGATCCAGATCACATTTTTACGTTATACAGGAGATTCCCCACATAAAATGAGGTGCTGTTATGACGTCGCTAACTCGTCCACGCGCTGAGTTTGTTTCTACTATTTTGCAGACCGTGCTGAACCTGGGTCTGCTGAGCCTGGGGCTGATCCTGATTGTTTTTCTTGGCAAAGAGACGCTGCATCTGGCGGATGTGCTGTTTTCGCCGGTGCAGACCAGCAAGTATGAGCTGGTGGAAGGGCTGGTGGTCTACTTCCTTTATTTTGAATTTATCGCACTGATTGTGAAGTACTTTCAGTCCGGTTTTCATTTCCCGCTGCGCTACTTTATCTATATCGGCATCACCGCGATCGTGCGGTTGATCATCGTCGATCATCAGTCGCCGATGGATGTGCTGATCTACTCTGCGGCGATCCTGCTACTGGTGATCACCCTGTGGTTATGTAACTCCCAACGGCTGAAGCGCGAATAAAAAAAGGCGGCCTTTCGGGCCGCCAACGACTTCACAAGTTAAGTTGAGGGTGCAGTGGCAACGCCCGTCATCTTTCGGGTGATAGCTGTGTTGGCTTCCTTTACTCACCCCAGTCACTTACTTCAGTAAGCTCCCGGGGTTTCGTGCAGTCGCCGCCTTGCTCTAACCCGAAATACTTAGGGCGTGATAACAACGATGAAAGTTAACCTTTTACTCCGCCTGCGGTCAGGCCGTTGACCAGCCAGCGCTGCGCCAGCAGGAACACCAGCGTAATCGGAATGGCGGAGAGCACCGCCGCAGCGGCAAAATCGCCCCACAGATAGTTTTGCGGGTTGAGGTATTGCTGCATGCCGACCGCCAGCGTGTAGCTGTTGACATCGCGCAGCAGCAGCGAGGCCACCGGAACTTCGGTGATGGCCGCGATAAACGACAGAATAAAGACCACCGCCAGGATCGGCACCGACAGCGGCAGCAGCACCAGGCGAAACGCCTGCCACGGCGTGGCGCCATCCAGCGCAGCGGCTTCTTCCAGCGAGCTGTCGATAGTTTCGAAATAGCCCTTAATCGTCCACACATGCAGTGCAATCCCGCCAAGATAAGCAAAGATCACCCCACCGTGCGTATTCAGGCCGATAAACGGCACGTACTGTCCCAGACGATCAAACAACGCATACAGCGCCACCAGCGATAACACCGCCGGGAACATCTGGAAAATCAGCATCCCTTTCAGCAGCGTCGCTTTGCCGGGAAAACGCATACGGGCGAACGCGTATGCGCAGGTAGTGGAGAGCGCGACAATGCCCACGGCAGTAATGGCGGCGATTTTCACCGAGTTCCACAGCCACAGCAGCACCGGGAACGGCGGCGGAGTGACACGCCCGTCGGCATGCTCGACGCTAAAACCCAGCGCCAGTCGCCAGTGCTCCCAGGAGATGTTATCCGGGATCAGGCTGCCGGTAGCGAAGTTACCTTCACGCAGCGAAATGGCGACCACCATCAGCAGCGGGAACATGATGGCGGCAATAAACACCAGCAGTAACGCATGGGTGATAAACAGCCGCAGCTTCTGCGATTTTGCCTGCACCATAGCCATAATGTCGTCCTCCTTAATCGAATTTCATGCGCGTGGCTTTCAGGTTGACGATAGCCAGCGCGCCTACCAGCAGGAAAATCAGCGTGGCGATAGCGGCTGCAAGCCCAAAGTCCTGACCGCCGCCGCCTTCAAAGGCGATGCGGTAGGTGTAGCTCACCAGCAGGTCGGTATAACCCGCCGGAGTGGTGGTGCCGATGCGGTCCGGCCCGCCGTTGGTCAGCAACTGGATCAGCACGAAGTTGTTAAAGTTAAAGGCAAAACTGGCGATCATCAGCGGCGTCAGTGGCTTGATCAACAGCGGGAAAGTGATGCGGAAAAAGTTCTGCAACGGCCCGGCGCCATCCATTGCCGAGGCTTCATACAGATCGTCCGGGATCGCTTTCAGCAGCCCCATGCAAAGGATCATCATGTAGGGATAGCCAAGCCAGGTGTTAACGATCACGATCATCGCGCGGGCAGTGGTCGGATCGCTGAACCAGGCCGGTTTAATGCCGAACAGCGCGCTCAGCATCATGTTGATCTCACCGAAGCTCTGGTTAAACAGCCCTTTAAAGATCAGGATCGAGATAAACGACGGCACCGCGTAAGGCAGAATCAGCAGCACGCGGTAAATCGCTTTGCCTTTCAGCGACTCCCACTGCACAACGCAGGCCAGCACCATGCCGACGGCGACGGTCAGCACCACCGTGAGAATGGAGAAGATCACCGTCCAGATAAAGATCTCGATAAACGGTTTCTGGATACCTTCATCGGTAAAGACGCGGGTGAAGTTATCCCAGCCGATGGTCACCGTATAACCAGGGCTGAGTTTTTCGCTGCCCCAGCTACCGTCAGCATTAATCGCCTGGTAGAAACCGATGTCGTTATTTGGCCGGTATTTGGCGCCGCTCTGGTTGTTGGTCAGCGTACCGTCCTGCGCGAGCTGGTAGAGCGGGCGCGTGCCGGAAAACTGGCGCAGCGAGCTCATTATCACTTTGCTCTCATCCGGCAGGATGGCGGTAAGCTGGTTCAGCGCCTGACGATTTTGCGTAATGACACGCAAATTAGCGCGTTCACCGGTCGGCAGCGCTGGCACCTCTTTCAGAGCCAGTTGCTGTTCGCCGCCAGGTTTAAAGGCGTCGGAGAGGTAATTTTTGCCGCTGTCGCCATCGGTGAGCGCCAGCCGCCATTCATCCCCTTCCGGATAAAGACCAAAGTTGTAGGCTTTTCCCGCCTGGAAGGAGCGATCGAGCAGCACCTGCTGCGCGCGTTCCTGCGTTAACTGGTTGGTACTGCTGTAGTTGGTAAAGGCGATGGCGATCGTACAAATCAGCGGGAACAGGACGAACAGCCCCATCCCGGCCATGCCCGGATAAACATAGCGCCAGGCGTAGGTTTTACGGTTGGCGAAAATATACAGGCCCGCCGAACTGAGCACGAGCGTGGTAATGGCGAAAAGGTATTCCCCCTGGGCATACATCATAACGACAAGGTATGCCACCAGCAGCCCGATCAGGGTAATGACGGTCCAGGCAAGCTGTGGGCTTTGCCACCAATGGCGCTTCTTTACAACATCCATGGGGATTTCCTCTCTACGCGGCACTCTTCACGCGGCCTCTTTGTTGGCTACGGTTGCGCACCCCAGTCACTTACTTTTGTAAGCGCCCGGGGATACACAACCTTGCCGCCGCGATGTCGCGCGAATAATGCCGTGTATACAACTGTCCAGGTTGCCTTATCCTTTTCCGGGGATAAGGCATTCACATTTTTACTTGGTAATGCGACCCTGCGCGTCTTTCAGTGCAGCATCAACGGTCTGACGATCGCTCACGGCATTGATAACGGCAGTGCGGGTGGCATACCAGAAGGCGGCCATCTGCGGGATGTTCGGCATAATTTCACCGGTTTTTGCGTTAGCCATGGTGGCAGCAATGCGCGGATCTTTCGCTAACTCTTCCTGGTACGATTTCAGCGCTACGGCGCCCAGCGGTTTGTCCTTGTTGACATCCGCCAGACCGGCATCGGTCAGCAGGTAGTTTTCCAGGAACTCTTTTGCCAGTTCTTTGTTCGGGCTGGCGGCGTTAATGCCTGCGCTCAGCACGCCGACGAACGGTTTGGATGGTTTACCGTGGAAGGTTGGCAGCGGTGCGACGCCGTAATTGATCTTGCTCTTATCAATGTTGGCCCATGCCCACGGACCATTGATGGTCAGCGCGGTTTCGCCTTTGTTGAACGCCGCTTCAGCGATGGAGTAATCCGTGTCGGCATTCATGTGTTTATCTTTAATCAGCTTGACGAGAAAGCCGAGGCCCGCTTTCGCGCCTGCATTGTCAACGCCGACATCTTTCACATCGTATTTGCCGTTTTCATACTTGAACGCGTAACCGCCGTCGGCAGCGATCAGCGGCCAGGTGAAGTACGGTTCTTGCAGGTTAAACATCAGCGCGCTCTTACCTTTCGCTTTCAGCTGTTTATCCAGCGCCGGGATCTCTTCCCAGGTTTTTGGCGGGTTCGGTACGAGGTCTTTGTTATAAATCAGCGACAGCGATTCGACAGCAATCGGGTAAGCGATTAATTTGCCGTTGTAGCGCACGGCGTCCCAGGTGAAGGGGAACAGCTTGTCCTGGAAGGCTTTGTCCGGGGTGACTTCTGCCAGCAGGCCAGATTGCGCGTAGCCGCCAAAGCGGTCGTGCGCCCAGAAGATAATGTCCGGGCCATCGCCGGTCGCGGCAACCTGCGGGAATTTCTCTTCCAGCTTGTCCGGATGTTCAACCGTCACTTTGATGCCGGTGTCTTTCTCGAATTTCTTACCCACTTCGGCAAGGCCGTTATAGCCTTTATCGCCATTGATCCAGATAACCAGCTTACCTTCTTCGATTTTGGCGAGGGCAGAGGCGGAGAACATCATCGTCGCCAGTGCGGACAATGCGAGGATGCGTGCGCCTGTTTTGATTTTCATATATCCCGTCCTATTTGGTGATGTGCTCGTGGATACGTGCAAGGTGGTCTGACGGGATTAGTCTCCTTTTTTGACAAGTACTTCTCATCCTCCTTATCCCTACGCCCCTGGGGCGATTTGTGTGATCTGTGTTACATAGATTTTCATTATGTGTGTCAGAGCACATAAAAAAGAGCCGATTTTTGCAGGTTTCGTCACGAAAATGCCTGTCACCCGGCGATACGGGGTGCAGAGCAAACCTTCTCATCCTCCCGCCTCCTCCCCCATAAAAAACCGCAGGGGTGGAGGATTCGCCCGCTGTACTGATGCCCCATAGTCAGCCAACGTTGAATGTTTCTGTTGGTGACAGGTTGTAACGAAGGGAGAAGGGCATGGCGAGCGTACAGCTTCGTAACGTAACGAAAGCCTGGGGCGATGTAGTGGTCTCAAAAGAGATCAATCTCGACATTCACGAAGGTGAATTTGTGGTGTTTGTCGGCCCGTCAGGCTGTGGTAAATCGACGCTGCTGCGCATGATTGCCGGGCTGGAAACCATTACCAGCGGGGAGTTGTTTATCGGCGATACCCGCATGAATGATGTTCCCCCCGCCGAACGCGGCGTCGGGATGGTATTTCAGTCCTACGCGCTTTATCCGCACCTGTCGGTAGCGGAAAACATGTCTTTCGGCCTGAAGTTAGCGGGTGCGAAAAAAGAGATCATTAAATCGCGCGTCACTCAGGTGGCGGAGGTGTTGCAACTGGCGCACTTGCTGGAACGCAAACCGAAAGCGCTCTCTGGCGGCCAGCGCCAGCGCGTGGCGATTGGTCGTACGCTGGTGGCTGAACCCAGCGTCTTCTTACTTGATGAACCCCTTTCCAACCTTGATGCCGCGCTGCGCGTGCAGATGCGTATTGAGATCTCCCGTCTGCATAAACGCCTTGGCCGCACGATGATTTACGTCACCCACGATCAGGTCGAAGCCATGACGCTGGCCGACAAGATTGTGGTGCTGGACGCCGGTCGCGTAGCGCAGGTCGGGAAACCACTGGAACTCTATCACTACCCGGCTGACCGCTTTGTTGCGGGCTTTATTGGCTCGCCGAAGATGAATTTCCTGCCGGTAAAAGTGACGGCCACCGCCATTGAACAGGTGCAGGTTGAGCTGCCTAACCGCCAGCAGGTTTGGCTGCCGGTGGACAGCGCCAATGTGCAGGTCGGCGCGAATATGTCTTTGGGCATTCGCCCGGAGCATCTACTTCCAAGCGACATCGCCGATGTCACGCTGGAAGGGGAAGTGCAGGTCGTAGAACAGCTTGGTCACGAAACACAAATTCATATCCAGATCCCCGCAATACGCCAGAACCTGGTCTACCGCCAGACTGACGTCGTGCTGGTAGAAGAGGGTGCCACATTCGCTATCGGCTTACCGCCGGAGCGCTGCCATCTGTTCCGTGAAGATGGCACCGCCTGCCGCCGGTTACACAAAGAGCCGGGTGTTTGAGCGTACCCCAAAAAAACTTACACCAACCCTTCCAGGGCCAAGTGTAAACAGAAAAGCAATGATCTCAGGAGATAGAATGATGATTACTCTGCGCAAACTACCCCTGGCTCTCGCCATTACCGCAGGCATTTTGTCTGCGCAGGCGGGCGCCGTCGACTTCAAAGGTTACGCGCGTTCCGGCATCGGCTGGACCGGCAGCGGCGGCGAGCAGCAATGCTTCCAGGCGACCGGTGCAGGTGCTAAATACCGTCTCGGTAACGAATGTGAAACCTACGCAGAATTAAAACTCGGCCAGGAAGTGTGGAAAGAGGGCGATAAGAGCTTCTACTTCGACACGAACGTGGCCTACTCCGTGTCACAGCAAAATGACTGGGAAGCCACCAGCCCGGCTTTCCGTGAAGCGAACGTACAGGGTAAAAACCTGATCGATGCGCTGCCAGGTGCCACCATCTGGGCCGGTAAACGCTTCTACCAGCGTCATGATGTGCACATGATCGACTTCTACTACTGGGATATCTCAGGCCCGGGCGCAGGTCTGGAAAACGTCGATCTTGGCTTCGGTAAACTCTCTCTGGCGGCAACCCGTTCTTCTGAATCTGGCGGCTCTGTTACCTTCAGTAGCCCGGGCGTGTATGACGTGGTTAAAGATACCGCCAACGACGTCTTCGATGTGCGTTTAGCCGGTCTTCAGACCAACCCGGACGGCATGCTGGAACTGGGCTTTGATTACGGTCGTGCAAACAAAACCGACAATTACCGCTATGTGAACGACAACGATTCGAAAGATGGCTGGATGTTCACTGCTGAACATACCCAGAGCATGCTGAAAGGCTACAACAAGTTTGTTCTGCAGTACGCAACCGACGCCATGACCACGCAGGGTAAAGGTATTCCGCAAGGGACTTACCAATCCGGCGACTATGACGATTTCGTCGGTGGTAACAACGACGGTAAGCTGTGGCGCGTGCTGGATCACGGTGCAATCACGCTGAGTGAGAAATGGGACCTGATGTATGTCGGTATGTATCAGAAGCAGGATCTCGATTCTAAACTCGGCACCGACTGGTGGACCGTGGGCGTTCGTCCAATGTACAAATGGACGCCAATCATGAGCACCCTGCTGGAAGTGGGCTACGACAACGTGAAATCCCAGCAGACCGGCGACAGAAACAGCCAGTACAAAATCACCCTTGCACAGCAATGGCAGGCAGGCGACAGCATCTGGTCTCGTCCGGCAATTCGTATTTTCGCGACCTATGCGAAATGGGATGAGAAATGGGGCTACATCAAAAACGGTGATTCTGTAACGCGCTTCGCTGCGGCGAACGACTCTGGTTTCACCACCACCAGCCGTGGCGACAACGATGAGTGGAGCTTCGGCGCACAGATGGAAATCTGGTGGTAATCCACGCTTAACCTGACGTAATGACCAAAAGAGGGGCGCAAGCCCCTCAACCCTTGGGTCAGCGCGCTATTGCCTGGCGTTCGCTGTTCCCGTGCAGAAAAGGTGATAACAATGAAAATGAAAAAAAATCTCGTCGCCCTGTGCCTGACCGCCGGTTTACTGGCGGGCGCTCCCGGGGTTAGCTTCGCTGATGTCAATTTTGTCCCGCAAAACACCACTGCCGCGCCGTCAATTCCGGCATCGGCATTACAGCAACTGACCTGGACGCCGGTCGATCAATCGAAAACTCAATCCACGCAGCTGGCAACCGGCGGTCAACGCCTCGATGTGCCGGGTATTAGCGGCCCGGTTGCGGCGTGGAGCGTACCGGCGAACATCGGCGAACTGACGCTGACGTTAACCAGCGAAGTGGATAAGCAAACCAGCGTATTTGCGCCGAACGTGCTGATTCTTGATCAAAACATGACGCCTTCAGCCTATTTCCCCAGCGAGTACTTTACCTATCAGGAACCCGGTGTGATGAGCGCCGATCGTCTGGAAGGGGTAATGCGCCTGACGCCTGCGCTGGGACAACAAAAAATCTATGTACTTGTTTTTACTACAAACAACGACTTACAGCGCACTACGAAATTAATCGATCCGGCAAAAGCCTATGCCAAAGGCACCGGCAATGCGGTGCCGGATATTCCTGATCCTATTGCGAAGCACGGCACTGACGGAAAACTGACGCTGAAAGTGAAAAACAGCAGCGGTTCCAGCGTGCTGGTCGGCCCGCTGTTTGGCTCTTCTGGCCCAGGCCCGGTCACCGTGGGTAACACTGCGGCGCCGGTCTATAGCGCACAACCTGCGCCGGTAGCGGCTCCGGCTGTTGCTCCTGCGCCAGCCGCGAAAAGCGAGCCAATGCTGAATGATACGGAGAGTTATTTCAATCAGGCCATCAAACAGGCCGCTGCCAAAGGCGATATTGATAAGGCGCTGAAATTGTTGAATGAAGCTGAACGCCTCGGGTCAAAAACCGCCCGTGCCACTTTTATCAGCAGTGTAAAAGGCAAGGGGTAACCCATCCCCGCACTGCCGATATTTTGCAGTAACTGGTGCGTCGCCTGGCGCACCCTTTTTCCGGCGCAGATGCGCGCTGTTGCGCATCTGTTGCGCTGATGAAAACCGTTTGAAGTTTCCCCGCACGAGCCTGCCTGTTCTGCGATACACTATTGCTACGTTATGTACCGGAGAGTAAGGCATGTCACACCCTGCGCTTACGCAATTGCGTGCGCTGCGCTATGTAGACGCAATACCCGAACTGGAACCACAACTGCTGGACTGGCTGTTGCTGGAAGATTCCATGACCAAACGTTTTGAGCAGCAAGGTAAAAAAGTCAGCGTCACATTGATTCAGGAAGGCTTTGTCACGGCGGACGAGATTGCGCCCGAACGCGCACATTTACCGGAAGAGGCACGTTACTGGTTACGGGAGATTATCCTTTGCGCAGATGGTGAACCCTGGCTTGCCGGGCGCACCGTTGTGCCGGAATCGACCCTGAGCGGCCCGGAGATGGCGCTGCAACGGCTGGGCAATACGCCGCTTGGGCGATATCTCTTTACCTCTTCAACGCTTACGCGTGATTTTATTGATATTGGCCGTTATGAGCAGCTGTGGGGACGGCGTTCCCGCCTGCGTCTGGGGGGGAAACCCTTGATGCTTACAGAACTGTTTTTGCCTGCGTCGCCGCTGTACTAAGAGGAAAATAGAATGGAGTGGAGTCTCACGCAGACTAAGTTGTTAGCCTTTCACAGGCTTATGCGTACGGACAAACCGATTGGCGCGTTGTTGCTGTTGTGGCCAACGCTGTGGGCGTTATGGGTGGCAACGCCTGGCGTGCCGCCGCTGTGGATCTTACTGGTGTTTGTTGCGGGCGTCTGGCTGATGCGCGCGGCGGGCTGCGTGGTGAATGATTACGCGGATCGCAAATTCGACGGGCATGTTAAACGCACGGCGAACCGACCGCTGCCCAGCGGCGCGGTCACGGAAAATGAAGCGCGGGTGTTGTTTGTTGTTCTGGTGCTGCTGGCCTTTGCGCTGGTGCTGACGCTGAATATGATGACCATCCTGCTGTCGGTGGCGGCGCTGGCGCTGGCGTGGGTTTATCCGTTTATGAAGCGCTACACGCATCTGCCGCAGGTGGTGCTCGGCGCGGCATTTGGCTGGTCAATTCCGATGGCGTTTGCAGCTGTAAGCGAATCTGTACCGCTAAGCTGCTGGACCATGTTTTTCGCCAATATTCTGTGGGCGGTGGCCTACGATACCCAGTACGCTATGGTTGATCGCGATGATGATGTGAAGATTGGCATCAAGTCGACGGCGATTTTGTTTGGTCGCTACGACAAGCTAATTATTGGTATTTTGCAGGTTGCCGTGCTGGCGCTGATGGCGTCCATTGGCTGGCTGAACGGGCTGGGCTGGGCGTATTACGCTGCGGTACTGGTGGCGGGCGTGCTGTTTGTTTATCAACAGATATTGATTGCGGGGCGCGAACGCGACGCCTGTTTTAAAGCTTTTATGAATAACAACTACGTGGGGCTGGTGCTGTTTTTAGGGCTGGCTTTTAGTTACCTGCACTGAATCTAAAAACTGCCGGACGCGGCTGCATGTTATCCGGCCTGCGGGGTTCTCTCATCCCACAGGCCGGATAAGCGCAAGCGACATCCGGCGGATACGTCCCGGCTTACACTTCCGCTTGCGTCGCGCTTTCAATCGTCAGACGCACATCCGACGTTATCAAGTCTGCCAGCATCTGGTAAACGCCCAGCGTTCGCGTCGGGTCTGCATCGCCGCTGTCGCTGATATACCCTTCATCACGCAGCGTTAACACCAGCGTGGAGAATACCGCTTTGTCGAAGAATTCCGGCGCGTTGATGCCATGCAGCACAGACAGACGTTGCGCCAGCGTGCGGCTCTCTTTTTCCAGCGTGCTGCGGTTCATTGACGGCGTGTTGCCAAGCAGCCAGAAGGTGATGGCATAGCGCTGTAACGTCTCGCGCGCACCGGCGGCCAGCAGTTGCAGCGTCCGGGAATGGGCCGGGTTGATGCTCAGGAGATCGTCTTTGACGGTAATTAAGCCCTGGCGCAGCAGCTCTTGCGTCAGGTTTTCCAGCACTTCCGCCAGCTCGGCTTTTTCCCAGCGCAGGAACAGTTCGGCTTTCAGCAGCGGATAGAGCAGCTCAACGTGACGCAGAATATCGCTACGGGAGATGGCGCGATGCTGGGTCACGATCGCCGCCATCAGCGACGGCAGCATCAGCATGTGGGCAATGTTGTTGCGGTAATAGGTCATCAATACTGCCTGTTCGCGCGGCAGAATAATGATATCGCCGATGGTGTCTTTCTCGACTTCGAACTTATTCATCTGCAACGCGTGGTCGATAAGCGCGTCCGCGCTGGCGGCAGGCGTTGTTGAATCCGGCGAGTAAGGCACATTGCGCATCAGTTCGAGGTAGCAACTGAGTTGTTCGGTTAACTGCTCGCGCGTCAATGAACGCTGGCGCGATGCCAGCAGCGCCGTACAGCACAGGTTCATGGCGTTGGCCGCACCGGCATTGTTAATGCGAACCATCAAATCGGCGGCAATGTTATTTACCGTCGGCGTCAGCCATGCCGGGCGAATCGCTTCGATGGGATCGATAGATTCGCGCCACTCCGGAACATGGTGATTCAGGTAGTTCATCAGCGGAATGGGTTCACCGAAGTTCACATAACCTTGCCCCAGATTGCGCAGCTTGCTCAGCCCGCGCACCATCTGCACCAGGCTCTCTTTCTCTTTGGTTGCGCCGCGCAGCTCTTTCGCATAGGTGCCCACCTCCATCACATGCTCATAACCGATATAAATCGGTACCAGCGTGATTGGGCGCGTACCGCCGCGCAGCATCGCCTGGATGGTCATCGACAGCGTACCGGTTTTCGGGTCCAGCAAACGCCCGGTACGTGAACGACCACCCTCGACGAAATACTCAACCGAATAACCGCGGCTGAACAGTTCGCCCAGATATTCGCGGAACACAGTGGAGTAGAGTTTGTTGCCTTTAAAGGTACGGCGAATAAAGAAGGCGCCCAGGCGGCGGAAAATCGGCCCGGCGGGCCAGAAGTTCAGGTTGATGCCTGCGGCAATGTGCGGCGGCACCAGCCCCTGGTGATAGAGCACATATGAGAGCAGCAGATAGTCCATATGGCTGCGATGGCAGGGCACATAGACAATCTCATGGCCGTCGTGCGCAAGCTGGCGCACGCGTTCGGCGTTGTGCACGTTGATCCCCTGATAGAGACGGTTCCAGGTAAAGCCGAGGATACGGTCGGTCAGACGGATCATTTCGTACGAGAAGTTGGCGGCAATCTCTTCCATCAGCGCGATAGCGTTTTGCTGCGCTTTGTCGTGAGAGATTTTTTTGCTGCGCGCTTCGTCTTCGACCGCACGGGCAATCGCTTTAGAAGAGAGCAGCTTATTGAACAGATCCTGACGCGCCGGCAGACGCGGCCCAACGGCGGCCAGACGCTGTCGCGCGAAATGCATACGCGCCACACGCGCCAGTTTCTGCGCGATAATTTTATCGGTGCCGTGCTCGGTCGCCATGCGGCGCAGGGAGACGGGCGGCGAGAAGCGCACAAAGCTATCGCGGCCAAGCCAGGAGATCGCGAAGAATTTCTGGATGCCGTTCAGCATGCGCAGCGGCGGATTAATCTCGCCTTTTTCACGCCCCGGAGAGCGGCCAAACATCACCGATACCGGCACCATTTGCACATCCAGATCCGGATGGCTGCGGTGTAAATCCAGGTAGTCGTGGAACAGTTTGATGGACTCTTCTTTTGGCGTGTAATAGGTAAACACGCGCGGCCCGCCATGAATAAACACGAAACGCGGCAGTAATACGCCGTCGATTTCCAGGGGTTCCAGGGGATCGGGCAGTTCGTGCGCCAGACACTGAGCACGCAACGTCATCAAATCTGCCTTAGAGTTATAAGGCAGCACGTACATAATAGGACGTGAAGTATCGAGACCCAGTTCCTGTGCAGGTTCTGCAGGTATCGATTTACTTTTTACCAGTACACTTAATGGTAAATTCAGTAATTTGTAGTAAATTCGTGGCCAACCGGACATAAAAGATGAAAAGCCTCTGGTTAATAATAGTGCCATTGCGCCGCAAGAATATCAGAAAGCGCACGTAATTTCTGTTGTACCTCAGTACGCTGATGTAGACATTGACGTTTATTACATAAAAAGGTTCTTTTCATGGCCAATAATACCACCGGAATTACCCGAATCATTAAAGCAGCAGGTTACTCATGGAAGGGCGTTCGCGCTGCATGGATCAATGAAGCCGCCTTCCGTCAGGAGCTGGTAGCCGTTGTTTTAGCTATCATTATTGCTTGCTGGCTGGACATTGACACGGTCACACGGGTATTGCTGATTAGCTCGGTGTCGCTAGTAATGATTGTTGAAATCCTAAATAGTGCAATTGAAGCTGTCGTAGACCGAATTGGTTCTGAATTTCACGAACTTTCCGGTCGGGCGAAGGATATGGGATCGGCGGCAGTGCTGATGTCGATCCTGCTGGCGCTGTTTACCTGGATCTCGCTTCTTTGGTCGCATTTTCGATAACGCTTCCAGAAATCAATAACTCCCTGGTTTTTTGCTTAAATTTGGTTCCAAAATCGCCTTTGACTGTATATACTCACAGCATAACTGTATATACACCCAGGGGGCGGGATGAAAGCATTAACGGCCAGGCAGCAAGAGGTGTTCGATCTCATCCGCGATCGCATCACCCAAACCGGTATGCCACCAACGCGTGCGGAAATCGCACAGCAATTGGGGTTCCGTTCCCCAAATGCGGCTGAAGAACACCTGAAAGCGCTTGCGCGCAAAGGGGTTATCGAAATCGTCTCCGGCGCATCGCGTGGTTTGCGTCTGCTGCTGGAAGAAGAAGAGGATATCGGTTTACCGCTGATTGGCCGCGTTGCTGCGGGTGAACCGCTGCTGGCGCAACAGCATATCGAGGGTCACTACCAGGTCGATCCCGATCTCTTCAAGCCTCACGCGGATTTCCTGCTGCGCGTCAGCGGTATGTCGATGAAAGACATCGGTATTATGGACGGCGATCTGCTCGCAGTGCATAAAACGCAGGACGTGCGTAACGGCCAGGTGGTCGTCGCACGTATTGATGATGAAGTTACCGTGAAACGTCTGAAAAAACAGGGTAACACCGTCGAACTGCTGCCGGAAAACAGCGAGTTTTCCCCGATCGTCGTCGATCTGCGCGATCAAAACTTCACCATTGAAGGGCTGGCGGTTGGCGTCATCCGTAATGGTACATGGCTCTAACGCCTGTTCTTTTCGCAGCGACACAGAATACCGTGGCGCTGCGTAATACACTTTTCCCCCATTGATTCGACACTGCCATGCCGTTGCTGAACGCATCTGACAGAGCACTGTGGCGGCTTGCGCTGCCTATGATCTTCTCCAATATCACTGTTCCGTTACTGGGACTGGTGGATACCGCCGTGGTCGGGCACCTGGATAGCCCTGTTTACCTCGGCGGCGTGGCGATTGGCGCAACGGCAACCAGCTTTTTGTTTATGCTGCTGCTGTTTTTGCGGATGAGCACAACCGGTCTTACGGCACAGGCGTTTGGCGCTAAAAACGCACCTGCGCTGGCGCGCGCGCTGGTACAACCGCTGCTACTGGCGCTGTTGGCTGGCGGGGGAATTATGTTGCTGCGTACGCCGCTCATCGATCTGGCGCTGCACATCACCGGTGGGAGCGAAGCCGTGCTGGAACAAGCGCGGCGCTTTCTTAATATCCGCTGGCTGAGTGCGCCAGCGTCGTTGGGAAATCTGGTATTACTCGGCTGGTTGCTGGGCGTGCAGTATGCCCGTGCTCCGGTGATCCTGCTGGTGGTAGGGAACCTCCTCAACATTGTTCTCGACCTGTGGCTGGTGATGGGTCTGCACATGAATGTGCAGGGGGCAGCGCTCGCCACCGTTGTGGCTGAGTATGCGACTTTCGCCATCGGTCTGCTGATGGTGCACCGCGTGTTGGTGATGCGCGGCATCACCCTGCCAGCGCTGAAAAATGCCTGGCGCGGCGGTATGCGGCGCTTATTAGCGCTTAACCGCGATATCATGCTGCGCTCGCTGCTCTTGCAGCTCTGCTTTGGCTCAATCACCGTACTGGGCGCGCGTCTTGGTGGCGAGACAGTCGCCGCTAACGCGGTGCTGATGATGTTTCTCACCTTTACAGCGTATGCGCTGGATGGTTTTGCCTACGCGGTCGAAGCGCATTCCGGGCAGGCCTACGGCGCGCGCGACGGCAGTCAATTGATGGAAGTCTGGCGAGCGGCGTGCCGCCAGGCCGGGCTGGTGGCGCTGTTCTTTGCGGCGATTTATGCGCTGGCAGGCGACAACATTATTGCCTTGCTGACTTCGCTTCCTGCCTTGCAGACGCTCGCCGGGCATTATCTGTTCTGGCAGGTGATTCTGCCGCTGGTGGGCGTGTGGTGCTACTTGCTGGATGGCATGTTTGTCGGTGCCACACGCGCTGCGGAGATGCGTAACAGTATGGCGATTGCCGCTGCCGGGTTTGCTGTCACGCTGCTGACGGTTCCGGTGTTGGGGAATCACGGTTTATGGCTGTCGCTGACCGTCTTTCTCGCCCTGCGCGGGCTTACGCTTGCCTGGCTGTGGCGTCGCCACTGGCGTAATGGCAGCTGGTTTTCCGACGCGAATCCTTCCTGATATTGCCAGTTTTTTGCCTGTTCCCTCGTCTCGCTTATGCTGTTTTTAATCATCTCGACGGTTAAAGATTCCGAATAAAAATCGATTGCCGGAATCCTTAACTACAATAATCAGTACGTTCAGCAGAACGATTACCTATTTAACCGAACGATAAGGAGTCAACGATGAATAAAGACGAAGTCGGCGGTAACTGGAAACAGTTCAAAGGCACTGTTAAAGAAAAATGGGGCAAACTGACCGATGATGATATGACCATCATCGAAGGTAAACGTGACCAGCTGGTAGGTAAAATCCAGGAGCGTTACGGTTATGCCAAAGACCAGGCGGAGAAAGAAGTTACAGATTGGGAAACGCGTAACGACTACCGCTGGTAGCCTGCACATCCCCTCATTGTGCTAACCCTCGAAGGCTACCCTGCCCGAAGGTACAAGGATGTACCACCCCTCCAGCTGTTTTATCTATCGTCCCGCTCAAAAGATTAACGTGGCTTTTTCTTCACCTGCACGGTGTGGTCGTGGTGGCAATGGTCGTGATGACGGCAGGACTCCACTTCGACACAGTCTGCACATAAGCCGTGAGCTTCAATGACATTATGTCGCAGAGCAAAGCCCATCTTTGCCGCCAGCGCATGCATAATATCTTCCACGCCTTCCGCCTGCTCTTCTTTTACCGAACCACAGCGATCGCAGATAAACATCGCGGATGTGTGCGTCGGCTGGTCAAAAAGGTGGCACAGCACGTAGCTGTTTGTTGATTCGACTTTATGTACGAACCCTTGTTCCAGCAGGAAATCAAGAGCGCGGTACACCGTCGGCGGCTTGGCCTGCGGTTCGCTTTCACGCAGCAGATCGAGCAGATCGTACGCGCTGATGGCACTTTGTTGCAGGCTGAGTAATCTCAACACTTCAAGACGCTGGGGAGTCAGGCGCACGTTGCGCTGCACGCACAGCTTTTCAGCCTGCGCTAACATCTCTTGCGAAGTGGTCTTATCCATAGGCGCTCTCCGGTTGGGGAAATACAAGCCATACACTTTACCATGTCCTGTCGAAAACGCCGAGATCGTGGCCAGCAATCTCCATTTCTCTGGATCGCTTCCCGAAATGGATTCCGTCATCTATAAATAGTGATGGTCATCACTTAAAACAATAATCTCCGGGTACTTACGGGTATTCCGGCAATTTAGCTTCATTTTCTTACGTTATTCACAGCAATAGTGCATTCCTGTTTGTGCGAATACTTACAGGCTTAAAACTCATCTGGCTACGAGACGCATACTGTGGAAAAAAAACGTAAACTTTCGCTGGTCGCGATCGCTGTCTCCTTTTTTGTGGCAAATCAGGCAGGGGCAGCCAATACCTGGGCAGAAGCACGTAATGATGCAATGGGGGGAACGGGCGTTGCATCTGCGAATTATGGCAGCGGGCCATTAATCAACCCGGCACTGTTAGCAAAAGCAAAACCCGATGATGATATTACCGTCATCCTGCCGAGCGTACAGGCGCAAATTAGCGACAAAGATAATCTGCGCGACGAGATCGACGATATCAATGACAAAATCGATGGCTACAAAGATGTGGTCGATAACCTCACCGCTGCGGAAATTATTGCTAATCCGCTCGGTACGGTAAGGCAATTTCAGAGCGCCGCGGGCGATTTGGCGAATGAGCTGGAGTTTCTGAGAGGGAAAACAGCGCAGGCCAAAGCCGCCGCCGGTATCGCGGTAAGTATCCCCAATGATGTCCTTTCCGTGGCATTTGTGACGAAAGCTTATGCCCATGCGCGCGTCACGTCGTCAATCGATCAGCAGGACATTGACTACCTGCGCAGTATTGAGAACAGCACCGCCGTCGCCGCCGGTGAAGCGCTGAATGCGGTGATATCGCCGAATGGCAGCGAAGAAATCACCAAAAACCTCAACTCAACCGCTTCAGGCCGCGCGGCTATCGTCTCGGATTACGGCATTGCGATGGCTCGCCAGTTTGATGTCGGCGGCGTACCGTTATCCGTTGGTGTGACGCCAAAATTACAGAAAACCTGGGTCTACAACTATACGGCGTCGATTTATGACTACAAAAGTAGTGACTGGAACAGCAGCCGCTACCGTACCGATGATACCGGCTTCAACGTGGATGTTGGCCTGGCCGCGGATTTCGGCGAGAATGTGACGGTCGGTTTGACCGGTACAAACCTGATCTCCCGTGACATTGATACCAAAGACATTCGTATTCGCAACGGCAGAACGGGCGATGTGGTGAGCTATAAAGATACTTACCAGATTAGCCCGGTCGTGACGGCAGGCGCGGCATGGCATAACGACCTGCTGACACTGAGCGCCGACGGTGATTTAACCGAGACTAAAGGCTTTAAGAGCGAGAAAAATTCCCAGTATGTCGGCGTGGGTGCGGAAGTTCGCCCGTTGAGCTGGCTGGCGGTGCGTGCCGGTTACCGCGCGGATGTCAAAGGGGATGATAAAAACGTCTTTACCGGCGGTGTCGGATTTGCGCCGTTTAATCGCGTGCATATCGATCTGATGGGTCTGGTGGGTGAAGATCAAACCTGGGGGGCCGGAGCACAGCTTAGCGTGACTTTCTGATGAGTAACCGGAGGCATTGCGCCTCCGGTTTTATTGGCGCTTATTTACCGGTGAGCTTGTCGTAGCTGGTCATCAGATTACGGTAATCAGGAATATGGTTGGAAAACAGCGTTGCCAGACCTTCAATATCATTACGCCAGTCGCGGTGTAATTCGCAGGCGGCACCAAACCATGTCATCAACTGCACGCCAGCCTGGGACATACGATCCCATGCGGAATGACGTGTAATTTCATTGAATGTTCCTGAAGCGTCGGTAATAACAAACACTTCATAGCCCTCTTCAATGGCGGATAACGCCGGGAAAGCAACGCACACTTCCGTCACCACGCCAGCAATAATCAACTGCTTCTTGCCGGTTGCTTTGACGGCCTTAACGAAATCTTCGTTATCCCAGGCATTGATGTTACCCGGGCGGGCAATATAAGGCGCATCCGGGAACTGCGCTTTAAGTTCCGGTACCAGCGGGCCATTCGGTCCGGTTTCAAAACTCGTGGTCAAAATCGTGGGCAATTTGAAATATTTGGCGAGATCGCTTAACGCCAGAACATTATTTTTGAACTTGTCCGGCTCGATATCTCTTACCAGAGATAACAAACCCGTTTGATGATCAACTAACAGAACGGCTGCATCATTTTTATCAAGACGAACATACGGTTTAGACATAATAACTCCCTGTTTCAGTTGACAATAGCTTTCTGCTATTGGGTTAAGACTCCTTGTGCGTTAGAAAAAATATAGAAAGGGAACCGTGTCTCAACAAGGTGAAAAAATGCCTTCTCCAGTGACTTACAGCGAATGTGATACAATAGAAAATCTTATTGTCTATTGCTTTCGCTCACCGGCGGAATAGCGGTGAGAGCACCTCTTTTTCTGGAAATCAAAGCACGGTAATTCTGAAATGACTAACGCCAGCCAAACCAGCGTAATGCCTGTAAATTCTGACAATCACTGGTATGGGCGATTCAGCGTCGCTCCGATGCTCGACTGGACGGACAGACATTGCCGCTACTTCCTGCGTTTACTGTCGCGCCAGACGCTGCTCTATACCGAAATGGTGACGACGGGCGCCATTATTCATGGCAAAGGTGATTATCTGGCGTACAGCGAGGAAGAGCACCCGGTGGCGCTGCAACTGGGCGGCAGCGATCCGGCACAGCTTGCGCACTGTGCGAAGCTTGCGCAAGCGCGCGGTTACGATGAGATCAACCTTAACGTCGGTTGTCCGTCCGATCGCGTACAGAACGGGCGTTTTGGCGCCTGCCTGATGGGCGAAGCGCAACTGGTGGCGGACTGCGTGAAAGCGATGCGCGACGTGGTTTCTATTCCGGTGACGGTGAAAACCCGTATTGGCATCGACGATCAGGATAGCTACGAATTCCTCTGCGATTTTATTGGTACCGTTGCTGGTAAAGGCGAGTGTGAAAGCTTCACCATTCATGCCCGTAAAGCCTGGCTCTCTGGTCTGAGTCCAAAAGAGAACCGCGAGATCCCGCCGCTGGATTACCCGCGCGTCTATCAACTTAAACGCGATTTCCCGCACCTGAAGATGGCGATCAATGGCGGTATAAAATCGCTGGAAGAGGCCAAAGCCCATTTGCAGCATATGGATGGGGTCATGGTCGGGCGCGAAGCCTATCAGAATCCGGGAATTCTGGCCGCTGTCGATCGGGAGATTTACGGTGCCGATGTTGTGGATGCCGATCCTGTCGCCGTGGTTCGCGCAATGTATCCCTACATTGAACGCGAACTGAGCCAGGGCGCTTATCTTGGTCATATCACGCGTCATATGCTCGGGTTATTCCAGGGCGTGCCGGGCGCGCGTCAGTGGCGTCGTTATCTGAGCGAAAATGCGCACAAAGCAGGCGCTGATATCTCGGTAGTGGAGCACGCGCTAAACCTGGTGGCATCGAAGCGTTAAAATTTCACTAAAAGATAGTCAAATTCACTAAGCCCTGCACTGCGTTGCAGGGCTTTTTATTTTAAAATCAAAAGGTTATTTTTGGCATGCTTCTTGTAATGTAAAAGACATTACCGATTCTCTGGAGAAGATCATGCTGGAACTACTGTTTATTATTGGCTTTTTTGTCATGTTGCTGGTGACCGGCGTTTCACTGCTCGGCATTATCGCCGCGCTGTTGGTTGCCGCCGCAGTGATGTTTTTGGGCGGACTTTTTGCTTTGATGATCAAACTGTTGCCCTGGCTGCTGCTGGCCGTGGCGGTAGTCTGGGTGATTCGTACTATCAAAGAGCCGAAGGTTCCACGTTATCAACGCAATAACCGCTGGCGTTACTAAAGTATTGAGTGGTTCGTCACAACCCTGAGACATTTCCAGCAGCATTGCTTAGAACCGAATAGGATTTAGATATCAAATCTGTCACTATCGCGGCGTTAACGAATTCATCGCGCTGTACCCTACAATGCAGCCGAACTAAAAAAAGAAAGGGCTTCCTGCGGGAAGCCCTAATTCTTTCTGAGACTTATCTCACGGGATCAGCAGGCTTGAGCCTTGCGTGGCCCGGCTCTCCAGCGCTTCATGCGCCCGTTGCGCATCTTTCAGTGCGAACTTCTGGTTGTCGGCCACATCCACTTTAATCACCCCGCTGGCGATTAGTGAGAACAGCTCATTGCTGGCTTCCTGTAACTCTTCGCGGGTGGTGATATAGCCGTTCAGGGAAGGGCGGGTGGCATAAAGAGAGCCCTTCTGGTTGAGAATGCCCAGGTTCACGCCAGTAACTGGCCCGGAGGAGTTGCCAAAACTGACCATCAGCCCACGGCGATGCAGGCAGTCGAGGGAAATTTCCCAGGTATCTTTACCCACCGAGTCATACACCACGCTGACCTTTTTACCGTCGGTCAGCGCCTTAACGCGTTCAACCACATTCTCTTCGCTGTAGTTGATCACCTGCCAGGCGCCGGCCTGTAATGCACGCTGCGCTTTTTGCGCCGAACCTACGGTGCCGATAAGCTTCGCGCCCAGCGCTTTCGCCCACTGGCAGGCAATCAGCCCGACGCCGCCCGCCGCTGCGTGGAATAAAAAGATCTCATTGGGTTTGATGTCGTAGGTTTTGCGCAGCAGATAGAACACCGTCAGCCCCTTCAGGAACGAGGCGGCGGCTTGTTCAAAGGAGATGGCGTTTGGCAGGACGGCCACTTTGTCTGCCAGAACGTTATGCACCGAACTGTACGCGCCAAGCCCGGATTGCGCATATACCACGCGATCGCCGACCTTAATATGCGTGACGTTACTGCCGACTTTACTCACCACGCCAGCGGCTTCGGTGCCCAGCCCGCTTGGCAACGCGGGAGGCGGGTATAAGCCGCTGCGAATGTAGGTGTCGATGTAGTTGATGCCAATGGCTTTATTTTCCACCTGCACCTCGTTTTCTGCCGGAGCGGCGGGGGTAAATTCCACCGCGCTGAGCACGTCGGGGCCGCCATGCTTGTGAAATTCTATTCGTGTCGCCATGCTTCCTCCTGATGTGATAATCTTTCGAACCATTCATAACCCGGATAGCTCCATTCACTATGGCAGGAAATAAACCCTTCAACAAACAGACTGAAACCCCTGACAGACAGGTCGAGGGGATGAAAGTGCCTCCACATTCCATCGAAGCGGAGCAGTCGGTGTTGGGCGGTTTAATGCTGGATAATGAGCGCTGGGACGACGTCGCCGAGCGCGTCGTGGCCGAAGACTTTTATACCCGTCCGCACCGTCATATTTTTACCGAGATGCATCGCTTGCAGGAGATGGGGAAACCTATCGACCTGATCACCCTGGCGGAATCGCTGGAACTGCAAGGGCAACTGGATATTGTCGGCGGCTTTGCCTATCTGGCTGAGTTATCAAAAAACACGCCAAGTGCGGCGAATATCAGCGCTTATGCCGATATCGTGCGTGAACGTGCCGTGGTTCGCGAGATGATCGCGGTAGCCAATGAAATCGCTAACGCCGGTTTCGATCCGCAGGGGCGCACCAGCGAAGATCTGCTCGATCTGGCGGAATCGCGGGTGTTTAAGATCGCCGAAAGCCGCGCCAATAAAGACGAAGGTCCGAAAAATATCGCCGATGTGCTTGAGGCAACTGTCTCGCGTATCGAGCAGCTTTTCCAGCAGCCGCATGATGGTGTCACGGGCGTGAACACCGGCTATGAAGATCTCAATAAAAAGACGGCAGGTTTGCAGCCGTCAGATCTGATTATTGTTGCTGCCCGTCCGTCGATGGGTAAAACAACATTTGCCATGAATCTCGTCGAAAATGCGGCGATGTTGCAGGATAAACCGGTTCTTATCTTCAGTCTTGAGATGCCATCAGAACAGATTATGATGCGTTCTCTGGCGTCGCTGTCGCGCGTGGACCAGACGCGCATCCGTACCGGCCAGCTTGACGATGAAGACTGGGCGCGCATCTCCGGCACCATGGGGATCCTGCTGGAAAAACGCAATATCTACATTGATGACTCCTCCGGCCTGACGCCGACAGAAGTGCGTTCGCGCGCGCGGCGTATTGCCCGCGAGCACGGCGGGATTGGCCTGATTATGATCGACTACCTTCAGTTGATGCGTGTACCGTCGCTTTCCGACAACCGTACGCTGGAGATCGCCGAGATCTCCCGCTCGCTGAAAGCGCTGGCAAAAGAGTTGCAGGTGCCGGTGGTGGCGCTGTCGCAGCTTAACCGTTCTCTGGAGCAGCGCGCCGATAAACGCCCGGTCAACTCCGACCTGCGTGAATCCGGTTCTATCGAGCAGGACGCCGACTTAATCATGTTTATCTATCGTGACGAGGTTTATCACGAAAACAGCGATTTAAAAGGTATTGCAGAAATCATTATTGGTAAGCAGCGTAACGGGCCGATCGGTACGGTACGTCTGACCTTTAACGGGCAGTGGTCACGTTTTGATAATTATGCAGGGCCACAATACGACGATGAATAAATTTTCGTCATCCTTCGCGCCGCAGGTGCGTTGACGGCACCCGCCCACCCCGGTCACTTAGTTTACTAAGCCCCGGGGATTCCCGGGTTTGTCGCCTTCCTGCAACACGAATGATGCAGAAAATTGTTTTTTGAGGAAAAACATGCAAGCGGCAACCGTAGTAGTTAACCGCCGCGCTCTGCGACACAATCTGCAACGTCTGCGCGAGCTGGCTCCTGCCAGCCGACTGGTTGCAGTCGTGAAAGCGAACGCCTATGGACACGGTCTCGTGGAGACCGCGCGAACGCTCCCCGATGCCGACGCTTTTGGCGTTGCCCGTCTCGAAGAAGCCCTGCAACTGCGCGCAGGGGGAATCACACAACCGATTCTGTTGCTGGAAGGTTTTTTCGCCGCCAGCGATCTGCCCGTACTGGCAGAGCACCAGCTTGAAATGGTGATCCATAGCCCCTGGCAACTGGATGCGCTGGAAACGGCCACGCTGCCCGCGCCGGTAACGGTGTGGATGAAACTGGATACCGGCATGCACCGTCTTGGCGTGCATCCTCATGAAGCTGAGGCGTTTTACGCGCGTCTTTCCGGCTGCAAAAATGTACGTCAACCAGTGAATTTTGCCAGCCACTTTGCCCGCGCCGATGAGCCGGAGTGCGGCGTAACGGAACGCCAGCTGGATATTTTCACCACTTTTACTGAAGGCAAACCGGGCCTGCGTTCGATAGCCGCTTCTGGCGGCACCTTGCTGTGGCCGCAGTCGCACTTTGACGCTGTGCGCCCCGGCATCATTCTCTATGGCGTTTCGCCGCTGGAGAACAGACCGTGGGGCGCGGATTTCGGCTTTCAGCCGGTGATGACGTTGACTTCCACGCTGATTGCCGTACGCGACCACAAATCAGGAGACGCAGTCGGTTATGGCGGAACCTGGGAAAGCGCGCGCGACACCCGCTTAGGCGTAGTGGCGATGGGATATGGCGACGGTTATCCGCGCGCTGCGCCTTCCGGCACGCCCGTGCTGGTCAACGGACGCGAAGTGCCGATCGTTGGCCGCGTGGCAATGGACATGATTTGTGTCGATCTCGGCCCGGATGCGCGTGAGCGCGTCGGTGATAGCGTGGTGCTGTGGGGTGAAGGTTTACCTGTCGAACGTATCGCTGTCATCACAAAAGTGAGTGCTTACGAACTTATTACGCGCCTGACCGCCAGGGCGTCGCTGCAGTACCTCGACTAAACGTTTTGCGCTTTCCTGCACGGGAAAGCGCTGCCCCTCTCGATCTTCCCCGGCTTCCGGTTTATTGTGTTGTTCTTGCCGACTGTAAACCTGGAGAATACACGCGTGTTTCAAAAAGTTGACGCCTATGCTGGCGACCCGATTCTCTCGCTCATGGAGCGTTTTAAAGAAGATCCGAGAAGCGACAAAGTTAACCTCAGCATCGGGTTGTATTACAACGAAGATGGCATCATTCCGCGCCTGCAGGCGGTGGCTGAAGCCGAAACGCGCCTGAATGCGCAACCGCACGGTGCATCGCTCTATCTGCCGATGGAAGGGCTGAACAGCTACCGTCACTCCATTGCGCCGCTGCTGTTTGGCGCCGACCACCCGGTGCTGGCGCAAAACCGCGTGGCAACTATCCAGACGCTGGGCGGCTCCGGCGCGCTGAAAGTCGGCGCGGATTTCCTGAAACGCTACTTCCCCAACTCCGGCGTCTGGGTCAGCGATCCAACCTGGGAAAACCACATCGCCATTTTTGAAGGCGCTGGATTCGAAGTAAGCACTTACCCCTGGTATGACGATGAAACCAACGGTGTACGTTTCCCGGCACTGCTGGAAAAACTGAATACCCTGCCGGAACAAAGCATCGTGTTACTGCATCCGTGCTGCCATAACCCGACAGGTGCGGACCTGACTAACGCCCAGTGGGACGAGGTGGTCGGCGTGCTGAAAGCGCGCAATTTGATTCCGTTCCTCGACATCGCTTACCAGGGCTTTGGCGCAGGTATGGAAGAAGACGCTTACGCTATTCGCGCGATTGCCAGCGCCGGGATGCCTGCGCTGGTCAGCAACTCGTTCTCCAAAATTTTCTCCCTGTATGGCGAGCGTGTCGGCGGCCTTTCCGTGGTCTGTGAAGACAGCGAAGCCGCAGGCCGAGTGCTGGGACAACTGAAGGCCACCGTCCGTCGCAACTACTCCAGCCCGCCAAGTTTTGGCGCGCAGCTGGTGGCGACCGTGCTCGGTGACGCGGCGTTACGGGCGCTCTGGCTGAAGGAAGTGGAAACGATGCGCACGCGCATTCAGGCAATGCGCCAGCAACTGGTGCAGGTGCTGCGCGAAGCCGTACCGGGCGGGAATTTCGACTACCTGCTTAAACAGCGCGGCATGTTCAGCTACACCGGCCTGAGCGCGGCGCAGGTCGATCGTCTGCGCGAGGAGTTTGGCGTTTACCTGATTGCCAGCGGTCGTATGTGTGTTGCGGGTCTGAACAGCCGCAACGTGCAACGCGTGGCGCAAGCATTCGCCGCAGTAATGTAAGCACTCGCTCACTTTTTAGTTTTCCCCGACCTTCTGCCAACGGGCGGAAGGTCATTATCCCCCCGTGTTCTCTCATTATCGGCGTAATTAGCAGAAAATCCTTTGTTTCATCTGCCGCTGGGGTTAAGGTCGGATAACATTTCGACCATTCGCACCATTTATGAATATAACGAACTGATAATTTAGGGATAAAGATGCGAACGATCACTCGTCTTTTCGGCGCCGCCTGTTTATGGCTGGCGTCCGGTAGCCTTGCGGTTTACGCCTCTGCGCCTTCTCCGGTTGCGGATGGCACCAACATCATCAAGCTGGCAGAGCAGGCGCCTGTTCACTGGGTTTCCGTGGCGCAAATTGAAAGCTCGCTGGTGGAGCGCCCGCCAATGGCGGTCGGGTTTGATATCGACGATACGGTACTCTTCTCCAGCCCCGGTTTCTGGCGCGGTAAGAAAACCTGGTCTCCGGAGAGTGATGATTACCTGCACAACCCGGCGTTCTGGGAAAAAATGAATAACGGCTGGGATGCATTCAGCATTCCCAAAGAGGTGGCGCGTCAGTTAATCGCCATGCATGTGAAACGCGGCGACAGCATCTTTTTCATTACCGGCCGCAGCCAGACAAAAACGGAAACCGTGACGAAAACGTTGCAGGAGGATTTTCTGATCCCGGCAGCGAATATGAATCCGGTGATTTTTGCCGGCGACCAGCCAGGGCAGAACACCAAAATTCAGTGGCTGAAGGAGAAGCAGATCCGCATTTTCTACGGCGACTCGGACAGTGATATCGCCGCCGCGCGTGCGAGCGAAGCCCGGCCAATCCGCATTCTGCGCGCCGCGAATTCCACCTATAAGCCATTGCCGCAAGCAGGTGCTATGGGCGAAGAGGTGATTGTCGACTCGGAGTTTTAAGCGCCGGATTTGCCCTTTTGCCGATTTGCAGCACACTTAAAAACGGCCTCTTTGCAGAAGGAACAGTCGATGTGGTATCAACAGACGCTCACGCTTGGCGCGAAATCGCGCGGGTTTCACCTGGTCACTGATGAAGTGCTGGATCAAATTCGCGAACTTTCCCGTGTGCAGGTGGGTTTATTGCATCTGTTGCTGATGCACACGTCAGCTTCCCTTACCCTGAATGAAAATTGTGACTCCACGGTGCGCGACGATATGGAGCGCCACTTTTTAAATGCAGTGCCGGACAACGCACCGTATAAGCACGACTACGAGGGGCCGGATGATATGCCCTCGCATATCAAATCCTCAACACTGGGTGTTTCACTGCTGCTACCGGTCAGGAATGGGCGCGTGCAGTTAGGAACGTGGCAGGGGATCTGGCTGGGAGAGCATCGTATCCACGGCGGGTCGCGCACGATTATCGCGACACTACAAGGGGAATAAAGATGACAATTTCGGAGTTGCTGCAATATTGCATGTCCAGGCCTGGCGCGGAACAGAGTGTGCACAGCGACTGGAAAGCCACGCAAATCAAGGTCTCAGATGTGCTGTTTGCGATGGTGAAAGAGGTGGACGGTCGCCCGGCGGCGTCGCTGAAAACCAGCCCGGAACTGGCGGAGCTGCTGCGTCAGCAGCATGAAGATGTGCGCCCAAGCCGACATCTGAATAAAGCGCACTGGAGCACGGTATATCTCGACGGTTCGCTGCCGGATTCGCAGATTTACTATCTGGTGGATGCTTCGTATCAGCAGGCGATGGAGCTGGTACCGGAAAATATCCGGCACCAGCTTTATGAAGGATCAACCCGCTCGTAGCCGCTATTTCAGCATCGGTTTAAGGAATCGCGCCGTGTGCGAGGCTTCGCATTCGGCGACGGTTTCCGGCGTACCGGCAACGAGGATTTCACCGCCGCCGCTGCCGCCTTCCGGGCCGAGATCGACAATCCAGTCCGCCGTTTTAATCACGTCCAGGTTGTGCTCAATCACCACGATGGTATTACCCTGATCGCGCAACTGATGCAGCACGTCCAGCAACTGCTGGATATCGGCAAAGTGCAGGCCGGTCGTCGGTTCATCGAGGATATAGAGCGTTTGCCCGGTGCCGCGTTTCGACAGCTCACGCGCCAGCTTCACGCGCTGCGCCTCGCCGCCGGAGAGCGTGGTGGCCGACTGTCCCAGACGAATATAGGTCAGCCCGACATCCATCAGCGTTTGTAACTTGCGCGCCAGCGCCGGAACGGCATCAAAGAATTCACGGGCTTCTTCGATGGTCATATCCAGCACTTCGTGGATGGTTTTGCCCTTATATTTGATCTCCAGCGTTTCGCGGTTATAGCGTTTGCCTTTGCACTGATCGCACGGCACATAAATATCCGGCAGGAAGTGCATCTCCACCTTGATAACGCCGTCGCCCTGACAGGCTTCGCAGCGGCCGCCGCGCACGTTAAAGCTGAAGCGTCCTGGCGTGTAACCGCGCGAGCGTGATTCCGGCACCCCGGCGAACAGCTCGCGCACTGGCGTAAAGACGCCCGTGTACGTTGCCGGGTTGGAGCGCGGCGTGCGGCCAATCGGGCTCTGGTCGATGTCGATCACCTTATCGAAATGTTCCAGCCCCTGAATATCGCGGTACGGCGCGGGTTCCGCGATAGTGGCGCCGTTGAGCTGGCGCTGGGCGATCGGGAACAGCGTATCGTTGATCAGCGTCGATTTCCCGGAACCGGAAACGCCGGTGATACAGGTGAACAGGCCCACCGGCAGCGTCAGGGTGACGTTTTTCAGGTTGTTGCCACGTGCGCCGGTCAGCTTGAGCATTTTTTCCGGATCGGCGTTCACGCGCTGTTTCGGCAGCTCAATTTTACGCTTGCCGCTCATATACTGGCCGGTCAGTGATTCCGGCACCGCCATAATATCCTTGAGCGTCCCTTCCGCGACGACCTGCCCGCCGTGCACGCCCGCGCCAGGACCGATATCAATCACGTGGTCGGCCGCGCGGATGGCATCCTCGTCGTGTTCGACGACAATCACCGTGTTCCCCAGATTACGCAGGTGGATCAGCGTACCGAGCAGGCGCTCGTTGTCGCGCTGGTGCAGACCGATGGACGGCTCATCCAGCACGTACATGACGCCTACCAGACCGGCGCCAATCTGGCTCGCCAGACGAATACGCTGCGCTTCGCCGCCGGAGAGGGTTTCCGCCGAGCGGGAAAGCGTCAGGTAGTTCAGGCCGACGTTCACAAGAAACTTCAGGCGGTCGCCAATCTCTTTCAGCACTTTTTCGGCAATTTTCGCCCGCTGACCGGAAAGCTTCAGGTTATTGAAGAAATCCATCGCATGGCCAATGCTCATGTCGGAGATGGTCGGCAACGGCGTATTTTCAACGAACACATGACGCGCTTCGCGGCGCAGACGCGTTCCTTCACAGGAGGCGCAGGGGCGGTTGCTGATGAATTTCGCCAGCTCTTCGCGTACCGCGCTGGATTCCGTCTCTTTGTAGCGGCGCTCCATATTATGCAGCACGCCTTCGAACGGATGACGACGCACGGAGGTGTCGCCGCGATCGTTCATATATTTGAATTCAATTGACTCTTTACCGGAACCGAACAGCACCACTTTTCGCACGCTGTCGCTCAGGCTTTCCCACGGCGCTTCCACATCGAATTTGTAGTGATCCGCCAGCGATTTCAGCATCTGGAAATAATAGAAGTTACGGCGATCCCAGCCGCGGATTGCGCCGCCAGCCAGCGACAGTTCCGGGTTCTGGATCACGCGGTCCGGGTCAAAATATTGCTGTACGCCGAGGCCGTCGCAGGTTGGGCATGCGCCCGCCGGGTTATTAAACGAGAACAGGCGCGGTTCCAGTTCGCGCATGCTGTAGCCGCAAATCGGGCAGGCAAAGTTGGCGGAGAACAGAAGCTCTTCCGCGTTGGTATCGTCCATGTCGGCGACCACTGCGGTGCCGCCGGAGAGTTCCAGCGCGGTTTCAAACGATTCCGCCAGGCGCTGCGCCAGATCGCTGCGTACTTTAAAGCGGTCAATCACCACTTCAATGGTGTGTTTCTTTTGCAGTTCCAGCTTCGGCGGATCGGAAAGATCGCATACTTCGCCGTCGATACGCGCGCGGATATAGCCCTGGCTTGCCAGATTTTCCAGCGTTTTGGTGTGCTCGCCTTTACGCTCTTTAATCACCGGTGCCAGCAGCATCAGGCGCTTGCCTTCCGGCTGCGACAGCACGTTATCCACCATCTGGCTGACGGTTTGCGCCGCTAGCGGTACATCGTGATCCGGACAGCGCGGCTCGCCAACGCGGGCGTAAAGCAGACGCAAATAGTCGTGGATCTCGGTAATTGTCCCGACGGTGGAACGCGGGTTGTGCGAGGTTGATTTCTGCTCAATCGAGATCGCCGGCGACAGACCTTCAATATGGTCAACGTCCGGTTTTTCCATCAGCGATAAAAACTGACGGGCATAGGCGGAAAGCGATTCAACGTAGCGGCGCTGTCCTTCGGCGTAAAGCGTGTCGAAAGCCAGTGAGGACTTACCAGAACCCGACAGCCCGGTGACGACAATCAGTTTGTCGCGCGGGATGACGAGGTTGATGTTTTTGAGATTATGGGTGCGGGCGCCCCGTACTTCTATCTTATCCAATCCATTCACCTTTTACCCGGAGGAACACGTTTTGCCCGGTGTGTTTGAAGGACAACCGGCGATCACAAACGGCTAATTATGACACAATTTAACCTGTTTGAATATACAGTATTGGAATGCAAATCATGATTCGATGTGCAACAATGCGCCGTGAGTGCGATATCTCCGGAACATGCTTCGCAGCTATCAAATTGCTACATGGAAATGGTACACTCGCGCGTTTACACTACTAAGAAACGTATTAACGTATCAGGAGACTCGAACATGGCCAGCAGAGGCGTAAACAAGGTGATTCTCGTCGGTAATCTGGGCCAGGACCCGGAAGTACGCTATATGCCGAGTGGTGGCGCAGTTGCCAACATTACGCTGGCTACTTCCGAATCCTGGCGTGACAAGCAGACCGGCGAAATGAAAGAGCAGACAGAATGGCACCGCGTTGTGCTGTTCGGCAAGCTGGCGGAAGTGGCCGGTGAGTATCTGCGTAAAGGCTCTCAGGTTTATATCGAAGGCCAGCTGCGTACCCGCAAATGGACCGATCAGTCCGGTCAGGAAAAATACACCACGGAAGTGGTGGTGAACGTGGGCGGCACCATGCAGATGCTGGGCGGTCGTCAGGGCGGCGGCGCACCGGCAGGCGGGGCAGGCGGTGGCCAGCAGCAGGG
Organism: Kosakonia sp. H7A; assembly: GCF_003028445.1. Classification (NCBI taxonomy): domain Bacteria; kingdom Pseudomonadati; phylum Pseudomonadota; class Gammaproteobacteria; order Enterobacterales; family Enterobacteriaceae; genus Kosakonia; species Kosakonia sp. H7A. The sequence goes on along the minus strand of NZ_PYTZ01000010.1, from coordinate 137,106 downwards.
CGGTTGGGGTCAGCCTCAGCAGCCGCAGGGCGGCAACCAGTTCAGCGGCGGCGCGCAGTCTCGTCCGCAGCAGTCTTCCGCTCCGGCACCGTCTAACGAACCGCCGATGGATTTCGACGACGATATCCCGTTCTGAGTTCGCTTTTCAAAGCAAGTTAATCAGAACGAAAAGCCCTGCTTCGGCAGGGCTTTTTACTTAATCTTTCAACGAAATCCTTTTCATTGTTTCCCAGATCCTCTGCTTATCCTGCTCGTGTAAATTCTTCTGCTGCAAGGCGTGCATAAATGCCTTCCGGTCCTGTTCCGTCAGGGGTTGCCCGGACTTTAATCGTGCTGCCACACTTTGCAGAATACGGGCGCTAAGTTGGCCGATTTGCGTCCGGACGTCCTGAAGCGGGCGAGGCTGCCAGTCAGTTTCCGGCGCGGCCAGCCAGTCGGCGCGATAGCGGTACTGAATCGCCTTGGCGGCGTCCATCTGCGCCTGAATAAATGGCCTTACGCTCTCGCCTTTTAATCCCAGCGAATCAGCATCAGCAAGGGTACTCTCCAGCACCTTCTCCTCTTGCTGTAGATCTTCAATCGCCTGGTGATGCTGTGCTTTATAACCGGCAACATCTTTCATCCAGGACAAACGTTCATTGATCAAATTGCCAATCGAAGGCGCTGAAGCGGCTGTAGCAGAGAACGTTGCGGCAGCGAGAAGCAACACGGCTGTATAGAGCTTGTACGGCATCATAAATCTCCGACATCGATAAACAGGAAGCCTCTGGCGGCGTTGAAGAAACGTTTCGCAGAAAGCGTAACTGGCGCATTTTACAGCCATGTGATGATAAAAAAACCGTAAACCCGAGCCGGGCTTACGGTTCTCTTTTACAGCAGGGGTAAAAAATTACTTCGACACGTCCGCACCAAAGTATTTCTGGGAAATACGTTCGTAGGTGCCGTCGGCCTTGATCTCTTCCAGCGCTTTATCAATCGCCGCTTTCAACTGCGGGTTGTTTTTGCGCAGCAGCACGCCGGATTTCTCTGCATTCTCTTCTGTGGCGATGATTTTCACCGGCGCAGACGGTTTATGTTTTTTGAAGTCGAGGAACGACAGGTTGTCGTTGATGGTGGCATCGGCACGGCCCTGCACCACCAGATCGATAGACTGGTTAAAGCCGTCGGTCGGGACAATTTCCGCACCGTATTTACGCGCGATCTGGGCGTAGTTACTGGTCAGTGAATGGGCTGATTTTTTGCCTTTCAGATCGGCAAAACTTTTAATGCTGCTATTTTTGTCATTGACGATCAGTACCGCTTTAGACGCAATGTACGGCTCGGAGAAGTCGAATTTCTTCTCGCGTTCCGGCGTAATACCCACCTGGTTGATCACCACGTCATAACGGTTCGCGTCGATACCGGCGATCAGGCCGTCCCATTTACCTTCAACGAACTGCGGGTTCACTTTCAGGCGTTTGGCGATTTCACGGCCAATTTCTACGTCAAAACCTTCCAGCGTGCCGGAAGCATTGTGGAAAGTGAACGGCGGATAGGTGCCTTCAGTCCCGATTTTCAGTACGCCAGCGGACTGAATCTTTGCCAAATCATCCTGCGCCAGCGCTGCGTGGGCAAAACCAAGCTGCATAATCCCGGCTACGACTAATGTTGCGAGTGCTTTCATCTGCATTACCCTATGTTGTTTTAATTAACTCGCCCCGAGTTCCGGGAGCGCTGTGCTTAAAGAGGCGATAAACTCCGCGGTACGGGGTTTCTTCGCATGTAAAAACAAATCGTTAGCGGAGCCGGACTCGACAATTTCCCCGGCTTCCAGAAACACCACCTGGCTGGCGATATTCGCCGCCAGACGCAAATCATGGGTCGCCATGATCATCGTGGTGCCTTCCAGCGCCAGCTGGCGCAGTACGGACACCACTTCGCCGGAGAGCTCAGGATCGAGTGCGGAAGTGGGTTCATCGCACAGCAGAACCGCCGGTGACGGCGCCAGCGCACGGGCAATCGCCACGCGTTGTTGCTGGCCGCCAGAGAGCGTATTCGGCAGGGCATCGCGTTTGTGCAGCATGCCGACTTTATCCAGCAGCTCTTCACCACGGCGGCGAGCGCGTTCGCGATCCCATTTATGCACCGTAACCAGCCCTTCGGTGATGTTGTCGAGGGCGGTCATGTGCGGAAACAGCGCGAAGTTCTGGAACACCATACCGGTCTGGCGGCTGATGCGACGAATATCCTGGCCTTTGATCCGCGCACCTGGCGCGAATGTGATGCGCTCTTTGCCGATGGTCAGCTCCCCGGACTGAGGAATTTCCAGCAAATTAATGCAACGCAATAAGGTGCTTTTCCCGCTGCCTGAAGGACCAATCAGCGTGGTTACCGTGCCTTCTTCAATCGTTAAATTGATGTCCTTCAGCACCCGGTTGCCGTCGAAACTTTTTTCAATGCTGGAGAGCGTTATCATTGACCTGGCCTTTTACTGTCGTACCCGCTAATTTCCGCTCCAGCTTCTCTTGCAAATGCGATAACACAGAACTGAAGAACAGATAAATAATCGCCGCTTCGCTGTACAGAATCAGCGGTTCATAGGTCACCGCTGCAATTTGCTGCGCGGCAAGAAACATCTCCGGTACGGTGATCACCGACGCCAGCGAAGTATCTTTTACCAGAGAAATAAAGGTGTTAGAGAGCGGCGGCACGGCGATGCGCGCAGCCTGCGGCAGAATAATACGACGCAGAGACTGCGCCCAGGTCATGCTGATGGAGTGGGCGGCTTCCCATTGCCCTTTCGGCACAGCCAGCAGCGTTGCTCTGATCACTTCGGAGGTATACGCGCCAATATTGACGGTAAAGCCAATCACCGCCGCAGGGAAGGCATCAATGGTGATCCCGGCGCTCGGCAACGCGTAGAAAATCAAAAATAGCTGCACCAGCAACGGCGTACCGCGAATCAGCCAGACGTAAAACCGCACCACCGGCTTTAAAAAAGCCGGGCCGTACAGGCGCAAAAGCGCAACCACAAAACCGAGCGACAGCCCAAGAATAAAGGAGATCAGCGTTAAGGGAATGGTGAATTTTAGCCCTGCGGAAAGCATCGGCCAGAAAGAATCAATCGCTAAGGGTAACCATGTTGGCACTGCACACCTTCCGGACGGAACATTTTGCCAGAAATTGCTGGCGGAATATTTTATTAGCCCGGCTTAATTATTTGAGGGCTGGATTAGTGCGAATTATATTCTTTGCGCCGTGTGCGAAAACAAATATATACGAATAACGTTATACGAAAAAAAGCTAAGCCATTCTTTTTTGATACAAGCCCGCCGTCATCACCTGCCGCTTTATTGCACTATTTGCGTGATATGTCGCCATTCATGCACCTTTTTTGATCGTTACTTTAGTGCGTGAATTCTGATCGATTTTATGCGTTTTCTGTAAATTCAGTTTGTTACACGCTGGCACCCTTCTTGCAGTTCCATTTAGTGAAACTTCAGTCCCATTTTATGAGACCGCATTATGTCCATTTTAGAAACCACGGCCAGCATTCTGAAATTGATGGTGGATCTGCAAAGCGGTATCCGCGTCAGTGATGTGATTACCCACCTCGGCATGCCCAAAAGTACCGCTTCGCGCGTGATGAGCCAGCTTGAGTTCTGGGGCTATCTGGAAAAAGACGAAAACCAGGGCACCTTTCTGCCTGGCCCGTTGATTATGTCGGCTTCGCATCTCGTCAGCCGCCAGATCACCCTGAGCGATCACGTTGATGCGGCGCTGCGCAACCTGTGCGAACGCACGGGATACACTGGCTATATCTCGATGCTCGATAACCAGGAAATCCTTGTGCTGCGGGTGATCCACGGCCGTCAGGCGCTGCCGGTTGTTACCTGGCCGGGTTCGCGCTCGCCGGCATGGGGAACTTCGACCGGCCGCGCGCTGCTGGCGCGTCTTTCCGATACACAACTCCATGATTTTTTTGCCAGCCCGCTGGTGGTATCGCAGCTTAGCGGTACACAGCAAGACGTCAGCATGCTGGTTGCTGCCGTGGCCCGTACCCGCGATGCCGGTTACGCAACGGCCGTTAATGAATCGGTTGCCGACACGGCTTCCGTTAGTTGCGCAGTAGGCGACCCGGCCACTCACGAAGCCGTGGCGTTCTGCCTCTCCTTCCCTCAACACCTTGCTACCCCTGAAGAGTTGCAACGGATCGCGACATTACTGAAAGAAGCCGCCCTCACCATCGCCGGAAAAACCGGTGACACGCTGGTGACCAGCTCGCTTTGATTTTTCCTTTTTTGCCAATACCAGGAGAATAACCGTGAGTCAGACTGTCTCATCCGAAACGCTGCCGGAACAGAGCGAGAGCCATCCACGCGCTTTTGCCCCGGCCACATTACTGTTGCTGCTGGTGCTCAGCATCTTCGGCGCAGTTATTGGCGTGCAACTGCTAACCACGCTGGGGGTAACGCCGAATACAGCGATCATCGGCGCGATGGCGGCGATGATCATCGCCCGCATTCCACTCCAGTGCTTCGCCCGTTTCCGTTCCATCCATATTCAAAACCTGGCGCAAAGCGCGACGTCGGCGGCTACCTTTGGCGCGGCGAACTCGCTGCTGTTGCCTATTTCAATTCCGTGGCTGTTTGGTCATAACGAAATGGTGATGCCGATGTTTATCGGCGTGGCGCTGGCGATGTTGCTGGATGGCTGGCTGCTCTATCGCCTGTTTAATACGCGCATCTTCCCGGCCGAAGGCGCCTGGCCGCCGGGAATTGCGGCGGCAGAGTCGATTAAAGCGGGCGATCAGGGCGGCAAACAGGCGGCGCTGCTCGGCACCGGCATGGTGATCGGCGCTGTCGGCTCGTGGTTCAAATTCCCGATGGCGGCGCTGGGTACGGCGTTTATCGGCAATATCTGGGCGCTGAGCATGCTCGGCGTTGGTTTCCTGCTGCGCGGTTATTCCGGGCCGCTATTCGGCATTGATATCAACAAGCTCTACATCCCGCACGGCGTGATGGCGGGGGCGGGCGTGGTGGCGTTGTTCCAGATTATCCGCCTGATCCGCCAGAGCAACAGCCAGAAAGCAGCGCCGCATACCGCCGCCGACGCGCTGCCGCAGGCGCAAAATGCGCAGATTGGCAAAACCATCCGCTTAGGCGCGCTCGGCTTTATGGCGATTTCAGTACTGATTGCGCTCGGCAGTGGTCTGTATGCCCATCTCTCCCTGCCGTGGCTGGTGGCGTTTATGGTCTACGCCGCTTTCGCTGCCTTTCTGCATGAAATGATCGTGGGCCTTGCCGCCATGCACTCCGGCTGGTTCCCGGCCTTTGCCGTGGCGCTGATCACTTTGCTTATCGGTATTTTGATTGGCTTCCCGCCACAAGCGCTGGCGATGCTGTGTGGTTTCTCTGCCGCCACCGGCCCGGCGTTTGCCGATATGGGCTACGACCTTAAGGCCGGATGGATCCTGCGCGGTAAAGGCGAACACACCCGCTTTGAGCTGGAGGGCCGCCGTCAGCAGTTGCTGGCTGCCATGCTGGCCTTTGTCGTCGCCATGCCGGTGGTGCTGTTTATTTTCCGCGACTACTTCTCGCAGGGGCTGGTGCCGCCGGTGGCAAAAGTGTATGTCGCCGCCATCAACGCCGGGGTGTCGTTTGATATTGCCAAATCGCTGCTCATTTGGGCCATTCCTGGCGCCATCATCCAGTTGATTGGCGGCCCTGGCCGCCAGATGGGCGTGCTGCTGGCTACTGGGTTGCTTATCAATAACCCGCTGGCGGGTTGGGCGGTGATGATCGGTATTGCCATCCGCGCGGCAGTGCTGCGCGTTGGCGGCGAGCCGATGCGTAACAAAATCGAGGTGCTGGCGGCGGGTTTGATCGCCGGAGACGCCCTGTTCAGCTTCTTTAATTCCGTCCTGCCGGGCGGCAAAAAGTAATCACGCCATTCCAGAGAAAATATAATGAGCTTACAACAAACGTTACAGGTCTTTGAGTTACTCGACAGCGCGTATGCCAGCGGCGATAAGGTGAAAACTCTGCTGGCGGGTTACAGCAACATCGAGGTGAGCGTGAAAGCGGTCAGTGGCCCGAAAGGCAGCACCGACTTCGTTAAAATCGTTATTCCAGGTACGGAAGGAAAACGTCGCGGCGGCAGCGCGCCGACGCTGGGGATTGTCGGACGTCTGGGCGGTATTGGTGCGCGTCCGGGGCGAATTGGGCTGGTCTCCGACGCCGATGGCGCCGTGGCGGCGATTGCCAGCGCGCTCAAACTGGCGGAGATGCAGCGCCAGGGCGATAGCCTGCCAGGCGATGTGATTGTCACCACCCATATCTGCCCGGATGCGCCAACACGCCCACACGAACCGGTTGATTTTATGGATTCGCCGGTCGAAACCGAAGACATGAACGAGCAGGAAGTCTCCGACGAAATGGATGCGGTGCTGTCGATTGATACCACCAAAGGCAACCGCATCATCAACCATAAAGGCTTTGCCATTTCGCCGACGGTCAAAGCGGGTTACATCCTGCGCGTGGCGGAAGATCTGTTGCGCGTCATGGAAATGACCACCGGGCAACTGCCGGTCACTTTCCCGATCACCACCCAGGACATCACGCCGTACGGTAATGGGGTTTACCACCTGAACAGCATTCTGCAACCGTCGATTGCTACCGCCGCGCCCGTGGTTGGCGTGGCGATTACGGCGGTAAGCACCGTGCCGGGCTGCGGCACCGGGGCGAGCCACGAAACGGATATCGCGCTGGCCTGTAAATTTGCCGTAGAAGTGGCGAAAGAGTTCACCCGCGGCACCTGCCAGTTCTTCGATAAAGCAGAATACCAGCGCCTGCTCGATCTGTACGGTTCGCTGGCGCATCTGCAAAAACGTCAGCCGGGAGTGTGAAATGGCGATCCGTAAAATCGGTACGCTGACCATCGGCCAGGCACCGCGCAGCGACATCACCCCAATCCTCGATGCGGCGTTACCCGCGCAGGTAAGTTGCCTGCACGCCGGAGTGCTGGATGGGCTGGATGATGCCGCCATCGCGGCGCGTTTTGCGCCAAAACCTGGTGATGCATTGCTGACTTCGCGCCTGCTGGACGGGCGAGCGGTGGTGATGGGCAAACCGGCGGTCGGCGAAGCGCTGCAACAGAAGATCGACTGGCTGGAAGCGCAGGGCTGCGAGATCATCGCTATTCTTTGTACCGGCGAGTTTCACGGTTTGAGCAGTAAAAAAGCCTGGTTGATCGAGCCGGATCGGATCCTGCCGCCGACGCTGAATGCACTGGTCGGAACGCGTCGCGCCGGGATCCTGGTGCCGCTGGAAGCGCAGATCGCCAGCGAGCTGGAGAAGTGGCGCGGTGCTGCGCAAATGCCGGTGTTTGCCGTTGCCTCGCCCTATACCGCCAGCGAAGACGAGATTGCCGCCGCCGCCCGCTCGCTGCAAGCGCAGGGGGCGGAAGTGATTCTGACCGACTGCATGGGCTACACCGCCTGGCATCAGGCGATCTGCGCCCGCCACGTCCCGCTGCCCGTTGTATTATCGAATAAGCTGTTAGCCGATCTGCTACGCAATTTGCTGTAAAAGGAGAGGGTTATGGATTTGCTGTTACTGAGCAATTCGGTGCTGCCTGGCACCGAATATCTGGAATATGCGCTGCCGCTGCTGAAAGCGCAGCTTGGCGGGCGTCGCAAGGTGGTATTTATTCCCTTCGCGGGCGTGACGCAAAGCTTTGATGCCTATACGGATAAAGTCCGTCTGGCGCTGGCGGAGCTGGATCTGTCGATCACCGGCATTCACACCGTGGACGACGCGCCTGCGGCGATTGCCGCCGCAGAGATTGTGATGGTTGGCGGCGGCAACACGTTTAACCTGCTGAAAAATTGCCGCGAGCGCGGGTTGATCGAACCGATCCGCCAGGCCGTGAACAACGGTGCGCTGTATGTTGGCTGGAGCGCCGGGGCGAATCTGGCCTGTCCGACGATCCGCACCACCAACGACATGCCGATTATCGATCCGGGCGGTCTGGATGCGCTCAATCTGGTGCCGTTGCAGATCAACCCGCACTTTACCAACGCGCTACCCGCCGGGCATCAGGGCGAAACGCGCGAGCAGCGCATTCGCGAACTGTTGGTGGTGGCGCCGGAACTGGAAGTGATCGGTTTACCGGAAGGAAGCTGGATCGCGGTACAGGACGGCCACGCGCAGCTCGGCGGCGACAAACCGGCCCTGTTGTTTAAAGCCAGCCAACCGGCTATTACGCTGGCTGCCGGTCACCGCTTTTTCTGAAATCGACAATGGCCCGCTGGTGGGCCATCTCTTTATTTTCCGGCATATAATTAAACTTTCCTAAAATAACCTACGTAATTATTTAATTGTTAGTGTTGAGAATAATATTGCCATCTCAAAATATATGATACGCGATTAATATGTTGGCTGAATCGCATAACCCAATAACCCTAAATAAATTGCGTAAATAAACCCTGGTCTTAATTTTCAACGTGTTATCATAAATTGATGAAAATGGGATGATTCTTAACTACCAATCGGTGCAAGTTTCAACTATATCCAGTTAATATCGCCCGTAATAAATCATTATCGGTTAGCAGGGAATAATACCCGCACCGCAAAACTCTATTTAATAATTGCCTGCGCTGAAGGCGTGGAAACACCTCTTCGCCCGGAATATTCGCCTCTGCAATAAAGGAACATGTATGGTTAACCGGATAACCGTTCTGTCATCCTCCGGAAGTGATTCGCTCTTATTCTGGACGTTTAAAGGGGAAGAACAGCTCTCCACGCCCTTTCGCTTTCAGGTCGATCTGCTGAGCAAAGATTTCACCCTCGATCGGCAAAAACTGCTGGGCCAGGAGATGACGGTGATGATCCCAACGCAGTTGGGAACGACGCGCTATCTGAGCGGTAAAGTCACGGCGATCTCTGCGCGCTCGGAAGAGCTGGATGGCACGCGCTATGCGGTGTATCAGGCGACCCTTGAGCCGGATTTCTGGCCGATGATGCGCGATCGCAATTTCCGTATTTTCCAGCAGCAGCGCGTACCGGACATCGTCAGCACTCTGTTTTCCGAATACCAGGTAAAAATTGAAAACAAACTGACGCGCAGCTATCGCCAGTGGGATTACTGCGTGCAGTACGCCGAGAGCAGCTTTCATTTTATCAGCCGTTTGCTGGAGCTTGAGGGCATCAGCTACCTGTTCCGCCACGGCAAAGAGGGACACACGCTGGTGCTAATGGATGATTACGCGCAAGCGGAGGCGTTTCCCGGCTATGAAGTGATCCCGTGGCATGCGCAGAGTGGCGGCGGTGCGGTGAATGAAGAGGGCGTTAGCCAGTTACTGGCGCGGCATATCGTCACGCCTGGCCTCTACAGCACCGACGATTACGACTTCCGCAAGCCCCATGCCTGGATGTTGCAAACCCTGCAAAACCCCGTTTCGCCAACGCCCGGAAAAATCGATGTCTATGACTGGCCAGGCCGCTTTGTCGAGCATGGCGACGGCGAATCTTATGCACGTATTCGCCAGCAATCCTGGCAGGCGGAACAGCAGCAAATGCAGGGCAGCGCGACGGCGACCGGTATTGCGCCGGGGCACACCTTTACGCTTATCCGATCCCCTAACGATGCCGACAACGCGCAGTGGCTGGTGGTAGGTGCTCGCTATGATTTTGCCGAAAATCAGTATGCTTCCGGTGATGTTGGCGAGACGCAGCAGCGCATCGACTTTACCGTCATTCCGGCATCTACGCCGTTCCGCCCGGCCGCCGTCACCGACTGGCCGCGCACCTACGGGCCGCAAACGGCAAGAGTCGTGGGGCCTGCGGGCGAGTCGATCTGGACGGACAAATATGGCCGCGTCAAAGTGAAATTCCACTGGGATCGGCAAAGCCAGGGCGACGAGAACAGTTCCTGCTGGGTACGTGTTTCCAGCGCCTGGGCCGGGCAGGGCTACGGCGGGGTGCAGATCCCGCGCGTCGGTGATGAAGTGGTGGTCGATTTTATTAACGGCGAGCCGGACAGACCCATCATCATTGGCCGCGTCTACAACGAAGCCAGCATGCCGCCGTGGGCGCTGCCAGCGGCGGCCACGCAGATGGGTTTTATGAGCCGTTCCAAAGATGGATCGCCGGATAACGCCAACGCCCTGCGCTTTGAGGATAAACCGGGCGCTGAGCAGCTCTGGCTGCATGCCGAACGCAATATGGATACGGAAGTCGAAAACGACGAAACCCATGACGTTGGCAGCAACCGCACCAAAACCGTCGGCAAAGACGAAACCAGCCACATCAAGCAAAACCGGACGCGCACCGTCGATGGCAATGAAACCATCACCGTCGGCCAGGATCGCAGCAAAACCATCAACGGTAATGAAACCACCACGGTACAGCAAAACCGTACCGAGAGCGTGAAGGGGAACGAAACCCTGAGTGTGGAACAAAACCGCGATGAAACTATTACCGGCAACCACACCACCACGGTGAAAAGCAACAATACCGGCACTGTTGAAGGTAATCAGACGCTGACGGTGGTCCAGGATCGCACCCGCAGCGTGCAGGGCAATGAGACGGTTAGCGTCCAGCAAAACCGCACTGTGCAGGTGACCGGCAATCAGACGCTGGAAGTGACCGGTAACCGCACTGTCACCGTCAGCAGCAATGAGACGCGCACGGTGACGCAAAAGCAGGACATCAGCATCGGTGCCGGACGCACGTTGAGCATTACCGGCGGCGATACCCGGTTCACCCAGGGCAGCGTGGCTGACAGCGCGACGGACACCTTCCGCATCAACGTAGGTGAGAGCGGCATTCTGATTGGCAACGGCAGCGTGGAGATCACCGCTGGCGGATCGACCATCACCATTAATGCCGCCGGGGTGATGGTCAATGGCAAGAAAATTGAGCTGAACGCCTGATGGGGATGCCATGAACGCCAGCAAAAACCCCAGTGAAAAGGTGATGAGCGAGCTGGAATTAAGCTGGCTGGATGCCAGCGAAGATACCGCCGCACGACTGTTTATCTGGCGTGTTCCGGCAAATGGCGAATCGCTGCTGGATGCTTTTTTCGCGCTGCAACAGCATCCGCAGGGGCGCTCATTGCCCGATCTATTCCTCAGCTTTAACACGCCTTTTGAAACCGGATACAGCTACAGCGAGGCGCTGGGCCGCGAATTCGTTGAGCAGTATGAAGCGACGCCCGATGCCGCTTTCTGGGATGCCGAACCCTGGTTGCCCTGCTACAGCGCCGGGCAGTTACGCAGCCTGTTGCAGAACTTCGCCGAACAGTTTACCGACGATCTGCGTTATCTGGTGCTGGTGCTGAAACCTTCCGCTGTCAGCGATGAGAGCGCGATGCTGCGCTGGCTCCATCTCTGGCTGGAACAGGGCGCTGACGCGCCGCGCCTGTTATTGATCGACACCGTTGAACAGCCGATCTGCCAGCCGCTGTATACCGCGAATCCGCGACACGTCCGGCTGATTGAGGATCGGATTGATGGCATGAAGGTCATGCACCAGACCGCGCAGCAGCAGACCGACGCCGATGCCGACCGTTTGCTGTTCCGCCGTTATCTGGCCGATGCCATGTTGCTGCTGGAAAAAGGCAGCGCCGCGCAGGTAGCGGCGCGCGGCAGCCTGGCGCTGGCCATTGCGCAGTGTCGCGGCTGGGCGGATCAGCAGGCGATGATGCATAACCTGATCGCGGGCGGCTGGCTCAAAGGCCGCGATCACGCGCAGGCGGTGGAACATTACCGCCAGGCGCAAAGCATCTCCGGCGAGGTGCCCGATCAGGCGGTAAAAGGGCAGTTGCGCACGCAAAGCACCTTTGGCGAGGCGGGCGCCTGGTTCTCCCGCAAAGACTATCTTCAGGCGGCGAAAGCCTACCGTCAGGCTGCGATTGAGGCGCAGGCCATCCCGCATCCGCTCTTTGCGATGGAGGGCTGGCGGATGTGCGGTTTTTGCCTCTGGCTGTGCGGGCATCGCCCGGCGGCAATGGAAGAGTACGCCCGCGCCATCCAGGCGGCGGAACCTGTCCCGATCACGGAACGCGGGCAGACCACCTTGCCGCTGGTGTTCCAGGATTTGCTGCGTATGCATGACAAGCGGCGAACCGAAGCCCTGGAAGCCTGCGCCACGCGTTGGCAGGCGGAAAAACAGAAACTTATTGCGCAGGTGGAAGCGCAACTGCCGTCCGCGCCAGCAGTGGAACAGGTTCGGCAGGCCGACAGCCGTTTGCAATTACAACTTGAAGCGACCTTTACGCTGATCCGTGAAGAGCGTGAAAACCTGATCCGCCGCGGCGATGAGAGCTTTCGCCGCGTTATCCGGCTGGCGCGTGAGAAACTGCATCCGCACTGGAACGGCCTGCCGGAAATCGCCCATCCTTTTGATGCGCCGCCCGGCGAGTGGCAACGCCTTCCCGCGTGGGGAGAGAGCGACGCATCGTTAACTGATACTGCAGGAAGCAACCCGCTATGAAAAATCGCATCATCATTATTGTGGTCGTCACCGTGCTGGCGCTGCTCTTTTTAAGCCTTTCTGAGAGCGACCTGGCGACCGAAGTTCGTACTTTCCTGCGCGCGCTGTTGCGTGCCATGTTCTGAGGTTAAGCGATGCACTCCGGCGCGCACTTCGATCCACAGCTCGGGCTGGATATTCATACCTACCCGTGGCCGCTGCCAACGCCGCACATCGGCATCGTTTTTGATGTCTTCGACTATCTGCCGCTGATTGGCACCACGGTTCACGTTAACAGCATCAAACGCGCCAGTGCCGGAACGGGCGGGATGGCGGTGCATATTCCGGTGGGCGGCGCGTGGATCCCGCCGCTGCGCGCGCCGGGCGGCCCGCAGATTGAAGATGAGCTGTTTATGGGCAGCAAAACCGTTTCGGTGGATGGCGAGCCGTTTTCCCGCATTGGCATGCCGGTGCTGAGCTGCAACATTATTGGCCTGATCCCGCCGTTTCGCCTCAAACGCGCTACCAAACCGAAACCGCTTTCGCTGACGCTGCCGCTAACGTTTAACCTCGCGCTGCCCAACAATGTGATTGTCGGCGGGCCGCCCACCATCAACCTGATGGCGCTGCTGATGCGCGCCGGGTTAAGCGGCCTGGGAAAAGGGTTTAAAAAACTGAAAAAAACGCCGCAGTGGCGGCTGTTTATGCGCCGTTTCCGCAAGCTGCGGCAAAAACTGTTTCGCAATATGGACCCCGGCTTCCTGAAATGCCGGGTGCTGCGCGCGGAGCCGGTGGATATCCGCGACGGCAGTGTCAGCCTGGAGCAAATGGATTTTCTGCTGCCGGGCAGGTTGCCGCTGGAGTGGACGCGCAGCTATACCTCGTCCGACACGGAAATCGCAGGGATGTGTGGTTACGGCTGGTCCACCCCGGCGGATGCCCGCCTTGAGGTGCTCGCCGATGAAGGCGTTGCCCTGCTGACGCAGGCGGAAGGGATGACGCTGTTTGCCGCGCTGCCGCAGGCGGATGGCCGCGAACAGGCGATTACCGGCCTGCCGGACGGGAGCCGCCTGTGGCGCGAAACGCGCGATGGTGAAGTGTGGTGGCGAATCGAGCAGGAGAGCGGCCCGGAGCTGCATTTCAGCGGTAAACAGGGCGTGTTGCCGCTACGCAGGCTGGCGGATCGTAACGGTAATGGCTGGGCGTTTGACTGGAACGGCGATGAATTGCAGTCCATTCGCGAGTTCAGCCACGCGGGAGCGACCGGGCGTGAAATCCTCGTCACCTGGCAAAACGATCGGCTACTGGCGCTGCGTTTGCGCAATACGCTGGATGGCGAGATAACTCCGCTTACGCGCTATGAATATGATGCGGATAACCAGCTTAGCGCCGAAATTGATGCGCTGTCGCACCCGCGCCACTTCTTCTGGCAGCAGCGCTATCTGATAAGCCATGTGGATCGCAATGGCCAGGGGTTCCATTACCAGTACGATGATGCCTGGCGGGTGATTCATGCCTGGGGCGATGGCGACGTTTGGGATTATCGCTTTGCCTGGCACGAACTGCTTAATGAAGTGGAAATAAGCGATTCGGCGGGCAATATCTCGCGCATTACCTTTGATGAAAACGGTTTGCCGATCGCGGAAATCGATCCCACCGGCGGCAATACGCTGTTTCGCTATGACGATTTTGGCCGCACGGCGGAGTTGGTGGAGCCGGATGGCAGCACCTGGCGCTGGGAGTATGACGAGCGCGGGCAGATGGTTGCCGAACACCTGCCTGATGGCAGCGTCGTACAGGCGAGCTATGACGACTGGGGCGATCTGATTGCGGTAACGGATGAGCAGGGAGCCAACTGGCGCACGCAGTTCGATAGCTGCGGTAATCTGGTGGCAGAAATTGACCCAACGGGCGTCACATCGCGTTATCACTATGATGCGTTCGGCCAACTGACCGCCGCCGAGATTCCTGGCTCTCCGCCAACCCATTATCACTATGACCGATTTGGTTTTTTAAGCGCTGAGCACGTTGCTGGCGGCGGCGTGACTCGCTTTCGCTACTCGGTGCGCGGTACGTTGCAGGAGCGCATTGATGCCGATGGCGGTGTCACCCGTTTCCACTGGGATATGAAAGACCGGCTGGTCGCTACGGTTGATCCGGCGGGGGGCGAAGTGCGCGTCAGCTATGACCGGGAAGATGAGCCGCTGCAATTTACCGACGAGCAGGGGCGCATAACGCGGTTTCGCTATACCGGCACCGGAATGCTTGCTTCCTGCGAAACGCCGGACGGCGCAACGCTGGGCTATCAGTACGACGCTGAAGATCGCCTGCTGGCGGTGATCAACCAGAACGGGCAGAGCTGGCAGTTCACCCGCGATGCGCTGGGCCGGGTCACGGCGGAGAGCGATTACTGGGGGCAGATAACGCGCTATGGCTGGGATAAAGCCAGCCGCTTGATTCACCGCGAAGATCCGCTCGGGCGTGAAGTTCGTTACGGCTACGATCGTGCCGGGAGGCTTTGCGAGCGGCGCAGCGGCGACACGTTACAGGCGACGTTTCATTACGATCCCTGCGGGCGCATGGTGCTGTGCGAAAACCCGTGGCGGCGGCTGGTCTGGCGTTATGATCGCGCCGGGCGATTACTGTGCGAGGAGCAGGACGGCTTCCAGTTGCGTTACGGCTATGACCAACGCGGGCTGCTGATCTCGCGCGAGAGCGACGGCGGCCACCGGGTACGTTATGGCATGGATGAGCATGACAGGCTGAGCGAGGTGCAACTGAACGAGGATGCGCCAATACGTTTCACTTACGATGCTTGTGGGCGCAGAGCCAGCGAGCAGCTCTCTGACGACGTTGAGCGCCGTTATCGCTACGATCGCCTTGGCCGCTTAACGTCGCAGCAGGTGCTGCAAAACGATTTACCGCTGTTCGCCAGCGGTTTTGCTTACGATCGCACAGGCAACCTGACGCTGCGTGAAGACAGCCAGTGGGGCAGCGATCGGTATGCCTACGATCCAGTAGGACGTCTGGCGGCGCATACCGCACCGGACGGTGTGCTGCGCCAGTTTATCCATGACGCAGCGGGTAACGCGTTGCAGACGCAGATCCGCGATGTGAACGACAGCGCAGGCGGCTGGTTCCGCGAAGGCCTCCACCAGGGGACGCGCTATGTGTTTGACCGCGCTGGCGAACTGCGCCAGCGCCGTAGTGTGCAGCATGAGGGCGAAAAAGAGGACTTCAGCTGGGATGAAAACCGCCAGTTGATCGCCGTACGTAAGGGTAACGAGCAGGTGCGTTATGGTTATGACGGCCTGGGACGGCGTGTTTTCAAACAAACCGCCAGTGAAACGCGCTGGTTCTACTGGCAGGAGGATGCGCTGGCGGGCGAGACAGTCACCGCCACCCCGCAGCCGCTGGCGGCGCTGAGCATCTTCGATACCGGCGGGCGACTGAAGCGGCAAAAAGCGCAGGCGCAACTGTTCAGCAACCTGCGCGAGTACATCTACTACCCTGGCGGTTTCCGGCCGCTGGCGCTATTAACGCAGGAAAACGGGCAGAAGCAGAGCTGGCACTATCACTGCGATCCGAACGGTGCGCCGGTGCGCCTGACCTCGCCCGGCGGGGAGGTTGTCTGGTCGGAAAGAAGCGGCGCATGGGGCGAAAAAGGCGAGGTTTATGCCAGCCGCATCGATAACCCGCTGCGTTTCCAGGGGCACTATTTTGATGGCGAAACCGGTCTGCATTACAACCGCTATCGCTATTACGATCCGGCGATTGCTGCCTATATTAGCCAGGATCCGCTTGGGCTTGCCGGAGGACTCAATGTCTATGACTATGTGATTGCCCCGCAGACGTGGATCGATCCTCTCGGCTTAAAATGCTGGAATACCGCGCGGCGCGATTACTGGAAAGCTGAAGCCAAAGCCGCGCCGAAAGGCATGTACTCTTCAGTGAATATGTTGCGTATGCGATTGGGGTTAGCGCCGCGCATTCGGGTGGAGGAGTACCACTTTAAGACCCGGCGTATCAGAACACGGAATGTGTCGCTGGAACTGAACCACCGCATCTGGCCGCAGCGGTCGGGCAAAAACGTCGATCTTCCCTATAACCTGGAGAAGGTGACGCCCTGGGAGCATGCCGCGAAGGATCCTTACAGGCATACTGGTTCCCGATTGATTAAAATTGTTCAGGATGTTGGCAACTATACGGGACGCTAAATATGACACTTAACGAATTCATGCACACTGAAAGCTACGCGAACTATCTGGATGCGCTGGATCTGGCGCTGCCGGAAAAAATTGACCGCGTGACGCCGGTTCATGATTTTATTATTGAGGTGGATAATGAATCTTTACAGCATGCCGCTGTTAGCTTTGATGAACTGGATGCATTAATAAAAAATGATCGTGAAAAAACAATTGCCTGGATCGTTAAGAAGAATGAAAAATATTTAGAAACCGGCGGCGAAGATAACATTGTCAATAAAGCGCCGCAGATTAATTTCCCGATTGGCCATTTGATTGAGTATCGCCTGCTCGAACGGAACCCCGAGGGTCTGGTTGATTACATTAAAGCGATAGGTATTCCAGGCGCGAAGAAATATGCAAAAGAGCTCAGTACGCTCTACGCAGAAATACAGGAAAGTAAATAATATTTCTCCGCTCAATATTTTTTTGTGTCTGGCCTGATATTTTTTTTATATCGGGCCGCTGCTATTATAGTGTTTCTCTGTTATGAATTAATCACTGAATATCCGCGTAGAGAATTCTCAACCGAAAGGGAAAGATCCCGCATTGCGAATATCCGTTTCCTATAATTAAAAGTCCGAAATAAAATGTAATATGTCGGCGTTGTTTAGAGGTACGTTAACCAGTAGCAAAAAACTGATTATTAATAGATGAGGAATTAGAATGAAAGGGATTTTTAAGCGCAATCGAATTTGTGCTGGCCTTGCATTAGCTGGCATGGTTGGTTTTAGTGGTCACCTTTTTGCTGCAACGGATTATGCGGATACAATGCCTTCTATCGAAGGTAAAAAAGTGCTGGTCGGTTACTGGCACAACTGGGATCAGGGTTTCTCTGGCGATTACGCTCAGGGCTACCCGTTAAAAATGGCGCTGAAAGATACGCCGAAAGAGTATAACGTCGTGATGGCGGCCTTTATGAAATCCACTGGCGGTGCTGCGATGCCGACCTTCGTTCCTTATTACGGCACCGATCAGAGCTTCCGCGAGGAAATTGCCGCGCTGAACGAACGTGGTCAGGCGGTTCTGCTGTCGCTGGGCGGCGCAGATGCCCATATTGAACTGCATGAAGCCAATGGCGACACCGAAAATCTGGCTAATGAAATTATTCGTCTGGTCGACGTTTATGGCTTCGATGGTCTGGATCTGGACCTTGAGCAGAGCGCCATTAAACTGGCGGATAACGAAACCGTTATTCCTGCTGCGCTGAAAAAAGTTCGCGAACATTATGAACAGCAGGGCAAGCACTTTATTATCAGTATGGCGCCGGAAATTCCGTATCTGACCAAAGCTAACCCGCAGTATCAAAATTATATTGAACGTCTCGATGGATATTATGACTTCATCGCGCCGCAATATTACAACCAGGGTGCATTCGGCATTGGTTTCCAGCCGGACAATACTGCTACCGATGGCTGGTGGGTAAACTATGCGCAGAATGACGACGCTAAAAAATATGAATTCCTTTACCACTTCAGTAAAGAAATTATCACCAATAAACACGGTCTGTCTGCGGTTAAAATTCCGTCCAGCAAACTGGTTATTGGCCTGCCAAGTAATACTTCTGCTGCGGCAACCGGTTTTGTAAAAACGCCGGAAGATGTTTATCGCGTATTCGCGGATATGGAAAAAGAAGGTCTGCCGTTAAGAGGCTTGATGACCTGGTCTATCAACTGGGACGAAGGCGATAACGTTAATCACCAATCCTTTAACGGCCAGTTCCGTAAAGCGTATACCAACCTGATCCATGATGGCGGCGAAATGCCGGCACCGGAAGAAGATACGACGGCACCGAGCGTACCATCTGACGTACAGGGCACCAGCACGGCGACTTCTGTTCAGTTGAACTGGAAAGCCTCTACCGATGACACCGGCGTTCATCACTACAGTGTATTCCGTAACCAGCAGAAAGTGGCTGACGTCAACACCACCACCTTTGTGGACAACAATCTGCAAGCGGAAACGGAATACCAGTACACCATCGTGGCTGTCGATGCGGCAAACAACACTTCTGCCGCCAGCGCAGTTTTCAAAGTGAAAACGCAGGCTGCACCGGCTGTTGATACCGAAGCGCCGTCCATCCCGACCAGCATGGGTACCGTTGAAGTCACTGACTCTACCATCGCTCTGCAATGGAAAGCGGCAACCGATAACGTCCATGTGACCGGTTACCAGCTGTTCCGTGATGGTAAGCTGATCGCTTCACCGACCACGTCTGCTTATGTGGATAAAGGCCTGCAGCCGGAAACTATCTATCAATATCAGGTGCTCTCTCTTGACGCTGCGGGTAACAAATCCGGGATGTCTGAGAAGCTGGATGTGACCACCAACGAAAAAGTTGAGTCCGCTTACCCGGCTTATCAGGAAAACTTCCCTTATGCCGCGGGTGATATTGTGACCGGTACTGACGGCAACGCTTACCAGTGCAAACCGTGGCCGTACACCAGCTGGTGTTCCGGTGCGGCCTTCGCCTACGCTCCGGGTACCGGTAGCGCCTGGGATATGGCCTGGGATAAATTTTCCAAATAATGATGTTACGCCCCCGCTTGCCGGGGGCTTTTTCGTTTTAACCGTTGGGCAGCAGAACCGGCTGCAGACGTTTCCACACCGCCGGGCTTGCCGCCCAGGCATTGTTGCCCTGTGTCAGGCCATCACTGGCGAGAAAATCGTTGTGCATGCCTCCCGCTTCCTTAATCAACGCCAGACCGGCCAGCGCATCCCAGCTATGCAGATGGGCTTCAAAATAGCCATGCACCTGGCCTGCTGCGACGTGCGCCAGCATCAGCGCACCTGCGCCAAAACGGCGGTGCTCAATGCCATGTTCAAACAGGGTTTCAATGGTCTGCGTATAGTCGCGCGGCGGAGTACGGCTTGAGCGCCCCAGCCCCAGAACTACCGCTTCCGGCGACGGCTCGCGAATCGTCAATTTCTGCTCGTTTAAGTACGCGCCTTTGCCCGTTTGCGCGAAGAAGAACTCGTTGCGATCGGGGGCATAAATGATGCCCAGCTCGATGTTGTGCGCGCGAACATAGGCGACGGAGATGCACCAGTAATCCATGCCGAGGATAAAGTTGGTGGTACCGTCAATCGGATCGATAACCCAGATGCCGTCGCTTCCCGGCTCCAGCCCGCGTTCTTCGCCGAGCAGGCCATCCTGCGGGCGCTGCGTTTTCAACCAGGCGCGCAGCTCGTTTTCCACATACACATCCGCCTGGGAGACAAAATCCTGGCGGCCTTTCTGCTCAATCGTTAGCCCGTTATCGCGAAGTTGCTTCGCTTGCTGGCCGAGACGACGAATCAACGCGCAGAGCGCGTGGGTAAACTCTTCTGTCATAGCGGAACTCTTAGCCAATGCGTGGCGATGTTTGTCGGTGAATCAATTCCACCTTAACCCACTCAACGCGGGAAGGCTGTAAGGGATTTTTGGCCCGCTCCAGCAGGCGCGTTAACGCCCGGCGCGAGATCTCCGCCACATCCTGATGCAGCGTAGTGAGCTGGTAGCTGAACTGGCCGCTTTGCGGCGTATTATCAAAGCCTATCAAATGGAAGTCGTGCGGCGCGAACTTACCGCGCTGGCGCATGCCGTCGAGAAAACCGCAGGCCAGCTGCGCATTGGCGCAGAAGATCCCTTCCGGTAATTCGTCTTCATCATTGAGCGCAGCCTGCCATCCGCCGTCGTAACCCTCTTCGCTGGCGCTTATCCAGCGCAGATGCCGCTGTGTATCAACGCCGAGTTGTTGCAGCGCCTGATCAAAGGCCTCGCCGCGCATCACGCCCGCCCACGTGGAGCCACGGTTGATCAGCCAGCCGAAACGGCGACAACCTGCCTGAACCAACTGTTCGGCGGCCAGTTGCGCGCCGCGCTGGTTATCCGAGCAGACAAAATCGACAAACGGAATATCGGGATGGCGATTGATGCCGACCACCGGAATTTGCTGGCTGACGCACTCGTTGACAATAGCTTCCGGCGGTTTGCCGGAGGTAACAATCACGCCGGAGACGCGAAACTGAGTGAAACGACGCAGCGTGGTGACCAGATCCTGCTCGCCGGTAATTTCGGTGACCAGCGCCTGGTAGCCACGCCGCTGGATCTCGTGCAGTAACCCCTCCAGCAGGCTGCTGCGAAACGGATCGCCAATGCGCGCCACAATCACGCCAATCAGATGGCTGCGCTGGCGGTTCAGCCCCTGCGCGAGAAAATTGACCTGATAACCCAGCTCCTGCGCGGCACGCAATACTTTCTCTTTGGTTGCCGGGGAGATGCTGCCGTTGCTGCTTAATGCGCGCGATACCACCGCGCGGGAGACACCCGCCCGTTTCGCCACGTCTTCCGCCGTAACGGCCTGTTTGCGGATTGCCTGACTCAAATGCTCCCCTCCGCGCGGCGCGTAATCTCAATGCGCATGCCATCTTCGCTGACAAACAGCCCCTGATGCGTAAGGCAGGCCTGCGCCAGCGCCGGGCGCGCGGCGTCATTGCAGTGATACAGCCCCAGCGTCGGTAAACGCAGTTGGGTAAACAGCGCCTGGCAGCCGGGAAAATCGCCGTGTGAGGCGTCGCTGGCCAGCGGCGTCATGGAGGCGCACTCCTGAAACGCCAGATCCGCGTGGTGCATCAACGCGATACTCTCCGGCGTCGGGCGTCCGTCGCCGCTGTAGAACAGCGCCACGCCGTCTGCTTCAATGCGCACCGCAAGATTGGGAATTTCATGATGCGTGAACGCCGTACTCACGTGCCAGCTGTGCCAGCGCCACTGCGGTTCGCTGTCGCGCCAGTCGATGTCGAAACAGAGCGTGGTATCCGGCCAGTTGGCAAGGCTTGCCAACTGCATCAGTACCGGACGCTGTTCGCGCTGCGACCAGATAACCAGCGGTTTGCTGCGCTGAAAGCTTTTCCAATAATTCAGCAGCGCCGTCAGCCCGGTGCAGTGATCCGGGTGAACATGGGTGAAGTAAATCGCGTCGATAGCATTCACATCAAGGCCACGCTGCCACAGCGCGCGGGGGATCGTGGGGCCGCAATCAATCAACCACTGTCGGTCTTCACGGTCGATCACGCGCAGTGCGGAGGTATTTTGTTGCAGCGAGAAGGCGCTGCCGCAACCCAGAACATCTATTTCCATTTCGCTCCACCAAAATTATCGCGGACTTAATCAAACTGTCACAAATAGACGACAAAGTAGGCTCACATAATGTCGCTGCAAGGTTGCATTTTTTTTACAAATAAATGAACACGTGTTCATCGTTGAAAAAGATGTCGAATAAAAGGATCGCCCATGAGTTATTTGCAAATTAATAAGCTGAAGATTGGCTACGGCAATAACATCGTTCTCCACGATATTCATTTAGCTGTGGAAAAGGGCGAGATGATCGCGCTGCTCGGGCCTTCTGGTTGCGGAAAAACCACGCTTCTCAATGCGTTATGCGGTTTTGTTCCCGTGCGATCAGGGGCGATTGCCATCAACGGCCGGGATATTACGCACAGCACGCCGGAGCAGCGAAATATCACCATGGTTTTTCAGAGTTATGCGTTGTGGCCGCACTTTACCGTCGCACAAAATATTGGCTATGGCTTAAAAGTGCGTCGCGTGAAAAAAGAAGCGATTCAACAACGGGTGCAGGAATTATTAAAAATCGTCAACCTTGAAGGTTATGCGGATATAAAAGTGACCGCACTTTCCGGCGGCCAGCGTCAGCGCGTGGCGCTGGCACGCGCGCTGGCGATTGAACCGGACGTGCTGGTGCTGGATGAGCCGCTATCTAACCTCGATGCCAAAGTGCGCCTCAATGTGCGCCATGAAATTAAAGCGCTGCAAAAGAAGCTTGGCTTTACC
Source organism: Kosakonia sp. H7A (assembly GCF_003028445.1). Taxonomy (NCBI): domain Bacteria; kingdom Pseudomonadati; phylum Pseudomonadota; class Gammaproteobacteria; order Enterobacterales; family Enterobacteriaceae; genus Kosakonia; species Kosakonia sp. H7A. Next base: position 114,574 of record NZ_PYTZ01000010.1, on the reverse strand, counting down.
TCGCTTATCGTCACCCACGATCAGCAGGAAGCGCTGGTGATGGCCGATCGCATTGCGGTGCTGAATAACGGGCGTATTGAGCAAATCGGTACGCCGGAAGATATCTACCATCGCCCGGCAACGCCGTTCGTGGCGGATTTTATGGGTGCGGATAACTGCCTGGCAAGCGCCGATGACGGGGGCAAAACCCTCTATTTTCGCAGCGCGGATGTCACCATTCACGCCGCATTGACGCCCCCGGCGCCGCAGGGGTTAGTGCTGGAGGGCGTGATTGAGGAGAGCGCGTTTCTTGGCCACCAGTACCGCCACAGCGTGCGCTGCGATGGACAGCTTTTGCTCGCCGATTCACCGCAGTTCTGGCCGGCGCAAACGCCCGTGGTGCTGCATGTTCCGCAACCGGCACTGCATCTTTTTGAACAACCTTTGTAATGCCAACCGACACACTTTTTCCTGGGGATACATCATGTCCGTAAAAACGAAACTTGCTGTCACAGCCGCACTCTGTTTGGGGTCTCTGCACGCCGCGAACGCCGAAACGGTTCTCAATGTTGCAACGGCGGGCGACCAAAATATGGTGGATTATGTCAAAACCTGGCTGGGGCCGAAATTTGAAGCCGCGCATCCGGGTGTAAAAGTGCAGGTGATCGGCACCGGGCCGGGCGATGCCGGGTCGAATAAAATCATTGAAAAACTGACGGCGCAGCAACAGAGCGGCGCGAAAAGCTGGGATATCGACGTTGCCGTGGTGCATCAGAATGCCGGTGGACAACTGGTTGAAAAAGGGTTGCTGGATAAATACCGCCCGGCTGTCAGCACTGGCGCGATGGTGACGGCGGAAAACGCGAAAAACGCACTGGGCGTTAATGTTGATGGCTACGTCATGCCGATGTTCTTAAGCCAGACGGCAATTGCCTATAACAGCGATCTTGTCAAAACGCCGCCGAAATCCTACGACGAACTTGTGCAGTGGTCAGAGAAAAACCCGAAAGCCTTTGGTTATAACGGCATTAAAAACGGTATGTCCGGCGTGAGCTTTGTTGTGGGCTGGATGTATGCCTATGGCACCAGCGCGGATCGCCTTACTGCACAGCCATACGATAAAGGTGTGGAAAAAGAGTGGACCCAGGCTTACGCCAAACTGAAAGAATTCAACAAGAACGTCACTTTTACGCCCGGTAACGCCGGGACGCTGGATATGCTGAGCCGTGGTGAAATCTCCATGGGGCCGGTGTGGGTCGATATGTTCTATAGCTGGAAAGATCAGGGCAAGCTGCCGCCGTCGATCAAACTGGCGTTGATTGCGCCGGGTATGCCAGGACAGCCGATGTACTACGTGGTGCCGGCGCATGCCGCTCAGGCCAAACTGGCGCAGGAATTTATTGCGCTGGCGACTAGCCCGGAAGTGCAGGCGCAGGGGATTGTGAAGCAGTTCAACTGGTATCCAGGGATTGACGCGAAATACGTCAAAGAGAAGCTGGATGACGCCACCTGGCAGAAGCTGTTCGCGGAAATTTCACCGCAAGATTTAGCGAAATACGGCAAAAACTTCCCGATTACCCACTACTTTGACGACATCAAAGAGGGTTACGAGAGCCAGGTTTCGAACTGATGGATGTGAGTGCCCGGACGTTGTTGGTCCGGGCATCTTTTTTACGGCGATAACTCAGGTTTACCATGCGACACGCGATGAAATATTTACTGCTGGTGGCTCCGGCGACGCTGATGATAGCGGTGTTTTTCCTCTGGCCGCTGGGCTTTTCGCTGATCTCCGCCTTTACCCGCGAGACAGGGCAACTGACGCTGGCGCACTTTGATAAAGTGTTGGCGCTTTACTCGAATGACATTCTGTTTACCGTGATTATTGTGCTGACGTCACTGGCGATCCTCGCGCTGCTGTCGATCAGCATTGCGGCGATCATTGTGCTGTCGCCGTTTCGCGGCATCGTCAAAACGCTGGCCTTTTTGTACCGCCTGCCGCTGTTTATTCCCTTTATTGTGACCGCGCAAATGATGCGCACTTTTCTGGCGAAAAACGGCCTGATGAATAATGTGCTGGTCGCCGCCGGGGTGATGACGCCGATGGAAACCACGTCGATGCTCGGCTGGAGCGGGATCATTATTACGTTTGTCTGGAAACAGATGGCTTTCACTACGCTGCTGATTTGCGGCGCGATGTCGGCGGTCGATCCGGCCCATATTCTGGCAGCGAAAAACCTGGGTGCTTCCCGCCAGCGCATTCTGTTCGACATTATTTTGCCGCAGGTGCTGCCGACGATTGGCGTGGCGATGGTGCTGTCGACCGTGACGATGATGTCGGTTCTTTCTGTGCCGCTGATGATCGGCACCGGTACGCCAACGATGATGACGGTGGATATGGCGTTTCGCGTCAACTCTTACGGTGATTACCCGGTCGCCAACGCGATGGGTGTCATTTCGTATCTGATTTGCGCGCTGCTTTCCTGGTTCTATTTACGCCACAGCCTGCAGGTGAAAGGAACACAGCCATGAATACCTTCCGACAAAAACTGCGCGGCAGTTTTCTGCTGCAAACGCTGCTGCTGACATTTCTGGTGCTGGCGCTGTTCGGCCCGCTGCTGAATCTGCTGATCTGGACGGTGGCGGAGAGCTGGTTCTTCCCGCATACGCTGCCGAGCCAGTGGGGGCTGAAATACTGGAGCCAGGTGTTTAGCCCATATAGTGACGTTTCGGGTTCGCTGTCGGTAAGCGTGTTGATTGCCGTGCTGGCAGTGCTGGTTTGCCTGATCATCTCTGTACCGGCTGGTTATGCGCTTGCCCAGCGCGGTATGCCGTGTCGTGCGTTCTTTATGCTGCTGTTTCTGATCCCGCAGGCGTTTCCCAATCTGACGGTGTATATGAACGTGGCGCGGCTGTTTTATCAGTGGGGACTTAATGGCACGATTGCCGGCGTGGTACTAGTGCACAGCGTACATGGGCTGATGTATTCCATCTGGATAAGCGTCGCGGCGTTTTCGTCGCTCGCTCCGCTGCTGGCGCGCGCATCGCGCAATCTGGGCGCCGGGCCGGTGTACACATTTTTCCATATTATTCTGCCGCAGGCCGCGCCAGGGCTGATTGCCGCCAGCATCTTTGTGTTTCTGGAATCGCTGGATGAGTTTACCGCCACCTTCTTCGTCGGCGCACCGGATATCACCACGCTGCCTATTTTGCTTTATACCGCCAGTATGTCGGGCAACTACCAGGTGTCGTCGATCACCGCGCTGATCCTGCTGGTGCCGTCGGTGCTGTTTATGCTGGTGATCCACAAGTTTATGCGCCCCGAGATGCTGTCGAAGCTGGGGAAATAAGCGGGCAGGAGACAATAAAAATGACGGGCTCCGTAAGGCAACCCGTCACTTCAGATACTGTCAAAAATAACGACCATCGCACGGCGAATCACGTCGCGCCGGGCGTTATTTACTGAGGTTTTTTTCCAGTTCGACGATACAGAACAGCAGCGTGCTGATGGAGAAAGTGATGCCTCAGTAGCGCAGCGGCAGCGGGTTTAATTAGCCCGCATATATTATTTTCTGGATGGAAGATATCATTCCCATGCGAACGAAATCACAAAAGGAAATTTTTTTTCGGCAGGCAGGGGATATTCAGGGCTAAGTGGAGACACAAAAAAAAGCGCCCGCAGGCGCTTTTTTATCAGGTAATGACCATCGGCCAGTCTGGCGGGGCTTTACTTGAGACGTCCGCCATGACCTGCACCACGTTGTGCCAGATGTTGGTGAGATCCATCACTGTAATGCCCAGCAGACCGGTCGCGAACCAGCATGCCGCTGCTAAACCCATGCCGCTGCTGATCACTGCCAGACCGATATAATCAGCCCGACGGAAGCGAATATTCAGCGTGCTGGCCATAAACATCAACACTGCGCTCAATAACTGCCAGCGCAACAGAACTACGCTGGTGGTAAAGGTAGCCATGAAACCATCCTCAGAAAGAATCGAATACCGGGCGGACCAGGCGTTACGCGCGAGTGGCAAAGATGACGCAGAAGTCCGCAGAAGTAGCACAACAATGTGAAACGGGCTGGCCGTTTCAAGAATGTGTGAACTGTATCACATTTGATGATTTATTCACCAGTGGGAAAAGCATTTTTTGCGGGGTATTCCTACTAATTTTGGTGGGTTTGGCCGCGTTTTTTTCACCAGGATATATTGCTTAGCACTTGCGAGAATTAACCCTGGTATTATTCATGTATTAAAGTGATATTTAGCACCCTAATTGCCACAATATTTACAGTCCGCGGAACATATATTATGCTTGTGTGGTTAGCTTTATTTACCTGTTGATGATTATTCAGGCATCTGATCTCTATCGATATATTCTTTCTTGTCACGGTTTATGCGCAGTGCGCGTTTACGTTATGTGACAACTGTGGGCGAGTGTTTTTTCTTCCTGATTAAATCATGGCAGGTCGGTTTGGTGTTAATAACCTGCGAAAAGAAAAAATGAAAACAGAGAATTTAGCCGTTTCTTTAGGAGACGGTGCTGCGGCATTGACGCTTCTGGCGAAGTTGATGCCGTGGCTCGCTGCGCAACGCTCTATGGAAGATATATTGTCGGTCATCAACGCGTCCCTGGGCGCGCATCTTGCCTGGGTGGTGATCGAGCAGGACGACGCATGGCAGATAGCCTGCAGCGGAGAGATGGAGTGTACGATCCGCGATGCGCAGACCCTGCTGGAACAGTTGCAACTGCGCCGTAATCAGCGTGCCTGGCGCGTTATATGCTGGCGACGGCATGTTGGAAAATTATTATTTCCGACACAGTCATTCTCCACCAATAAATTGCAAAGCGGTATATTATGTAAGCTGAATTATAAAGATGCGAGTATCAAAGGTTATTTCTTTTTAGCGTTTGCCTATCCTTTGCCGTCACTGTCAATAATCAAGAACGTGGTTATTATTCTGGTGGAGAAACTTAAAGATTATATGGAGGAAATTCTTGTCAGAGAACGTGCCGCTAAAGAAATGCAGCGCGTCGTAACACAATATAAAGCACTGTTCGATCGTGCCCCGGTTTTAATGAATTCTTTCGATAAATCGAATCGTTGTATTTTATGGAATGGCGAGTGTGAACGTTTATTTGGCTGGAGCATTAATGAGCTTAATCAGCAGCCCGATCCATTAGCACTCTTTTTCCCCGATCCGGAGATGCGCCAGCAAATTCGCTCTTCGATTAATACTTCGCCCGCCGTCGATATGCATGAGTGGCATCCGATACGGCGCGATGGTCAGATGCTGACCGTGCTTTGGTCAAATATTTTGCTGCCGGATCGCTCGATCCTGAGTATTGGCCTGGATATCACCGAGCGTAAAAAAGTGGAGCGGCAGCTGGAGAAAAAAGCGACGATTGACGATCTGACCGGCTGCTATAATCGTTTTTCTATGCTACGGAAGTTAAAGGAGGCGCTGGTACAGTGCAAACCTGAGGATTCTCGTAGCCATTTCAGTCTGTTAATGCTGGATCTGGACCACTTCAAAAATATCAACGATCGCTGGGGACATCTGACGGGCGACGCTGCTCTGGTGCATTTTTGTGACCAGATTCGTGAGCATAGCGATCCCTCTTATCTCTTTGGCCGTTTGGGGGGTGAGGAATTTCTGATTTTGATGCCGCACATCGATCGTAAAAATGCGCTGCGTTTTAGCCAAAAAATTCGTGCGGCATTAGTCCGTTCACCGTTATTAAGCGGGAGTGAAAAGATCCCATTATCCTTTAGCGCTGGTTTAGTATTCGTGTGCGGTGAGCAGACAGATACTTCAGTTTTACTTACGCTTGCTGACAACGCGCTGTACGATGCAAAACGTAGCGGACGCAGTAAAACAGTGGTCGCCAGCGCTTTTTATAAATAAATACGCAAAGATGAAGGAATGTCATTCATTAGATGAAAAAATACCCGACAGGCCGCACCATTTTTTATCCTACGGTAAGTTTGGCTTAATCAGTGATACTGTGTTGTATTAAGTGAAAACACCCCATAACGAATGGATAAATATTTTCCTTAATATAAACATTGGGCACACTTTGAGTTTACCTTACGGTCGAATATTCTCGTCATAACCAAATATTAGGTTTTTAATGAGAAAAGTCAGTTGCTAATGTCGTGTGATTCATGCAACGTAATCACCTGTTTATCAAAGCATCCTGCCGTACATTAAAAAGGCACAATAAATGCGTGGATATAGGCGGACATGAATCATAGCGTGCGTCGCAAGATGCTCAGAGTCGTCGGGATCATCATAGGAGTCATCCTGCCGGTGATGCTGTCGCTATGGTTTGCACATATCCGAGCAGTAAATGAAACTGCCTTCCAGCTCCGCTCTTTTGCCCACCTGGCGTTAAATAAAACTGAAGTGGTTATCCAGCAAGTGGATAGCGTTCGCACCGCGGCGGAAAAATTTCACGGTCAGATATGCTCGCAGGAGCATCGCAAAGCGATGCTGGATATTGTGCGCAGCAGTTTGTATGTTGCCGATCTCATTTATGCGCATGGCGACCAATTTTTATGCTCCAGCGTTATTGCCCCCGCGCAATCGTATGCTATTGCGCCCGCAGAGTATAAACGCTCGCCTGACATTGCTATTTATTATTACCGCAATACCCCCTTTTATGCCGGTTATAAAATGGTCTATATGCAGCGCGGTAATTACGTTGCAGTGATCAATCCTCTTTCTTATAGCGATGTCGCCTCAGAAGATGACGCGCTGGCGTACGGCGTCTACGACACCGTAAGCGAATTATTTTTCTCCCTCAGTAAAAGTGCGCATCTGGAGACGCTGAAGAAGCTGATCCACAGCCAGGCATCAACCTTCCAGCAGGACGGGCGTTTTTACACCATCGCGCATTCGGATAAACGTCCAATTGCTATCATCGTGTCGACCTCTAATGCGCACTATTTTCAGGCACTGTACCATCAGGTGATGCTGCTGCTACCGCTGGGGCTAATTTGCAGTGTGATCCTTTGTTTAGTGTGGTCACGAACACGACAAGAATTTAACTCGCCCCGCCGTATGCTCCACCGTGCGTTAACCAAACGCCAGCTCCGACTCCACTATCAACCGATTATCGATATTAAAAATGGCGCCTGCGTCGGCGCTGAGGCGTTGTTACGTTGGCCGGGTTTTAATGGTCAGGTGATGAGCCCGGCGGAATTTATTCCGCTGGCGGAAAAAGAGGGGATGATCGAACGCATAACGGATTATGTCGTCGATGAAGTGTTTAGCGATCTCGGCGACTTCCTGGCGGTGGTGCCGCATCTTTATATTTCGATTAACTTATCGGCTGCGGATTTTCACTCTTCACGCCTTATTTCGTTGATTTCCAATAAAATAAGAGAACACTCGGTACGCGCGGAGCAGATTAAGATCGAAGTGACGGAGCGCGGGTTTATTGATGTGCCAAAAACCACGCCGGTGATTCAGGCGTTTCGTCAGGCGGGCTATGAAGTGGCCATTGATGATTTTGGTACCGGCTATTCCAACCTGCACAACCTCTATTCGTTGAATGTCGATATCCTGAAAATCGACAAATCCTTTATCGACACGCTGACCACCAACAGCACCAGTCATTTGATTGCTGAACATATTATCGAGATGGCGCAGAGCCTGCGTCTGAAGATCATTGCCGAAGGCGTGGAGACGGCAGAGCAGGTGAGCTGGCTGCTGAAGCGAGGTGTGCAGTTCTGCCAGGGCTGGCACTTTGCCAGAGCGTTGCCGCCTGAGGACTTTAAACTCTGGGTGCGGCATCCGCCCTCATTAAAATGATGGCGGGCCGCGTATCCCATCAGAAGAACAGTTTTGCCTCCAGCATTGCCGACGTTTCCCGGTCGCTTTTATTCCCGGCCTGCACACCTACGCTGCCGCGCAGTGAGAAATTCTGCGTAAACTGACCTTCTACTCCCGTTTTAATTTCGGCCGCATTGCGGCTGTCCGTCAGATCAACCCGCGTGCCATCAAGAGATGCGCCGAACTGCCGGGTGTTATGTAGCCAGTTCACTTCGGCGAAGGGCTGGAAGGTGCGGTGCAGACTATTATCCAGCGTGAGGTGGCCGTACAGTCGCACGCCCGCGCGTGCCTGCACGTTGTTGCTCCCCCTGTTTTCGACAGCGGTGCCGTTGGCCTCGGTAAGCGAATCCGCCTTGACGCCCATCCAGGTCAGTTGCGCCTTTGGCTGAAGATAGAGGCCGTTATTTCGGCTGCCCACCAGTTGCCAGCTATAGCCGGATTCAACCGCCGCCGTGAAGCCGCGGGATTTCCAGGTCTCGGTTTCCAGCGTATCGCCGGAAAGGGTGTTATCGAACCAGTTGTACTGCGCCCAGCTATCTATATATGCACCTTCGCGCGTGTCGTTATTCTGCAGCCACGTTGCATAAATACCTGCGCTGTAACCGCTGATCATGCTGCTTGCGTGGTTACCGTTATAGCGGTTTTGCGCGTGACTCTTCTCCCTCGCGTAGCCTGCCATAATGCCCAGTTGGTAACGTTCTTTATCCGTGTTCCACTGGGCAATGTTACCCCCCAACTGCGCAACATAGCGGTTGCTGCGGATATCCAATTGGTTGCCTGGCGTGAACTGGCCGCTATAACCGCCGGTATTACGTAACCACAGGCTGGAGGCCGTTTCCTCACCGTTCGTCTGACGGTCTTGCAGGTGCGTAGTAAACAGGCTGTTGGCCGCCGCCAGGTTGGCGCCATACAGACCCGCTTCCGGGCGTATCGCGCTATTTCCCTGTGCCGGAAGTGCGCTGGTCAGATACCAGTAGGTTGCCGTCTGGTCTTTAGTGTTTTGCAGGGTGTAATCGTATGCGCCAGCGACTATACGATCGCCCTGATGGAACTCGCCGTCAGCTTTCCCGACTACGGCAATCAACCCACTACCTTCTATCGCGCTGGCGCGCCTGCCGCCCAGGTGATTTACCTGCACGCGCGTACTTCCGCTGACATCGCCCGCGATAACCATCTGGCCCGTGGCGGCGGGATCGCTGCTCTGTGTGGCATTAAAGACGAGTGTACTGCCGTTGGTTCCTTCGTAATTGCCTTTAATAATCAGTGTGTTGATCTCTTTTTCTTTACCAGTAGATAATGTTCCGGCATTTTTCAGGCTGCCCTCAATAACTGCATCGCCATTTACAATAATATTGGCGTTATTGATGACGGCTTTGGTGGGGGCATTCATCAGTAGCGTGGCGTTATCAAGCACGATTGCGCCCCGATTTATATTAACCTGCTCAAAACCTCCGGAGGTTTGTTTATCTTTCAGCGTCCATATGGCGTCACCCTCTTTTTCCAGATAATTAATACCGGTGATCGCATTGTTATTGCTGGCATTAATATTGCCCGTATTTAAAAAGCGTGATAACGAAATAGAGGAGTCGCCGTTACCGCTCAACACCAGTCTGTTATTTCTGACGGTATTTTTTTTACTGTCATAAGCGTCATCAATGTTGACCGCGCCGTCAATCCGCCAGCCTTTCTCAAGCGTCAGCGTAAATGATTGCTGACCATCCACACCGATAGCAAAATAACCGGCATCCGTTGCTGAAATAAGCCCGGAGTTCATGATGTCAACATCACTATTCTCCGTAGAAAAAAAGAGGGTTTTTCTGGCGCCGGAAATTTCACCCGTATTAATGACATTTATTTTATTTGCGCTGATGGGGTAAAAGTGCAGAACACCATAATTATCTGAATGCATTGTGCCGTTGTTGATGATATTCAGATCGCCGCCCCGCGCAGAGTGCAGCAGGATGAGGTCATTGTCCGTGGTGAGCATCTTCCCTTTGTTGATTAAGCTGAAGGAAGTCGCTTCGCCTAACGAGGCGGAAAACAAAGAATTCATCACTAAAGTGCCGTTGTTTTCAATGTGCAGGGTAGCGTTTTTCTGCGGCGTGAACAGGAATAATCCCCCTTCGCTGTAAAACTCACCGTTATTCACTAACGAGAGTGAACCACTATAATCTGCACTGAAAAGAACATCAGTTAAATGAATTATTGAGTTGTTTTTTATTGAAATATCCGCATCTTCTTTTTCTGCCAGAATAACATCCGGGCCGATGTTGGTTATTTCATCGAGTGTAAAGTCAATGTGTTTATTATCATTAGCCGAATCAGGCGCGTTAATGCTTTTAATTCGGCTTTTTTCCGGTGGTGTGTAGGCCGTTATCGCTATTGTACTGGTGGCCCATAGTGCAGTAATAACGGCAATAAATACTTTATTGAAAGCATGATGGAGAAGCATATTCATTCCATTGAAAAAATGTATCGAACTTACAGACGTACAGCCCTGTGAATATTTAATGAGGTTCGTCGGCAGAGATAACTGACGTGCTTTATAATGGATTTTCTATTTTATAAGGGTGAAAGACAATCTGTGGTCAGTTAATTCGGAATTTTAATTCCGACCCTGCGCGAAAAGCGGCATTATTCCGCTGAAACAACAATCCGGAAAAATAGTCACTGCATTGAACGCGAATCAGAGAGGAGACAATTTTATCGCTGGTGAGGGAGGATACGGCGGTAAAACCTGGGCGGGCAGTGAAGATTTACCACACCTGCTCGCCCTGAAAGCTGCGTTGATGGTTGTCAGGCCTGGTGCCGGTAATCGCTGGGGGTGCGATCGAATTCACGGCGAAACACCCGCGAAAACGTCTGCTGTGAGACGTAGCCTAAATCCATCGCAATATCAAAAATAGGGCGTTGCGTGGTGCGCAGCGCTTCGGCTGCCAGCAGTAATCGGCGCTGGCGAATATAGTCGCCCAGCGTTTGATGCATCACGGTACGGAACATTCTCTGTAGATACCACTTTGAATAACCTGACTTTCTGGCGACTACATCAATGTTCATTGGTTGGTCGATATGTTCATCAATCCATTCGATAAGTGCCTGAATAATTTGCTGATGGGACATAAAGCTTCCTCATTTCCCGATTCGTCGTTTTGTCTGGGAGCGAGTATAATTCCTCAAGTTAACTTGAGGTAAAGAGGTTTTATGGAAAAGAGAATGCCACGCATTAAAGCACTGCTCAGCCCCGGAGAAGTGGCGAAACGTAGCGGGGTGGCCGTCTCTGCGCTGCACTTTTATGAGAGCAAAGGGCTTATTAAAAGCCTGCGCAATAGCGGCAATCAGCGGCGGTATACCCGCGATGTGCTGCGCTATGTGGCGATCATCAAGATTGCCCAGCGCATTGGTATTCCGCTGGCGACCATCGGCGAAGCGTTCGGGGTTTTGCCGGAGGGGCACACCCTGAGCAAAAAAGAGTGGAAGCAGTTGTCGTCGCAATGGCGGGAAGAACTGGACCGGCGTATTCATACGCTGGTTGCTCTGCGTGATGAGCTGGATGGCTGCATCGGCTGCGGCTGTTTGTCACGCAGTGAATGCCCGTTGCGTAACCCAGGCGATCAGTTGGGGCAGCAGGGCACCGGCGCGCGCTTGCTGGAAGATGACTGAAATGCATAAAAAACTAAAGCGCCCGTTGGGGCGCTTTAGTCGTTTTCCGGTCTTTGTCTTTCGCTCTATCCCGTTCTGTACAGGAGGGTTTCCCCCGACATCAGCACCCCTCAGGTATGTTGGAGGTTCCGGATTGTGCTGATACTTTTAGTGTAGTTTCCTTATGCAAAATTGCTACTTTTTTGCTCAATTTTTTTCAGGAAATTTCATCCGCCGTTCCGCTGATTTTCTATAGTTAATGCGTCAATCCGCACAGGAGTAAACCATGCTTACGGTGCATCACCTGAACCAATCGCGCTCGCAGCGCATTCTCTGGGCTTTGGAAGAGCTGGGCGTGCCGTACCAGATCGTCCGTTATCAGCGTGAAAAAACCATGCTGGCGCCTGAATCGTTAAAAAAAATCCATCCGTTGGGCAAATCGCCGGTGGTGGAAGATAGCGGGCTTATCATCGCTGAGTCCGGTGCGATTCTTGAATATTTGCAGGAAACCTACGATCCCGAACACCGGTTTGCGCTGCAAACGGGAAAAAGCAAACAGGATTATCGCTTCTGGCTGCATTACGCCGAAGGTTCGCTGATGCCACTACTATTGATGAAACTGATAATGACACGCCTTGGCAAACCGCCTGTGCCGTTTGGCGTGCGCAGCGTCGGTAAGCTGCTGGCGAGTGGTGTGGAGAAAACCTTTCTCAACCGACAACTGGAAACCCACGCACGTTTTATTGAAGCGGAACTGGCGCAGCATAGCTGGTTTACCGGCAATCAACTCAGCATGGCGGATATACAGATGAGTTTCCCCGTATTCGCGCTGCTGGCGCGTGGTGGCGTGGATGATTTACCCAATTTACGGGCGTGGAAAAAGCGGGTGGAAATGCGTCCGGCCTGGCAGCGGGCGATTGTCCAGGGCGGGCCGGTTGATTTCCCCGACGGCTAAGAATGTTCGTAATATGTTGCAAAGTTGCGCACCGACGATAACGTTTGCGCATCGTCCGCCTGGATCTTCGCCGCTATAAGCAAAATTTAGCAAAAAGCGGCAAAGTTCAGTTGAAAAGCGCCATATAAACGCTGGATAATCGTTTGCCTTTTTTTGACCACCCGTTGTATGCGCGGAGTTAAACGTTTGCTTTTTTGTGGCCCCTTACCACAACGCAGCACAGGGAGATGACGTTTAACCGGCAGTGGACTGTCCACCACGCAATACAATGCACAATAAAATTCTCAGGGGATGTTTTCTATGTCTACGCCTTCTGCGCGTACCAATGGTTCGCTTGACGCACTGTTTAAAATTTCTGCCCGCGGCAGTACCGTTCGTCAGGAAATCGTTGCCGGTTTAACCACGTTCCTCGCGATGGTCTATTCGGTGATCGTGGTGCCTGGCATGCTGGGTAAAGCAGGTTTCCCGCCTGCCGCAGTTTTCGTCGCCACCTGTCTGGTCGCCGGTGTTGGCTCCATTGTGATGGGGTTGTGGGCGAATCTGCCGCTGGCTATCGGCTGCGCTATCTCTCTGACCGCGTTCACCGCTTTCAGCCTGGTGCTGGGTCAGCACATCAGCGTGCCTGTCGCGCTTGGCGCGGTGTTCCTGATGGGCGTGCTGTTCACCATTATCTCCGCGACCGGCATCCGTAGCTGGATCCTGCGCAACCTGCCACATGGCGTTGCGCACGGCACCGGCATCGGTATCGGCCTGTTCCTGCTGCTGATTGCCGCAAACGGCGTTGGTCTGGTGATCAAAAACCCGCTGGACGGTCTGCCGGTTACGCTGGGCCACTTCGCCAGCTTCCCGGTGATCATGTCGCTGATCGGCCTGGCGGTGATTATCGGTCTGGAAAAATTGAAAGTGCCGGGCGGCATCCTGCTGACCATCATCGGCGTTTCCATCGTTGGCCTGATTTTCGATCCGAGCGTGCACTTCTCCGGTATTTTCGCCATGCCATCGCTGAGCGATGACAAAGGCAACTCGCTGATCGGCAGCCTGGATATCGTGGGTGCGCTGAACCCGGTGGTGTTGCCGAGCGTGCTGGCGCTGGTGATGACGGCGGTGTTTGACGCCACCGGTACTATCCGTGCGGTAGCGGGCCAGGCTAATCTGCTGGATAAAGACGGCCAGATCATCGATGGCGGCAAAGCGCTGACCACCGACTCACTGAGCAGCGTCTTCTCCGGTCTGGTTGGCGCGGCGCCGGCTGCGGTGTATATCGAATCGGCGGCAGGTACGGCGGCAGGCGGTAAAACCGGTCTGACAGCAATTACCGTCGGCGTGCTGTTTCTGTTGATCCTGTTCCTCTCTCCGCTCTCTTATCTGGTTCCGGCGTATGCCACCGCGCCAGCGCTGATGTACGTAGGTTTGCTGATGCTGAGCAACGTGGCGAAAATTGATTTTGCTGACTTCGTGGATGCGATGTCCGGCCTGATCACCGCTGTGTTCATCGTGCTGACCTGTAACATCGTTACCGGCATCATGATCGGTTTCGCCTCGCTGGTGATTGGCCGTGTAGTTTCCGGTGAGTGGCGCAAGCTGAACATCGGGACTATCGTGATTGCGGTTGCACTGGTTGCTTTCTATGCAGGCGGCTGGGCAATCTGAACCATAAACGGTTACATAATGGGCGACTCCGGTCGCCCATTTTTTTTGCCCACAGCCCGGTTTCTTTGCGTTAAGCTGAATGCTCTGGCCTCAAGGTCTGAGACCGCTATAACAAAACATCGCAAACAGGGAACGCATGGAAATATTTTTTACCATTCTTATCATGACGCTCGTGGTATCGCTCTCGGGCGTCGTCACGCGTGTACTACCTTTTCAAATCCCGCTGCCGTTGATGCAAATTGCCATCGGCGCACTGCTGGCCTTTCCCACATTTGGCCTGCATGTCGAGTTCGATCCCGAACTGTTTCTGGTGCTGTTTATCCCGCCGCTGCTGTTCGCTGACGGCTGGAAAACACCGACGCGCGAGTTTCTCGAACATGGCCGCGAAATCTTCGGCCTTGCGCTGGCGCTGGTGGTGGTCACCGTGGTTGGGATCGGCTTCTTAATCTACTGGCTGGTGCCAGGCATTCCGCTGGTGCCCGCTTTCGCGCTGGCGGCGGTGCTGTCGCCAACCGATGCGGTGGCGCTCTCCGGCATTGTCGGTGAAGGGCGCATTCCGAAAAAAATCATGGGTATTTTGCAGGGCGAAGCGTTGATGAACGACGCTTCCGGCCTGGTGTCACTGAAATTCGCCGTCGCCGTGGCGATGGGCACGATGGTTTTTACCGTCGGCGGCGCTACGGTCGAGTTTATGAAAGTGGCGATTGGCGGCCTGCTGGCGGGCTTTGTGGTGAGCTGGCTGTACGGCCGTTCGCTGCGTTTTCTCAGCCGCTGGGGCGGCGATGAACCGGCCACGCAAATCGTGTTGCTGTTCCTGCTGCCGTTTGCTTCTTATCTGATTGCGGAACATATCGGCGTCTCCGGCATCCTGGCCGCCGTTGCGGCGGGGATGACAATTACCCGTTCCGGCGTTATGCGCACCGCACCACTGGCGATGCGTCTGCGCGCTAACAGCACCTGGGCGATGCTGGAATTTGTCTTTAACGGCATGGTGTTCCTGCTGTTAGGCCTGCAATTGCCGGGGATCCTGGAATCGTCGCTGGTGGCGGCGGAAGCCGATCCGAATGTCGAAACCTGGATGCTGTTCACCGATATCGTGCTGATTTATGCCGCGCTGATGCTGGTGCGTTTCGGCTGGCTGTGGACGATGAAGAGGTTCAGCCTGCGTTTCTTACATAAAAAGCCGATGGAATTTGCCTCCTGGAGCGATCGCGAGCTGCTGATCGCCACCTTCGCCGGGGTTCGCGGGGCCATCACGCTGGCCGGTGTACTCTCCATTCCGTTGCTGCTGCCTGGCGGCGATGTCTTCCCGGCGCGTTACGAACTGGTGTTCCTTTCCGCCGGGGTGATCCTCTTCTCGCTGTTCGTTGGCGTCATCGCGCTGCCGTCGCTGTTGCAACATATTGAAGTGCGCGACCACGCTCAGCAGCACAAAGAAGAGCGGATGGCGCGGGCGGCGACTGCCGATGTGGCGATTGTCGCGATCCAGAAAATGGAAGAGCGCCTGGCGGCGGATGCCGAAGAGAATATCGATAACCAGTTGCTGACGGAGGTCAGCTCGCGGGTGATTGGTAATCTGCGACGCCGCGCGGATGGGCGCAATAACATCGAAAGCTCATTGCAGGAAGAGAATCTGGAGCGCCGTTTCCGTCTGGCGGCGCTGCGCTCTGAACGCGCCGAGCTTTACCACCTGCGCGCCACCCGGCAGATCAGCAACGAGACGCTGCAAAAACTGCTGCACGACCTCGATTTGCTGGAAGCGTTGCTGCTGGAAAATAAATAATTACCTTCCGGGGCGGGCTTTCCCGCCCCTTTCCCCGCGCCATAAAAATCTAAAATTCTGGTGACATCCGGGCATGCTCTGTGCAGGATGAGGTTTTTCATTTCAGGGAATTACCATGAGTGCAAAAACGGCATCGCTAGAAGGCCGGATCCGACAGCACTGGGATCAACTCTCCAGCCACGAGCAGCGGCTGGCAGATGTACTGCTTGCCGCTCCTGGACAACTGGCGATGAATACCGCCACCGAGCTGGCGCAAAGCGCAGGCGTTTCCAAAGCCACCACCACCCGTTTTTTCCGCCATCTTGGTTATGAGAGTTATGAAGCAGCACGCCGCCAGGCGCGCGAAATGCAAAGCAGCGGATCGCCGCTCTACCTGCAAGCCGCGCCGGGCGCATCGCCGATGGACAGCGTAATGCAGCAGCATCTGGAAAAAGAGATCGCTAACCTGGTGAACAGCTACCGCACGCTGGATAGCGCGCAGTTGCAGGAGGCGATTGCCGCCATTGCCCAGGCGCGTCGCGTGGTGGTGATGGGCTGGCGGCACAGCCAGACTATTGCGCAATTGATCTATCGCGACCTGGTGCATGTGCACTCCGATGTGCGATTGTTGCCGCGGCCTGGCGATTCGCTGGCTGAACATCTGGCGGCGCTCGGCCCACAGGATGTGGCGATCTGCGTTGGCCTGCGGCGGCGAATGCCTGCGCTGGATGCCGCCATGAGCGCGCTGGCGGAACGGCAAGTGCCGATGCTTTACCTGGCGGATGTGCTCTCCGGCAAACCTGCGCGCCATGCGCAATGGGTGGTTCGCTGCCACACCGATGGCAGTATGCTCTTTGACAGCACCGTCGCCCTCTCCGGCGTGTGTAATCTGCTGTGTTCGCTGGTGGCCCGCCAGATGGGCAAAAGCGGCAACGATCACCTTGCGCAGGTTGAAGCGCTGCATCAATCCCTCGACGAACTCGAATAACGCCCCATTCTGGCGCAGGTTGCGCCAGATTTTTCCCCAAAAGAGTGCCTGTCGCCTTACCCTGGCTGGTGTAGCGCCGCTCTTTAAGAAACAATAGAAATTCAAATGAAAATTAAAGAAACAAATGTTTCTTTATGATTTTATGAAGAAAAGATGTTTCTTGTGATGACGGTTTAAGCCGTGGTGAAAAAACTGGCACAAAAAGTGCTCATCAGAAAAAGACATTTCACCAACACCAGGGAAACACCACAATGAAAAAAACAGCACTGCTGATCGCCGCTCTTCTTTCCGTGGGCACACTGGCGCAGGCACAGGCCGATACGCTGTCCGACATCAAGAGCAGCGGCAAAATGACGGTCGGCATCGACCCCACCTTTCCACCGTATGAATACACCGACGATAAAGGCGAGATCACCGGGTATAGCGTGGCGATCATGCAGTCGTTCGCCAAAGATCTCGGTGTGAAACTGGAGTTTCAGAAAACCGCATTCAGCGGCATTTTGCCGGGGCTGATTTCCGGGGCGTTCAATGCCGAAGGCTCCACGCTTAATGTGACGGCCGAACGTGCCAAAAAAGTGCTTTTTACCGTGCCTTACAGCAAAACGGTGAACGGCGTTCTGGTGCGTGAGGATGAAGCGAAAGCCCTGAGCGGCAAGCCGCTGAGCCCGGAAAGTCTCTCTGGCCTGCGCGGCGCGGTGAAAACTGCCAGCGTGCCGGAGCAACTGCTTAAAGGCTTTAATAGCGAGCTGAAAAAAGCCGGGAAAAAACCGATCACCATCATCAGCGTCGATTCCCTCGATCAGACTGTCAGCACGCTGATGACCAAACGCGCCGATTTCGTCTATGACGATATTTCAGTGCTGGCACCCGTGGCGAAAAAGTATGCCGGTAAAGTCGCGCAGGTGGGCGAAGTCGGGCCATCGCAATGGATGGCGTGGGCGACGCGCAAAGAGGACAGCAGCCTGAACAAAGCCATCAGCGACCACATTCTGGCGATGCAGAAAAGCGGTCAGTTGGCCCAACTGCAACAGCAGTATCTCGGCACCACCTTTACCGTTCCGGCCAGTGATTTCATTCCTCAGGAGTAATTATGTGCCAATCCCACCTGACGGTTCCGGCGGGCCACGGCAAAACCTTCCGTGTGCGTAAAGGGCAGTTTATTACCGTTATCGACAGTGAAGGGCAGCAGGCCGCCGATTTTGTGGCGGTCAATGCTGACAATCTGAACGAGAAGTTATCGCCGGTGCATACCCGTCAGCAGTTGCGCTCGCTCTTTTTTGCACCGGGCGATGCGCTGTGGTCGAGTGAAAACCGCCCGCTGCTGCGCATCGTTGCCGACACGATTGGCATTCACGACGCCAACGTACCGGCCTGCGATCGGACGCGGTTTAGCGTTGATTTCGGTGTCGAAGGGCACCGCAACTGCGTGGATAACCTGCTTGAAGGGATGAAAGCGCACGGCGTGACGTACTTTACGTTGCCGGAGCCGTTCAACCTGTTTCAGAACGGCCCGGTTACCGCCGACGGGCGTATGGAAGTGACCGATCCGCACAGTAAAGCCGGGGATTACATCACTTTCGAAGCCCTGTGCGATCTGATTTGCGCCGTCTCATCCTGCCCGCAGGACATCATTCCTGGCAACGGGTTACAGGTGACGCCGATTGATATCCGCATCAGCGACCACTTCCCCACAGAGGAGACGCACCATGTTGTTAATGCGTGAGGAATTCGTGGAAAACGCGGTGCGCCCGCTGGCGGCACCGGTGGATGTAGCCGCCGGAAGCGTCGGATCGATTCGCGTGCTGCGCGGCCAGTTATTGCGCATCACGGCAATGGGCGATGGCGCAGTGGCGTCGCTGTTTGGCTTTAGTGTGGAGGATCCGGCGGTCTGGCTCTCGGTGCACCACACGCGTGTATTCAGCAACAGCTACCTGCTCGGTTCTGGTATGCGTATGGTCACTAACCGCCGTCGCCCGATGATGGTGTTAGGTAAAGATCGCGTGAAACGCCACGACCTGCTGCTACCGGCATCGACCCGCGCGTTTCTGGCGGAAAAGGGCTATGACGGCGAAGGGTGTATCGAAGCCGTCAGCGCAGAACTGGCGCGACGGGGGATGAACGTGCCAAAACTGCCCGATCCCATCAACCTGTTTATGCATGTCCGCTTAACGCGCGACGGCCGCATTGTGCCGGAAACCAATCTCACGCAGGCAGGCGACAGCATTACCTGCCGGGTGGTGATGGATACGCAGTTTATTGTCTCCGCCTGCAATACCGGCATTGAGGGGAATGATAAACCCGCGCCGCTGCGGTTGTCGGTGGCGGAAAACCTGACCGGCTTTGGCCCGGAGTAATTAATGGGGCTGGATCAACAGGTACTGACCGCGCTGCCGGAGTTAGGGCGCGGGTTGCTGATGACGCTGCTGTTAACCGTGCTGGCGTCGCTGGTGAGTGTGGTGATGGGGCAACTCGGTTGCTTCCTGCAACTGCGCCGGGCCTGGATCTGGCGAACCTTCGGCCGCTTGTATGTCAGCCTGATGCGCGGGACGCCCGCGATTGTGCAACTGTTTGTGGTGTTTTTTACCCTGCCGAAACTGGGGCTTGGCGGGCAGCCGTTGCTGGCGGCGGTGCTGGCGATCGGTTTAAACAGCGGCGCGTATGTTGCTGAAATCCTGCGCGTTAACCGAGGCCTGGTCACGCCCGGGCAACTGGAAGCAGCGCGGACGCTGGGGCTGAGCCGCCTGCTCACCTGGTGGTATGTCATTAACCCGCAGGTGTTGCGCGCCAGTCTGCCGATGCTGGTGAATGAGTTCACCATTCTGCTGAAAACCACGCCGCTGGCCTCGGTGGTGGCGCTGACGGAGCTGACGTTTGCCGGGCAGATCGTCATCGCGCGTACCTATGAAGCCACGCAGGTACTGTTGCTGGTGGCGGCGGGATATCTGTTGATTGCGCTGCCGCTGACCACTCTTGCGCGGCGGCTGGAAGCGAAACGGAGGCCGGCATGATGGACTGGCAGGCCATTATTGATGCGCTTCCCTCGCTGGGTGAAGGGATGGCGGCAACATTGCAACTCTGCGCGATGGCGGCGATCTGTTCGTTGCTGTGGGGAGCGTTAATGGCGGCGGCGTTAATGCGAGCGTCACGCTTCTGGCAGTGGTTATTGCGGGTGTACAGCAACATCACGCTGGCGCTTCCGCTGCTGGTGGTGATTTATCTGCTCTATTTTGTGCTGCCGGAGTATGGCATCACGCTCTCATCGCCGGTTGTCGGCGTGCTGGCGTTAACGCTCTATTACGCGCCCTATATTGCGCAGGTGATCCGCGCGGCCATTGAGGCGTTGCCCAAAGGGCAGTGGGAAGCCTGCCGGGTTCTCGGACTCAGCCGCCGCGAGCAGTTGCGCGATGTGGTGCTGCCGCAAACCCTGCCGCAGATGCTGTCGCCGCTGGTTGGTCTGATGATCGGCCTGATTAAAGACTCGGCCCTGCTGTCGATTGTCTCGGTACAGGAGTTTATGTACGCCGCCAAACAGGCGATATCGGAAACCTATGCGCCGCTGGAGATCTACCTGACGGTCGCGCTCTGTTACTGGCTGCTGAACAGTCTGCTTGACTGGCTGGCGCGCCATTTTGAATCCCGTATGACGCGCTATCGTCGCGGCATGCAACATGAATAAACCAGGAGAGAATCATGTCTGCTGAATTGCAGCACCGTGAGGTGGTTACGGTTCCGGCACGTTATGGCAAAGCCGTGCGCTTAAATAAAGGGGAAGCGGTGCAGGTGATCAATCTGCACGGTACGCAGGTGGTGGATTGCTGGGCCTATAACGCCAGCGATGTCAGCGAATATATGTGTATGGAAGCGACAAGAGTATGGAATCAGCGCCTCAATCCGCGCGTGGGCGACAGCTTTATCACTGACCAGCGCCACCCGATTCTGACGCTGGTGGCGGACACTTCACCGGGCGTACACGACACATTTATGGCCGCCTGCGATGCCCGCCGTTATGAACTGTTAGGCTGCACCGAGCCGCATCGTAACTGCCATGACAATCTGCACGAAGGGATGGCGGAACTGGGCGTGATGCTGCCCCATGGCAATCTCGCATCCTTCAATATTTTCATGAATATCCAGGTGCAGCCGGATGGCATTACCCTGAAGACGCTGCCGGTCGTGACGAAGCCAGGGGATTACATCATTCTGCGCGCGGAGATGGATTGCTATGTGGCATTTTCGGCCTGCCCGCAGGATATCGTCAGCATTCAGGGGCAGGGAGATAACACCCCGCGCGATGTGGAAGTGCGTATTCTGACGGCAGGATTTCCGCAGGTGAATCTGCAAGGGCCGTGGGTGCCGGGCAACGCCGCCTGAGTTACGCTTTCCCCGTGGGCAATGATGGAGCGTCCGACTCAAGCCAGAACCCTTCACAACAGCTTAACCACGCCTGCGCACTGTGGGAAAGATAGACGCCTTCGCGCCAAATCATCCCCAGTTGCCAGCGTAAATCGCTCTGCAAAGGAAGCCAGCGCAGGGTTTGTTTATCCAGCCGCTGGCAGATCGGTTCCGGCAGAATGGCTATGCCGACGCCCGCCTGCACCATCGCTGCCAGAAAATCCCACTGCCCGCTCCGCACAGCGATGCGCGGCTTCACGCCGTGCTGATTAAAGAGCTGCATCAGCTGGCGGCTGAGGGCAAAATCTTCGTTGTAGATAAGCAAAGGGTGCTCGCCTAACTCTTCCGGCGCGACCGCTTCGTGTTTCAGCCAGTTGCCGGAGCGAGGTACCAGCACACACATTGGGTAGCTGAACAGTGGCATTGTCGCTAAGCCGCTGTCATCTTCAACCGGCAGCGCGGTCATCGCCAGATCCAGCTCGCTATTGCTTACCGCATGCTGCACCGTCAGACCGCCAAATTCGGCAATTTTCAGCTCGACGCCGGGATAACGCTGGCGAAACAAGCTGATCGGCCCGGCCATCAGCATGCCCACCATTGGCGGAATGCCGAGGCGCAACAGGCCTTTGTTCAGATGATTGATATCGCCAAGCTCCGTTTCCAGTTGCCGGAATTCGGCGAGGATCGCCATGCCGCGTTCAAACACCACGCGGCCGGTATCGGTCAGCAGTAATTTGCGACCATCGCGAATCAACAACGTGCAGTTGAGTTCATCCTCAAGATTTTTCAGCATCTTGCTGATGGTCGGTTGGGTGACGAACAGGCGCTCCGCCGCGCGGGTGAAACTTTGCTGGCGTACCACCTCGACAAAATAGCGCAGCGTTCTGATGTCCATAATGATTCCCTGGAACTCTGTATGCGATGAGTTTAATTCATTTCGGCAATGGAAGTGCGCTCTCTGTAACGGCGTCTCACTGAATTTATTGGAAAACGAGTATAAGGGCGCTTACCGGTTCTGATGGTACTGTATGTCGGGTTAGTTATACCCCTCCGTTTTCATGATATAACGCGGCCAGATATCAGGATCGTGGCCTGGGATAATCTCTGCATTGTGCATTTCTGTTAACGCCCTGAGTTTGGCGACCGAACGTGCCGCTTCACTGGCGGAAGTCATCAAACCGGGCAGGGCTTTATCGTAAAAATGGTCGAGTGTGTAAGCGGCGTCTATCGCAAGAGTAAATGCCCTTCCGCTGGGAAGTGAGACGATGAAGGACTGATGCCCTGGCGTATGACCGGGTGTGAAAAAGGCCTGTAAAACACCATCGTCGTACAGGTCAAAACCGTCCGTTGCCAGACCTTTCAGGAAGTGCCATTTCAACCCTTCACGATCAAAATCTTTCCGACAATACGCGCCGGCCGCAAACCAGTCCGGTGAAAAGGCATAGTCATACTCCTGACGTTGCACAATATGCGTAGCCGCAGGAAAGCGACCAATCGCCCCTGTATGATCAGAGTGGAGGTGGGAGAGTAAAACATAACGCACGGATTCCGGTGATATGCCCAGATTCGTCAGTTGACTGGCGCAACCCTGATCGGCATCCATGATGGGCTTATAGTGTTCAACGGCATTTCCCCAGTAGCCATGAGGATTGTTCAACCCTTCGACAGCCAGGCCACCGTCAATAACGGTATTGCCCTGCGGATGTGTCAGTAAAAACCAGGGGACGGGAATGACGTAGCTGTCACCCTTGCCCTGATTCATCCTGATGTCATGATATTGGCAACGCTGGTACCCCGACTGCAGCATATAAAGTTTTATTTCTGACATTGATCTCTACCTGTGGAATTCAATGAATTTATGCCTCTGTCACTTCATGAACAGCGACAGGAAATGTATTGTCCGCGACGTCACGAACATCAGGTAGAGATGGCCAGCCACTATTATTTATCGGTTTTACCAATATAATCTCTGCATGGATCTCCTTGCGGCAATGCGCATTTTCATTCGGGTGGTCGAGCGGGGAAATATGTCTGCCGCCGCCCGCGATCTCGGCATCGGACAACCGGCGGTTAGTGAACGGATAGAGCGTCTGGAAGCTCATCTTGGTACGCGCCTGTTGCGACGTCACACGCGTCGAATGTCCCTCACCAGTTCCGGCACTCTGTTTTATGAACGCAGTAAAAATGCTGTCGCTGCGGCAGAACATGCACTGGCAATCGTCAATCCCACAAATTCGCTTAACGGAACGCTGCGTATCGCCGCGCCCTATGGGGCCGGAGAAGCGTTGCTGATGCCAGCCCTGATAAAACTTCAGGCTGAACATCCCGATCTGCAAATAGAGCTGATACTTAATGATCTTGTGACGGATCCGGTTACGGAAGGCGTTGATATTTCATTGCGTCTGGGGGAGATGGGGGAAGGGTATTATATTGCCCGTCAGTTAGGCTGCGTGGGGCGTTTACTGGTCGCCTCTCCCGCTTATCTCCATCGCCATGGCACGCCGGGTTCGCCCGCTGAACTTGTCCGGCATGCCTTTGCACGCGTAGCGGGCTTGTTTATGAACAATCATGTTGCCCTGATAGCTCCTGACAAATCACTACTCAGTGTGCCCGTGAAGATAACATTCAGTGCCAGCCACTGGCGGCCATTGCATACTCTTCTTCTGGCAGGGAGTGCCATCGGCGTATTGCAATCTCCCGTTTGCAGGCAAGATATTGCGCAGGGGAATCTTGTGCCTGTTTTACCCGACTACGTCGTTCCGCCGTTCAATGCCTGTTTGCTTTATCCGCCAGCAAACGTCATTTCGGCTGAAACCCGAATATGTGCAGCTTTCCTTGAAAACGAACTTCGCGCCAGCCTCGCAGATTTAGCCGCTCATGAACAAAAATAAGCGCCTGTGGCTAAAAAGAAACCATTTCATATTCTACGGTCGCCCCGCGCAGCTATACATAAAATCACCATCACGGCTAATTGTTTAGCGGTGAGCTCCTGCGATTGTTTGTTTTGCGCTCTGCTGCATTAACCATGTTCTCACTTTCACTATGGCAGGACGCATGAGCGCTTCAGGGGGATAAATGAGCCAATATGCCTGTCCGGTATTCAGTGTGTTCATGAAGGGTGAAACCACTTCACCTGATAAAATGTTTTCCTGAACGAACCCCCGTCGCATCAGCGCCATGCCTCTTCCGGCCAGCATGGCAAGCCAGGCCCCGCTGCCATCGGTGTAAAGCGGCCCCTTACGGGGATCCACATGGCTGACGCCCGCTTCAGCGAGCCAGCGGCCCCAGTCCTCACGGTGCATATCATGCAGAAGCGTTACACGACTGAGCGCTGAAAGCGCAGGTGGTTCGCCCAACAGCCTCGCCACAGTCGGTGTGCATACCACGATATAGTCGTCATCAATCAGTTTTTCACTGACGGCGTCCTCACAGCGGCCATCGCCATGTCGGACTGCCATATCAATACCCTCTGTAATGAAGGACTGAATGCGGGAAGTGGCACTGATACGCAGATCAATTTCCGGGCAGTCGCGCTCAAAATCAGGAAGCCGCGGAAGCAACCAGTGCGTGGCAAAGCCTGTCGTGCACGCCAGTGTTATGGTATTTCCCTGCATCTCTTGCACGAGAGATTTGGTGGCTTCGCGCATCAGGCTAAACGCCGAATTTATCGAAGAATAGTAGGACTCACCGGCGGCTGTGAGCACCAGTCCGCGTCCTTTGCGCAGAAAGAGCGCAAGTCCGAGTTGCCGTTCGAGTTCCCTGATGTGCAGGCTGATAGCCCCAGGCGTGACGTGCAATTCCTGGCCGGCACGGGTCATGCTGAGATGCCTGGCAACGGATTCAAACGCCCTCAGGGCGTTAAGGGAAGGGAGATGGTCACGCATCATTGAGTTTTCCTGAAAACCGACCTGAAATTAAATCGTTTTTCCTGCCGCGACGTCAACGTTATTAATATGCGCCACGGGAGTCGTGACTCAGGGTATGTACCTACATTTCCTGTTGCAGAAACCGGACATGCAGAGCTCAGAACCTGACGTCCTGCGCCACTACAAATATTAGTGGTCTTATAGTTTAACTCGCCTGTTGACCCAAAGTTAACTTGAGCTTTTATGATGCCAGCCACGAGCTAATAAGGAGTTATTCTGGGTATGAAAGATATTGATGTGGGATTCACACATGTTGCATTTATGGTCAGGGATTTGGACAAAAGTATTGCTTTCTATCGCCGCTATGCCGGTATGGAAGTTATACATATGCGCGAACCCGGCGTCCCGGATGCCCGCAAGGTTGCGTGGTTAAGCGATCATACGCGCCCATTTGCGCTGGTGCTGGTACAGGCGGATAACATCACTGATACACCGCTGGGTAATTTTGGTCACCTTGGCGTTGCCTGCGCAACTCGCGAAGAAATTGATCGTAAAACCGCTATGGCAATCGCTGACGGTGTATTAAGGAAAGCACCGGAATATCTGGGTGATCCGGTCGGCTATTATGTTTTTTTTGCAGACCCTGACGGGAATACCTTAGAACTTTCATTCGGGCAACGTGTCGGGCTTGAAGCAATACGGGCTTTCCGTTAGCTTGGCGTTTAATTACGGATATGCGTGCGAGGTACATTTTCAATGTATCGACATCATTGTTTAACGTTGCCGAATAAGTTCCAGCCAATAAATAACAGTCGATAAGGGAGAAAATATGGCACTGGCGTTGCCGCTACAAACTCAACAATTATTATTACGCAAGTTGAAACCAACCGATCTACCGCAGCTTGCACGCTACCGCGACAAGCCTGACGTCGCCCGTTTCCAGAGCTGGGAGCATTATACTTTGCAGGATGCTGAGAAATTATACGCGCAGCAGCATTCGCTGGCGTTCAACAGCGATGAAACCTGGTATCAGCTTGCTGTTGAACGGCGGGAAGATGGGGCACTAATAGGGGACATCGGTATCCATTTTTTTGATGAGGGAAGACAGGCTGAACTGGGCATGACCTTTGATGTGGAATATCAGAAGCAGGGATATGCCAGCGAGGCAATGCGTGCCCTCATCGCGGTGCTTTTTAATGATTTTGCAAAGCACCGGCTTACTGCTGTTGTTGACACCCGTAATACACGTGCCGTGAATTTACTGGAAAAACTTGGTTTCCGCCGCGAAGCACATTACCGGCAGAATATTTTTTTTAAAGGAGAGTGGGGGGATGAGTATCTTTATGCGCTGCTGAATAGCGACTATTGCAGGACTTGTTCTTTTGAAAAGAAATAAAGTTCATTTTAAGTAACGTCCAGACTTCACCGGAAAACAATGAAAAATAATATAGCTGTGATTGCCTCATTAATTTCTATTCTCTGCGCCCAAAATGCATTCTCCAAAGACTTATGTACACTGATCGTTGCGGCCGAATCAGGAAAAGTCATTTTGCAGGAGGGTCAGGAATGCAATAAACAAGTGACCCCCGCTTCAACGTTTAAAATAGCGATAAGCCTGATGGGGTTTGATGCCGGAGTATTAAAAAACGAAAGTGAACCTGCTTGGGACTACAAAGCAGGATACCCGGACTGGGGCGGTGACAACTGGAAGAAAAAAATCGATCCAACCGCGTGGTTAAAATATTCTGTTTTCTGGTATTCACAACAGGTTGTGGGAAAGCTCGGGCAACAGACATTTGAACGCTATGTGAGGGCTTTTGATTACGGCAATAAAGATGTTTCTGCCGTTGATGTCAGCGCACCGGGTCAAAAGGGCGTATGGGTGATGTCATCATTACAGGTATCGCCTGTTCAGCAAATCGCCTTTTTAAGGAAAGTGGTCAACCGTCAGTTGCCATTGAAGAGTATTGCGTACGAAATGACGGATAACATCACCCGGTATGATGTCAGCCCTGAGGGCTGGACTATTCACGGCAAGACGGGTACAGGTTCGCCGGGACAGGACAATAAATACGATCCAAATAATGCCTATGGCTGGTATGTCGGCTGGGCAACAAAAGGAACCCAAAAAATCGTTTTCGCTAAACTGATTCAGGATGAACAGGCGCTTTCGCCCAATGCTGGCATACGGGCTCGCGATCAACTTATTCACCAAATCTCTGCCGTCATGAAGCCGTAATTGGTAAGGCAGGAGGTAACAGCCACGCGTTCAGTAGCATCCAGGTTGCACGAATACACTGTATGATTCCCTTGGCGAGGTTGATCATGTTAGTAATGCCTCTGTCGGTTATTAGAATACCAGGGTGCTTCCGCTGTTCGCTTATAGCAACTCTGTACTGGCCCACTTCGTGCCGGGAATAGACATTTCTAATATAAGAAATTAATCAATGGGGCAGCCCCCTTTATTCGGGCACCTTTAATGAAAAAGGCCCCGTCAGGGGCCCGGTATTTTTTAAAGATATACGCGTTGCGCTGCTTCAGAAGCGATATTGCAGACCGGCTGTAACGGTATAGTTATTGTTAGAAATGCCGGCAGCATCTCCGCTAATAGATGCTGATTCGCCACTGTTGGTATCAATAATTTGCGTACCGCCTTTGCCTTCTTCAAAACGGCTATAGGCGAATTCAGCAAAAACTTTGGCCTGCGGTGTGACGTAATATCCGGCATCAATTGATGCACCGTAATAGCGTGAACTTGACGTTTTCTCACGGAAAGTCAAGTCGCGCATATAGTGCTCGTCGTTATCATGAGCACGGACCCAATCACTGAATTTAAACAGCGCGTTAAATTCAAAGTCATTAATACGATACTGGCCAGCAAGGCCAATGTATGGCATAGAGAAACGCTGGCTATAACCAATACCACGTTCACCGGCCGGGAAATTCCCGATATTTGTCCCGTTATCGTAATTGTAAGAACCACCGGTAGCGGTCCAGCTGAAACGCGTTTCCTGATAACCTGCCGTTACACCCGCTTTATAGTTCTCGCCCTGGAATATCCAGCCTTTGACATTGAGATCGTATTCATTGGCATAATTAACATGCGTAGCTGGATGGGATGAGTGGTCTGTCCATGCGGATTGCTTGTCGTTCAACCAGTCATAATCATCCATATGACCGGAGCCAGATGCCATAGATGTCCAGCCGCGGGCGTTCAGTGTCAGAAAAGAGTATGCATCCCAGGAAATATCGCCTTTCAGAATGGCGACATTTTTGAGTTTCCAGTCGAGTTGGCTGATTTTACGCCCAGTGACTTCGTCGTAAACCATCTCATGGGATTTCCCGCTCAGCATCCCACCCGAGGCTGAAACCGTTAAACTCTCCGGGGAAAAATCCGGCGTAAATTGCGCCGGTCCTGCATAAACTGCTCCTGAAAACGCGGCCATCATCATCACTGCAACACTACTTTTTTTCATTTTTATATCCCTAAGGCAAATTTAATCAATAAGTTGCGGGTGAATATTAAAAGTCATACAAATAACAATCAACTGCCAGTTTTGGTAATTTTTTGCAAACTTATGTCATGAGCAAGGAACCGGCTGGATTCAATCTGCAAGCAGACGAAGTGCCGCACACCGACCGTTTTTTGCCGAAGGAGACGCTGCTGGCACTATTTCTTCTTGTTAAGCATCGACTTCAAATCGGCAAACGGATTATAGGTTGCTGCACCGACATCTTTTTGTGCATCTTCCCCCGCCACAACGGTGGTGCCGTACTGATCCGCTTCCGTGTATTTTGAGTGTTCGTGGTCATGGCAATACAGACACAATAGCTCCCAGTTGCTGCCATCTTCCGGGTTATTGGTATGGTCATGATCGATATGGTGAACCGTCAATTCACGCAGGTTTGAATAAACAAACTCCCGCGAACAGCGTCCACACACCCACGGGTAGATTTTTAGTGCTTTCTCACGGTAGCCGCTTTCCAGCCGCGCGTAGTTTTTTGGGATCAAAGCCATTGCCGATGCCGCCTGTTACAAAGAGATAGTTTGATAATATCCCATAATAGAACAGAAAGAGATGGAGCATCATTGTTTTGCCGCACATGCGCTGACGGGAAAAAGAACATGGGCCGACTCAGGCTCGAAGCCTCTGTTCAGGATGTCCCCGGGATAGTATTCGCTGCCCTATACTGGCTCTTTCCGGTAAATTCCCTTAATTACCGCCATGTTATCGCGTTAAACACGATGACCTGTTTACATCCGCGTGCTGTTCATCAGGATAAAAGGTCTACGCCAAAAGCCTGATTTCTTTTCTTATTGATGCTGTTACTTTTAAAACTGTTATTTGCTTGATGAACCGGTTGGTTATACAGCGTAAATCGGCGTGTTCCGCTTATTTCCTCTTAATAAACCGATTTGCTGTGCAAATAAAAAATCACTAACACCCTTGATGTGTAAAACGTTCGTATTACAACCCTAATGACAGAAACGCATTCTGTTGCGGGAGTGTCATTGCCATGAGGAGATAAAGATATGTCATCTGTTTATTATCGTGGGGATAAACGGGAGCTTGCCGAAATCCAGAAAACGGGATTCCAGCCACAAATAGTGTCGTGCAGAGGGCGAACGCCAGGCCAGGCGATTGCCTATATTCAAAAGATTATTAAAGACAATAATTATAAAAGCCTTGCGGATATTGGCGGTTATATTATCAGTAATGCAAAAGGCGATTCCGTCTCCGCCTCATGTATTCTCGATGGCGCCTCCTATGGTACTTATAAATATAAAATCACCGTTCCGGCTAATGCGCTGTATTTTGAATTTAAAACCGATGGCAGTGAGGGCGCGCAGCTGGAAAATCAGGGGAGTATGTCCGGGCGCAAACCGTACTATATTTTAACGGATGTTAACCCGGATTTAAGTCAATACGTTATTGTAGGAACAAGAACCGTCACGCAGGAAGCCACATTTTTTACGGATATACCCAGCGACTGGATCTCGTTAATAACAGAATAGATTTTCCACCGATTTATAATTGATACGTACAATGCTTTTTCAGGATTAAAAACCTGAACGTTATCTTCTATTGTTGCATTGCCGCTGGCTGCCTCGACAGCGGCATGCTTTGTTTTTCGGGGGAAGGCCGAATTCCGGCGCTTTTATGGATGTGTCGGTGCAACCTGGATTACGGGTGGCGTCGGCGAAACCAATATGATCCCCGGCCCTGGCAGGCCGGGGCAGGGGGATTAATGCGCGCGACCCTGTTCGATACCAATACCGGTCTGCGAGCGAATAAACTGCGCGCGGAACTGCTCGCGTTCCAGCTTGCCCGCTTCGGTGTTATCGGTAGCGGAGAAGATCCAGATGCCGATAAACGCGACAGCAATCGAGAACAGCGCCGGATACTCATACGGGAAGACCGCGGTGGCGTGGCCGAGGATCTGTACCCAAATGGTCGGGCCGAGGATCATCAAAATCACCGCCGTCAGCAGGCCAAGCCAGCCGCCGATCATCGCACCGCGCGTGGTCAGTTTCGACCAGTACATCGAGAGCAGAATAATCGGGAAGTTGCAGCTTGCGGCAATGGAGAAGGCCAGACCGACCATAAAGGCGATGTTCTGCTTCTCAAACAGAATGCCCAACAAAATGGCGACCACGCCGAGCACCAGCACGGTGATTTTGGATACCTTCAGTTCCTGGCGCTCGGTCGCGCCTTTACGGAACACGTTGGCGTAGAGATCGTGCGAGACCGCCGACGCGCCCGCCAGCGTCAGCCCGGCGACCACCGCCAGAATGGTGGCGAACGCCACGGCGGAAATAAAGCCGAGGAACAGGTTGCCGCCAACCGCATCGGCAAGGTGAACCGCTGCCATATTGTTACCGCCAATCAGCGTGCCCGCCGCATCTTTAAACGCCGGATTCGCGCCGACCAGCATGATCGCGCCAAAGCCGATGATAAAGGTCAGAATGTAGAAGTAACCCATAAAACCGGTGGCGTAGAACACGCTTTTACGGGCTTCCCGCGCATCGCTGACGGTGAAGAAACGCATCAGGATATGCGGCAAACCGGCGGTGCCGAACATCAGGCCCAGGCCTAACGACAGGGCAGAGATCGGATCTTTCACCAGCCCGCCAGGGCTCATGATTGCCGCGCCTTTCGGATGCACCGCCATCGCTTCGGTGAACAGGTTATTGAAGCTGAAACCGACGTGTTTCATCACCATAAAGGCCATAAAACTTGCGCCAAACAGCAGCAATACCGCTTTGATAATTTGTACCCAGGTGGTGGCGAGCATGCCGCCGAACAGCACATACAGCACCATCAGCACGCCAACCAGTACCACGGCGACGTGATAGTTCAGGCCGAACAGCAGCTCGATAAGCTTCCCGGCACCCACCATCTGCGCAATCAGATACAGCGCAACCACCACCAGCGAACCGCAGGCGGAAAGGGTGCGAATCGGCCCCTGTTTCAGGCGGTACGAGGCCACGTCGGCGAAGGTATAGCGCCCAAGGTTGCGCAGCCGTTCGGCGATCAAAAACAGGATAATCGGCCAGCCGACAAGGAAGCCCAGCGAGTAAATCAGCCCGTCATAGCCGGAGGTGTACACCAGCGCGGAAATCCCGAGGAAGGAGGCCGCCGACATAAAGTCACCGGCAATCGCCAGCCCGTTCTGAAAACCGGTAATATTGCCGCCCGCGGTGTAGTAATCGTTACGCGAACGCACGCGTTTCGACGCCCAGTAAGTGATGTACAGGGTGAGCGCCACGAAAATCACAAACATGATAATCGCCTGCCAGTTGGTTGGCTGGCGTTGTACCTCGCCGGTAATGGCATCGGCGGCGTGCGCCGTGAAAGGAAGTGTGGCGGCCAGCGCCGTCAGGACTCGTTTCATGGTGCTTTTACCTCGCTTAGCACGGCTTTGGTCAGACGATCAAACTCACCGTTTGCCCGCCAGACGTAGACGCCGGTCAGCACAAACGAAATCACAATCACGCCAATCCCAATCGGGATGCCGCGCGTCACGCTGGTGCCTTCGTGCAGCGGCGTACCGAGCCAGTGCGGCGCAAAAGCGATAAGCAGAATAAAGCCGACGTAGATAATCAGCATGATGATGGAAAGGGAAAAGGCAAACCGTTGCCGTCTTTCAACTAACTCCCTGAAATGCGCACTGTTTTCTATCTGCTGATAAATGTTATTCATCACAGAATTCTCCAGAGGTCTCCCCGTAGTCTTTCGCGCCGCAGGTTCGTTGGCCGCACATGCCCACCCCAGTCACACAGTTATCTATGCGCCTGGGGATGTGTGCGTTTGCCGCCTTCCTGCAACACGAAATCCATTGGGAACTGTAGGGTGAGGTGATTGTTTCCTCTCCTTATAAGGAGAGCGTTATGGTTTTGTTTGTCAGCCGGATAGTGGCTGACGCCTTATCCGGCAGGGTGTTACGATTCTTAAGACGGCATGGTAATGGCCTGTTTCTCTTCGAGCAGTTTTTCCACGACGCCAGGATCGGCGAGCGTCGAGGTATCGCCGAAGTTACTGGTATCGCCCGCCGCGATTTTGCGCAGGATGCGGCGCATGATTTTGCCGGAGCGTGTTTTCGGCAGCGAATCTGTCCAGTGCAGTACATCCGGCGTTGCCAGCGGACCAATCTCTTTACGCACCCAGTTACGCACTTCGGTGTAGAGTTCCGGCGACGGTTCTTCTCCGTGATTCAGCGTGACATAGGCATAAATCGCCTGGCCTTTGATGTTGTGCGGAATACCCACTACGGCGGCCTCGGCGATTTTCGGATGCGAAACCAGCGCCGATTCAATCTCAGCGGTACCCAGGCGGTGGCCGGAAACGTTCAGCACATCGTCCACGCGGCCGGTGATCCAGTAATAGCCCTCTTCGTCACGACGCGCGCCGTCGCCGCTGAAGTAGCAGTTTTTGAAGGTGGAGAAGTAGGTCTGTTCAAAACGCTCGTGATCGCCAAACAGCGTACGCGCCTGGCCTGGCCAGGAATCGGTGATCACCAGGTTACCTTCGGTCGCGCCCTCAAGCACATTCCCTTCGTTATCCACCAGCGCCGGTTGCACGCCAAAGAACGGATGGGTTGCCGAACCGGCTTTCAGGCTCGTTGCGCCAGGCAGCGGGGTGATCATAAAACCGCCGGTTTCCGTCTGCCACCAGGTGTCCATCACCGGGCATTTACCGTTGCCGATCTTCGACCAGTACCACTCCCACGCTTCCGGGTTAATGGGCTCGCCCACGGAACCGAGAATACGCAGCGAAGAGCGGTCGGTACCCTCAATGGCTTTGTCGCCTTCTGCCATCAGTGCGCGGATCGCCGTCGGTGCGGTGTAGAGAATATTGACCTGGTGTTTATCCACCACCTGGCTCATGCGCGCCGGGGTTGGCCAGTTCGGCACGCCTTCAAACATCAGCGTGATGGCACCGCAGGCCAGCGGCCCGTAGAGCAAATAGCTGTGGCCGGTCACCCAGCCGACATCGGCTGTACACCAGTAAACATCGCCCGGATGATAATCAAAGACATATTTAAAGGTCGTCGCGGCATAAACCAGATAACCGCCGGTGGTGTGCAGCACGCCTTTCGGTTTGCCGGTTGAACCGGAGGTATAGAGGATAAAGAGCGGATCTTCCGCGCCAACTTCCACCGGCTGATGCTGGTCGCTGGCTTTTTCGGTCAGCTCGTTCCACCACAGATCGCGGCCGGCGTTCCAGTCGATTTTGCCGCCGGTACGTTTCAGAACCACGACATGCTCAACGCTGTTAACGTTCGGGTTTTTCAGCGCGTCATCAACATTTTTCTTCAGCGGAATATTACGACCGGCGCGAACACCTTCGTCGGCGGTGATCACCAGCCGGGAACTGGAATCAATAATGCGTCCGGCTACCGCTTCCGGCGAGAAGCCGCCGAAAATCACCGAATGCACCGCGCCGATACGGGCGCAGGCGAGCATCGCGACTGCCGCTTCCGGCACCATCGGCATGTAAATCGCGACAACATCACCTTTCTTAATCCCGAGATCGACCAGCACATTGGCAAACTGGCATACGCTGCGGTGCAGCTCGCGATAGGTGATTTTTTTACTCTGGCTGGCGTCATCGCCTTCCCAGATAATGGCCGTCTGGTCGCCGCGTTCGGCAAGGTGGCGGTCAAGGCAGTTGGCGGCCAGGTTTAATGTGCCGTCTTCATACCATTTAATCGAAATATTGCCGGGTGCGAAGGAGGTGTTTTTCACCGTTTTATACGGCGTGATCCAGTCGAGGATCTTTCCCTGCTCGCCCCAGAATGTGTCAGGGTCGGTGATGGATTGCTGATATTTGGCTTCATACTGCTCCGGATTGATCAGGCAACGTTCCGCAATATTGGCGGGAATATCGTGTTTATGTATTTGGCTCATGGCAATTGCTCTCCTTGTAAGATGTTAATAATATGTCACAAGAACGTTAATTGTAGGGCCTTTACAAGCTTTGTTTACTATTTGAGCGATAGATCACGCATTGATGAGATTCAGTAAAAAAGCAGCAAAATAAATGCGCTGGTGTAATGCAGAAATGAAAAATAGCGGCAGGAAGAAGAAAAATGACTCATAACAGCAGGTTATGGAATGTGACGGTTCGATTACACTTAATAGCGTTGCAGAATAATGCGCTATGGCAACCTGCTGAAAATACATTGCGGAACCAATAGCGTCTTAATTATTTTTAACAGGTACTATTCACTGAGTTAATGACAAATAGCAGACGAAATTTCCGGTATGAAGCGACCCCTGCGACATTTCTAATGATTAAAAAATACGCAAATGAACAAATTTTGCGGAATAATTTCCTGACGGAAATATTGGAATTCAGCAGATTGAAATTTTTTGTATAACAAATACTTATTATTAATAACTGAAATAAAAGACGGCTTTTAGCTAAAAAATCAGTCAAACCCCCTCCCGGTATAGGGTTGCGCGTTACACCCTGCAAATGATACTGATAATGCGCGTTAAAAAACCCCGCAATACCGTGCGACGTTAATCATACCCTTTCAGTATGTGTCGTTCCCGAGCATGGAATGGCGCTTCATTGAGGAAGTCTGTAGTTATGAAAAACATGAAAATCAGCCTGGCCTGGCAGATTCTGCTAGCCCTTGTGCTGGGTATTCTTCTGGGTAGTTACCTGCATTATCACAGCGACAGCCGCGAATGGCTGATTGCGAATCTCCTGTCTCCTGCGGGCGATATCTTTATTCATCTGATCAAAATGATCGTGGTGCCGATTGTTATCTCGACGTTGATTGTCGGGATTGCTGGTGTGGGCGACGCGAAACAGCTTGGCCGTATTGGCGCGAAAACCATCATCTATTTCGAAGTGATCACTACGGTTGCGATCGTGCTCGGTATTACGCTGGCGAATGTGTTCCAGCCGGGGGCGGGAATCGATATGTCGCAGCTGGCCACGGTGGATATTTCGAAATACCAAAGCACCACCGCGGATGTGCAAAGCCACGCCCACGGCCTGATGGGGACGATTCTGTCGCTGGTGCCGACCAATATCATCGCGTCGATGGCGAAGGGCGATATGCTGCCGATCATCTTCTTCTCGGTGCTGTTTGGCCTGGGGCTGTCATCGCTGCCGGCATCGCACCGCGAGCCGCTGGTGACCGTGTTCCGTTCTATTTCCGAAACCATGTTTAAAGTCACCCATATGGTGATGCGCTATGCGCCGGTCGGCGTGTTCGCGCTGATCTCGGTAACGGTGGCGAACTTCGGTTTTGCCTCGCTGTGGCCGCTGGCGAAGCTGGTGATTCTGGTTTACTTCGCGATCCTGTTCTTCGCGCTGGTGGTGCTGGGCATTGTGGCGCGCATCTGCGGGCTGAGCATCTGGATCCTGATCCGCATCCTGAAAGATGAGCTGATTCTGGCCTACTCAACCGCCAGTTCAGAGAGCGTGCTGCCGCGTATTATCGAAAAAATGGAAGCCTACGGCGCGCCTGCTTCCATTACCAGCTTCGTGGTGCCGACCGGTTACTCCTTTAACCTCGACGGTTCAACGCTGTACCAGAGTATTGCCGCCATCTTTATTGCGCAGTTGTACGGTATCGATCTGTCGCTGTGGCAGGAGATTATCCTCGTGCTGACGCTGATGGTGACCTCAAAAGGCATCGCGGGCGTTCCGGGCGTCTCCTTCGTGGTATTGCTGGCGACGCTGGGCAGCGTCGGTATTCCGCTGGAAGGGCTGGCCTTTATCGCCGGTGTTGACCGTATCCTCGATATGGCGCGTACCGCGCTGAACGTGGTGGGGAATGCGCTGGCGGTGCTGGTCATTGCCAAGTGGGAACACAAATTCGACCGCAAAAAAGCGCTGGCCTACGAGCGCGAAATGCTGGGCAAATTTGATAAAACAGCCGGTCAGTAAACTGCTCAATCCCTCCTTCACGGAGGGATTTTTTTATCCCTTTACCGTGTGGCTTTTGCCCATCATCGCCAGAAAACCCGCCACCACCGGCACCAGCGATCCCCACAGCACCGCATTCCAGCCGAAGGCATTAAGTAGTGCGCCGGAGGAGAAAGAGCCGACAATCATCACGCCAAAGACAATAAAGTCATTCAGTGACTGGACGCGGGTTTTCTCTTCCGGGCGGTGAAACTCAATGATCTTCGCCGAAGCGCCGGTAAAACCAAAGTTCCAGCCGATGCCAAGCAGGATCAGCGACAGCCAGTAATGCAGGATGTCAGTACCGAGCAGACCGGCGAGCACGGAGAGGGCGGTGATCAATAATCCCGCAGCGCCAATGCGGCTGGCGCCAAAGCGCTGAATCAGTTTGCCGGTAAAAAAGCCCGGCCCGTACATCGCAATCACATGCCACTGAATGCCCAGATTCGCTGCCTGCTGAGAAAGGCCGTGCTGATGCATCGACAGCGGCGCGGCAGTCATCAGGAAGTTCATCACCATATAGGCCACCGCGCCGCCAAACACGGTGCGACGAAAGCCCGGCAGGCGGGCTATTTCATGAAGTGGGCGGCCGCCGTGCTGCGCGTGAGCGACAACGGCAGGGGATTTGACGCCGAGCAGTACCGTTGCGGCAAGCGCCGCGACCGCTGCCTGCGCGAGAAAGGTAACGGCAAAAGTATGCTCCGGCCAGGCATTCATGGTGCCGGTGACCAGCATCGGGCCAAGTACGCCCGCTACGACGCCGCCGCCCATCACCAGCGATAACGCGCGCGCCCGTCGTTCACTGCCCACGCCATCGGTGGCGGCAAAGCGAAACGAGAGCGCAACAGCCGCGTACGCGCCGCCGAAAAAAGCCGCCAGGCAGAACAGGGAAAAGGAACCGAGCACGACCGCCAGCGAGGCCAGCAGCCCGGTCAACACGCCTGCGCCAGTACCGGTCATAAAGGCAGCCCGCCTGCCACGACGGCGAGCCAGCGCGCCAAACGGCAGAATGCAGGCCGCCATCCCCAGAACAAAAACTGTGACGGGCAGTGTTGCCAGCGTGCTGCTCGGCGCGAGGGTATTACCGACTATCGCGCCGGTGGCGTAAAAGACGACCGAGTTAGCGCCAGCCAGCGCCTGTGCTGTCGCGAGACGCGCAATGTTGTGGTTCTGCTGGCTGACCGGTAATTCTGCTTCCGTGGAGTTCAACACCTGCGCTCTCATTATCAGGGGATTCTGTTGATGACATTACACTACCGGGCGGTTTGCCACACCTGTCAGACATTACGCCCCATCGTGACACCGCCATCAACATCCCCATGCGGCGTGAGCCTCCCGGCATCAGGATGCATTTACGGAGGGTTTATTGCTGATGGCATCAGGCGCGATGTTCATATGTTTCAGTACCGGGCCGATGATTTTGCCGAAAATCGGCGCTGCGACCGAGCCACCAAAGTGATCGCCCACTGTCGGATGGTTAACCATCACCACCAGCGCCACTTCCGGGTGGCTGGCCGGGGCAACGCCTGCGGTGTAGTTGACGTAGCCGCCATCGTACTTCCCGTCGGTACCCATTTTTTCCGCCGTACCGGTTTTGGTGGCGAGCTGATAGCCCGGTACTGCCGCGCGTAAACCTGAGCCGCCGGGTAAAACATCGCTTTCCATCATATACACGACGGTTTTCGCGGTGGCCGGATTCGCCACTCTGACGCCCATCACCGGCGGCGTGACTTTGGTGATGGAAAGAGGGCGATAGATACCGAACGAGCCCAGCGTCGCATATTCCCGTGCGATCTGCAGCGGGGTTACGCGCAGGCCGTAGCCAAAAGAGAACGTTGCGCGTTCAATATCGGCCCAGCGCTGGCGGTGTAAGGGAAAGTAACCCACACTCTCGCCCGTTAAGCCCAGCCCGGTAGGTTTGCCGAGGCCAAACGCCTGGTAGGTATTCACCAGCGCCTGAGCTGGCATGGCAAGCGCAATGTGGGACGCGCCCGTATCGCTCGATTTCTGCAAAATGCCGGTTATCGTCAGGCGCGGCCAGTGCCCGACATCCCGTATCAAATGCCCGTTGACGACGTAAGGCGAGGTATCAAGAACCGAGTTCGGCTGGATTAAATGGCGCTCCAGCCCTTCGAGAACCACCAGCGGTTTCACGGTTGAACCCGGTTCATAGCTATCGTTAATGGCCGTGTTGCGCATTTGCATCGGGGTGGCGCTTTCGTAATTGTTGGGATTAAACGAAGGGTAAGACGCCATTCCCAGAATCTCGCCGGTGTCGATTTTCACCAGCACAGCCGCACCTGAATCCGCCTTGTTGAGCAGCACGCCATCACGTAATGCGCTGTAAAGTGTGTATTGATCGAACTTGTCGATGCTGAGCTGAACGGTTGGCGGTTGCTGCGGCGGTTCGTAATTGACCACGGAAATCAGGTGGCCGTCACCGTCCTGGCGGTACTCTTCCTGGCCCGGTTTGCCTTCAAGAATGGTGTTATAACTTTTCTCCAGCCCATTCAGCCCCGTGTTATCGGCGCCCACGATGCCTAAAAGCGGCGCGGCAGCTTCTCCCATAGGATAAAAGCGGCTGTCGTCATATTCGGTCGTGATCCCTTTCAGATGCAGCGCGGCAATATCTTTGGCGATACCCAGTTCGATTTTTCGGCCCAGGTAGAGGAAGTGCTTCGTGGGATTCGCTGTAAGCTGCGCCCGCAGGGCTTGCGGGCTGACATTGAGCGCTGCGGCGAGGTAAGCCCACTTCGGGCTGGTAAAATCAGGATTCGCCTCGAGAATGCGTTTCGGATCGGCAATGATGTCGCGCGAGGGAACACTCAGGGCTAACGCCTGGCCGTCACGATCCACCAGCGTGCCGCGGTTGGTCGGTAGCGTAATGGTGCGTAATGAGCGCTGATCGGCTTCATGCTCCAGCATCGGGTGATTGAGCAGTTGCAGGTCGGCAACGCGTGCCAGCAGGAGTGCTAAAAACACCAGAATCACAAGAGAAAGCAGGTGATACCTGTTCAGGTTAAATGAGGAACTGGGGTGATCTTCTCTACGGTGTTTTTTAACAGGAGGCATGGGGTTTCGCGGCAATCATCAATGAGCACATTTACCTGTTAGTTATAGGTAAACATGCCAGCAGATGACAGAAGAACTGTGTTTCAGTTCGTTAATAATGATGATTTTTCAGGAAGTTGATTGCGGCGCTGTCCACTCGTGGCGTGACTAACGGAAGATAAATAAAAAAGCGGAGTGAAGATCACTCCGCTTTGACTTCGACAAACGCGGCTATCAGCCCATCGCGCTTTCGCGCAGCCGGGTTTTCAGCTTGTTATATTCGTCGATCACATACTGCTCGGCGGCGCGCTGATCGGCGATCGGCTCGATGCGCACGGCGCAGTACTTGTACTCCGGCGTTTTGGTTATCGGGCTTAAGTTCTCCGTCACCAGCTCGTTACAGGCGCCAATCCACCACTGGTAGGTCATATACACCGCACCTTTGTTCGGGCGTTCGCTGACCTGCGCACGGGTGATGATTTTGCCTTTACGCGAGTTAACCCACACCAGCGCTTCATCCTCAATGCCCAGCCTTGCGGCGTCGTCGGCGTTGATTTGCGCATAGCCTGGTTCATCCGCCAGCGCGGCCAGCGCCGCACAGTTGCCGGTCATTGAACGGCAAGAGTAATGGCCCACTTCACGCACGGTGGAGAGCACCATCGGATACTCGTCGGTGAGTTTATCCATCGGCGCGACCCAGTCGCAGGTGAAGAATTTCGCCAGCCCGTTCGGCGTGTCGAACTTCTCTTTAAAGAGATAAGAGGTGCCCTGATCGGCCTCCGACGTATCGCGACACGGCCACTGGATGTAGCCCAGCTCACCCATTTTTTCGTAGGTGGCGCCGTAGAAATCGGGGCATAAATGACGCAACTCGTCCCAGATCTCCTGCGTGTTGTTGTAATGCATCGGATAACCCATACGGGTGGCGATTTCACTGATGATTTGCCAGTCCGTTTTCAGATCCCACTTTGGTTCAACCGCTTTGAAGAAGCGCTGGAAACCGCGATCTGCTGCGGTATAAACGCCTTCGTGCTCGCCCCAGGAGGTGGAAGGCAGGATGACATCCGCCGCGGCTGCGGTTTTGGTCATGAAAATATCCTGCACAATCACCAGTTCAAGCCCTTCAAATGCCTTACGAACTGCCGACAGTTCGGCATCCGTTTGCAG
The DNA here is from genome assembly GCF_003028445.1 of Kosakonia sp. H7A. NCBI lineage: Bacteria > Pseudomonadati > Pseudomonadota > Gammaproteobacteria > Enterobacterales > Enterobacteriaceae > Kosakonia > Kosakonia sp. H7A. The sequence goes on along the minus strand of NZ_PYTZ01000010.1, from coordinate 73,854 downwards.
CGGATCTTCACCCATAATGTACGCGGCGCGCACTTCGCCATGCTCAACGCGATGCGGTAGTTCGCTAATGCGATAACCGGTATGCGCTGGCAGGCTTTCCACGCCCCACGCTTTGGCGAATTTCTCGCGGTGCGCCTCTTCTTTCACATACTGATAGCCGGGGTAGGTATCCGGCAGCGCGCCCATATCGCACGCGCCCTGCACGTTGTTCTGACCGCGTACCGGGTTGACCCCAACATGCGGTTTACCCAGGTTGCCGGTCAGCATGGCAAGACTGGTGAGCGAACGTACCGTTTCCACGCCCTGATAGAACTGGGTCACGCCCATGCCCCACAGAATGGCTGCAGTTTTCGCCCCGGCGTACATACGGGCGGCCTGGCGGATCTCCTGCGCGCTGACGCCGGTGATCTCCTCGACCGATTCCGGAGTGTAGCCCTCGACAATCTTCCGGTACTCTTCAAACCCTTCCGTCCGGTTGGCGACAAACGCCTGGTCGTAGAGGTTCTCTTCAATGATCACATGGCCCATGGCGTTAAGCAGGGCGATGTTGGATCCGTTTTTCAGTGCGACGTGCATGTCGGCAATGCGCGCGGTTTCAATTTTGCGCGGATCGCAGACGATGATTTTCGCCCCATTCTGTTTCGCCCGAATCACATGATTGGCGACGATAGGGTGAGAATCCGCCGGGTTGTACCCAAAGATAAACACTAAATCCGTGTTATCGATTTCATTAATGGCATTACTCATCGCGCCATTGCCGACCGATTGGTGCAGACCTGCAACCGAAGGGCCGTGTCAGACACGAGCGCAGCAGTCGACGTTATTGGTACCAATAACGGCGCGCGCGAATTTTTGCATTATGTAGTTGGTTTCATTACCCGTACCACGGGAAGAACCAGTGGTCTGAATGGCATCCGGGCCGTACTTCTCTTTAATGGCGCGTAAACGGCTGGCGACATAATCGAGCGCTTCATCCCAGGAGACCGACTCCAGTTTTCCGCCGCGCTGGCGACGGATCATCGGGCTTTTAAGCCGGGGCGTCAGGATCTGGGTATCGTTGATAAAATCCCAGCCGTAATAACCTTTCAGGCAGAGAGTGCCCTGATTGGTTTTGCCCTGTGCGGCTTCCGCCCGAACGATTTTGCCGTTATCGACCACCAGATGGATTTTGCATCCCGAGGCGCAATACGGGCAAACCGTGACGACTTTTTTCATCACTTTCGCTCCAGTTAACAGTGTCGCCCCCACTATGCATCTTCTATGCCATAACAATATTGGGGGTATTTACCGATGTTACGCCGGAAATTTGCGCAAAATACTGACGAAAAACAGGCCATCGTCAAAAGTGACGTGACGAAGAGCGAGGGGGATGTGACCACGGTTAAAAATTCGGCATTTAGTCGCTGCATTTATAAATGACCGCCAACAGAATGGATCAGACTTACCCAAACGGGCCTGGCGGAAGCGGACAATGAAACCTGCAATTCTGGTGGTGGATGACGATAGCGCGGTGTGCGAACTGTTGAAAGAGGTGCTGAGCGAGCATGTCTTTACGGTTTACGTCTGCCATAACGGGCGGGATGCGCTGACGCTCAGCGCGCAGCATGCGGATATCGCGCTGGTGCTGCTCGATATGATGCTGCCGGATATCAACGGCCTGCGGGTGTTGCAGCAGTTGCAAAAACAGCGTCCGTCGCTGCCGGTGGTGATGCTTACCGGGCTTGGTAGCGAGTCGGATGTGGTGGTCGGCCTGGAGATGGGCGCGGACGACTATATCGGCAAACCGTTTAACGCCCGCGTGCTGGTGGCGCGCGTCAACGCGGTACTGCGGCGCAGCGGCGTGCTGGCGGCAGAAATCCCAATGGAAAAGCAGCCCGGTTTTACCTTTAATGGCTGGCATCTTGACCCTGAGCGCTGCGAGCTGTTTAACCCGCAGCATCAGGTGGTTGGCCTGACGCAAGGCGAGTACAGCTTGTTGCTGGCGCTGGTGCAAAATGCGCGTCGGGTGCTGAACCGCGAACAGTTGCTGACCTTAACGCACAGCGAAAGCGTGGAAGTGTTTGATCGCACCATTGATGTGTTGATCATGCGCTTACGCCGCAAAATCGAAGCTAATCCCCACCAACCGGCGCTAATAAAAACCTTGCGCGGCCTCGGCTATGTCTTTGCCGCCGACGTTGCGCACAGCGATAAAGCGGCGTAGCCGTCATCCGGCCAAACACCAGACAATCAACAGGTTATCTGGCGCTGGCTATATCGTCTCTTGTTCCGGCAAACTCCTACAGCGAATCTCCAATCTCCTGCTGCAATGCCTCCAGCGTCTTCGCGCCGTCGATCGCATTGGCGCACAGCAGGCTGGCGCGTGCGCAGGCATGTGCCAGTTGAATGCTCTTTTGCAGCGGCCAGGCTTCGTGGCAGCCGTATAAAAAACCGGCGCAAAAAGCATCGCCCGCACCGACACTGCCGATAATCTCCGACTGGCTTAACGTGCGCGACGGGATCCACGCTCCGGCCTGATCTGCCGCTTCGCCCCATGCGCCTTCCGGGCAGTGGATCACTACCCGCTGGCGCACACCGGCGGCCAGCAGTTGCGCGGCGGCGGCAGCGATATGCTCAATATGCGGTTCATCGGTTGCGGTGCGCATGGGCAGCCCGCTAAATTCCCCGGCTTCCAGCTCGTTAATCACCAGAAAATCAAGATGCTTCAGGCACGGCAGCACCAGCGGCTGGTAACGCGGATCGCCCTTGCGTGACACCAAATCCAGCGAGGTGAGAAAACCCTGCTCGCGCATCTGCGCCAGCAGCCGCGCGCTGCGTGTTCCGTACTCTTCGTCCGGCAAATCGAGGCTATCAAGTAGCAAGAGATAGCCGAGATGGAAAATCTTCATGCTGCCGTCCAACTGCTCAAACGCCGGTAAATCCAGCAGACGGTTCGCGCCGGGCGAGTGGAAAAAGGTGCGCTGCCCGGAGGGATCGGTCATCACCTGCGACATTGAGGTGGGTGCAGAAGGGGTGCGCTGCACCGCCTGGCGATTGACGTGGTACTGATCCAGCATCGCCATAATGTAATCGCCATCGCTGTCTTCGCCCACTAATCCCACCGCCTGCAACGGCATGCCCACGTGCAGCTTTGCCAGCGTCAGCAGCACATTCAGAGGCGCGCCGCCCGTTGAGCGCTCGCTCTGGGTGATCTCCGCCAGCCAGCCGCGTTCCGGCCACTGCACGATCTGGTGAACATGATCGACCAGCATATTGCCGGCGGCGATAACGCCCTTGCGCGCCATCAGAGTTGCCCCGCGCTGCCGAAAATGCGCATCTGTGTGGCAACGGTATCGGTGATGGCTTCTTCGACGCTCAGCAGGAGCTGGGCGAACTCATCGTACAATGGCTGGCGATCTGCCATGCGCTGCTCAATGGCGCCGAGCGCGGCCTGTGACATGCCGGTGTAGAAATTGATTTTATGGATACCCAGCGAAATGGCGCGGCGGAAATCCGCATCGCTGATACCGGAACCGCCGTGCAGCACCAGCGGCAGACCGGTCTGCTGGCGAATGGCATCCAGGCGCTCAAAATCCAGCTTCGGTTCGCCTTTGTATTTGCCGTGGGCATTGCCGATAGCCACCGCCAGCGTGTCGATGCCGGTACGGTCAACAAAATCCCGCGCCCGCGCCGGGTCGGTAAAACAGGCTTCGTCGGCATGGCCATACAGCGCGCCGCCTTCATCACCGCCAACCGCGCCCAGCTCCGCTTCCACCGAAACGCCGACCGCATGGCACATCTTCACCACTTCCCGCGTCTGGCGAATATTTTCTTCATACTCCAGCACGGAACCGTCAAACATCACCGAGCTAAAACCGAGGCGCAGCGCGCGCACGACCGATTCAAAATGCAGCCCGTGATCGAGGTTCAGCACCACCGGAATGTCGTGGCGCGCGGCTTCGAACTTCACCGCTTCGACCAGCGATTCCAGCGAGACATATTTAAAATGGACTTCGGCGATGTTGATGATAAAGGGCGAGCGCTCCTGCTTTGCCGCGGCAAACAGCGCGCGTAAAAAGTGCGAGTCGAGCACGTTAAACGCGCCCAGCGCATAGTGATGTTCACGGGCGTGCGTCAGACCTTCAGCGAGCGAAATCAAAGGCATAGCTTCCTCCTTTAGCCGAGAAACAGATGATATTCGTTACACAGCGCCAGCAGTGCCGGTTCGTCTTCCTGAATAGCGTTAAAGCGATCAACGGGGTACAGGAAGTGGTTGTCGTGATCATCGTCATTCACCGACGACACTTCACCAACCAGCACATCGCCAAAGCCCGGTTCGCCCCAGAAGCTGTGATACAGCCCCGGCGACAGGCAAATACTTTCCCCTGGTGAGAGGCGCAACTGGCTGCCTGCCGCATGAGTCTGGATACAGCCATCAATGACCACGGTAACGTCGGAGGCAATCGTCTCTTCATGTGCGCCGGCGTTCCACAGCTCAATAATCAGATTACCGCCGCCGCGATTAATGATGTCCTCGCGCTTGCGCCAGTGAAAATGCATCGGCGTAAGCTGACCGTCGCGCACGTGCATAATCTTTTCCGCATAACATTTTTCATACGGCGTGCCGTTGGGCGAGCCGTTACGCAGAGTGAACAGCGTCAATCCCTGGGTAAAGAAATCGTCGCCGCCAAATGCAGTGACATCCCATCCCAGTTTCAGATCGAACACTTCACGCCACGCCGCACGATCGAGCTGTTGCCATTTGGTTGGCGGGAAGCTGGCGAAAGGCGGCAAATGGACATCGTGCATTGAGAAAAACTGCCGCGTGTGGCCGAGAATTTCATTAATGGCGGAGCGTTTCATTTCACCTCCAGAGAAGATCCCCCGCCGGAAAAGCGGGGGGAAAACCCTATTTCACCGTCCAGCCTTTGTAGCTGCCGACGTTCTGTTTATCGATCATCGTCACCGGGATCAGCACCGGCGCGGTTGGCGCGGGCTTGCCTTGCAGAATGTCGTAGCCGATCTCCACCGCGCGGGCGGCCATCACTTGCGGATCCTGCGCCGGAGTGGCGACAAACAGCGAGTTTTTGCGTTTCAGCGCCTCTTCGCCATCCGGGCTGCCATCGACGCCTACAATAAAGAACTCGTGACGCTGTGCCTGTTTGGCGGCCAGATCGGCACCGATCGCTGTCGGATCGTTAATCGCAAAGACACCGTCGATTTTCGGGTTGGCGGCAAGCAGCGAGGTCATCACTTCCAGCCCACCTTCGCGGCTGCCTTTCGCGTTCTGGTTATCAGAGAGCACTTTGATATCCGGGTGGCGCTTAAACTCGGTCTGGCAGCCTTCGACACGGTTTTGCACCGCAGAGACCGGCGGTCCGTTGATGATCACCACATTGCCTTTGCCTTTCAGGCGGTCGGTAATGTACTTACAGGCCATTTCCCCCGCCTGGGTGTTATCGGAGGTGATGGTGGCGTCGGCACCTTCTGCCGCCACGTCAACCGCCACCACCACAATCCCGGCCTCTTTTGCCCGTTTCACCGCCGGGCCGATGCCTTTGGAATCCGCGGCGTTGAGGATGATCATGTCCACTTTGGCGGCAATAAAGTTATCGATCTGCGCGACCTGCTGGCCCAGATCGTAACCGCTGGAGACCAGCGTCACTTTGACGTTATCGCCCGCCAGTTTGCGCGCTTCCAGCTCCGCGCCTTTGGTGATCTGCACGAAGAAGGGGTTCGCCAGATCGCCCACCGTAACGCCAATGGACTTCAGATCTTTGGCCTGCGCAAACGGCGCGCTGGTCAGCAGAGCAGCGGCGCAGAGCGCCGTGACAAGAGGTTTAAGACGCATGCTGTAATCCTCACTTATGTTGCTGTTTTGTAGGGTATTGTTATGCTGCCTGATGATGCCGGGTACGGTATTTGTCGATCAGCACCGCTATGATGATCACCGCCCCTTTGATCACCAATTGCCAGAAGTAGGAGACGCCCATTAGCGTCATGCCATTGTTAAGGGTGGCGATAATCAGCGCGCCAACCAGCGTGCCGGTGATGGTGCCGATTCCGCCGACAAAACTGGTGCCGCCAAGGATCACCGCGGCGATGGCATCCAGCTCATAGCCGGTGCCGAGGTTGCCGTTGGCGCTGTACAGCCGCGAGGCGCTCATCACGCCGCCAAGGCCGGAGAGCAAGCCGCTCATGCCGTAGACGAACAGCAGCACCAGCCACACTTTGATGCCGGTCAGGCGCGCTGCCTGCATATTGCCGCCCACCGCGTAGATATGAACGCCCAGCGTCGTGCGGCGCAGGATAAACCAGCACAGTACAATCACCGCCAGCGCAATCACCACCAGCCACGGCACCGGGCCAAGATAGTTATTGCCGACCCACTCAAAACTGATATCGGAGTTAATCACCGTGGTGCCGTCTGCCAGCAGATAGGCCACCCCGCGCAGCGCGGTATACGTACCGAGGGTGACAATGAATGGCGGCAAACCAGCAAACGCCACCAGCGCGCCATTAAACAGGCCGAGCACCAGGCCGAGCATCAGCGCCGCCGGGACGGAGAGCAGGGCCAGTTCGGGCATCAGCGAAACCACCATCGCCGCGACCGCCGTGGTGCCGAGAATCGAACCCACAGAGAGATCGATACCGCCGGTCAGAATGATGAAAGTCATGCCCGCCGCCAGCACAATGTTGATCGACGCCTGGCGGGTAATATTCAGCAGGTTGCTTTCGGTAAAAAAGTTTGGCGCGATAAAGCCAAAAACCGCGACGATCAGGATGAGAATCGGCAAAATGCCGACAGTTTGCATCAGATCGCCCATCAACATCTTTTTGGCGGAAGGGCTTTTCGCTGCGTTCTCTTTAGCATCAGTCATGGTGTACCGCCTGGTGGTGGGATTCGTTAACGCCGGTGGCCAGCGTCATAATGTTTTCCTGAGTAATCTCATGTTGTTGCAGCTCGCCGACGATGCTGCCTTCGCGCATCACATAAACACGATCGCTCATGCCGACCACTTCCGGCAGCTCGCTGGAGATCATCAGGATCGCCACGCCTTGGCGCGCCATCTGGTTCATGATCCGGTAGATCTCGCTTTTGGCACCGACATCCACGCCGCGCGTTGGCTCATCAAGGATCAGAATGCGCGGGCCGATCGCCACCCAGCGGGAGATCAAGAGCTTTTGCTGGTTGCCGCCGGATAAGCCGCCCGCCCGCACCTGCGCGTGCGGTACGCGAATATTTAATAACTTGATGGCGTCATCGGAGATCGACTGCGCTTTTTTGCGATCGAGCATTCCCCACGCCGCGTCGCGCTCCAGCGTTGCCATGGTGATGTTTTCCTGCGCCGCCAGCTCCAGAAACAGGCCTTGCTCTTTGCGGTTCTCCGTCAGAAAACCGATGCCTAAATCGATGGCGGCGCGCGGCGAGTGGATCACCACTGGTTCACCGTCCACTTCGATCATGCCGCCAGTGGCTTTGCGTACGCCGAAGATCAGCTGCGCCAGTTCGGATCGTCCGGCACCGACCAGCCCGGCAAGGCCGACGATCTCCCCGGCACGCACCTGCAAGCTGACTGGCTGGATTTTCTCGCCGTCTGTCAGGTGTTGAACGCTCAGACGCGGGTTGCCAAGTGGGATATCGCGCTCTTTGTTAAACAGGTCGCTCAATGGCCGCCCGACCATCATGCGCACCAGTTCAGAGGCATTGAGTTTGTCGCGCGTCAGGCTGCCGACATACTGGCCGTCGCGCAGGACGCTGACGCGATCGGAGAGTTCATACACTTCCGCCATGCGATGGCTGATGTAGATAATCGCCATCCCTTCATCGCGCAGGCGCAGGATCAGTTCGAACAGACGATGCGTTTCGCGTGAGGAGAGGGCGGCGGTGGGTTCATCCATCACCAGAATGCGGCTGTTGCGGTGTAAAGCGCGGGCGATCTCCACCTGTTGCTGCTCGGCGATAGTCAGCTTCATCACCCGATCGGTGGCGGTGAAATTCGCGCCAAGGCGATCAATCACCGCCTGCGCCTGTGTCACCATCTCTTTGCGCTGCACCAGCCCGCCGCGGGCGATTTCACTGCCAAGAAAGATGTTTTCCGCCACGGTCAGGTTCGGCGCTAACTGCATCTCCTGGTAAATCAGTGTGATACCGGCAGCGAGCGCATCTTTGGGGCTTTTGATGGCGTAAGGCTGGCCGTCAATCATGATCTCGCCGCTGGTGGCGCTATACGCCCCGGCGAGAATCTTCATCAGCGTGCTTTTCCCCGCGCCGTTTTCCCCCATCAGCGCATGGATCTCGCCGGGCCAGACCGTCAGATCGACCCCTTTGAGGGCGTAAAATTTGCCAAAAGCTTTGGCAATGTTGCGCATCTCCAGTACGGGCGTGTTGCTCATCAGCGGGCTTCCTTGGAGGAACGATATCCGCACTTCATCACACGTTAGTAAATGCACAATGTCAGGTTCTGTTCATATTTGTCATAGTTACCTGGAGAAACCGTTTCCTGCCGTCCTGCGGCAGGATCAACATTGCACCGGAGCCACTATGTCGTATCGCGCGAACCCGTTTTTCACCAGCGCTCGCGGGCGTCTGCTGTTCTTCAATTTACTGGTGGTGGCGGTAACTTTAATGGTCTGCGGCGTGGCAGTGCTGGGATTTCGCCACGCCAGCCAGATTCAGGAACTGGCGCAGCAGCAGACGCTGGACGACATGACCGGCAGCATGAATCTGGCGCGCGATACCGCCAGCGTCGCCACGGCGGCTGTGCGGTTGTCGCAGGTGGTCGGAGCGCTGGAGTATCAGGGCGAAGCCGAACGCCTGAAAGCGACGCAGAGCGCGCTGCAACACTCGCTCAGCCAGCTTGCCCACGCGCCGCTGGCGCAGCAGGAACCGCAACTGGTGGCGCAGATCACCCGCCGCAGCCACGAATTGCAGCAAAGCGTCACCGTGATGCTGCAACGCGGACAACAGCGGCATCTGGAGCGTAATGCGCTGCTCAGTTCGCTGTACCAGAACCAAAGTTATTTGCGCCATTTACAGGTGATCACCGCCCGGGAAGCGAGCAACATCCCGGATAACCGCCTGCTCGCCGAGATGGACCGGCTGATCATCGCCGCCATTCAGACGCCGTCTCCCCGGCCGACAATCAAACAGATCTCCGACATCATGGGGCAATTGCCGCTGCGCGCCGCCAGCCCGACGGTGGATTTTATCCTGCCGGATTTCAGCGCCGAGCTGCGCAAGCTGGGGCCGCTGTCGCTCCGGCTGGAAGAGAGCGATCTGGCGATTAGCTGGTCGATGTTTCATATCAAAGCGCTGGTGGCGCTGCTCAACAGCGACATCAACCAGTACGTTGCGCAGGTCGCGCAGGCGTCGGAACTGCGCACGGCGCAAAGCCACCAGGAGATGCGCTCGATCATTCTGTTTATCAGCGTTTTCGCCCTGCTGGCGCTGGTGATCACCGGCTTTGCCGGATGGTATATCTACCGCAATCTGGGCTCGAATCTGACGGCCATTTCGCGCGCCATGTCGCGGCTGGCGCGTGGCGAGCAGGACGTGTCGGTTCCGGCGCTGCAACGGCGCGATGAGCTGGGCGAACTGGCGCGTGCGTTTAACGTGTTTGCCCGTAATACTGCTTCGCTGGAACACACCTCTAAGTTGTTGAAAGAGAAAAGCACACAGCTGGAAACCACTTTCCACGCGATGCGCGATGGTTTTGCGCTGTTCGATAACCGGGGTTGCCTGGTGGTGTGGAATCCGCAATATCCGTTGCTGCTGGGGCTGACGGCAGAGGCATTGCAGCGCGGCCAGCACTATCAGAGCCTGTTACAACAGGTGAGCGATCTCCCCGGTCACGTACAGGAGAATCTGGCTCGCCCGCTGCCCAAACCGCAGGAATTACGGCTGGCGGACAATCGTACCATTGAGCTGCGTTTTAGCCCGGTACCGGGGCGCGGCATGGTTAACGTGGTGCTGGATCGCACGGAGCGTAAAGGGCTGGAAGAGGCGCTGCTGCACAGTCAGAAGATGAAAGCAGTCGGCCAATTGACCGGCGGGCTGGCGCACGATTTCAATAACCTGCTGGCGGTGATTATTGGCAGCCTTGAACTGGTGACGCCCGGCTCGCCGGATGCGCCGCGTATCTCGCGGGCGCTGAAAGCCGCTGAGCGCGGCGCGTTACTGACCCAGCGGCTGCTGGCCTTTTCCCGCAAGCAGTCGTTGCATCCTCATGCCGTGGAGATGCAACCGCTGCTGGAGAATCTCGGCGAGCTTATGCGCCATTCGTTACCCGGCACACTGGCGCTGGAGATCGAAGCGCAAAGCCCGGCATGGCCCGCGTGGATCGATGTTGGACAACTGGAAAATGCCATCATCAATCTGGTGATGAATGCCCGCGATGCGATGGAGGGCGAGAGCGGCACCATTAAAATCCGCACCTGGAACCAGCGCGTCACCCGCAGTGACGGACGCCGCCAGGATATGGTGGCACTGGAGGTGATCGATCGCGGCTGCGGTATGTCTCAGGAGGTCAAAGCACAGGTGTTCGAACCCTTCTTCACCACCAAACAGACCGGCAGCGGCAGCGGGCTGGGCCTGTCGATGGTATATGGCTTTGTTCGCCAGTCCGGCGGGCGGGTAGAGATTGAGAGCGCGCCGGGGCAGGGCACCACCGTGCGTCTGCAACTACCGCGCGCAACGGTGCAGGCGGTGGAAAGCCGCGAACCGGATGCCGCGCAGGCGCGCGATAGCAGCGACACGCTGATTCTGGTGCTGGAAGATGAGGCCGATGTGCGCCAGACATTGTGCGAACAGTTGCACGAACTGGGCTATCTGACGCTGGAAGCGGAAACCGGTGAGCAGGCGTTGCAGCTACTGGCCGCTTCGACGGAGATTGGCGCATTGGTCAGTGATTTAATGCTACCGGGCGCGCTCAGCGGCGCGGAAGTGATTCACCAGGCGCGCCAGCAGAATCCGCATCTGCCGATGCTGCTCATCAGCGGCCAGGATCTGCGCCCGGCGCACAACCCTGCGCTGCCGGACGTGGAACTGCTGCGTAAACCCTTTACCCGTGCAGAGCTTGCGCAGGCGCTGCGACGGATTGCGGCGTAAAACGGTTGCGGGCCAGTGTCGCCGCGCCCTGCGCGCCGTTAAACGCTGATGATGAGGCCGCCAGAAAACGCACCGCTTCCCACGGCAACGGTTTGCGCAGCCAGGTGCGGATCGCCGCGATCAACGCTTCACGCGGAAATGCGGACATATCCATGACGCCGCCGCCGAGGATCACTGCATCGGGATCGAACAGGTTAATGCTGGTGGCGATGGCGCGCGCGGCGTGATCCAGCAGATCGACGACAAAAGGCTCCTGTGCTGCATGGATAAACAGATCGCCAAGATCGTAATCCCGCGGCTGCTGTTCATACCAGCGGCGCAGCGCAAGGCCAGAACACACCGTTTCCAGACAACCCGCATTGCCGCAGCCGCAGCGCAGTTGCCTGTCTCCCTGCGGAATATGCCCCAGTTCGCCCGCCACGCCGTGCGCGCCTGTCCACGGTGCACCGTTCAGCCAGATGGCGAAACCCATGCCGGTGCCGAGATAGGCCGCCAACACCTGCTGCTGCGTGAGGTTATGCTCCTGCACGTCAAAAGAGAGTTGCAGATTCACATCACGGGAAAACTCCACCGGGCAGCCCAGCGCATTTTCCAGTTGCCTGGCCAGCCCGCTCAGTTCACCAGGTGCCAGCGGTAAGTTGGGCGTGGAGATAATGGTGCGTTTATCTTTGCCGACCAGCGCAGGAAAGCCCATTACCAGCCCGTAACAGCGGGCATTACGTGCGTCAAGCTGCGCCTGGATAAGCGCAGTAATGCCGTTTACCACGCCGTGCGCAATGACCTCCGCGGTGCGCTGCTTTTCACAATGCAGCACCTCGCCTGCGGCGGTTTGCAGGCAGAAGCGAATATGGGTCGCGCCCATATCAACGCCTGCTACCAGTTGATTATGCGGTTCGTGCATGAGGCAGTACCTCGTTTTTGGCCGCCAGAATCTGTTCGGTCATTACCGTCCAGGCGTCATCGATGTTTTCCGCATGGTTGAATAACCCGGAGGTGCCGACGATAAAGACATCCGCGCCTGCGGCCATCAAACGCTGATAAGTGGCCTGGTTGCAGGAGCCGTCGATTTCGATTTCATAACTCAGCCCTTCGCGCTCGCGCCAGGCTTTCAGCTCGGCGACCTTGTCGAGCATTTCCGGAATGAACGGCTGACCGGCAAAGCCAGGATCGACCGTCATCACCGTCACTTTGTCCGCCTTATGAATATAGTATTTCATCGTTTCGACGGAGGTTTCCGGGTTGAGGATCAGCCCGACTTTCATGCCGTGGCGGCGGATCTCATCGATCAGGCGAAACGCCTGGCCGTTGATCGTTTCCGGGTGCAGGGTGATAAAGTCTGCGCCTGCGCGCGCCAGTTGGCCGATATAATCCTGCGGGCGCGTCACCATCAGATGGCAATCCAGCGGTTTGCTGGCCAGCTTCTTCACCTGGCTGACAAAGAATGGCGACAGCGTCAGGTTCGGCACAAAGTGGCCGTCCATAATGTCGATATGGAAATAGTCCGCGTGGCTGTCGATAAACTCGATCTGTTCTTTAAACTTGAGCAGATCCATACACATCAGGGAGGGGGAGATTTTCATCATTCATTCCTTACTTGCTGATAAGCCGGTCAAGCGCAACAGCGGCAATAATCAGCCCGCCCATTACCACCAGCTGGTAATACGTTTGAACTTGCAGGATATTCAGGCCGTTATTGATGGTGCCGATAATCAACCCGCCAATCACGACCGAGAAAATACGCCCCTTACCGCCGAAGAAGCTGGTGCCGCCGATAATGGCGCTGGCGATGGCGTAGGTTTCAAACCCCATTCCCGCCAGCGGCTCCGCCGCACCGAGACGCGCGGTGGAGACCACGCCCGCCAGCCCGGCGCAAACACCGGAGATAATGAACACCACCAGCACGTGAAACTTCACATCGATACCGGAGTAGAAGGCGGAGTTTTTATTGCCGCCCAGCGCGTAAATATTGCGCCCCAGCCGCATGCGCGTAGTGAGGAACCAGAGCAGCAGCGCCACCAGCAGCGAGAAGATCACCGGCACCGGAATGCCTGCCACGCTGGCGGCAAAGAAATTCACAAAGTCGAAGGAGAAGCCATACACCGAGTTGGCGTCGGAAATAACCAGCGTAATGCCGCGAAAAATCGCGTTGGTGCCAAGGGTAATAATGAACGGGTGCAGGCCGGTCCAGTTGACCAGGCAGCCGTTAATCGCCCCCAGCACGCCGCCCACCAACACGCCGCCGATCAATGCCGCCAGCACGGGATCGACGCCCGCCAGCATCAGTTTGGCGGTTACCATGCCGGAGAGCGCAAGAATCGCACCGACGGAGAGATCAATCCCGGCGATCAGAATGGCAAAGAACTCACCCATGCCGATCAACACCGTTACTGAACTCTGAACAAAAATCTGCGTGATGTTATTGGTGTTGAGGAAGTATTCCGGCGACATCGTGCCGAAGATGGCGACGATGATCGCGAGGATAAAAAAGGTGCCGTATTTATCCCAGAACAGCGCGAAGTTGAAGGGCTTTTTCTCGCTCATTTCGCTTTTTACTCGTGTGGTAATGCCCATGCCATAATCTCCTCTTCGCTCATGTCGTCGCGATTGGTCAGGATTTGCGTCAGCCGCCCTTCGCAGAACACGGCGATGCGGTCGCAGACGGCAATAATTTCGGGAAGCTCGGATGACACCATCAGGATGACTTTTCCGTCATCCGATAGCTGGCGCATCACTTTGTAGATCTCGGCCTTCGCGCCGACGTCGATACCGCGGGTCGGTTCATCGAAAATGATCACCTCGGGTTCGCAGCACAGCCATTTGGAGATCAGTACTTTCTGTTGGTTACCGCCGGAAAGCTCGGTGATGCTCTGCTCCACCGAGTGGCACTTCAGCGCCAGCAGCTCGCGCTGCGCTTCAGCAATCCGTCGCTCTTCGTGTTCGTTAAACAGCCCCATTGCGCCTTTGTAACCGCCGTGCTTGAGGCTTTTGCTGAGCGCTATGTTTTGCGCAATCGAGAAGTTAGGGAAGAAGCCGTTGTCGCGGCGGCTTTCGGTGATATATGCCATGCCTTTTTTCAGCGCATCCAGCGGTGAGCGTGGGGAAATCGCGTGACCATTGAGGCGAATTTCACCGCGGCTGCGCTTATCGACGCCGAACAGGCAGTTCATCAGTTCGGTGCGGCCGGAGCCGACCAGCCCGGCAAAACCGAGGATCTCGCCGCGGTTCACGCTAAAAGAGATATCACGGACTTTTTTCTTGTCGCGACTGGTGACGTTTTTCACCTCAAACACCGTATCGCGCTCGATATTGCCGGTGCTCTCTTTCATCGCGTTAAAGCGGTTTTGCAGTTCGCGTCCGACCATCAGCCGCACGATGTCGTCATTGGTGACGTCGCTGACCATGCCGCTGCAGACGCTGCTGCCGTCTTTCATCACCGTATAGCGATCGCAGATCCGGCGAATTTCCGCCAGCTTATGCGAGATATAAACAATGGCGGTGCCTTCTTTACGCAGCTGATTCATGATCAGGAAAAGATAATCCACCTCTTTATTTGTCAGCGAAGAGGTGGGCTCATCCATAATAATGACTTTGGCATCCAGCATTAATGTTTTGGCAATTTCCAGCATCTGCTTGTGGCTAATCGATAAATTCGCCACTTTGGTATCGAGATCGACTTTTAAGCCGACGCGCAATAACATCATTGCCGCCCGTACGCGCATTTCTCGCCAGTCGATAATATTGACGCCGCATACCTTTTTGGTGATATGGCGGCCAATATATAAATTCTCCAGCACGGTTAATTCATCAATAACGCTGAGTTCCTGATAAATAATGCCAATACCAAGTTGTGCCGCCAGTTTATGATCAAGTTTGTCGTAATTAACGTTATTAATGGTGATGGTGCCTTTGGTCGGGTCGTGAATCCCCGAGAGAATTTTCATTAACGTTGATTTACCGGCACCATTCTCTCCTAATAACGCATGAATTTCATAAGGATAAATAGTTAAATCAACGGACTTTAATGCGTGGACCGGGCCAAAGGATTTGCCGATACCCGCCATTGAGATATATGGCGTGACCATAAGTAACCTCTTTGCACACTCTTCAGGCCGGATGCGCGCAAAGCGTCATCCGGCGTTGATGGCTTACTTAGTGACCAGAATTGAATCGACCAGCTTGAATTCCGGGGCTTTATCCAGCGGAATAACTTTGCCGGTTTTTGCCGCATCAACCATCATTTTCAGACCCGAAGCGCCAATATTCGCCGGGTTTTGCGCGACGGTGGCGGTCATCTGCCCGGCTTCCACCATTTTGCGCGCTTCCGGAATGCCGTCGGTGCCGACGACCAGCACTTTGCCGGTTTTACCGGCGTTCGCCACCGCCTGGGCAACGCCCATCGCCATGGTGTCATTGGCGCAGTAGAAGGCTTTCAGGTTCGGGTTGCGTTGCAGCACGTTGGTAGCGACGTCCAGCGCCTTAATGCGATCCCAGTCGGCGGGCTGGCTGGCGACCAGCTTGATTTGGCTGGTTTTCTTAAACGCTTCGCTGGCGCCGTTGCGGCGCGCTTCACCCGAGGCGTTGCCTGCTTTACCTTCTATAATCGCCACTTCGCCGCCCTGTGCGCCAAGCTGTTCAATGATAAAGCTTGCGCCTTTTGCGCCGACTGCAACGTTATCGGTGGTAATAAAACCTTCGACATTCCCGCCGGCTTTTTTCAGGTTATCCATATCGATTTTTTCATCGAGGTTCACCAGATAAATGCCTTTTTTCCAGGCGCGGGCGACCGGCATCACCAGGTTAACGGAAGAGAGTGGGGCAAAGGCGATGCCTTTATAATTTTTATTGCTCAGATCTTCGAATAATTGTAATTGCGACTGAAAATCACCTTCCGACGGCGAGGCAAAAATATCCACACTGACACCCAGTGTTTTCGCTTCGTCTTCGATACCTTTTTTCATATCCACCCAGAACGGGTTGGATAATGTTTTTAAGACGACGGCGTATTCGGCAGCGGCAAATACGCTGGTGCTCATCATCAGGCCGATAGCAGCTCCGCTGAATAATTTCAGATATTTATTCATAGTGGTCTTCTCATTGTAGGGTAATTTTACTCATCCCGTTGCGGCGGGATGAGTATTTGTTTTTACTTCAATGCGCCCGGTGAGAAAAAATCAACGATGGCACCGGTTTTTTGCATATTCTGTGTGGCCAGTTCAATGTTCTGTTGTGCAACCGAAACAAAAAAAGCATCAAGTAATGTTAATTGTAATATTCGTGCTGAAGCATTTCGCCCTAATAAAGGAGTCTCTGGTGCTGGCGAGCAAATAATAAAGTCGGCCATTTTGGCAATCGGCGAATGGTAGCTGTGAGTAATACAAATAATTTTTGCCCCATTTTTTTTCGCCAGCTCAACGGCCGCTTTTAAATCACTGGTGCGTCCGGAATGCGACACCACCAGTACGACATCGCCCTCTTTAAGCAGCGATGCGGACATCATCATAATGTGCGCGTCCTGGTAAGCGTGGCAGCGAACCCCGATGCGCAACATCTTATGTTCAATATCGGCGCAGATGGCGTTAGAGCCGCCAACGCCGTAGAGATCGCGCTGTTTGGCCTGATAGAAGAAGCGCGCCGCGCGGTGGATTTCATCCACGTTAACGATCGACTGGCCTTCCATAATGGTGCGCAGCGTAATATTGAACACTTTGTTCACCACATCCTGCGGCGCTTCGTCAAACGACAGCTCAGCGGGCAGCACCTGCTGCGAGTGAGAGAAGTACTCCACCAGTGCGCTGCGCAGATTGCGGAAACCGCTAAAACCCAGCAGTTTCGACACTTTCACGATCATGGCTTCCGACACCGTCAGCATCTCCGCTACATCTTTAATCGCGGAGGCATCGCTGATATTGCCCGGTGTTAATAGCCAATCCACGATGCGGCTTTCGTTTTCCGTCATCCCTTCCTGCTTCATGCGCAGGTAAGGGGCGAGGCCGATGCCGTTGGGAAGACCGTGGTCGAATTCTGTCTGACTCATCGCTTTCTCTTGTCCTTGAAATGAAGACGACACTATATCACCACATCCGGAACCATAAATATGTCGGCAACTTCACAGAATTAATTAATTCATAAAGTTTTGTGTGTTGTGAAGTTTTCTGTAATGTTTTGGTTGGTGCGCTCATCAGTTTTGTTTTAAAAACAATAAATTATATTGATTTATGAAATGTGGTACGTCTGAGGTGTAGGGGTTTTCATGCACATAAGGCTATTGATTTGTGAATTCATGCCGTGTAGAACAGGCGCTGTTCCCGGTGGTTTTGCGGTTTTATTCAGCAGTTAACCGGTCAAAAATCACAAAACTCACCGGGTTCGTAAAGTTTGCACACTAACCAGGCGGATATATGAAGAAGATTGCGTTCGGCTGCGATCATGTCGGGTTTATCCTGAAGGCGGATATCCTGGCGCATCTGTCAGCAAAAGGTATTGAAATCATTGATAAAGGCACATGGTCGACGACACGCACCGATTATCCCCGCTTCGCCAGCGAGGTAGCACAATCGGTACTGAATGGCGAGGCAGACGGCGGTATTTTGATTTGCGGTACCGGCGTTGGCATCTCTATCACCGCCAATAAATTCCCCGGTATTCGTGCGGTGGTGTGTAGCGAACCTTACTCCGCACAGCTTTCGCGCCAGCATAACGACACCAATGTACTGGCGTTCGGTTCGCGCGTTATCGGGCTGGAACTGGCGAAAATGATTGTCGATAACTGGCTGGGCGCCGAGTTTGAAGGCGGTCGCCATCAGCTACGCGTGGATGCGATTGCGCAAATTGAGAAGCAGCCACCTTCCGCCCGTAATTGAGATTCCTCCGCTACCCGCTAAGGCAGCCTCTGCACTAACGTACAGCCAGTCCCCCCTTTGAGACTGGCTTTATGAAACGTTACGCGACCGCGCTGTTATTCGGCGCTCTTTCACTCAGTAGTCAGATGGCGCACGCCGATATTATCGACGACGCTATTGGCAATATTCAGCGGGCAATCGGCGACGCGTACAGCTCTGACGGCAGTCGCGACGATGAAAGCAGCCGCCGCAGCGACGAGCAGTACCGGAATTATGACAACCGCTACCGGCAGCTTGAAGACAGGCGACGCCAGCTTGATGAGCGCCAGCGTCAGCTCGATCGGGAGCGACGCCAGCTGGATGACGAAGAACGCAGGCTGGAAGAGGACGACGACCGCTAACGCGCCAGCACCGGCACGCGCAAACCCAGGCGTTCCGGAACGATATCCTCAAGCAGCGTGATTAGTTGCGGGTCCATAAAATGGTATTGATCAGGAATATCAAGCACATAAACAGGTTTATGCTGCACCAGGCGGCTAAAGTCGGCAAGGATGCTGTTTTTGTGTTTTTCTTCCATCACACAGATGACGTCTGCCCAGGAGAGAATGGCGGGCGAGACAGTTTTTCTCGCATGGCGTTGTGTGCCAGCAGAGCGAGCATTTACCCCGGGGTAGCGACGGAACACCTGCTCAGCGGTCGGGCTGCGCCATTGGTTGCGGCTACAAATAAAAAGCACATTCATGGCAAGTCATACTCTGTAAGCCGCGATGTGCTAATTATTTATTGGTCACACGCGGGTATTTAAGACCCGGTTGCGTTATCCACAACCCTATCAGTGCGAGTCTGTACGCTTTATCCTTCAAACGACCTCTTTACAGGCTGCGTCTGCTTAACCCATGCCGGTAAGCAACGGGACGAATATATCCATATTGTGCGGTCTAATCCAGTACAATCCGCATGCCATCAAAACCCGCCTCAAACCCCGTCGGCAGTGCGTTATTCATCAACCAGACGTCAAAGCGATGCCCGATATGGGTTAGCACGACGCGCGGGCAGCCAATCACCTCATTCAGGGCGATAACGGTGCGCAGATCGTTATGATTTTTCGGCGTCTCTGCGCAGGGCGGTTCACTGCAATCAATGATTACCACCTGCGGGCGATTATTGAGTAAAAACTTAAGCGTCTTATCCGGCAGACCGGCAGTATCCGAAAGCCAGGCGACCCGGCTGTGCGCCGATTCCAGCAAATAACCAAAGGTGAGTTTCGAGTGCTTCAGCGGCAACGGCGTGACCTGCAATCCTTGCAGATCGAACACCACAAACGGTTCAACGGTATGGCTGAAATCAAGCAGACCGGGATGTTTAAACAGATCGTCGCAGCCCTGTTCATCCGGCGGGCCGTAAACCGGGATTTTCGCGCCTAAGCCCCAGCGCAGCGGAAACAGCCCCTGCACATGATCCATATGGTAATGCGTCAACAGAATCTGCTGAAACTGACCCGCCGGGAAACGTTCCATTAAATCGGTAAGCCCGGCATCCAGCAGTGTCACCGCGTCGTTAAACTGCACCACGCCGCTGCAAGGCTGGCGACGATATTGCGACTGCTGGCGCGCACGTAAGCAGGCTGCGCAATCGCAACCGAATACCGGAACCAGTTGTGCACCGCCGGTGCCGGTCAGAGTGAGAGTCAGGCTCATAGCGCCTCGCTTTAACGGTTGAGTTAACGTAAACGGCGCGTGCTGCATGCGCCGGCAGCATTACGCACTTTTCCCTTGTTGCGCGCGTATCAACGAGATCAATCCTTCCACTGACTGTAGCAGACTCCCGTCGTTGTTCAGCGTCAGACAGTCACCCGCCGAGTAACGGGCCGCGCGTTCCAGCCGCGCGGTAATTTCCACGCTGCTTTCACGTCCGCGTTTTTCCAGCCGCTGGCGCAAAATCTCCGGTGATACCTGCACATACACTGGCATCAGCACCTCGCCGTATTGCGTCTGCGCCTGCTGCAGATGACCGCGCGAACCGTTGACCACCACATCAAACCCCGCCTGCAACCAGAGATCGACCTCCACGCCGATACCGTAGTAGAGATCGTTGGCGTGCCAGCTCAGGGTAAACAGATGCTGCTCGTCGCGGGTAAAAAACTCCTTTTCGCTTAGCTCGATATGGTTCTCGCTGCCGGAACTTGCCGGGCGCGTGATATAGCGGTGCGCCACCAGCAACTGGGGATGCTCGCGGCTGCGTAGCGCGGCCAGCAGCGTATCTTTTCCGGCACCGGATGGCCCCATCAACCAGATCAGTCTGCCCATCAGAACACCCGTTTCCCCTCGCGCCAGACGTGATCGACGCGGACGTGGTCGCCTTTATTGTGCACCAGCACCAGATCGGCTCGTTTTCCTTCGCCGAGCGTTCCGCGATCGTCAAGCTTGAGCGCCTGTGCCGGATTTTTCGTTACCAACTGAATAGCGCGCGGCAGGGTGAAATCATTCTGCTCATCCGCCGCAACGCGGAAGGCGGCATCCAGCAGGCTGGCGGGATAATAATCCGATGAGAGAATGTCCAGCATGCCGAGCTGCGCCAGTTTATGCGCCGCCACATTGCCGGAGTGCGAGCCGCCGCGCACGATATTCGGCGCACCCATCAGCACGCTCAGGCCGTGCTCGCGCGAGGCTTCGGCGGCGGCAAAGGTGGTGGGGAATTCTGCGATCACGCTGCCTAACTGGTGGGATTCCACCACATGTTCGCGCGTGGCGTCATCATGGCTGGCCAGCGGCAGGTTACGCGCCCGGCAGAGCGCGGCAATTGCCATCCGGTTAGGCTGCGACCATTCGGCGGCCAGCGCCAGTTGCTCCTGTTCAAACGCATCCATTTGTTCGTTGGTCAGGTGATATTTACCCTGATAGTAATCGCGATACTTTTCGTAGCTGGCGTACTGGCGCTGGCCTGGGGAGTGATCCATCAGCGATACCAGCGTCACCGGCTCGCGGCCGACCAGCTTTTCAAACAGCGGCAGAGTGGTGTGGTGCGGCAGTTCGCAGCGTAAATGCAGGCGATGTTCCGCGCGATTTAGCCCGCGTTTTTGCGAATCTTCCACCGCGTTGATCATCTTCTCCAGATTCTCCAGCCGATCGCCGCCGTCGCGCACATCGCCAATGGCGACCGCATCCAGCACTGTAGTGATGCCGTTGGCGACCATCAGCGCGTCGTGGCTGCTCATTGCGGAGTGGGCGGGCCAGTCCACTTTCGGGCGCGGGGTGAAGAATTTGTCGAGGTTGTCCGTATGCAGTTCGATAAGCCCCGGCAGCAACCAGCCGCCGTCACCATCATGAGCGCCTGGCTGGCGGCTTTGGGTTTCGGCGAAGGCGCGGATCACGCCGTCGCGCACTTCCAGCGAACCGTCGACCACTTCGTCTTCAAGGATCAGTTTTACATTGTTGATAATCATGCGGAGATTCCCATCGGAAACAGACGGTCGGCGACGCTTTCGCGCACGGCCTCGTCATGGAATATGCCGACAATCGCTGCGCCGCGCGCTTTGGCCTGCGCGATCAGTTCAACGACGGCGGCGCTGTTTTTCGCATCCAGCGAGGCGGTCGGTTCATCAAGCAGTAGGATCGGGTAGTCAACAATAAAGCCGCGGGCGATGTTGACGCGCTGCTGCTCGCCGCCGGAGAACGTTGCCGGTGCAAGGTGCCACAAGCGTTCCGGCACATTCAGCCGCGTCAGCAACTGGCTGGCTTTGCCGATGCAGACATCGCGGGAAAGCCCCAGTTCCAGCAGCGGCTGCATCACCACGTCCAGCGCGCTGACGCGTGGAATGACGCGTAAAAACTGGCTGACCCAGCCGATGGTATGACGACGCACGTCCAGTACTTTTCGCGCCGGAGCCTGCACCAAATCGACCCATTCATCGCCATGTTTGACATGAATATGCCCAGCGTCCGGCAAATAGTTGGCATACAGCGAGCGCAGCAGCGTCGATTTTCCACTGCCGGAGTGACCGTGCAGCACCACGCATTCCCCGGCGTTCACCTCCAGCGAGGTGTCGCGCAGCACCGGCAGACGCACGCCGTTCTGATGGTGCAGCACAAAGGTTTTGCTGACATTTTCCACACGCAAAAAAGACATCGCAGACTCCTTAATTTTGCAAGACCGAGGAAACCAGCAACTGGGTATAGGGGTGATGTGGATCGTCGAGCACGCGATCGGTTAACCCACTTTCCACCACCTGGCCCTGTTTCATAACCAGCAGACGGTTTGCCAGCAGGCGTGCGACGCCCAAATCATGGGTCACCATCACCACGGCAAGGTTCATCTCCACCACCAGGCTGCGCAGCAGATCCAGCAAACGTGCCTGAACCGACACATCCAGCCCGCCGGTGGGTTCATCCATAAACACCAGTTTTGGCTGCGTCACGAGATTGCGGGCAATTTGCAGTCGCTGCTGCATCCCGCCGGAAAAGGTGGTGGGCAAATCGTCAATGCGTGACGGTGGGATCTCGACATCCGTCAGCCACTGTTGCGCGCAGGCGCGGATATCACCGTAATGCCGCGCGCCGGTCGCCATCAGCCGTTCGCCGATATTGCCCCCGGCGGAGACCTGGCGGCGCAGGCCATCCAGCGGATGCTGGTGTACCACGCCCCATTCGGTTCGCAGCAAACGGCGGCGCTCGGCTTCGCTGATGGCGTACAGATCGCGGTCGTTATAGATAACCTGCCCCTGCTGTGGCGCCAGCCGTGCTGAAATGGCATTCAGCAGGGTGGTTTTACCGGAACCGGATTCGCCGACAATGCCCAGCACTTCACCCGGCCACAGATCGAACGAGACGTCCTGAAACCCTTTGCCTGGCGCGTAGAGATGGGAGAGTTGATTCACCGAAAGCAGCGGTTGGGTCATTTGCGTAAAGCCTCGCTCTGTTGGCGGCAGTAGTCGGTATCGGAGCAGACGAACATGCGCGTGCCGGTATCATCCAGCACCACTTCATCCAGATAACTGTGGGTGGAACCGCAGATGGCGCACGGTTGATCCCACTTTTGCGGCGCAAAGGGGTAATCCTCAAAGTCGAGGCTCTCGACTTGGGTATACGGCGGAACGGCGTAAATGCGTTTTTCACGCCCGGCACCGAACAGTTGTAGCGCGGGCATGAAGTGCATTTTCGGGTTATCAAATGCCGGGATTGGCGACGGGTCCATCACGTAGCGGCCATTCACTTTCACCGGCCAGGCGTAGCGGGTGGTGAAGTTGCCGAAGCGGGCAATGTCTTCATATAGCTTCACCTGCATCACGCCATACTCTTCCAGCGCGTGCATGGTGCGGGTTTCGGTTTCGCGCGGTTCAATAAAGCGCAGCGGCTCCGGGATCGGCACCTGGTAAATCAGGATCTGATCTTCAACCAGCGGCGTTTCAGGAATGCGGTGGCGAGTCTGAATCAGCGTCGCGTCGGCGGTGCGTTCGGTGGTTTCCACGCCGGTAACACGGGTGAAGAACTGGCGGATTGAGACGGCGTTGGTGGTGTCATCCGCGCCCTGATCGATCACTTTCAGCACATCGTCTTCGCCAATGACGCTGGCGGTTAACTGAATACCGCCGGTCCCCCAGCCGTAGGGCATCGGCATTTCGCGCCCGCCAAACGGCACCTGGTAACCGGGAATGGCAACCGCTTTTAGCAGCGCCCGGCGGATCATGCGTTTGGTTTGCTCATCAAGAAAAGCAAAGTTGTAACCGGTCAGCGCGTTAGCCACGGGAGCTCTCCTGTTGCAGCTGTCTGAGCAAGTCCAGTTCGGCCTGGAAATCGACGTAGTGGGGAAGTTTGAGGTGCGAGACAAAACCCGCCGCCTCGACGTTATCAGCATGCGCCAGCACAAACTCTTCATCCTGCGCCGGGCTTTTTATCATTTCGCCGTAGTCAGCGGCTTGCAGGGCGCGATCCATCAGCGCCATCGCCATCGCTTTGCGTTCGCCCATGCCGAACACCAGCCCGTAGCCACGGGTAAAGTGCGGCGCCTCCTCTTGCGGGGCGACAAAGCCGTTGACCATTTCACATTCGGTGATCAGCAATTCGCCGACGTTCACTGCAAAACCCAGCTCTTCGGGCACTATTTCCACGTCGATATAACCGCTGCGGATCTCCCCGGCGAAGGGGTGATTGCGCCCGTAACCGCGCTGGGTGGAGTAGGCCAGCGCCAGCAGATAGCCTTCGTCGCCGCGCGCCAGTTGTTGCAGACGTGCAGAGCGGGAGCAAGGGTAAACCGGCGGCTGGCGGGTGATATCGTCCGGCACGGCGCCGCTCTCCTGTTCAGCTTTCGCCAGCCCCTCTTGTTCCAGAAGCGCAAAGACGTGCGGCGTGGTTTCCGGCTGTACTTCGCGTTTCGGCAATGAGGTCGTTTCGCCCTCGGCCAGCAGCGCAAAATCGAGTAAACGATGGGTGTAATCGTAAGTCGGGCCAAGCAACTGGCCGCCGGGAATGTCTTTGTACACCGCCGAAATCCGGCGCTCTAAACGCATCTTCGCGCTGTCAATGGGTTCGCTGACGGCCAGGCGCGGCAGCGTTGTGCGGTAGGCGCGCAGCAGAAAGATGGCTTCGACGTTATCGCCGCTTGCCTGTTTCAGCGCCAGCGCCGCCAGTTCCCGATCGGCAATACCGCCTTCGGTCATCACCCGATCGACGGCCAGATGCATCTGTTCAGCAATTTGCGCAACGCTCAGCTCCGCAAGCTCGCTGTCGCCGCGACGCTTATGTTCTTGTAGCGCGTGGGCTGCGGCTATCGCCTTTTCGCCCCCCTTGACAGCAACGTACATCAGAACACCTCCACCAGTGTGGTTCGTGGTATCGCCAGCGCGCGTTCTCCACAGGTCAGAATCACATCGATGCCTGTGGGGAACGAGTGCGGACGGTCAGTAAATTCGTCGGTGATGCACTCCGGCAGCAGCGGCGCAATCATGCGCTCCTCCAGAATGCCGGGGCCGGTCAGGCGCAGCATGCGGCCGCCGCTCAGTGACGGCAGTTGTAAAATCAAGGTGGCGCTGGTTTCCGGGCTGATATCCGTGCCGCAGGGCAGGGCGCTGAGCTGTTCGGCGCTCAGGGTGTGATCGGCGACGGCAAACAGCGACTGCTGCGGCTGGTCAACCAGCGGCGCATTGGTGTGAAAACGCAGGTTCTGGCGTACCAGATCGTTGTCGACGGCAGCTGAGAGCCAGATCGGCGTGTCGTTATCGGCCAGCGTCAGTAATACGCTGGTGGATGCCGGGTTAAGCGGCGGCCAGCCATGTTTCAGATGTGGCAACGAGACGATGACGCCCGGCTCGCTCATGGCTTTTAACAGACGGCGAAAACAGTGTTGAGCATCGTGAACCGCCGATGCGAAAGCGGGTTGTAAGGTCATGCGTTATCTCCGCGAACCAGGGTGAAAAAGTCGACCCGGCTGGCGTTGACTTCAGCCAGACGCGCTGCAATGCGCGCTGCGCGGTCCGCTTCCAGCGGGGTTATCAGGGTTTCCATCAACGTCTGGAAATGGGTTGGCTCTTGCAATAACGCGTCACACACGGCGCAGCGTTCGGCATGGCCTTTGTCGCGCCCGAGCACCCAGCTAAAGCCGAGCTGGCCGCTGCTCAGGCGCACGACGGCGCGGGTCAGCGTGGTGTCGCCGGGGAAGAAGCGATCGCCGGTGCCGCCCATGCGCGCCTGCACCTGCACCAGCCCGGTTTGCGGCTCGCGGACATGCTCATAGTCGGGCGCCAGGCCCAGCGTACGCATCCGCGCCCGCAGCATCTCCGGGGTGGACTGGGCAAGCGCTGCCATCCAGCGTTGACGAGTAGGCGTATCAAAGTGCATCTCAGTGCTCCATGGTGAATTCGATCATGTCGGCGCGGGTCAGGCTGACGGAGTACTCCGTCGCGTTGACGTCGCCTTCGCGATGGTTAAGGGTGCGCACGCAGAGCAGAGGCGCCATATTGGGAATCTCCAGCCAGCGGCTCTCTTTCACCTGCGCACGACGCGCGCTAATGCGCGTCTGGGTACGTTTCAGGCTGATCCCCGCGCGTTCACGCAAAAAGTCATGCAGCGAACCGTGGTCGAACTGTTGCAGCAGCGGCCACAGCGTGAGATCGGCGAAGTAGTGATCAATAAGACAGAGGGCGACGCCATTCACCCGGCGGCGGGTGCGTAAATGCACCACGTTGTCGCCTTCGCTGATGCCTAACGCATCGGCGATATGCTCGGAGGCCGGACGCAGTACCGCCAGCAGGCGTTCGCTGGTGGGATGGCTGCCCTGATCGAGCAGGTTCTGGCTAAAGCGCGCCTGGGCATTGAGCGGGTAATCAAACGGGCGCATCAGCACCAGCACGCCGATGCCCTGGCGGCGCTGCACCCAGCCTTTCTCCACCAGTTGATCGATGGCGCGGCGTAAAGTGTGGCGATTCACCTCAAAGCGTGCGGCCAGTTGCTGTTCCGCTGGCAGCCAGTCGCCGCAGCGATAGTTATTTCGCAACTCCTGCTCCAGCCTGGCGGCAATCTCCTGATAGCGTGTGGGATAGCTGGTCGGATGTCTGGACAAGTGCATGGTCATCTGAACCTCACGGGTAAAAAACGGCTGCCTTATGGCAGTCATCACAGCGTGAGTCCATGCTGGCGGATTAATGTTTCATTTGGGTTATGCAATCGTTGCTGAGAGATGAAGAGTGATCTGCAACGGGCAAAAAAAGGGAGCCGCTGACGGCTCCCGTTGGGGAATGTGCTGTGAATCAGGTTTGCGGTGGTTTGGCGACGTTGACCATCCACGGGATGCCGAATTTATCTGTCACCATGCCAAAACCCTGCGCCCAGAAGGTTTCCTGCCAGGGCATCGTGATATGGCCTTCGGCGGCAAGAGTGTCAAACCAGGCTTTACCCTGCGCAACATCCTGGGTGGCGAGGCTTAAGGTAAAACCGGCGTACGCCGCAGCGCCTTGTTTGCCGTCGCTCATCATGATCTCACTACCGGCGATGTGCAGGCTGGCGTGAGCAATATCGCTTTCGGCAAACGCGTACCCGGCGGCACAGCCGTCATCATTCGCTTCCGGGGGATTGGGCATTTCGCCGAAGGTGATTTTATAGAGTAATTCAGCCTGTAAAGCCTGCTGGTAGAACTGAATGGCGTCGTTGCACTGGCCTGAAAAAGAGATGTAGGGACTGAGCGGCATAATCATTACCTCTGGTAACGAAATCTGCCATTGAGTGTAGCGGGGGAAAGTGAAAGAAAGCCAGGCGGGAAGTATAAGCTTCCCGCCGAATCATCAGTTCTTTTTAACGAATTCTGATTTCAGTTTCATCGGGCCGAAACCGTCGATTTTACAATCGATATTATGATCGCCTTCGACCAGACGAATATTTTTAACTTTGGTGCCGATCTTCAACATTGAAGAACTGCCTTTTACTTTCAAATCTTTAATTACCGTTACGCTATCGCCGTCGGCCAGCAGATTGCCATTGGCATCCTTGACGATTAATTCATCGGCGTCGTGTGCCGGTTCAGCATTGTTCCACTCGTGAGCGCATTCCGGGCAAATGAACATGCCATTATCTTCATAGGTGTATTCGGAATTACATTTTGGGCAGTGGGGGAGTTGCATAGGGATTTCCTCAAAAGAACATACAACGCTGGCGGTGGCCAGCACAAAAGGCACAATGCCTGAAAGGCGGCAATTATACAGCAAAACCGCACAATTGCCGTTGTTATTATTTTCCAGGCGTGAGGATAAAAAAAGTCCAGGCGGTGACATAACCTGTCATTCGCTTAAGCGATGCTTATCGCAGAAAGGCCGGAAGCAAACTTCCTGAGATAATATTTAGAATATTTTATGGCGGAAATTGCCACCATTTAGTAATTCAGATATGGTGGCGTGTAGTATACGGTGCCATTAGATAACTAAACTGTCATGCCTACTGTGTCTGTCTCTGCGGCAGATAATTTCCTCTCAAAGCGGGTGGGTAAATAATGACGATATATCCTGTTTGTTCCTGAAAATGAGCTACGCTCTAACTCTCTGGTCTTTAAAAGCCGGAGGTGTGACGCTGCCATTTTTTGAGAGAAAAAATTATATTTTCCTGATTATCATCAGGTGTTTATCTTTTCGAAGATATTTTCCACACGTAATTATAAAAGCCGAAACTTCACTAATAAAACATTCCGGCTAAATAAAAGTAAGAAAATTTGCGTTAAGGAAAGACTTTTGTCATGCACACACAAACAATTTTTGAATTAAGCCAGGAAGCAGAAAGGTTGTTACAACTTTCACTGCATAATCTCCAGGCACTGAAAAAAATGCCGGCAGCGACGTTTGATGAGACGAACGCGGTCGGTAAGGCAGAAAATGCCAATGTGCTGCCTTTGCATTTCAGCGCTCGCGGCGTAGAGGCGCAACAGGCTACGCTGCATAACGAATTACGGAAAATCACCCGGCTGGAGATGGTGCTGGCGATCGTCGGTACCATGAAAGCCGGCAAATCCACTACGATTAATGCGATCGTGGGTACGGAAGTATTGCCCAACCGCAACCGGCCGATGACCGCGTTGCCGACGCTTATTCGCCATACGCCGGGTCAGAAAGAGCCGATCCTGCATTTCTCCCATGTCGGCCCGATTGACGCGCTTGCGCAACAACTGCAAACCCGGCTATTCAACTATGACCGGGAAAAGCTGGCGCAGCAGCTTGAGATCGATAAAGACATGGCTGCGCTGCTGGATCGTATTGCGCAAGGCGATGCATTTGATAAGCACTATCTCGGTGCGCAACCTATTTTCCACTGTTTAAAAAGCCTCAACGACCTGGTGCGCCTGTCGAAAGCGCTGGATGTGGATTTTCCCTTCTCAGCCTATGCGGCGATTGAACATATCCCGGTGATTGAAGTGGAGTTTGTGCATCTGGCCGGGCTGGAGAACCAACTCGGCCAGCTCACGCTGCTGGATACCCCCGGGCCGAATGAAGCCGGGCAGCCGCATCTGCAAAAAATGCTCAACGAACAGCTGGCGCGGGCCTCCGCCGTGCTGGCGGTGATGGATTACACCCAGCTTAAATCTATCTCCGATGAAGAGGTACGCCGCGCGATTTCTGCAGTGGGGCGTTCGGTGCCGCTGTACGCGTTAGTGAATAAATTCGATCAGAAAGATCGTAACAGCGATGACGAAGAGCAGGTGCGGGCGCTGATTTCCGGAACACTAATGAAAGGCAATATCAACCCGACGCAGATCTTTCCGGTCTCTTCCATGTGGGGATATCTGGCTAACCGCGCGCGCCATGAGTTAAAACATCGCGGTCAGTTGCCGGATCCGCAGGAGCAGCGCTGGGTGCAGGATTTTGCCGAAGCGGCGCTGGGCCGCCGCTGGCGCACCGCCGATCTGGACGATATTGAGCATATTCATCACGCGGCAGAGCTGCTGTGGGAAGATTCGCTGTTTGAGAAACCGATCCGTAAGTTACTGCACGCTGCGCATGCCAATGCCTCGCTGTACGCGCTGCGTTCTGCATCGCATAAGCTGCTCAATTACACCCAGAGCGCGCGCGAATATCTCGATTTTCGCTATCAGGGGCTGACGGTGGCTTACGAGCAACTGGAGCAAAATATTACCCGGCTGGAAGAGGATATGGCGCTGCTGCGCACCAGTCAGGCGTCCGTCAGCGACGAGATCGAACATGAAGTCGAAGAGGCGCTGGCGGCAGCGGAGATCTTTATCCACGGCCAGCAGTTCGAAATTGTTGAGGCCATTGATGCCTGGTTCCACGATGGGCAGATGATGGAGGCGTTGGGCGACGGTAAGGCTGATTTGCGCCTTGATGAAGGTTATAACCCCGGTCAACTGGTGCTGGAAAACGAAGGCCAGGCGCAAATTGCGCTGAGCAAGATCCGTTCGGCCTGTGAAACTATTCTGCTGGCGGCGCAGGAGCGCATCAGCCGTGAACTGGCGCTGCGTTTTGATGAGCTGGAAAATACGCTGACGCGTTCGCTGAACGATGCCATGCGCCCGATTGAAACGCGTATTAAAGAAGAGCTTAACCATGCCGGTTTCCGCGCGCGTATCAGTTTCCCTGCGTTCCAGCCCAGTGCGCTCAATTTTAATACCCGTTCCCTGTTCACCAACGTGATCGCCCCGGAAGATACGCCTGCCGGGCAGGCACCGCGTTCCGGCAGTGTGCGGGAAACGGTGTCTCGCTGGTTAAATAACCCCGGTTGGGGTTGGGATGATTATGTCGCTACCCGCACCCGTTACGTGATTGATATTGCCGCGCTGCATAAAAAGCTGATCGGCCATGTGGCTCATTTTTGTGAACAAATTCGTAAAGCTTTGGCAGCGCAGGTCGATGTTTCTGTTACGGCTGGGATGGCAACATTTTTCGCCGAATTCTCG
Source organism: Kosakonia sp. H7A (assembly GCF_003028445.1). Lineage (NCBI taxonomy): Bacteria > Pseudomonadati > Pseudomonadota > Gammaproteobacteria > Enterobacterales > Enterobacteriaceae > Kosakonia > Kosakonia sp. H7A. The sequence continues at coordinate 43,548 of NZ_PYTZ01000010.1, read as the reverse complement.
TTAAGTCTTGCGGGACTACAGGAAAGTTTGCGTGACAGCCTGGCGATACGTCAGCAAAACGAATCATCAGTGCAGATGTTGCGTCAGCATCTGCAACAGAGCATCAGGACGGCTAACTGGATCCATGAAGATGCCCGGCTGTTACGCGATGATATACAAACCTTATTCGCAGCAGAGCAGCCATGAAAAATCAACTTCTGGATGGCCCCGGACGGGTACTTGAGTGTATTCATCCAAAATTTATCGTTGATCTGGTGCAGGGCGCAGACGCTGCGCGCCAGTCGCCGGTTGTGCCTCAGCAGCAGTTATTTCGTGAACGCCTGACGCAAGAGATCATGGCGCAAACTCAACTGCGGCCGTGGGCGATGTCCGGCGTATTAAATGAAAACGACACCCTACGTTTAGGGCTGGCGGAGAAGCTGGCGAGCATGCTCGACCCCGGACATCTGGCACTCACGCGCATTACCCAGCGGCTTAGCGCATTGCAGCAGACGGAACGGCGTTCGGTAAATCCTGGCAGCGTACAACAGTATGAAGAGTTGTTGAGCCACTTCAGCCAGCGCGCCGCCTGGAAAGAGAAAGCGCTGACGCAACGTGGGCTGGCGGTACAGGCCGGACATCACAGCGAACAGGTTTTTGCCCACTGGCGCGCCGGAAACTACAACGGCTGGTCGATGGCCGGGCGCTGTTATGTGGCGCTGGAGGAGCTGCGCTGGGGCGCTTTTGGCGATGCCTGTCGTCTGGGCAACGAAGATGTGGCGCAAATGCTGAAAGATAATTTATGCGCCATGGCCGCCGATTTTCTGGCGCAGGGGATCAATGCCTCACCGGCGACCCGCCATTTTTATCATCAGTGGCTGGCAACGCCTTCCACGCCGGGGCTGATGGATTATAAGGATTTACTCGGCTGGCTTGGCGACTGGTGCGATGCCGAACGCCATCCTATTTGCTGGTCGGTCACGCAGAGCTGGCAGACCGTAGCCCTCGGCATGCCGCGTCTCTGTTCAGCATCACGTATCGCTACGGCGATGGTGGAAGAGATCTTCGGTGAGTAAAACGGTGTGCCCCGCAATTGTCTGGCTGGTCGGGCTGGTAATCGCAGGACATAGCGAACAGCAAAAAGCCCCGTCAGGGGCTTTTTTTATGCGCTATTAATGCCCGGTGGATTCGACCGGTTTCTCTGCACGGTCTGCGGCTTGCGCTGGATTGCCAAAGCGTTTGGCATACAGGGCGGTGATAATCGGCACCAGAATCGCCGTCACAATCACACTCGCGGCGACTAACGCCGTTGCGGAGGCGGCAACCGGTTCAAACGCCGGGTTGATCTGCGCAATAATCACCGGGTTCGCCACTGCCGCACCGGCGGCTGAAGAGGCTGCGACGCCTGCCGTACCGTTACCGCCACCGATCACGCGGTCGGCAATAATCAGCGGAATACCGGTGATGATGATGACCGCAACGCCGAGGAAAATGCCCAGCAGACCGGTCTGCATAATCACGCTCAGGTTGATGGTGTTACCCAGCGCGAAGCCGAAGAACGGAATCAGCACCGGCGTTGCTTTGCTGAAGAAAGCGCGCAGATCGTGATCGAGGTTACCCAGCGCAAAACCAATCAGGAACGGCAGAACCGCGCCAACGAAGTGGTGGGGTTCAAAGGAAGCGAGGCCGGCGGAACCGAGGATCACCATGGTCATCAGCGGGCCGGACTCCAGCGACATCAGAACGAAAGCGCCCGATTCTTCTTTGCTGCCGTACTGGTTCATCAGGCTGGCATACAGACCGCCGTTGGTCATATCCATGGCGGAAACCAGCGCCAGCACCGAAAGTCCGGCAAAGAAACCGGTCTGAATTCCGCTGTCCGGAATAAATGACGCGGCGATCATCGCCACGAGCCAGGCGACAGCGATTTTGGTCAGCACCAGCGTGCCAGATTTACGTAATACGGTGCCGGTTGCACGCAAATCAATGGAGGCGCCAATACAGAAAAACCAGACTGCAAGAATCGGTACCGTACCGCTAATCATGCCTTTGGTGAAAGAGCCGAAATAAGCCCCGGTATCCGGCGCCAGTGTATTCAGGATTGCCCCCAACAGCAGCGGAACCAGCATCATCCCGCCAGGGATACGTTCAATCGTGGCCTTGATTTTCATAGATAATCCTCACTGCTCGTCATTATCATGAACGAGGAAAGCTAAAAATTAATACCTTTCGATTCAGGTGGTTAAATACTGTCGCTCGTTAAATATTCACTATCGACTTTCACGGAACGCCCTGGAATTGACTGACAATCCTTGCAAGACATTTCTTAGCGCCGCTTTTTATGGGCGTATCATGCTTTCTATGGAATATTGATTCAATAAGAATAAAACAATGTTTTAGTTATGCCGATCACATATTCTGTGTAAAGATTTGTTGGTGTTATTTCTGTTATTAGAGATGTAATTAGGTTGTGACGAAATATAGCGACGAGGACACTAGAAAAGTAATAATCACGACCGTGATAAAACATGGGTATTTAGCGTGGATATAAGCCGCGTTGTGCTGTGGAAAAAGGGTGTGCAGGGGATGAAAAGGAGGGGCTGAATATCGCTGGGTAAAACTGTGTGAATTTGATCACATTTTTAAACCCTGTTAGGGTAAATAAGTCATTCACTGCCCAACAGGCGTCAACAGGTTCGGTTGTACGGCGGAAAACCGCCAGTGTAAGTAAACCTGCTACGCTTGAACAGGAAGGCTGAAAAGCTGTAAAAACGCCCGGCAGGGATAAGCGTCGGGCGGTTCAGGGCGCAAGCTAAAGAGGAAAACATGCATGTTAAAAAGGAAAAAAGTTAAACCCATTACATTGCGCGATGTGACCATCATTGACGATGCGAAATTGCGCAAAGCGATTACCGCCGCTTCACTCGGTAATGCGATGGAGTGGTTTGATTTCGGCGTCTACGGCTTTGTCGCCTACGCCCTTGGTAAGGTGTTCTTCCCCGATGCAAACCCCAGCGTACAGATGATTGCTGCGCTCGGGACATTCTCCGTTCCTTTCTTGATTCGCCCGCTGGGCGGTCTGTTCTTCGGTATGTTGGGCGATAAGTACGGGCGACAGAAAATCCTCGCTATCACCATTGTCATCATGTCGATCAGTACGTTCTGTATCGGGCTGATCCCCTCCTACGCCACGATAGGCATCTGGGCGCCGATTCTGCTGCTGCTGTGTAAGATGGCGCAGGGTTTCTCCGTCGGCGGCGAGTATACCGGCGCGTCGATCTTTGTTGCGGAGTACTCCCCGGACCGTAAGCGCGGTTTTATGGGAAGCTGGCTGGACTTTGGTTCGATTGCCGGTTTTGTGCTTGGTGCGGGCGTGGTCGTGCTGCTCTCCACCGTAGTGGGCGAGGAGAACTTCCTGGACTGGGGCTGGCGTGTTCCGTTCTTCCTGGCGCTGCCGCTCGGCCTTATTGGCCTCTATTTGCGCCACGCGCTGGAAGAGACCCCGGCGTTCCAGCAGCATGTCGATAAGCTGGAGCAGGGCGATCGTCAGGGGTTGCAAGAGGGGCCGAAAGTCTCGTTTAAAGAGATCGCCACTAAACACTGGCGCGCGCTGTTGACCTGTATTGGCCTGGTGATTTCCACCAACGTCACCTACTACATGCTGCTGACCTATATGCCGAGCTACCTGTCGCATAACCTGCACTACTCGGAAGATCACGGCGTGTTGATCATCATCGCGATCATGATTGGTATGCTGTTTGTCCAGCCGGTGATGGGGCTGCTGAGTGACCGCTTTGGCCGCCGCCCGTTCGTGCTGCTGGGCAGCGTGGCGCTGTTTGCTCTCGCCGTTCCGTGTTTTATTCTGATTAACAGCAATGTGATTGGCTTGATTTTCGCGGGCCTGCTGATGCTGGCGGTGATCCTCAATTGCTTTACCGGCGTGATGGCCTCTACGCTGCCCGCCATGTTCCCGACGCATATTCGCTACAGTGCGCTGGCGAGCGCCTTTAACATCTCGATTCTGATAGCCGGTCTGACGCCGACCCTGACGGCCTGGCTGGTAGAAAGCTCAGAGAATCTGTTAATGCCCGCTTACTACCTGATGATTGTGGCGGTGATTGGCCTGATTACCGGCCTGACGATGAAAGAGACCGCGAACCGCCCGCTGAAAGGCGCGACGCCCGCCGCATCGGATATTCAGGAAGCGAAAGAGATCCTGCGTGAGCACCACGACAATATCGAACAGAAAATCGAAGATATCGACGCGGAGATCGCCGAGTTGCAGGCGAAGCGCACGCGTCTGGTGGATCAACATCCGCGCATCAACGAGTAAGCATTACTGCCAGACAAAAAAGACCCGTCAGGGTCTTTTTTTGGCGCAGCATAAAGGCGCTGCTTAACAACCTGCCGCAATAAAATCGCCGTTCGCGCTGACCGGGATCACCGTCAGGAACAGCACCACGGCAAACAGCATCAGCGCCACGCCACCGGCAATTTTTAGCACGGGTACCAGCCAGCGCATCTGACTTGCGTCATCACCAAAAAAGGTGGCTGTCCGGTTGCGCGCATAGCGCACGGCCAGCGACAGACCGAGGATTGACAGCGCGGTGCCAATCGCCATGGTCATCACTGCCGCAATCCCCCAGCTCACAATGCCGAGCGCGTTCGAGAACAGTAAAATCATGATTGCCCCGCTGCACGGCCTCGCGCCAATGGCGAGGATCACGCCGAGGCGGGTTTTCCAGTCGCCCTGCGTGCTGGCGCCGACGCCATGATGGCCGCAGTCGCAATCGGCATCATGTTGATGTAGCGGTGAAAACGCATTGAATTTCAGTGTGCGTGGCCGCAGGCTTTTCGCGGCATTCCACGCCACATACGCGCCGAAGCCGCCAATCATTACGGCGCTGACTTTCTCCACGTACCAGCGGCTTTCACTGAGATCGCCGGAGGCGAGGTTAAACCCGACCGCCAGCACGAAGACAAACAGAATGGCGCTGACGCCCTGCATCAGGCTGCCCAGCACCGGGATGACGCGCGCGGCGGTCTGGCTTTCGTTATTCGTGCTGAGGTAGGTTGTCACGATAAATTTGCCGTGGCCTGGCCCAACAGCATGCAGTACACCGTAAAAAAATGCGCCGACCAGCAGCCATACTCCGCCGCTATATTGGTGGTTATTGAGCTGAAGCAGATACATGACCAGGTAACGGTGCAGGGTGATTTGCGTCGCCAGACACCATTGCAGAAATGCCGCCCAGTGGGTGTGTAGCGTGAACAAAGCCGCTACCGCTACCGCCAGCACGGCGAATGCGACCGGCCATCGCCAGTCGCGGGTCAGAATTTGCGTGGTCATAGAATTCAGGGGATTGGGGATGATTTCCGCAGTATAGGCGGCGAAGATATTCGCCTCCACCCTCATCGCACGTTTTACTTTTTGAGCAAGCGTGTATGCCAGCGCCCCAGCAGCAATACGGTGGTCAGCGAACCGAGCAGGGCGCAGAACATATCCGACTGCGTATCCCAGGGATCGCCCTGCGTACCGAGAAACTCATCGGCGCCCTGGCCCATCGCCAGCGCCGCCCACCACTCGATCAGTTCATAGGTGGCGCTGATGGCCAGTGCGATGCAGCAGACAATAAAGTCGAGCATTTTGCCGCCGCGCACGTACTGCCCGCGCAGCAGGATCTCCCGCGCCGCAAGCGCAGGCACCAGCCCCTGAAAGAAGTGGCCGAGCTTATCGTACGGGTTGCGGCTCAGGCCGAAAAAGTGCTGCACATCAAAACCAATGGGCACTTTGGCGTAGGTGTACATACCACCCACCATCAGGATGATGGCGTGGAAGAAAATCAGCACATAGAGCAGCGAAGTGAGCGGATAGCGCCGCCAGGTGGCGAGCAGCAGCGGCACCACGATCAGCACGGGAATCACTTCCATCAGCCAGGTGGTACGATCTTTGGCAGAGAGACCGGTATAGAGAAGGATCAACAGCAGCAGAAACGCTGCCGTGTTCAGCGCAGTGCGATTCACAGGCTTCATCAGCGAAATGTCCGTTTCGGTAAAAAGGTCACTATCGTCGGAAAACCGTTAGAAAACAATAAGACTCATCCTTCGCTAGGCGTTTCTATCCAGGCCTGCAAGGCGCTGGCGGTGTTCTCCAGCGTGGTTGCCCAGTCGTCAATGGCGGGCTGGCGGAACAGCCGCATGCCGGGATACCACGGTGAGTCGTCCCGTTGCATCAGCCAGCGCCAGTCCGGAATAAATGGCAGCAGCGTCCAGCAGGGGCGCTGCAACGCACCGGCCAGATGTACCGGCGAGGAGTCCACGGAGATCAGAAGATCCGCCAGCGACAGAATGGCCGCCGTGTCATCGAAATCCTCAATTTCCGCGCTGAGCGCTTCTGTACGCATCCCTTCCGGCGGTGTTTGCTGGCTGGCGTCGCCTTTCTGGATCAACAGAAAAGTGGCATCCGTACGGGCGAACGGCGCAAATTGCGCCAGTGACAGCGAGCGGCGGCAGTCATTGACGTGCGTCGGGCGACCGGCCCATACCAGCGCCACCCACGGGCGCGGTAACCCGGCAAGACGCGCCTGCCAGTGCGCCAGCCGTTGTGGATCGGCATGCAGATAACCCGTCGCGGCCGGTAAATCCGCCAGTTGAATATTTAACAAGCCAGGCAGATCCATCAGTTCGCAATAGGCGTCAAATGCCGGGGGCAGTTCGCCGCGACCGAGCATCTGCTCATCGGGAAAGGCGCGGCGTATCAGCGCCAGCAACTGCGGATGTACATCCAGTACAATGCGCGCCAGGCTCTGGCGTTTTGCCTGTTGCACAAAGCGGATGAATTGCAGCGTATCGCCGAACCCTTGTTCATCGAAAATCAGTAGCGTTTTGCCGGGCAGCGGCTGGCCTTGCCAGCGCGGCGCTTGCTGCACCCGCCGCGACATGTCACGGGTATGCGGCATCTGATAGCGGTGGCGGTATTCACGCCAGCCGTTTGGCAGATCGCCGGTCAGCAGCAGGGTTTCGGCCAGATCAAAACGCGCTACCGCATCGCCGGGCAGATGATCAACCAGCATTTTCTGGATCGCCAGCGTCTCTTCCAGCTTGCCTTGCGCCCGCAACGCCAGCGCCAGCCGTTGCCAGATGGCCAGTGGCCCATTACCGCTGCTGACAAACGGGCGCAGCAGCGTTTCGGCGGCAAGATAGTGGCCTTCATCAAGTAGCGGCTGAACCTGTTGCAGTATGCCGCTGAAGTCGGTCGGGGCGGCCTGGCGATTACGGCCCTGCAACTGCCGTAACTGCGCCTGTTTTTGCTGTGTTGCCGGGTGCTGTGGTGCCAGCCCCTGCAAACGTACCAGCGCCTGCTCTGCGGCCGTAAGATCGCCACGCGCAAGGTAAATGCTGACCAGCGTCATCCAGCCGCCGACCAGCCGGGGCTCCTGTTGTAACGCGCGCTGGCAGTGTGCCAACGCCTGTTCCGTATTTCCGCTATCAAGCAGCAGCCCGGCAACGTTGTTATGGATTGACGGCTCATCCGGCGCGAGCGTCAGCGCGCGTTGATAATGGGCCAGCGCATCATCAACGCGGCCGAGACGACGCAAGGTGTTGGCCAGGTTCCCGTGTGCCTGCGCAGCGCCCGGCGTCAGCGCCACGACTTTTTCCAGGCACAGCACGCTCTCAACCAGTTTTTCTTGCTCCTGCAATAAAATGCCGAGGTTGTTCCAGCCGTTCACCAGCGTGGGATCGAGGCTGATGGCTTTTCGCGCCCACTGTTCACCTTCGGCGCGCTCGCCCTTTTGCCGGTACATTTCCGCCAGATTGCTGGCGTAGAGCGCGGAGAATTGCGGGGCTGAACAGGCTTCGCGCAGATGGGCGATGGCGCGATCAAGATGACCGCAGGCGTGGGCGATAAGCCCGAGCAGATGCAGCGCATCCGGCTGGCCAGCGTGTTGTGCGAGGATCTGGCGGCAGTAGTGTTCGGCCTGCGGCGCTTGTCCTGCATTCCAGTGTTGCCACGCAAGGCGTAGCGCTTCCTGCAATGTCATCTGTGTTGTCATAGAGAAACCATCAAAGCAAAAACGGGAGCCGCTGCGGCAGGTTAGGATTGTGCAGAATATATTTATCAGCACGGGCTGTAAGTCTGCGCTGATAGCGCTCGCCCGACCAATCGTATCTTACACATACTTTATCAGGGCTGACGATGCTGACATAACAGGCACAGAAGTGAAGCTCTGTTTTGATTGTGCCGATAGTATTACGAGAATCAACGGCGCCAGGCCTGCTGGTCACACTTGTTTCAACGATTTTCATTGCCGCCTGATTGCACACCGTATAACCGACGTACGCTGATTAAGTGAAAAACGCATGATCAATATCTGTAAAAATTTGCGTCCCGGAATGCTGATAATGCTGGTTTTTCTGGCCTGCGGATGCGCCGATCGGGATGCGCGAATTTCTGCCAGCGCATTAGCGCAACGTGCAGGCATGAGCAGCGAAAATGTGCAAACAAGCCGCTTTTTGCTGCGGACTTTCAGTAAAACGACACCGTCAGCAAAGGTGTTGCGTGTCTATATCGAAGGAGATGGTTTTGCCTGGGTAAGCCGGACGCAGCCGTCAAGCGATCCCACGCCGCGCAACCCGGTCGGATTACAGCTGGCTGCGGCGGATCCTTCGCCTGATGTGCTCTATCTGGCGCGCCCCTGCCAGTATATTGGCCCACCGTTACCCGCAGAATGCACCGTGGAGTGGTGGACGGACAAACGCTTCGCGCCGCAAGTGATTGCCGCCATGGATGAAGCGCTGAGCCGCTTTGTCAGACGCATGCCGGGTGTGCAACTGGAACTGATTGGCTACTCCGGCGGCGCAACGATTGCGGCGCAGCTGGCGGCACGTCGGCACGACGTACGATCGTTACGAACAGTGGCCGGGAACCTCGATGTGGCGATGGTGAATCAGATCCATCATGTTTCGGCCATGCCGGATGCCGCCAGCGCGATAGATGTCGCGCCGCAGCTTTCCGCGTTGCCGCAGATCCATTTCAGCGGCACCGAAGACAGCACGGTGCCACTGTCGGTGGCGCAGCGTTTCCAGCGGGCAACAGGGACGCGCTGTGCGCAGGTGATACAGATTCCAGGCATGCGCCACGGCAGTGACTGGGCTGCACAGTGGCCGGATTTGCTGACCAGGCTGCCAACGTGCCGCGATTGAGAAGTGTGTGAACAGTGGATACGCCAGAGAGCCTCAAAGCTTTCCGTTGCTGGCGCTCCACCCATCGTTACCGATGAGCCACAGACTTTGTCACAGGAGTTAATCAACACTCAGCAGTATGCTGGTCCCGCCATTTATCGGCTGTGCGTACCAGACGGCTTCCCGCACCAAAACGGCTTTACTGATGAGCCCGAGGGCGTAAAAGCGGTCGGCTATGGCCTGCTGGGCGCGTATCACCTTAAGATCCATCGGCCGTGGGCGATGGCTGCGGCGGGCCAGCGCCCGTTTGAGCGACGCTACGTTAATGCCCAGTTCCGCAGAGAGCATGCTGGCGGCCTCGTCACGGTGGCGATCGATAAACTGTCCGGTTTGCGCCAGCTCTTCCATCAACCGATGCATGATGTCGCCGTTGCGCGTGGCATAGTCGCGACGTGACAGATAAAACTGGTGGTTATGCACCCGACCTTCACCGCTGGCGACAACCCGCAACTCCGCAGCTCCTTCGGCCTCGCTCAGTAGCGGATCCCACATCATCCAGGCATCTACTGCCAGATAATCGCTGGCAGTGAGCGGGTATTTTGGCGGCGTGTAAACCACTTTGACGTCTTGCAGCCCCAGTCCGGCTTCTTCCAGTATCTGCAATAATAACCAGTGGACGTTTGATCCCTTATTGAGCGCAATACGCTTACCGCGTAAATCGCTAATAGAGGCGATCTCGCTTTGCTGCGGCACCACCATCGCGACGCTTTGAGGTGCCGGTGGCTCCCATGCTACATACACCAGTTCATTGTTACTGGCCTGCGCGAAGACCGGTGGTGCTTCGCCTGTGGTGCCGAAATCGATTTCATTGCAGGCGAGGGCGTGTAGCAATTGCGGCCCGGCCGGGAATTCGCTCCACAGCACGCTTACACCGAGGCTGGCAAAGGCAGTTTCCAGACACTGACGCGCCTTTAATATCCCCAGATTACCGAAACGCTGATAGCCAATCCGTAACTCACGATCCGCAGAGACGACTCTGGAGGACGGTCGGGATGAGGTTGTTCCCCGACGACGGCTTTTAATCACCCCGAGATTCGCCAACTGGGTGCGTAATGTATGGCGGCTAATCCCCAGTAACGCTGCCGCCTGACTTTGATTATCGTCGCAGCGCGCCATCGCGCCGCGAATCAGCGCTCCGGTGAAACGTTCCCATAGCGGTTCGCCGGGCTGATCGAACTGTTGTCGGATTAACTCATCCAGAGCATTGTCCGTCGCGGGCTGTGGGGCATCGTTCAGCGTGGTCAGGCGGAGCTGTGCGGGAGTAATTTCCTCCTCTTTACTCAGCAGAACGGCATTGTGCAGCGTATTTTCCAGTTCGCGGATGTTGCCGGGCCAGGAATAGTCCATCAGCTTCGCCAGAGTTTCCGGCGCCAGACGGCGGGTCGGACGTCCTAACCTGCGTGCGTAGAGTGTTAAGAAATGATTCGCCAGCAGCGGAATATCTTGCCGTCGCTGGCGCAAGGGCGGAAGCGGCACGATAGCGATATTGAGCCGGTAGTAGAGATCTTCACGAAAACGGCGCTCGCGGATAGCCTGCGCTAAATCGACGTGAGTCGCCGCGAGCACGCGCACGTTGACTTTCGTCGCTTTTCGCGAGCCGACGCGGGTGATTTCACGCTCCTGCAATACGCGCAACAGCTTAACCTGTAGGGGCAGGCTAAGTTCACCGATCTCATCGAGTAGCAGGGTGCCGCCTTCTGCCGCTTCAAACCAGCCGGGATGACCTTGCAGCGCTCCGGTAAAGGCACCTTTTTCATGTCCGAACAACTCTGCTTCCGCCAGGCTTTCGCTCAGTGCGCCGCAGTTAACGGCGAGAAAAGGCTGGTGACGACGCGCGCTATGGTGATGCAAATAACGGGCGACCACCTCTTTACCCGTACCGGTTTCGCCGACAATTAACACGGTGGCTTCGGTCGGGGCCAGTTTATCCAGCAGGCTCTGAAACGCTTTAGACGCCGGGTCGATCAGTACGGGCGTGGCGGATGGGGATTCAGGATTCAGCATGATGGACCTCCGGTTAATGACACGTTGAACTTATCGTTAGCCGGCGGCAGAAACCAGAGGGGGGCCTCGCCCCGCTGTTGCCAATGCAACAGGCTGTGCGCATCAGCTGGCGCATTCGCAACAGCTCTCGCGGAAGATGATTTATTTAACTAATTGATTACTATGAATTAAATAATGGATAGCTTTTGGCATGATTATCGCTAACACCCATATAACAAAATTAAAACAACTCTTCGATAAATACCGAATATGGTTATATAGGAAATGGATAATGACGCAGAAAGCTGACGATAATATCAACGTGTTCTGGTTCTTACCGACCCATGGCGACGGGCGTTATCTGGGTACCACCGAGGGCGGACGTCCCGTTGATCTACCCTATCTGCAGCAGGTAGCGCTGGCGGCGGACAGCCTCGGCTATTACGGCGTGCTGATCCCAACCGGAAAAAGCTGTGAAGATTCCTGGCTGGTTGCCTCGGCGTTGGTTCCGTTGACCCGCCGTTTGCGCTATCTGGTCGCGGTTCGTCCCGGTTTGCAGCCGCCGACGCTGGCAGCGCGTATGGCGGCAACGCTGGACCGCCTGTCGGAAGGGAGACTGCTAATCAACGTTGTGACTGGCGGCGATCCGGTGGAAAACAAAGGCGACGGTATCTTTCTGAGCCATAGCGAGCGTTATCAGGTGACCAGAGAGTTTCTCGACGTCTATACGCAACTGCTGCGGGGCGAAAAAGTGGACTACCAGGGAGAGCATATTCACGTAGAAGGTGCGGAAGTACTGTTCCCCCCGGTGCAGGAGGACGGCCCGCCGCTCTATTTTGGCGGATCCTCCCCGGAGGCAATCGACGTTGCTGCCGGGCAAATCGACACTTATCTGACCTGGGGCGAGCCGCCGGAGCTGGCGGCTGAGAAGCTGTCTATCGTCCGCGAACGCGCCGCGGCTCGCGGCCGTACCCTGCAATACGGTATCCGTTTACATGTCATCGTTCGCGAAACGGAAGAGGAGGCCTGGGCTGCCGCTGACCGCCTGATCTCTCATCTTGATGATGATGTCATCGCCGAGGCGCAAAAGATTTTCGCCCGGATGGATTCCGCAGGCCAGGCGCGAATGAGCGCTCTACACAAAGGCTCCCGCGACAACCTGCGCATTGCGCCGAACCTGTGGGCGGGCGTTGGCCTGGTCCGCGGTGGTGCGGGAACCGCCCTGGTGGGCAACCCGCAACAGGTTGCGGAGCGCATCCGTGAATATCAGGCGCTGGGCATTACGAATTTTATTTTTTCCGGTTATCCGCATCTGGAAGAGGCGCACCGCTTCGCTGATTTGGTCATGCCGCTACTGCCGCTGGGTAACTCTGCTCAGTCTAAGGTACGCGGCGTCAATACCGGCCCGTTTGGCGAAACGATCGGTGGCGATAAACGTCCGGTTAAACAGGTCAGCGCCAGCTGAAGGGGGATTTATGCTTTATGTCTTCGTTAAGGCATCAGGCGATGAACGCTGAGCCGCAGGTGGTCATTGTCGGCGGCGGTTTTAGCGGCGCAGCCGTGGCCATCGAATTACTGCGCCTGGCACCTGAAGGCGTGCGGGTCATTTTGCTGGAGCCCCGCGCTGTCCCCGGTGCCGGGGTGGCTTATTCCACAACGGAACCGTCTCACCGTATAAACGTGCCCGCCGCGCGGATGCGGCTGGCTGATGAAGAAGAGGGCGCGTTTGACCGCTGGTACCGCAGGCAGGCAGCCTTCGCCGACGATCCGCAGGCATTGCGCGAGGAGGGGACGGTTTACCCGCAGCGTGCGCAGTTTGGGGTCTATGTTGCACAGCGTTTCGCCAACGCGGCGCGAAACAGCGGTGGACGGCTGACGCATTTACGCGAGCAGGCTCTGACCTTTGACGAACGGGGCGTGACAACCGATACCGGCCGCCTTCTGGAGGCCGATCTGCTGGTGCTGGCGATAAGCCATCCACCGCCGTCACTGCCGCGGCTGGTCGCTCCTTTTAGCGATCATCCCGCGTTGATTGCCAATCCCTGGCGGCCTGAGGTGCTGACGGCGATTGCGTCGAATGCGCGGGTGGCAGTGATGGGAACCGGGCTGACAATGGCGGATACCCTCGCAGCAATGACCCGGCTCGGACATCGGGGACCGGTAACGGCGTTCTCCCGCCGTGGGTTGCTCTCGCGGAGCAACCTTAGCGGAGAAAGCGAGGAGTGGCCGGGCGACTATCGGCAGGGAACACTGCGCCAGCGTTTACGGCGGATCCGGGAAGATATCTCCCGGGCGGCTGAACAGGGGTTGCCCTGGCAGGTCGTGCTGGATGCGGTGCGCAATCAGGGGCAGACCATCTGGCAAGGTTTAACCTTCGCCGATCGCCAGCGCTTCCTGCGTCATCTGCGCAGCTACTGGGATGTGCATCGTTATCGGATCGCGCCGCAGGCGGCTGATGTTCTTTCGCAACGTAGCAATGACGGTAGTCTGAAGGTGCTGGCCGCGAGACTGACGGCGCTGGATAGCGACACGCGAACGCTCACGCTGACGCTGAGTCCGCGGCGCGGGCAGCCCTGTACGCTGACCGTCGATCATCTGATCCTGACCACTGGACCCGCGCACAATGCCTTAACTGAAAGCCAACCATTGTTACAGGAATTGACGCGGCGTGGGCTGATTCGCGCGGATGCGCTGGGGTTAGGGCTGGATGTCGATGCCCGTTCCCACGCGATAGGACGAGAAGGGCAGTCGATGCCGAAAATCCTGGTTTGCGGTCCAGCGGCGAGGGGGCGTTTCGGTGAACTGATGGGGTTGCCGCAGGTGGCCGATCATGCTGCCGCCATTGCCGGAGAAACGCTGGCGACGCTGGGTTTCAGCCTGCCCGCCCGATGTCCCGTGTCCTGATTTTATTCCCTTTTTATCCTTTTAATTAATAAGCGTGCGCCAGTATCTGGACGCACCGTGGAGAGCGCTATGCCATCGCAACGAGAGATTCGCCTTAACGCGTTTGATATGAACTGTGTCGGTCACCAGTCGCCGGGCTTGTGGGCCCATCCGCGCGACCGTTCCTGGCAGTATAAAGATCTGGAATATTGGGTCGATCTGGCGCGCCTTCTGGAGCGCGGCAAATTTGACGGCTTGTTTATTGCCGATGTGCTTGGCGTTTACGATGTATTAAACGGGAATGGCGATGCGGCGATCCGTCAGGCGACGCAGGTGCCGGTAAACGATCCGCTGGCGCTGATAACCCCGATGGCGCTGGTGACGGAACACCTTGGCTTTGGTCTGACCGCATCGCTGTCATTTGAGCATCCCTATCCATTCGCCCGTCGGTTGTCTACGCTCGATCATCTGACCAAAGGCCGGGTGGGCTGGAATATTGTTACTTCGTATCTGGAAAGTGGCGCACGCAATATTGGGCATCAGGCGCAGACTGACCATGATGCGCGCTACGACTACGCCGATGAATACCTCGACGTTGTGTATAAGTTGCTGGAAGGTAGCTGGGAAGACGGCGCAGTTTTGCGCGATCGCGAACGGGGAATTTTTAGCGATCCGCAGAAAATCCATCCGATTAACCATCAGGGCAATTTTTTCTCCGTTCCGGGAATCCATCTGTGCGAGCCGTCGCCGCAACGCACGCCGGTGCTCTATCAGGCGGGGGCTTCCAGCCGCGGAAAACAGTTTGCCGCCACGCATGCCGAGTGCGTTTTTGTTGCCGCGCCGTCGAAAGTCCTGTTGAAGAAGACGGTCGCGGATATTCGTCGCCGCGCCGCGGAAGCCGGGCGCGATCCGCGCAGCATCCTGATTTTCAATCTGCAAACGGTGATCGTGGGCGAAACCGATCGCGAGGCGCAGGCCAAATGGCAGGAATACAAATCATACGTTAGCTATGAGGGCGCGCTGGCGCTGATCTCCGGCTGGACCGGCATTGACTTTGGTCAGTATCGGCCGGACCAGGTGCTGAAATACCTGCATACCAACGCCATCCAGTCGGCGGTAGAGGCGTTTTCCACCGCCGATCCGGAGCGTCAATGGACGGTAGAAGCGCTGGCTGACTGGGTGGGCATCGGCGGCTTTGGCCCGCTGCTCGTCGGCAGCGCGGAAACGGTGGCCGATGAACTGCAATCCTGGGTCGAGGAGACCGATGTTGATGGCTTCAATCTGGCCTATGCCGTTACGCATGAAACCTTCCGCGACGTGGTGGAGCTATTAATACCAGAGCTGCAAAAACGCGGCGTCTTTAAGCAGGATTACCGGGAAGGCACGCTGCGCGAAAAACTGTTTGGTGCCGGGCCACGTCTGACCGCGCCGCATCCGGGGGCAGAATACCGTCGCGGCGTGCGAAACGATGCCGGGGCGAAGGAGACGGCGGCATGATTGATATCGATAATCTGCATAAACGCTACCGCACGGCGGATGGCCGCGTCAGCGAGGTGCTGAAGGGTTTATCGCTCAGGGTACCCACCAGCTCCATCACCGCGGTGGTCGGACCGAGCGGTGCGGGGAAATCGACGCTGGCGCGCTGCATCAGCCTGCTGGAGCGCCCCGATAGCGGCAGCATCAAGGTTAACGGCAAAGACTTGTCATTACTGTCGGGGGAGGCGCTGCGGCGTGAACGGCGCGCGATCGGCACCGTTTTTCAATCCTCGGCGCTGCTGAATCGTAAAACGGCGTGGCAAAACATCGCAGTGCCGCTGGAGTATCTGGGCGTGGTGGAACGCGACATTAAGGCGCGGGTCGGTGAATTACTGGAGAGCGTAGGACTCAGTCACAAAGCGGAGGCTTATCCGTCTCAGCTTTCCGGCGGACAGCGTCAGCGTATTGGTATCGCTCGCGCGCTGGCATTACGTCCGTCGGTACTGCTGGCGGACGAGGCCACGTCTGGACTGGATCCTCAGGCGACCGCCACGGTACTGGGTTTGCTCCGACAGCTACGTGATGAGTACCGGCTGGCGATAGTCCTGATTACTCATGAAATGGATGCGGTACGCGCTGCGGCGGATGCGGTGGCGGAAATCCGCGATGGCGCGATAGTCCAGTACGGGCAGGTGAAAGAGCTGCTGGCCCGTCCGGATTCTCTGCTTGGCCAGCAGCTATTGCCGCTGTCGCCCGTCGCCGTTCACAGCGATCTGCTGCTGCGTCTGAGCTATCGCTGGGATGTGCCGGTGGCGACTGACTGGATCAGCCGTCTGAGCCAACAGTATGCGCTACAGATAGATTTACTCGGCGGCCATGTAGAAGTGATCAACGGTCAACTGGCGGGGCGTTTACAGGTCGGCGTCCGATTTCAGGGAGAACGGCTGTCGGTGGATCGAATGACCGCACTTTTAGCACAATTGGGCATTGCGGCGGAAATTCTTGCACATGCCCCCGAGCTACAGGAGGCGGTATGAAACCGACAGTGATAAGCCAGGATACGCCGTGGCATGAAATTCATACCTTGCTGTTGCCTGCTTATGGTGAAACTTGGCTGATGGTTGCCATTGTGATGCTGTTTGTGGTGACCCTTGGCGGTGTGGTGGGCGTGGTGTTATTCAACGCCTCGCCGCGGGGATTATTTCCACATTCTGCGCTTTACCAGGTGCTTAACTGGGGCGTCAACATGGGGCGCTCTCTGCCCTTTCTGGTGTTAATGGCGGCGATTATCCCGTTCACGTTCTGGCTTACGGGCACCACTATTGGCATTCCTGCCGCCGTGGTGCCGATGATAGCCGCCGGCGTGCCATTTTTTGGCCGTCTGGTGGAAAACGCTCTGGGCGAACTCCCAGCGGAGGTTACCGCGGTGGGGCTGGTGTGCGGCGGTTCGCGCTGGCAAATAATCCGCCACGCGCAACTCAGCGAGGCGCTGCCTGCTCTGGTGGCGGCGGTCACGCTTAACCTGGTGTCGATGATCGAGTATTCAGCGATTGCCGGCACTATCGGTGCGGGTGGGATCGGCTATCTGGCGGTAGTGTACGGCTATCAGCGTTTCGACAATCACATCATGATCGCCACCATTGTCGTGCTAATCGCCACAATTCAGATCATTCAATTCTTTGGCGACCGTCTGGTCAATACGCTTCGCCACACGCAGGGGATTTCTTCATGACAACAGAACAGTTTGAACTCCGTAAGGCCCGCCGTTGGCCATGGCTGGCGGCGCTGGCAGTCATTGCGGCGCTGGCTGTCGCATTCTGGTGGTGGCGCGGATACACGCAGGCACCGCAGGTCGTTTTCGGTACGACGTTAAAAATTCACTACGAACCGGCGATGGCGGGCGAGCAACGAATTATTGAGTACATCAATCAGCATATTGCGCCTGATTATGGCCTGAAGCTGGAGGCGGTGGGCGTACAGGACCCGGTACAGGCGGACAGAGCCGTGGCGGAGGGACAGTATGCCGGTACTATCTATCAACATCAGTGGTGGCTGAAGCAGGTGGTGGACGCCAACGGCTTTGCGCTTTCGACGACTGTGCCGGTTTTCCAGTGGGCTTTTGGGATCTATTCCGACCGTTATAAATCGGTGCAGGATTTGCCTGCCGGGGCGACCCTCGTCGTGCCGGATGATGGCGCCAATCAGGGGCAGGCATTGTGGTTGCTGCAAAGGATAGGGTTAATCTCACTCGATCCGGCGGTTGAGCCGCGCACGGCGAAACTGAAAAATATTGTCGGCAACCCGCATCAGTTCAATTTTAAAGAGCTGGATTTATTGACCATGCCGCGAGCGCTGAATTCGGTGGATGCCGCTATTGGTTATGTCTCGCAATTTGATGCCGGAAAAGTCCCGCGGGAAAAAGGCATATTATTTCCTCCCGCGCCTAAAACATTTGCCTCGCAATTAGTTATTGGGACTCCGTATTTATCGCAGGAGAATATTGTCAAATTAAAACAGGCTTTTTCCGATCCGCGTATTCAGACGTGGTTAAAAACCACTGACGATCCGCTGGTCAAAGACGTACTGGTTCCGGTCTCAGCAGACTAAGACATCATTGATGAAACGGTAATAACCGGACGAGGTTCGCTCGCCCGGCTATTGGCGTTATTGTTAATTAACTTATTGAATATATTGATAATTATATGCGTATTTATTGTTTTTAATATGCGAAAACCCGGCTTATAACCAGAGTCACCTGCACAACTATATAAGGTAAATAATATGAGCACGCTGTCTGTTGATAATGCTGGTGCCGTTTCGGCACCGGTGAGTAGCGTCGGGGATGTGGCGCGATTAATTAATTCTGGCAGGGAGCAAAGTAAATATGCGCGGATGATTGTATTCCTCGCGCTCGGTGGTGTATTTCTCGACGCTTATGATTTAACCACGCTCTCTTACGGTATTGATGATGTGGTGCGGGAATTTCAACTCTCGCCGCTTTTAACCGGCATTGTCACCTCGTCAATAATGGTCGGCACGATTATCGGTAATTTAATCGGCGGCTGGCTAACGGATAAATATGGCCGTTATTCGGTGTTTATGGCCGATATGCTATTTTTTGTGGTCTCGGCGATTGCGGCGGGGCTGGCGCCGAACGTCTGGGTATTAATTGGCGCGCGGTTTCTGATGGGGATTGGCGTCGGGATCGATCTGCCGGTCGCCATGTCGTATCTGGCCGAGTTTTCCCGCTTTGCCGGGAAAGGCAATAAGGCCGCGCGGCTCGCAGCCTGGTGCCCAATGTGGTACGCCGCTTCGACGGTCTGTTTTTTAATCATCTTTGGGCTCTATTTCCTGTTGCCAAAAGAGCATCTGGACTGGCTGTGGCGCGCATCGCTGCTGTTCGGCGCAGTTCCGGCGCTGCTGATTATTGCCGTGCGCAGCAAATTCATGAATGAATCGCCGTTGTGGGCGGCCAACCAGGGCGATCTGGCCTCGGCTGTGCGTATTCTGCGCGATTCTTACGGGATCAACGCTCACGAAGCACCGGTCGAACGTCCTGCTCCGCCACCCAAAGTGAGCTTTCGCGTGCTGTTTGAAAAACCGTATCGCGAGCGCACCATTGTCGCCGGGGTGATGAACGTTTGTATCTCATTTGAGTATACGGCGATCGCCTTTTTCCTGCCGTCCATTCTCGCCCAATTCCTTGGCGCTGGCGTGTTCGAAACCATCTCCGCCTCGCTGGGGCTCAATGCGCTGTTCGCTTTTACCGGTGGGCTGCTGGGCATGCACCTGGCATGGAAATACCCGTCGCGGCACGTCGCGATTGCCGGGTTCGCGCTGCAGTTTATCGCCCTGATCATCCTTGCGCTGGTGGGGCAGCCGCAGGCCGCGCTGGGCGTAGTACTGGCGATTGCGATGCTGGGGCTGTGGCTGTTTGCCGAGGGCTTTGGTCCCGGCGCGCAGTTGATGATCTATCCGGCGCTTTCATACCCAACCGCTATTCGCGCCACCGGGGTCGGCTTCAGCCGCGCGCTTTCCGGTATTGGCAGCGCGCTGGCGCTGTTTGTCCTGCCGTTGCTGCAGGCATCGCTTGGTACGCAAATGTTTTGGGTCGTATCGCTGGCCGCCATTATCCCGATTTTCTTCCTGCTCGCGGTACGCCATGAGCCTACCCAACATGACATTGACGACAGCCATCATTGAGGAACAGCTAATGACTTTACTCTCTACCGGCACCGACTATGAACAGCTTGCGGCGCCCTTCCGACCGATTTTTGCCCGTATCGCGCAGGGAGCGGCGGCGCGCGAACAAAACCGTATCCTGCCCGATGAGCAGATCCGCTGGCTGAAAGAGGCCGGATTCGGCACGGTGCGTATTCCGCGGGAAAAGGGCGGCTGGGGCGCGTCGTTGCCGCAATTAATTGCGCTGCTTATTGAGCTGGCCCAGGCTGACTCCAACCTGCCACAGGCGCTGCGGGCGCATTTTGCCTTCGTTGAAGACCGACTCAATCAACCCGACTCGCCGGCGCGCGATCGCTGGTTCCGTCGCTTCCTCGACGGCGAGCTGGTGGGCAGCGGCTGGACCGAAATCGGCGCGGTCAAGCTGGGGGAGGTATTCACCCGCGTAACGCCCGTCGGAGGCGGCTGGCAACTGGACGGTGAGAAATTCTATAGCACCGGTACGCTGTTTGCCGACTGGATAGATGTCTTCGCCCGGCGCAGCGATAACCAGGGGGATGTGATTGCGCTGGTCAGTACCAGCCAGCCTGGCGTTGAACGCGAGGATGACTGGGACGGCTTCGGTCAGCGTCTGACCGGCAGCGGCACGACCCGCTTCAAACAGGCGCAGGTGGAGCAGGATCACGTCTATGACTTTGCACAGCGCTTTCGTTATCAGACCGCGTTTTATCAGCATATCCTGCTGGCGACGCTGGCGGGAATCGGCCTGGCGGTTGAGCGTGACGTCGCCACAGGCGTGAAAAAGCGAACCCGGATGTACAGCCACGGCAATGCCGCCGTACCGCGCGACGATGCTCAGGTACTCCAGGTGGTGGGACAAATCAGTAGCTGGAGTTGGGCAACGCGGGCGGCAGTATTGCAGGCGGCAGAATCGTTGCATCAGGCCTACCTTGTGCATGCCAGCGGCGACGAGGCGCTCATTGAACAGCGCAATCGTCTGGCTGAAGTCGAAGCGGCGCAGGCGCAGGTGATTGCCAGCGACTGGATCCCGCGTGCGGCTACTGAGCTGTTCAATGCCCTCGGCGCGTCGGATACGCGGGTGAGCAAGGCGCTTGATCGCCACTGGCGTAACGCGCGCACCGTGGCATCGCATAATCCGGTGATTTATAAGGCGCGAAATGTCGGTAACTGGTTGGTTAATGGCGAAGCGCCAACTTTTATCTGGCAGATTGGCGACGGCGAGAAATCGCAGGGCTGATAAATACGGCGACGGGGAGACCCGTCGCCGTAAGGTTACGGTTTATCCAGCGACCAGGTGGCGCTACGAACATCCACTTTCACCGGCAATAAACCGACACGGGTGAAGGTATCTGCCAGCGTCTGTTGTTCGTTATACACCGTCGGGGTCATCCGTTCAGCGCCATAGGGCAGACGGGCGAGGGTTTTCTGCCAGATGGCTTTATCCAGGCCGGTTGAGGTGGACAGGATTCCCGCCGCTTCATTCTGATGGCCATTGGCCCAGTTGCTTAAGGTACCCAGTTCATCGACAACCTGTTTTGCCGTATCCGGATAATTTTCAGCAAATTTGCGGCTTGCCAGATAGAAGGTATAGTGCGGAACCAGCCCTTCGGCATTGCTTACCTGACGTGCTTTGGCGTTGGTTTCGACTTCCGCCAGGTAGGGATCCCATATCACCCACGCGTCAATGGCTCCTTGCTGAAAAGCCGCGCGGGCGTCGGCGGGAGTAAGATAAACCGGGGTGATATCCTTATAGCTTAGCCCTGCTTTTTCCAGCGCCACCACCAGCAGATAGTTAACGTCGGAGCCTTTGTTAAGCCCTACGCGCTTACCTTTTAAGTCAGCCACGCTGCGAATTGCGGAATTCTCCGGCACGACAATCGCTTCCGTTTTAGGGTTAGCCGGAGAATGGGCCAGATATACCAGATCGGCTTTTGCGGCCTGGGCGAATGCGGGCGGTGCATCGCCGGTGGCGGCCAGATCGATACTGCCGACATTTAATCCTTCCAGCATTTGCGGCCCGGCGGGAAACTCCACCCACCGCACGGCAATCCCCTGTTTCTTAAATGATTCGTCGAGGCTACCGCGATATTTCAGCAGGGCGAAGATATTGGCTTTCTGATAACCGATATTCACTGTTTCCGGCGCTTTTGCCAGAGTGGAGGCGGACAGACCGAGAAATAGCATAAGTAAAGCAGGGCGTGAGCCTTTGAACATAATCGATTCTCCTGTAGCGATTTACCACAGGCTAACAAATTCTTTTTATAACCAATAAATAACAAAAATTTAATTTATATAGCTAAATAGCCAATGGTCGCGCATGAAGTTAAGGAAAGAATATCGCAGAGCAGAGGGGGGCAATCAGAGGCCCATATTCCATGCTAAAACCCAATGATTTATTGCGCAGGTTTTTATAGCCGTAAGAAATTCCCAGCAATACGTATTCCGTTCACTCAATGAAAGATATTCATAAAGAAGAGACGCGACTATCGATTCAAACGAAGTTTTTGCGTCATTCATTATTTGGCGTACAGCGCCGTATATAAAAAATATGCAATAGGCTAGCAAAATAAAATCGTAGCCCGCCGGAAATCGAAGTGTTACCACTCAGTAAAAGGCTGAATACTTTGACACACAAAGAGAAATACGATGCCACATTCTTCGATATCCCACATAACATCCGAAAAATTATCAGTAACCGCAGATCGGGGGCTTTCCGCGCTGGAAGACCGGGTAAAACAAGATCTGGAATGGCTGGCGCTGCCCGCTAAACGATGGCTGCCGAAACAACCTGACGAGCAGGGGCAGGACGTAGCGATCATTGGCGCAGGCATGGCAGGTCTGGCGGCGGCATTCGCACTGCGCCTGCAGGGTATTGACGCCGTGCTGTATGACAAAGCGCCTAAAGATTATGAAGGCCCCTGGGCAACTACCGCGCGTATGGAAACACTCCGCTCCCCTAAGCACCTGACCGGACCTGCACTGGACATTCCTTCACTGACTTTTCGTGCCTGGTATGAAGCACAATTTGGCCTTGAGGGCTGGGATGCGCTGGACAAGATTCCCCGTCTACAATGGGCACAGTATCTGCGCTGGTACCGCCAGGTGCTGGCGTTGGATGTGCGTAACGATCACATCCTGACCGATCTGAATCTGCAGGACCCGCAGCGTGTAGAACTGACCTTTTCGCACCACGGCGAGAC
Source organism: Kosakonia sp. H7A (assembly GCF_003028445.1). Taxonomy (NCBI): domain Bacteria; kingdom Pseudomonadati; phylum Pseudomonadota; class Gammaproteobacteria; order Enterobacterales; family Enterobacteriaceae; genus Kosakonia; species Kosakonia sp. H7A. The sequence continues at coordinate 20,584 of NZ_PYTZ01000010.1, read as the reverse complement.
CCATCGGGTGAACGCGCGCAAAGTGATCCTCGCCATCGGTATGGATGCGTTCGGCGGGCCTGCTATTCCGGATTTTGTGGCCGATGTGCCGAAGCAATTTTGGGCGCACTCGGAAGAAGCGGTTGATTTTGCCACCCTGGCCGGACGCAGGGTGGCAGTCGTTGGCGGTAGCGCCACGGCGATGGACGTTTCGGCCACGGCGCTGGAAGCCGGAGCCGCGGGGGTTGAACTGCTGATCCGTCGTCCTGATTTCCCCCGGGTGAATCTGTCAAAAGGGGCTGGCAACCCTGGTCTTGAAGCGGGCTATTTTAAACTGCCGGATGAGTGGAAATGGCGGCTGGCCCAGCATATGGCCACCGTCCAGACGCCGCCGCCGCAAGGCAGTACGCTGCGTGTGTCGCGTCATCCCAATGCCTGGTTCAATTTTAACGCCCCGGTTGAACGTATCGAAACCCGGGGAGAGGGCATTGTCATTCATACTCCACAGGGTGAAGTGCCGGTGGATTACCTGATCCTTGCCACCGGTTATGCCCTGGACTGGCACGCCCGCCCGGAATTTCATGCACTGGTGGACCAGGTCAAAACCTGGGGCGATGCCTGGCAGCCAACGGCGGATAAGCAGAACGCGCAGTTGGCGAGTTATCCCTATCTCGGAGCCGATTTTGCGTTTCAGGCGAAGCATAGTGGTGCCCCGTCTTCGCTGGCGCGTTTACACTGCTTCAGCTACCCGGCGCTGCTCAGCAATGGTTTTGTCGTTGGCCTTATTCCAGGCATCAGCCAGGGCGCGCGTACTCTGGCACAAAGCATTGCCGGGCAGCTTTATCATGAGGATCGCGAACACCATTATCAGGCCATTATCCATTACGATGATCCTGAACTGCTGGGCGATGAGTGGCAGCCTGCCGTGCCGTATGCCTGGCGCGAACGCTAAATTTTCTGTACAGCCACCGCCAGTGGCGCTGGTCACTGGCGGCACCAATGGTACGGCTATTGCGCAAGTCCAGGCGAGTCAGCCATTCGTGGGGGGCTGAAATAACATATTGATATCACTAGTAACATTTGATTATCTTGCGCGCTTTTTGCGCATAATCTAAGCCGTTTTAATTATTTGTCTGTGGGCAAAACGCGCGCAAAAAATAGAGCTCCTTCTCAAAACTGGAGCAATACTATGAGCGCAACCTCACGTATCAAAGCCCTGCTTGCCGGGGAACAGCTTGCCCGACCCGCGATTGCTGGTTGGTTCCATCTGCCGCTCGTCGATCGCGATCCCGAGGCTTTTATTCAGGAAACCATCCGTCTGACGGATGAAAACCAGTGGGATTTCGTCAAAGTGATGTCCAACGGCCACTATCTGGCCGAGGCCTACGGCGCGGATATTCAGTTCCCGGACGATCCCACTCAGTGGTCCGGCGTTTTCCGCCGCTACCCCATTACTGGTGTCCAGGAGCTGGCCACGCTTCCTGTTCTGGAGAGAGACAATTCCGTTTTGGCCAGAGAGATCTGCATCGTTCGGGGGCTGGTGGATCACTATCGGGGTAATGTCCCGGTCATCGCGACGCTCTTTACACCGCTAACCTGGCTGCAGGAGTTGACGCAGTCAACGCGGCCAGAGCCGGTTCTGGCCTTTTTGCGACAGTATCCGGAGGCCGTGCGTCACGCGCTGGACGCCGTGTTGCAAACCAACCTCAATTTCCTTGATGCGCTGCTGGATGTGGGTATTGATGGCATCTTTCTCGCCACCCAGTTTGCCCGTAGCGATCTGCTGAGCGCAGAGGAGTTTCACGCCTTCTGCCGTCCGTATGACGAAGCGCTGTTACATCACGTGAAAGATAAAACCTGGTTCAACATTCTGCACATCCATGGCGAGCACCATCTGCTTTTTGAGCCGTACCTGAATTACCCGGTGCAGGCGTTCAACTGGGAAAACGTGCCCCACGGTGTGCCCGACGAACAGCGTACACGCGTCGCGGATCTCCGTGCCCGCACCGACAAAGTGCTGATCGCCGGCATCGATCAGCACCAGGACTTTTATGTTGGCGGCGGCAACAGGGAGGCGGTGAAAGCGCGTCTGGAACAACGCTTAACGCAATTGCGCGAGGAGAGTGGCGACCGGCGGATCATTTTTGCTCCCGGATGTGCCTTACCGCTCGATAGCGATCGTCGTTTATTTCGTTTGTTGGCGGAGATCACTCTTGTGCCGCCAGTAAGCTAATTTCCCTCTGGCTGTTACATTCTGCTGACAGTTTTGCGTATATTCATTAACTTTCGTGTACTTTATAATTTATAAATAGAGGTGGAAATATCGAAGCATGTAGGCCGAAAAAATAAATTCCAGGTCAGGAATGATGCCCATTGCCGTCAGACTGTGATTAAACAACGAAGGAAATATTTTTTTAACTTTGGATATGTTTTTTTGTTGTTTGTCTTTGTAGAGCAGGCGGAAATATAGTTCCTGTTAAGAGATAAATGCCGTCATTGTTCATCAAACAGAAGCACGTTTGCAGCGAAAATATAATGATGATTACGATTGAGAAAGTCAGTAAGAGTTTCACTGGCGAGAAAGTATTAAAAGAGGTCTCCCTTTCTATTGCTGCAGGAGAGATTATTTGCATTATTGGCCCGAGTGGTTCGGGAAAAACGACACTATTGCGCACGTTGAATTTTCTGGAGCCTGCCGACAGCGGACAAATAAAAATCGACGATGCCGTTGTCGATTGCGCCAAAGCCGGGAAAAAAGAGATTGAAAAAATACGTTCGAAAACGGCGATGGTTTTCCAGTCCTGGAATCTCTTTCACAATCTCACCGCTCTGCAAAATATCACTGAAGGACTGATTTATGCGCAAAAGCGCTCACGTCAGGAGGCTGTGGCAATAGCCGAAGGGCTGCTAAAGCAGGTCGGGCTGCTGCATAAAAAAGACCATTATCCGAACAGCCTTTCTGGCGGGCAGAAACAGCGCATTGGTATTGCCCGTGCGCTGGCGATTAACCCGGCCGTGCTGTTACTTGATGAGCCCACATCGGCCCTGGATCCGGAGAAAGTCGGCGAAGTTCTGTCGCTGATCCAGGAGATTGCCGCCAATGGGCAAACGATGATCATCGTCACTCATGAAATGGATTTTGCCCGCCAGGTGGCCTCCAGGGTGGTCTTTATGGAAAACGGCGAGATCGTTGAACAGGGGCCGCCGGAGCAGATTTTTGGCGCGGCGTTGCACAAACGGACACAGGCGTTTCTTGCCCGGTTACGTTTCCACGCCTGAGGCTAACACCATGAATCCACAATCGTTATTGAGCCTTGATGATCTGCTGTTTATTGTACCGAAATTACTGGAAAACCTGTCGGTTACGCTGGGTATCACGTTTGCCTCTCTGGTGCTCGGTCTGGCGCTTGGCCTGCTGGCTGCCGTTTTGCAGTTTAGCCGCTCGTTGCTATTCAGATTGCTGGCAAAAGCGTACACCGATGTACTGCGCGGTGCGCCGCTGGCCCTGTTAATACTGCTTTTTTTCTTCGGTGGAAAGCTGATTCTCTCGGTACTGGAATTATCCGCCACGCTGATTAGTGATACCACCTTTGCCATATTGTCTATTTCCGTCGGCATTAGCCCCTATTTTGCAGAAATGATGCGATCAGCATGGAATGCTGTGGATATTGGACAGAAAGAAGCGCTACGCAGTCTGAATATTCCCTGGCACATTGGGATCCTGCACGTCATTTTTCCGCAAGGACTGATTATTGCCATACCTAATTTCGGTAATCTTTTAATCAATCTCGTTAAAATGACATCATTGGTTAACATTATTGGCATTGTCGATATCTTTGGTCGGGCACAGAAAATCTCGCAAAACAGTTACGGGGCAAAGCAGGTTGCGGCATTTATTAGCGTTATCCTTATTTACTGGTTGCTTAACATTATTATCTTTTATCTCACTAGCCGTATTGAGAAAAAGTATCAATATTTATTGGAGTAAAAGAAGAATATGTTTAGCATCGATTTTATCCGGGATAATTTCACCTTTATATTAAGCGCGCTACCGATAACGTTGCTGATCACCTTTTTATCGTTAATTTTTTCGACGTTATTAGGCGGCGTTCTGGCCTGGGTGAACATTCGCAATGTACCTTACGTGAAATATCTGGTCAGGGTGTTTATCTCTTTCGGGCGCTCTGTACCCATGCTGGTGATGCTCTATTTTGTCTTTTATGTCTGGCCGTGGATTGCCAGTGGGCTTTGGGGCGGGCCGCAGGACACGCCGTTCAGTTACAAGCTCTCCCCTCTGGTTGCGGCAGTGGCCTCCTTTTCTGTGGTGTTTAGCGCCTATTTCGCGGAGACGTTTCGTTCCGCGTGGAATGCCGTAGAAAAAGGACAAAGAGAAGCGGCATGGTCGATAGGGCTGACCGGTTTTACCCAGTTTCGCCGTATCATTTTTCCGCAAGCGGCGGTTTCCGCTTTACCCAACTACACCAGCGTCCTGATTGACCTGATCAAGGATACATCGCTGGTTTATACCATTACCGTGGTCGATGTGATGGCAAAAGCGAATATCGCGGCGGCGCGTGGTTTTCATTATGTAGAGGCCTATTGCATTGTCCTGATTATTTATATTGCGCTCTGTCTGGTGCTTACCCGGATATTGCGACATATCGAGGTGTATCTCAGTAACCGGTGGAAAAGCCATGCGCAAAAAGTGGTTCCACCTCACTCATTTTGGGGAAAGAAATATGTTCAAAAATAAGCTGTTGTTGGTTGGTTCGCTGCTGTTGGTAATGAATATGACGGTAGTGCAAGCGGCTGAAAAAAGCCCTGATGCAGAAACCGTTGAAGTGGTGGTGAATGCGAACGGGTTTCCGTTTAGCTTTGTAGACGATAATAATAATATTACCGGTTACGACGGTGAGTTATTAAAAATCATTGATCAGAAGCTCACCAATTATAAATTCCATTTTAATGCGGTCTCTCGTGATGCGATGATCGTCGGCCTGTCCACCGGTGCTTATACCCTGGCGGCCGATCATTTTTATCTGACAAAAGAGCGTGCGGCACAATATGCGTATTCCGGTCAGCCCTCGGGGATCAGCGACCTGCGTTTAATTGTACGTAACAATGAAAACGATATTCATACTCTGGGCGATCTGGCGAGCGGCAAGAAGAAGCTGGTGCCGATTCATACGTCCGATGCGCGCTACACCGTTATTGATAACTACAACAAGAAACATCCTGGCCAGCAAATTAATCTACAACCGAACGGCGAGCAGTCTGCGGCGGACATTTTCAAAGCCGTTGCTTCCGGAGAGTACGATGCGGCTATCTATCCGATTGGCGCATTACTGGCGTTAAACAAAGCCCTCCATCTGAATCTGAAAGCCTCCGAGTCTGTCGGTTTATTCCCTAACGTTTATTTATACAAAAAGAATGCTGACCCGAAACTGATCAAAGCCATCGACAACGAGCTTGCAGCCCTCAAAAAGGACGGCACGCTCGCTGCGTTATCCCGCAAGTGGTATGACGAAGATGTTTACGGTCTGCCGGGTGCGGAAAACGTCAAAGTGAACACCGACTGGGAATAATCGTTCAAGGGGAGTGCTGTCTGATGAGTACAAAACAGCCCGCTTCGGCGCACAATGCGCCGACCCTGGACGACGAGGTTACCCTGGCGCTGCGCGCTATCACTGAAAAACGCGCGGCCACGCTTGGCTATTTGCTTGATGAGTCCCGACAACGCAATCAGTCTGACGATTATGCGCGTGACGCTATCCGCCATTATGGCCGTGATATCGGGCGTTCCGTGCGCGCGAAGATGCGTCATGGTCACGACCTGCAGGAATTTGCCGCCGTATTTACCCGTGGGCTGGAATCGCAGGTTTACGAAATGGAGACCGTTTCGGCCAGTCCGTCAGAGTTTATTGTACTGTTCCATTATTGCCCTTATGTCAATTGCTGGCGTCAGCAGGGACGCGATGCCAGACAGATTGAGACGCTGTGTGATATCTGCATGGAGGGGGATCATGCGTTAACCGATGCGCTTGATGGCGTGCAGCTAGTGGTTGAGACGGCGCTGGCGCGGGGTGATGCTGCCTGCCGCCTGCGTTTCTATCAGTCTCAGGAGGCTTAATGACAACCTTAAAATGGGACCACGCCGTTCAGTTTGTGAACCAGCCGGACGAGGCGATTGCAACGTTTGCCGGGCAGAGGCTCAACGCAGTTGCCGGTGGACGTCACCCTGGCTGGGGAACCTGGAATGCGCTCAGCTATTTCGGACTGACCTACATCGAATTTCTCGCCATTTATGATCATGCTGAACTGGCTTCGGCGCAGGCCGATTTTTTGCTCTCCCATGATGCGGCGAAGCTCTTGCCCGAAAACCAGGTGCTGCACCGGATAGCGTTACGCACAGATGATATTGACCAGACGCATGCAGAGTTTCGCAGTAAGGGGTTACAGGTCTCGCCAATTGTCAACGGTCAACGCAACGACCCGCAAGGAAACGTTATTAGCTGGCGCATTTTTACCATCGGTGGGGATTTTAACGGTTTGCCGTATCCCTTTGTTCTGCAATGGGGGGAAGACGATAACACACGGCTAACGCGGCTACGCGCTCAGGGGCTCGACAGGCCGCATCCGGCAGGCGAGGTGACATTACAGAGCGCTATTTTTGACGTGCAAGACCCGCAGGCCGTGCGCGAGCACTGGCACGCGTTGTTCGGTTTTAATGAACTGCCTGAAGGTCTGGCTGCAGGACTACAGCGCTTTATCTTTCGGCAGGGGGAGGCCAATCGATTAGTCGAACTGGTCTTTAGCGCCTCTGACCCGTCGCTGAAAGGCCAACGTTTTCGCGTAGGTCGCGGTGAATATCGTTTTCAATAAGGAGTGGCCGCTCATGGCAAATGTACATTTTATTGGCGCCGGCCAAATGGCGGAAGCCATTATCCGCGCTTCGCTGGAAACGGGAAAGCTGCGCGCAGAAGAGATTTCGCTTGAGGATATTGATGCTGGCCGTATTGCACTGCTCACTGAACGTTATGGTCTGGTTCAGGAACGGCAGAGTGAACATGTGCTGCGTGAGGCCTCGCTGGTAGTTCTGGGGATCCGCCCGCAGGATGATTTAGTGGGTGTGGCAGCGCGTATTCAGCCTCATCTTTCTGCCGGAACGACGGTGGTTTCCCTGATTGCGGGGGTGACGCTGCTCAAACTGGAAGCGGCGTTGGGAGCGGGAAAACCCATTGCCCGCGTTATCCCTAATACGCTTACCGACACCGGTTTTGGCTACAGCGGCGTGGTACTGAATGCGCAGGCGACCCCTGAACAGGTGGAGCCTTTTCTGACCGGCTTTGGCAAAGTGCTCTACCTGCCAGAACGGCTAATCGATATTTTCACCGGTTTTGGCGTCGCCGGGCCGAACTACATTTATTACTTTATCGAGTCGCTGACCGATGCAGGAGTGCTGGCAGGCTTGTCGCGTGCGCAGGCAAGCGAGGTAGTGCTGGAAAATCTGCAGGGGGCGGTAGAGATGTTGCGCCTGAGCCAGAAACATCCACGGCAGCTTCTGGATATCAACAACTCCCCGGCAGGGGTAGGGATTCATGGGTTATATGAACTTAATAACAGCGATTTCGCTGCAGGTCTGCAACGCAGTGTGCTGGCTGCAGTGAAACGTACCCGTGAGTTGGGTGAGGCACATTCTGAATAGGTGGCAGAATATGGATTGGCGGCACAGCCGGGATGGCATTTATCACCTGCTCCGCTTAATGACGACGGCTGTACTTCCCTGCCTTACGTTCGCAGTGTTGGGGCGAAAACATGCAATAGCCCGGTCACGGTGAAAGCACGTCCACTTCCTTCAGGCCACCATTGATGCGGAAAGCGACGCGTTGCGGATGATTAACCGAGACCAGATATTCAATTGGCTGATGCTGGCTATCGTATATCACACCACGATAGACCAGCGCCGGGCTCTCTGGCTTTGCCTGCAACAGTTGATGCTCCTCTTCGCTCATCGCCGCTGCCCGGATGGTCCCTTCATCGTAAACATCATGAATAGCGTAACGCTCAGCCAGCAGGCGATAAAGAGAGCCTTCTTTTTCTAACATATCAGCGCTCAAATCTGCGACACGGGCTTGAGGTAAATAACTGGTTTCAAGGCAGAAAGGGTATCCATCAGCCAGGCGCAGTCGTTTGATCATCACTAAAGGATCGCCCTCTTCAATGTGCAGCAGCCGTGCAATGCGGGCGCTGGCTGCGGAAATATGAAAGTAGATCAACTGGCTGCTGGGTACTGCGCCATTCAATTCAAGAATTTTACTGATACCCAGCGCAGGTTGCAGAGGGCGTTCAATCGCCGTATCGACCAACCAGGTTCCCTGATTACCCCGTCTTTCCAGCACGCCTTCGTCAATCAATTCGGTGATGATTTTTCGCACTGTCACACGGCTGATCCCCAACAGCTCGCTTAACTCGCGCTCTGCGGGGATCTGATCGCCGCTGTTGAAATCGGGTGAATTGAGTATTCCGAGTAATTTTTTGCGCGCGTCGAGATAGCTCCTGCGCGGCCTTCTGGTCTGTTTTACTGGGCTATTCATGGTCTGTTTTGTTTCGGTTATGGAAAGCAAAAAATAGGAAATCAATCATTTGATTATACAAAACAAAAATCATTGATATCGGTATGGCGTGACACTCAGCATAACATACCACGGCAATTTTTTTGGTCATTATTCGCGAATTATTGTTGCTATATCCGCCAGATCGAGCGTATATCAATCTTCGTGGTATGTTTTTTGGTATTTTTAAATATTAGGGGAACAGCTATGAAAATTAAAAAAGCCATCGCCGGGCTTGCTTCAGCGATAGCAATGTTAGGCTGCATACACACGGCGGTGGCTGCGGATCAACTGCGTTTTGGTATCGACCCGACCTTCCCACCGTTTGAATCGAAAAATGCCAATGGTCAGCTCATCGGTTTCGATATCGACCTTGGTAATGCGATTTGCGCGGAAATGAAGGTGCAATGCTCCTGGGTACAGAACAGCTTCGACGGGCTTATTCCGGCACTCCAGGCAAAGAAATTTGATGCCATTCTTTCTTCTCTGTCGATCACTGATGAGCGCAAAAAAGCCATCTCTTTCAGTGACAAACTCTTCAATACTCCCGCATTCCTGGTTACCTCTAAAGGCAGTTCACTCACCCCCACGGCGGCATCGCTGAAAGGTAAACGTATTGGCGTCCAGCAGGGTTCGGTATTTGAAAGTTATGCCAACAAATACTGGCGCAACGCGGGCGTTGAGGTGGTTGCTTATCCGGATGCGGAATCGGTCTATGCCGATCTGATTAATGGCCGCCTTGATGGCACGCTCGATGATGCGGTGGTGATCACTGAAGCGCTGTTGAGCAAACCACAGGGCCAAAACTTCACGCTAATCCAGCCGCAGGTCAAAGATGATGAGATCTTTGGGCCTGGTACCGGGATCGGGTTACGGCAGGATGATAAAGATTTGCAGGCCCGTTTTAACAAGGCGATCGCCGCGATTCGCGCCAACGGAACCTATGATCGTTTAGCGAAAAAATACTTCAATTTCAATATTTACGGTGATTAACGCCATGCAGACCCAATCCATCATTACCTCCCTGATGAGCAGCCATTTTCAGGATAAGCCGCTGCGTCAGGTTTTCCTGGTCGCTTGCGGTGGCTCGCTGGTAGATATGTATCCTGCTCATTATTTTCTCAATGAGCAGAGTGAAAATCTGCGCTCATGGATGATGACTGCCAATGAATTTGTGCATGCCGCACCGCGCGCGTTAGGTGCCTCGTCACTTGTTATTGTCTGTTCGCATGGCGGCAACACACCGGAGTCTGTGGCTGCGGCTCAACTGGCAAAAAAACGTGGTGCTGCCACTATCACGCTTACGCACAATGCGGAAGCGGAACTGCTGCAATGGGCCGACCATAACCTGTTATATAAATGGGGTGATGATACGCTTGTCACCGAAAACCCGATGGCGCTGATCCTCAGCCTGTGCGTTGATATGCTGCATCAGGTGGAAGGCTTTGCCGAATGGCAGGCTTTCCAGCATGGTTTTGCGCAAATCGATACGGTGATCCGTCAGGCCCGCGCTAAGGTGGCAACCCGCTGCGCTGCGTTCGCAGAACGCTATCAGCATGAGTCCCTGTTCTATGTGCTTTCGAGTGGCGCCTCCTACGGTCATGCCTATGGATTCGCCATCTGCTCACTGATGGAAATGCAGCGTCTCGATGCCGCCTCTATTCACAGCGGAGAGTTCTTTCATGGCCCATTTGAAGTCACCGATAATCACGTACCCTTTATCCTCCTGATGAATGAAGGCCGCACGCGTGCTCTGGATCAGCGTGCGCAGGCGTTCCTGAATCGCTACAACGACAAAACCGAGGTTGTGGATGCCCGCGAGTTGGGCCTGAATGCGCTGCCTGCATCAGTGGTGGACTATTTTAACCCGGTGCTGTTTTACAGCATCATGTGCGACTACCGTGCGGCACTGGCTGATATCCGCCAGCATCCGCTCTCAACCCGCCGCTATATGGGCGTGGTGGATTACTAAGGGCGGCGATCAATGAAAGTCATTGGCATAGGCGACAACGTTGTCGATAAATATGAACACCGGCGTGTTCGGTATCCGGGAGGCAACGCGCTCAATTTCAGCGTGTATGCGGCGATGCTGGATGCATCGGCTGCTTATCTGGGTATTTTTGGTAACGATGCGGCGGCTGACCATGTGATGCGTACGTTGGCAAAGTTCGGCATCGATATAGGTCATTGCCGTCAGGTTGCGGGTGAAAATGGCTATGCGCGGCTGACGATTGAGCAGGGGGAACGGGTGTTTCTCGGTTCGAACCTCGGCGGTGTGCGTCAGACAGAATCGATGGACTTCATTTTGCAACAGATGGACTGGCTTAATGATTTCTCGCTGATCCACACCAGCAGCTATAGCTATATTGATGCGCAGCTACCTGCGCTGGCAACGTTATCCGGATGGCTTTCATATGATTTTTCAGATGACTTCGTCGTTGCACAGGCGCTGCCATTATGCCGCTGGCTCGATGCTGCATTTTTCTCCTGTGCGGAATGGTCGCTGGTAGAAACACGTGAACTCCTGGTTCAGGCGGTGCAGGCAGGCAGCGGTTTGGCGGTCGCGACGCGTGGCGAGCAAGGCGCACTCCTGTTCGACGGTAAAAACTGGTATCAGCAGGAGCCGGAAACGGTAACACCGGTGGATACATTAGGCGCGGGTGATGCGTTTATCACTGCGTTTCTGCTCCATTTACGTCAGCACGGTAATATCGCCGCTGCACTGCAGGCTGCTGCGCATTTTGCAGCGAGAATTTGCCTGGTGGACGGCGCCTTCGGCGAAGGCGAAGCTTATTAACCCCGCAGGAATGTCTCAGCTTTTGAGTGGATTCCCCTTCGTTAATGGAAACCGCTCATTCTGCTGTTTTTGCAGCAAAAATGATGGTCTTGCTCAACGAGCAGTCTTGATGCCGACTTCGGTAAGTCTGGCGTTTCGTTAATATTATTTCTGATTGCCGGTCTGATGACAGAAGGCGCTGCTACTTATTATTGAAGTGTGTAAGTAACTGATTACTTGTGTGGGCTGGTTAATTAAAGAACAATAACCTTAATGGAAAGGTGGGTTTATCGCCGGAAATTTACTTCATTAAGGATAAAGCATGCTGATGGATCAGTCTGCATTCACCGGGAAAGGTTCCTTATCCCGTTACACGCTGGATATCAATCACAGCGCCGTCAGACCGGATGTCTTACGGTTCAGGGGAACAGAAGCACTGAGTCAACCCTTTTCATGGCGTATTGAATTCACCACGCCACAGGTTGTTCAGGGAGAGGACGTATTGCTGAAATACGCCAGTTTCCATATGCGGGGCTGCAAAGTGGTGCATGGCATCATTACCGGTCTTGAATGGATCTCCACCAGTGCTGACCAGTCACATTACGCCGTTACTCTGGAATCACGCCTTGCTCTGCTCTCCCGCTCCCGTCGCTGCGCTATTTATCAGCACCTTTCTGTACCTGAAGTGGTGGCGCAGGTGTTGCGTTCTCACGGGCTGGAGGGAGCAGATTTTGCGTTTACGCTTTCCCGGCATTATCCGGTTCGTGAACTGATAACCCAGTGGCGTGAAACCGACCTGCAGTTTATTCAGCGCATTCTGTCTGACGTGGGTATCTGGTTCCGTCAGGAGATAAACAACGCCACAGATCTGGATGTTACGGTCTTCGGCGACAGCCAGCTCCACTATATCTTTAACGCTGCCCTGCCATACCATGAACCTTCCGGCTTGCATGATGGTGCGGAGCTCTGCTGCTGGGGTGTGCGCACATGGCATCACGTGGTGACGGAGAAAGTTTCGGCCCGTGATTACAATCCTCGTACAGCACTGGATCCAATGGATGCTGCTGTCTCAGTGCATTCTCCAGCCGTAATGACAGGCGAGCATTACCGTTATACAGAACCTTATCTCAACGCCGGAGATGATTCCGACCCGGAGCCTGCAACTGAAAGTGGAGCCTTTTATGCCCGCATTCGCCACGAGCGCGAGCTGAATCAATCCGCTTACCTTCACCTGTTCAGCAACGCTTACTGGTTGAGCCCGGGGAGAGTGTTTGACCCCGTTGGTGCAAAGCTGCACGACCTTAAAGATGGGGTGCTTGTCGCCTTTACATCGTATCGCGGTTCGCGAGACACCCGCCTGTATGTGTCGGTATGGGGAATGCCGTATCGGGAAGAATACTGTTTCCGTCCTGCTGAAATTCCTCGTCCCGGGATTCACGGTACGATTCCGGGGCGGGTGGAAAGTCGTGACAAAAACAATCCTTACGCGTATCTGGATGAAACCGGGCGTTACCGGGTACGGATGGACTTCAATCTGGAAGAGTGTGAACCGGGATTTGCTTATCCATGGTTACGTATGATGAAGCCGTTTGCCGGAGATAAGTATGGCTGGCATATGCCCCTGACAGACGGGACGGAAGTGGGAGTGGCGTTCCACGATGGCAACCCGGACCGCCCATATATTGCGTCGGCCTTCCATGATTCGGAACACGCTGACATCGTTACCCGTGATAACCGCAGCCAGAACATTCTGCGCACCGCGGCGGAAATGAACTGCGGATGGAAGACCTGCGCGGTGAGGAGCATATTGCGCTGACCACCCCGTATGGCGCTTCACAGCTTAATCAGGGACATATCACTGACGAACAGGGCAAACCGCGAGGCTCCGGCTTTGAATTGCGCACCGATGAATACGGTGTAATTCGGGTGGCAAAAGGGCTGTTCGTCACCGCCGAGGGTCAGGCTAAAGCTGCTGGCGATGTGCTGGATATGGAAACCGCCCTGCGGGAAATTGAAATCTGCCGGCATCAGTTACAGGCCCTGGCTGCAGCCGCGGAACAGGCGCAGGCGCTGGAAGCGGATATTGCCAGCCAGATTGCGATGTTTAATGAACGACTGAAGCCGCTTAACGGGATGATTCACTTTCATGGCCCGGAGGGCGTGGCGTTTACCAGCGGTGAGCATATGCAGCTGGCAGCGGCAGACAACATTGTCATGAATGCGGGCGGCGATATCAGTATCGGCGCGATGGGTAATGTGGCTGCGCTGGCAGGCGATAAAATCGGTCTGTTTGCCCGTACAGGAACACTCAGCATTATTGCCAGTGAAGGTCTGGTCCAGTTCCAGGCACAGGGCGGCAACATGCACCTGAGCGCAGAGCAAACAGTGAGAATAACCAGTCTGAGTGAAATCCTCTTTCAGGGTAAGAAGCGCATCACGCTGAATGGCGGCGGCAGTTACCTGAAGTTAGAGGAAGGAAAAATTGAATACGGTACAACGGGGACGTATATCCGCAAAGTTAAACACTCCGGGCTTAGCGCCCCTGTAGCCATGCCGCTTGACTTGCCCGCGATGGGGAACGCCCCCAAACAGTTTATTGCTGTTACCAGCGGCAAGGACTGCGAGGCAGAGAGTGCGCCTGTCTTTAAATTTATGCCGGAGGAGCAAGAATAATGGCCAGGGAAGACCATTACGTAACGATATTTCCGGAAGCGGATGTGACGCCCCGTAAATTTGATGGCCTGCTGGGCTGGTCAGCAGCCTGGCGCTGCGTGGTTGACCCGCAGGAAAAACCCCTGACGCTGGACAGCACCGTATCGCTCAACCCGTCTGCAACCGAGGTGACGGTACAGCCTGGGGATTCGCTCAGTGAAATAGCGCAGGAGCATGACTGCACCGTAAAAGAGCTGGCGAAGCTGAACCATCTTCGCAATCCGTCGCTGATTTTTCCGGGGCAGGTGCTGAAACTCCCCGTTCGTCAGTACCGCATGAGTCAGACGGAGATCGACTCTCTGGCAGCACAAGCTGATACCTCCTGCACGCTCTCCTTTGCCTTTGAGGACCTGATAGAAAAACCGCTGCAAAGGTTTAAGGTCAGAATCGAGTCGGCGGCGGGCGATGTGCTTGAATCGGTGACGGATGAACTGGGCCGGATTCAGGATTACGTCATGGCGAAAGCGGAGGAGATCCGCGTATTTGTGAATGGTGCACACGGTATTAAGGAGGTGGCAAGATTTATACCGTCAGAAGGAAAAAGTGATATCAGACTGACCAGCCCGAAAGTACGGGTAAAGGGCGTGACTCAACCCATTAAAGACCGCGCAGGCCGTATTGATCTTGATAAACATCCTGTCAACACGGTGGTCAGTGGACGGGACAGCAAGGGCAATCCCGTTATTCAGATCAATCATACTTGTCCAAACCGGTATGATCTCCAGTTAGGGGCAAATCTGTGTTATTGGGATCAGATAATAGCCGCATCAGAACGCAGCGGGATTATTCCGCAGAGTATTGCCACGGTTATTAATGCTGAATCTGCTCAGATTAAAGGTGTCTGGAATAAAGATTCAGTGGCAATAAGCCGGGAGAAAACAAAAGCCGCGAAGGCATTAAAAGAACAACAGGGCGAATCAGCCGAAGGCGTTGTGGTTTATGCCAGTTCAGCCGCAGGGATGACGCAGTTTTTAAATGCCACATGGCTTGATGAAACCTTTCGCGAAGGGACTTATCTGAATGAGCAGGCAAGAGTTCGTGGCGTACTGGCAGATAAGCCAAAGCGGGATGCGCTGAACAATATTGAATATCACCCGAAAACCCACCAGCAAATCATCCTGCCGATGTTTGAGATATCACCTGATATATGGTGGACAAAAGAGCAGATTATCGATAACCGATTACTCAGGGGGGTAACGCCTTATCCTCCTCATGCAACAAAAGCGCTTCAGGCATGGCTTAATCTACGTTTTGAGCCGGAATTTATCATTATGGCGGCGGTGGATTACGGGCTATATAACCTCGCTAAGTTACAGGCGGCAGGCTACAACGTGGAAAGCCTGAACGATGCAGAAAAGGCGAAGATCTTTTATCTGACCCATCATCTGGGGCTTGGCGATGCAAAACGGTTTATCAGAAAAACCATTACAGAGGAAAATGCACATAAATTACTGGTGGCACAGGTTGGGGGGAAAAAGGCTGCCAAATCAGTTAAAGGTTATGGGAGTTATGTTCAGGGTCAGAGGGTGTGGTTATCAGATTACATTAATAACAATATCAATCTCCAAAATTTTTATTGTCCGAAAATAGAGTTCACAAAAAAACAGGCGTCAGGTGGTTTAGAAGTTGTAATAGAAAAAATAAAAGGAGACACCAAGTAATGGTTTTACGTTCTATAATTGCAGGACTGGTATGGATATCCTCCTCATCATATGCTTTTGAAAAATGCACTCAAAGGACAAATTGTGATAATACAACGTTAGGGAAATTAGAGTATATTTGGGGTCAAGAATCGAACGATAAAAATCGCATGTTACACTCAATGGAAATAATATACTCACTGTGGATGGTAGCCAGATTGGTCGGGAGTCTAATGGAGATAGTTTCATTTTAGATAAAAATAACAATGTAAGCAGAATTATATTTATTTCCTCAATACTCCGCAATATATAAAACTGACCCTAAATACGGAGATTTGTATCGATACAGAGCCTATAGGCTTTTTGATTTTTCAGGTAAAGAGGTTGTGATCTCAAACGAGTTTTACCCACCTGCGAATTATGATACCCCTTTAAGATGGGTGTCGTGGGGGCAAAAAAACTCTGTGATTGCCTTTGATGATGGTTCCCGTTTCAAATATGAAAATGGTCGCGTGACGATGATTGATGATGGTTCCGGGACTGAGGGAAGTGAATGATTTATTGTCGGAGTTTTTATTTGGTGTTAGGTGTCCGATGGCGCTGAGAATAGCTCGTTATCCCCTAAGGTTAGGGGATATATATGGTGAGGCGATAAATTGAAAATGAATGATTATCGCAATGTAATAAAGGGAATCAGGCTTTATGTCAGGAATATGAATTGATGGTGGAAAAACTGCAAAGTGATTCTGTATCTGAATGGCGCAGGATTTCGGGCAGAGTCATAAAGGTGAAGATCTCTGATTTAGCATTATGCTGATTTTGGACCTGGGTCAAATATGGCCGGGGTCGCAAAAGTGCGTGGAATTAAAACGGGTGCGCTTACACCCGGGCCTGGACTAACGCCGTCAGGCGTTGAACAGCGAGCTTGTCGCGCTGGCCCCGAAGGGGTGAGCCGCTTGCGGCGAATAATCGAATGGAGTTCGATGGAGAGTCCGGAAGCAGAAAAGCAAAAACCCAGCCATAGGCTGGGTTCTTTAAATAGTGGTGCCCGGACTCGGAATCGAACCAAGGACACGGGGATTTTCAATCCCCGTGTTTCTGGAAAGCAGTGAAGTGAGCATTCGGTCTTATCTGAATTATGTTATTCAGGTGACGAAATGCATTCAAAAACAAAGGTTGTACCTGTAGTTTCTACCAAAGGTGGTGAGGGGAAATCAACCCAGGCCGCTAATCTGGGTGGTTTTCTCGCCGATGCAGGAATAAAAACCCTCATCATTGACGGCGACCATGCCCAGCCCACAGCCAGTAGTATCTATCCCTTAGAGTACGAAGCGCCATGTGGCCTTTACGAGCTGCTGATGCAGTCCGTTGACCTCTACCGGGCCGAAAACATTATTTCCCGCACCGCGATCGATAATCTCGACGTCATCGTTTCCAATGATCCCCGTAACCTTTTACCTACCTACATGCTTAATGTTGCTGACGGACGCGTGCGTCTTCGCAATGCACTGTCTAATTCAGTGTTCAGCCAGTATGACGTCATCCTGATAGATTCACAGGGATCACGCTCAGTGATGTCGGAGCTGATTATTCTGGCCGCGACCGGTGAAATGATTGGCATGGTCAAACCAGTGCTACCTGATGTGCGTGAGTTCATGCGCGGGACAGTTGCTTTAATGGAAGAACTGCTGCCTTACATGGCTTTTGGAATCACTCTCCCGCGCATACGTATGCTTGTGAACTGCATGGATTATACGCTGCTTGCGAAGACTACTGTGGAGCAGGCCGAAAACATCATCATGAATGGTGAATACAGTCAGCATGCGGATAAAATTGTCATCGATATGCTCCAGACCCGCATTTATGACCTTGACGTTTACAAGCAGGGGCACGCATCCGGATTACCTGTTCACCGCCTTGAGAAGAAAACCAGCCGTAAAAGTGATTCCGCATTTGATTCGATGCAAAAACTCGCCTGCGAACTGTTCCCTGAGTGGAAGCACAGGTTCGATGAGCTTGCAGAGGAAGGGGACACGAAATGACTGCTGTTCGTCCGGCTCCTTTTTACACAGCTTTAAGCCACTCCTTATCGCAAACGGGGGCGGCTTATGTCTGAGATTAAAAAAGCCCTTGATGGGCTGGCTTCCCTCGACGCCGAGCAGTGTGTACTCGGCGGCCTTATGCTGGATAACGATCGCTGGGATGAGGTCGCCTTGCTTATCAGTGCGGAGGACTTTTATTCCCGTCCCCATAGTGTCATCTATCAGGAGATGACGCGTCTGGTGAATGCCGGACGTCCACTGGATTTGCTCACTATCAGCGAGAGCATTGAGAGTCAGGGCAAGCTGGCTCAGCTTGGTGGTTTTGCCTATCTCGCTGAAATCTCCAAAAACATTCCCAGTGCAGCCAATATCATCGCGTATTGCGAAATTGTAGCCCGCTACAGCCGTGCCCGACAGCTGGCCAGAATCGGCGCTGATATCACTCATGATGTCCGTCAACCTGGCAGCGATATTGCTCATATTATGGAGAAAGCTGAGCAGGATATTACCCGGCTGGCTGAGCGCGCTGAACCAGAGCAGGCACACACGCTTATTGATGGCATGGAGAGGTTACTGACTGAGCTAGAACGACGTTGCAACATACCGGATGGTATCACCGGTGCAGTAACCGGATTCAGTGAGTTTGATGATCTGACCAGCGGACTACAGGCAGGTGACCTGGTGCTGATTGCCGCCCGTCCATCAATGGGAAAAACAGCATTGCTTATCAGTCTCCTGCTTAACCACATGATGCAAAAGACCGATTCCAGAGGGCAGTTCTACAGTCTTGAGCAGCCGGAAGAGCAGATTCTTATGCGCATGGTATCAATAATGAGCAGTGTGGAACTCCAGCGCCTGAAGAGCGGCCTGATGGATAATGAAGACTGGGCGCGGGTATCTGATGCATACAAGATTTTGGCTGAGGATTTTAACGCACGCCTGGTTATAGATGACACCAGTGGCCTGACTCCCCAGATGCTGCGTATCCGTACCCGTCGTAATGCGCGCCGTTATGGTGCGCCCTCAATTATTGGCCTCGATTACCTGCAGTTAATGCGCTCTCCGGATCAGGAAAACCGTACACAGGAAATCGCGGAAATCTCCAGGTCACTGAAAGCACTGGCCAAGGAGATGGCTTGCCCTGTTGTTGCGCTTTCTCAGCTTAATCGCTCGCTGGAGAGCCGCCAGGATAAACGCCCGAACAACGGTGATTTACGTGATTCCGGTGCTCTGGAGCAGGACGCTGACGTCATCGTCTTTATTTATCGCGATGAGGTCTATAACGAAGATACTGAAGATAAGGGTGTTGCTGAAATCATCATCAGCAAACAGCGGCAGGGTCCCATTGGCACAGTGCGCCTGCAGTATGAAGGACGTTATACCCGTTTTTCTGACATCACCGGTCGGTCAAGGGGGAACGCATGAGTAACGTCCGTAACCTTAATCTGGGTGCCTCAATGCTGCAGCGCGGTAAATCACCGTCTCAGACTTCGGAGACCCCGGCAGCGCCATTACCGGTCAGCGAGATGGCAATGGTCCTCACCCTTGACCAGCTGCGCCCTAATCCGGACAACCCCCGCAAGAGCCGTAACCCGCATTTCGATGAAATTAAGGCTTCCATCAGGGCCTGTGGGTTGGTCCAGGTACCGAAAGTGACACGCGATCCGGACGGCGAAGACGTTTACATCTTCAGTTCCGGGGGCAATACCCGGTATCAAATCCTCTGCGAACTGTGGCAGGAAACCGGCGATGAGCGTTTTTACCGGGTTCACACCATCTTTAAACCGTGGCCCGGGCGGCTGAAATGCCTTGTCGGGCACCTGACAGAAAATGAGGTACGTGGAGATCTGGCCTATATCGAGAAGGCCTTTGGGGTTCATAAGGCCCGCGTGATTTACGAAGAGCAACTCGGTCGTGCTGTTACGCTGCGCGAACTTTCAGACCTGCTCGGACAGGAAGGTTACCCCATTGATTATTCGAGTGTGAGCCGGATGGAGGATACTCTCAATTATCTGTATCCCCATATGCCAAACCTGCTCGAAGGTGGGATGAGCCGTGGTCAGGTAACGCCGCTCCTGAGCCTCCGCTCCTCTGCCATGAAAGTCTGGAAATCATTCAGCGGTGAAGTCAAACCTGACTGCACGCTCGACGATGTCTTTGGGGCAACATGCCGGTGCTTTGATATGCCCGACAGCTATGCTCTTGATGTTTTCAGGGATGAGTTCATCGGCCAGCTGGTTAAGGCGCTGCCCCATCCGAGCCTGAACTATGATCGCTGGCTGATTGAACTGGACCCCCGCGAGCAGAAACGTCGTGAACAGTTTGGTGATCCGCCGCCGCTGCCGGCGATGACGCCACCGCCGGAAAGAGTGGCTGGCCGCGAGTCTCCGGAGGCACCGGTCACTGTTCTTTCCCCGGATACCGAATCCGAAACGCCGGTCACGGGGCTGCGCAGCGGTACTCTGACCACGCGTGGGCGTCCGGAACCGGCGCAGGAACTGCCTGCAGGCGCTGGGCTGCCTGTGAACGAACGGGTGACCGCCGGCAGTGAACCGCGTCGCGAAGTGCAGAATGACTTTTTTGGCGGACGGCCGGTCATTTCCGGCGAAACGGCTGACACTGACCGCATTTCTCTCCCTGATTTGAACCCGGGCACACTGATGTCAGCATTTGGCGAGGAGAATGCGTACCCGGCTGCGTCCGTCAGTTCGGTCGCCTTTGCCGCAACCGGACTTGAGCCCGTCAGTGATATCTGGCACATCCCGGCACTCCAGGATGATATTGAGCACCTGCAGGATATGGCTTACCGGCTTGTCTTCGAGA
>NZ_PYTZ01000108.1:0-465 GCF_003028445.1 Kosakonia sp. H7A | reverse complement strand
CCTGCAGACCGAGCACGAGCGCTGGCTGACCGAAGAACACGTCGGCCGCCCGGTAGTGGTGACGAACTACCCCGAGCACATCAAGGCCTTCTACATGCGCCTGAACGATGACGGCAAGACCGTCGCGGCCATGGACGTGCTGGCCCCGGGCATCGGCGAGATCATCGGTGGCAGCCAGCGCGAGGAGCGCCTGGACGTGCTCGACGCGCGCATGGCGCAGTTCGGGCTGGATGCCGAGCATTACGGCTGGTACCGCGATTTCCGCCGCTACGGCACGGTGCCGCACGCCGGCTTCGGCCTGGGCTTCGAGCGCCTGGTGGTCTACGTGTGCGGGCTGGGCAATATCCGCGACGCGATCCCCTACCCGCGCGCGCCGGGCAGCGCGGAGTTCTGAGGTGGCGCCGCTGCAGCTGGCACTGACGGTACAGCTCTCGCTGTACGGCGTGGCCATCGTGGCGGCGTGCT
>NZ_PYTZ01000107.1:0-466 GCF_003028445.1 Kosakonia sp. H7A | reverse complement strand
GCACGTCCACGCGCTGCACGCCCGGCGGCGTGGCCAGCTGTACCGGGCCTGCGACCAGTGTCACGTCCGCGCCTTGGCGGGCGGCCGCGGCGGCGAGAGCGAAGCCCATCTTGCCGCTGCTGCGGTTGCCGACGTAGCGCACCGGGTCCAGGTCCTCATAGGTGGGGCCGGCGCTGATGACCAGGCGCAGGCCGCGCAGGCGCGCATCGGCCTGGACTGGCGCCGGTGCAGCACCCTCGGCCAATGCGGCGACCAGTTCGTGCGGCTCGACCAGGCGGCCGGGGCCGGATTCGCCCTCGGCCAACGGGCCATCGGCCGGCCCGACCACGCGCACATCGCGCGCACGCAGGGTGGCGACATTGGCCTGCGTCGCCGGATGCAGCCACATGCGGTGGTTCATCGCCGGGGCCACCGTGACCGGCGCGGTGGTCGCCAGGCACAGGGTGGTAACCAGGTCATCGGCCAG
>NZ_PYTZ01000106.1:0-468 GCF_003028445.1 Kosakonia sp. H7A | reverse complement strand
GATGGCCAGCGCGTCCCCGACGACCTGCACCGGGCCAATGCGGCCAGCCTGGTGCTGCGCCTTGAAGATTTGCGCCGCGCTGCCGATAAGCCCTGTACTCCGGCGCAGAACCATGCCGTCGCGTGAATACGCCAAGCTGACCAACGCCTTCCCGCTGACTGCGACCCGTAGCGAGCCCCTGGGCCCGGTGCGGACCATCGCCGTGACCGGCGGCAAGGGCGGCGTCGGCAAGACCAACCTCTCGGCGAACCTCGCCGTGGCGCTGGCCGACATGGGCAAGCGCACCCTGCTGCTGGACGCCGACCTGGGCCTGGCCAACCTGGACGTGATCCTCGGCCTGTCGCCGAAGTTCACCCTGGCCGACCTGATCGCCGGCCGCTGCACGCTGGAAGAAGTGCTGCTGGAAGGTCCCGGCGGCGTGCTGGTGGTGCCGGCCGCCTCCGGTCGCCGGCACATGGCCGAACTGGC
>NZ_PYTZ01000105.1:0-469 GCF_003028445.1 Kosakonia sp. H7A | reverse complement strand
AGGTCACCGCCCACGCCATTGCCGGTCGGCTCCATCAGTCCCAGCGCGGCATTGGCGGCGATCGCCGCGTCCATCGCCGAGCCGCCCTGCTTCATGACATCCAATGCGATCTGGGTGGCCAGCGGCTGTGAGGTGGCGGCCATCGCATGCGGGGCGATCACCTCCGAGCGCGTCGCGAAGCCCGGGCCGGTAATGCGGTCCCCGGCGAGGGCGACCCACGGCAGGAGGCAGCACGCCAACGCGGCCAGTCGCGGAAGGCGGCGGAGCGGTCGGGAAGCGGGGCGGGCAGGCATGGGCCGGGGTCTCCTGATGATAAGAAGCCCAACGTAGCATCGGGGCGTAGCGGCTCCGCCTGCCGGAAGTCCCTGCCGTCCGAAGGGCAGCGTGACACGGGTCGTATTTGCGCAAATCCGGCTGCCCGACCGGCATCCAATCATCGCCATTCGCGGAATCCCGGTTCAATGCTTGC
>NZ_PYTZ01000104.1:0-472 GCF_003028445.1 Kosakonia sp. H7A | reverse complement strand
CCAATCGATCGCATCCAGGATGTCGGAGGTATACGCGCCGCACTTGCCGCCCACGCGCAGCGGTAGGAACTTGGCGTGAAACCCGACGCCCGCGATCCCCACCCCGTTATTGCTCACCGCCGCGACGACGCCGGCCACATGCGTGCCATGCCAGGTGGAACTCGTCGCGCGCGCGCCGGCGCCGCACTGGCCGGCTGCGGCCCAGTCGCCCATGTCGGTGGGATCGGCGTCGCGGCCGTCGCCGTCGGCCGCCGAAGTCACGTCGCTGAAGAAGTCGTAGCCGGGAAGGCGATTGGCCGCCAGGTCAGGGTGCGGATACACCCCGTTGTCGATGATGGCAACCACGACGCCGGCACCGTCGCTGTGGTCCCAGGCCGGCTGCACGTTGATACCCGGGCTGCCCGGTGCCAATCCCCACTGCGTGGACAGCATCGGATCGTTGGGTACGGCCATCGGCTGCAGCCGCTGGTCG
>NZ_PYTZ01000103.1:0-473 GCF_003028445.1 Kosakonia sp. H7A | reverse complement strand
GCCGCGCGCACGTGGTTCTCCTTGAGCATCACCGTATCGAACAGGCCGATGCGATGGTTCTCGCCTCCGCCGCAGCGCACGGCGTACTTCTGTGCCAGCCGCAGGCCGGGCAGGGTCTTGCGCGTGTCGAGGATGCGCGTGCCCGTGCCGGCTACGGCCGCCACGTGATGCGCGGTGGTGGTCGCGGTGCCGGACAGCGTCTGCAGGAAATTCAGCGAGGTGCGTTCGGCGCTCACCAAGCTACGGCTGCGGCCGGCCAGCGTGGCCAGCACGGTGCCCGCTGCCACGCGATCGCCTTCGGATACGCGCCAATCGATCCGCACGTCCGGATCCAGCGCGCGGTGGCAGGCGTCGAACCACGGGCGGCCGGCGATCACGGCGTCCTGCTTGCACAGCAGGTAGGCGATATCGCGGGTATCCGGCAGCAGGGCGGCGGTCACGTCACCGCTGCCGATGTCCTCGGCCAGGGCGCG
>NZ_PYTZ01000102.1:0-473 GCF_003028445.1 Kosakonia sp. H7A | reverse complement strand
GTGCGCGATCGGCCATGGTCACCACCATCGCCATACCGCCAGCCCCAGCGCCACCAGGAGCAGCGCCCATAGCGCCGGGTGCAGCGATTTCCACCATGCGCGGGCCACGCCGGTACCGGCGTAGCTGCGCTCGTCCACTTCCATCACCACGTGCAGGTCGTCGCTGTAGGGCGGGTCATACTCGTACCACTCGTCGCTCCACAGCCAACGCTCAGGCAGGCCCGCGGTCGCCGGGTGGGTTGCATCGACCACGTCCACCATCGCGGTCTGCAGGTAGGGATGGGTACGGAAGGAACGGCCGATCATGCGGTCGTACCAGTCCCAGTCGCCCTTCTTGATGGCGAAGGCCTTGTGCACGGCGACCACGCCGCCGCCGGCGCTGCCGGCGTCCCGGGAATTCGCCCCCGGCAGCGACCTGGCCGCCAGCACCGCGACCCTGTTGCAGCCGTTCTTCGATGGCGACCCGCTGGCCT
>NZ_PYTZ01000101.1:0-476 GCF_003028445.1 Kosakonia sp. H7A | reverse complement strand
GCACTGCAATGGCCGCCCACCCGTTTTCCCGCGGGCACCCGCATGCTGCTGGCGATGGGCGTGGCATTGCCCGCCCTGGACGTGAGCTGGATACAGGCGTGGTCCACCCTGTTTGGGGTCCACTATCCGCGCAACGAGCTGCTGGGCCTGCTGCTCACCCACGCCGGGGGCTATCTGCTGCTGGTGCCTATCGCCATGGCATTGACGACACCGCACGCCACCCGGCCGCTGAGGGTGCGAGTGCGCGATATCGTCGTGGCGTTGCTGCTGGCCGCGGTCCCGCTGTGGATGTGGTCGCCGCTGGCCGGCATCTTCTTGCCGTCCGCGCTGATGACGCTCGCCGCCACCGCGCTGTTGCTGTTGGACAACTGGATCACCGCCTGCAACAACTGGAACAGTTGCAGGTTGGCATCCAGGGCGGTGCTGGGCAGGCCGGTCTGCATCTGCAGGATATCTCCCAGCTTCAAGGGCGCGGC
>NZ_PYTZ01000100.1:0-479 GCF_003028445.1 Kosakonia sp. H7A | reverse complement strand
AGAGCACCACTTCCGACCTGACGCCGGCGCAGATCCACCAGATCGGACTGGATGAAGTGGCGCGCATCCACGGGCAGATCCAGGCGGTGATGAAGCAGGTGAAGTTCCGCGGGTCGATGCAGAAGTTCTTCAAGTACATGCAGACCGACAAGCGCTTCACCTTCCAGAGCGAGGACGCGCTGCTGGCCTACTACCGCGGCCTGGAGGCCAAGGTGGATGCGCGCGTGCCGCAACTGTTCTCGCTGACGCCGAAGGCGAAGTTCGAGATCCGCCCGGTAGAGCCGTACCGCGCGCAGTCGGCGGCCGGTGGTTCCTACATGCGACCCGGCGGCACGCGCCCGGGCATCTTCTACGTGAATACCTACGACCTGCCCTCGCGCAAGACGTGGGACGCCGAAGACCTCTACCTGCACGAGGCCATCCCCGGCCACCATTACCAGCTCGGCCTGCAGCAGGAACTGGGGGAGCTGCCCGACTTC
>NZ_PYTZ01000099.1:0-479 GCF_003028445.1 Kosakonia sp. H7A | reverse complement strand
CGCCCAGGCTCACCGCGCCGGGGTACTGGTCGAGCAGCGCGCGCAAGCGCTCCAGGAACGCCAGGTTCTCCGGCTGGGTGTTGTTGTAGTAGTGGTACTGATAGGCGTACGGGTTGTCCGGGCTGAAGCCGCGCCCCACCCGCTTGTCCGCCGGCTTGGGCGGGTTGTCGCGCAGCTGCGCGTCGTGGAAGCAGAAGTTGATGGCATCCAGGCGGAAGCCGTCCACGCCGCGATCCAGCCAGAAGCGCACGTTGTCCAGCGTGGCCTGCTGCACTTCCGGGTGATGGAAGTTCAGGTCCGGCTGGCTCGCCAGGAAGTTGTGCAGGAAATACTGCTCGCGCCGCGGTTCCCATTGCCAGGCCACGCCGCCGAACAGCGACATCCAGTTGTTCGGCGCGGTGCCGTCCTCGCGCGGATCGGCCCACACGTACCAGTCGGCCTTGGGGTTGTCGCGGCTCTGGCGGCTTTCGCGGAACCAG